>JBGCDA010000110.1:0-15777 GCA_045104985.1 Flavobacteriales bacterium | reverse complement strand
ATCGGCCCTTATTCTATTTTCCTTTTTTGGCTCAAGTCAAGTTGCTGTTACTAAAGTAGAATTTAGTCCTTGTGATGAATCATTCTGTACTAACCCAATCAATTTAGATATAACTCTAACCATTATTACTGAAGAAACAATTGGATTAATAGTTACTCCACCAATAGGTGCGACCCCTGGATTCGGATCTGTAATATATTCTGATGGGTTTATAACAGCTAACTTAAGCTATGAGGTAGTGGCATCTTTGTTGGATGCCGATTTCGAATTGGATATAAACTTTTCTCAGTCACCAGTCTTTTTCGAAGTTAATTTAGGCATTCTAGCGCCCTATTATCTCACTGATGATTCTTATGCAGTTTCTACTTGTGGTGGTAGTATATGTCCTAATACTGTTTTTGACTATTCTTTAGATGGAGGTGCTAGCACAGATCAGTGCACTTTTGGCTTACCCGCAGGAACTTATAATGTGGAGTTTAGTCCTATTGTAGACGGTGGTGTTCAGTACTGCAATGCTCCTGTTGCACAATTCATCAATGCTGCAGTGGTTCAAGTAGATTATACTTTTACCCCAAATGGAGACGTCATCATTTCTGCCACGGGAGGTGCTTCGCCTTATGCTTATAGTGCGAACTTTATTCCTTTCACTAGTGGAACTATTCCCGCTAGTGACCCAATTCTTCCAAGTTGCATAACTTTTACTGCCATAGATAATAGTGGTTGTTTTGTTAATTTAGATGCAGGATATGTTATTGAGACCTGTCCAGGAGATTTTGACGGTGATGGTGGTGTAGGTGTTACCGATCTTTCCGATTTTTTTAGCAGTGTACGGTTATGGTGCTCCCTAAGGAAATTCAGGAGATTTTGATTGCGATGGAGCAGTAGGGTCTAGTGATCTTTCTACTTTCTTAGGAGCATTTGGATTTAACTGTAATTAGAATGACCAAGAATAAAAAAGGTTAAGTTCTCATTTCATTCAGATTGAGCAGAGGTAATTGATTGAATAAATAACATCATAGTTAGAGCCACTTAGAATTTTCTAGGTGGCTTTTTCATTGGATTTAATTACAATGTCATTTCCTACCTAATGCCTGAGAAGTTGCTATCGGAATTACCCAAAGCTTTCTAGTCAAGCATTTAATAATTATAAACCATTGTTACATTAGTTATTTTACTTTTTGAGGAAAATCTAAAACAGTCACAAGGCAGAAGTAACTAAAACACTAATTTCCGTCTAATAAATAAAACATACAGTCATGGCAGAATTTTTAAAAGGAAATAGAGTACTAGCAGCATTAGAAGAAATCATATCTAAGGCGGAGAAAGAACTCATTATAGTTTCTCCTTACATTTCATTTCACACGCGTTTTGAAGATGTGCTAAAAGAAAAGGTGGCTAATGATAAGCTTAAGGTAACGGTGGTCTTCGGGAAAAGAGATACTGATCTGTTATCAAACTTTGATTCAGCAGACTTGGCTTTTTTGAAAGGACTGCCTAACGTAGAACTGCGTCATGAACCTAGGCTGCACTCTAAGTATTATGCCAATGAGCACCACTCCTTATTAAGTACCATAAATCTGTATGATTTTTCTCAGAATGAACAAATAGAATTTGGGGTGCATGTAAATAAAGGAGGAATTCTCTCAGGTAATTTAATGCCAAGCGCTCTGGATAAAGATTCTACGGAGTATTTTGATTCTGTAGTGACTAATTCTCAGGTAGTCTATAAAAGTACACCCGTGTATGAAGATAAAATGCTAGGGCTTTCTAAGAAGTATTCACACTCTGAAGTAGAGGTGGATGAGCTGGTTTAGCTTATCCTAATACTATTTTTTTAATTATAAATGGTAAAGTATAAATTGTGAATTCTAGATTCTTTGGCCTGAGTGTTTTTTGTGATTTAAACTAAAAACAAAGCATGGATTCTAGTCCATTTAAAATATCCAAAAATTTATAATTTACAACTCACAATTTATAATTAAATAATATTAGAATCTAGCAAAGCATCTAGCAGCTCTATCCTATAAGCTTTAGCTCTTCAGCAAATTTTCTAGAAAACTCAGTGAGCATTTTAGCTGCTTCTTTTTCTCCTGTGGCTCTCTCAAAAGTATCTGCCATGGTAGCCAGGGTTTGATGAGCGAATTTTTTCATGTCATCTACCTTCATCTCTTTGTTCCAGAGATCTATACGTAGGGTGTTTTCTTCTTTAGCATCCCAGACAGAGAGCATAAACGCATTACACGGCCCGTCAATTCCACCATCACTTGCGTTCCAGTGTATTTTTTCAGGCACATGATTTTCATCTAGCCCTACGGTTATTTTAATCTCGCTAGTTTTAACTATTCCTTCAGCCATAGTCTAATTTTTTGGGTTGTAGTATTTTGAAATTTGTCTAGAGTTCTTTGTGAGCATGTCATTTACAGAAACCTCAGGGTTTTCACGCATGTAATCTCTGATCATTTGCAGGCCTATCCATTCTCCCATTCTGTCTGTAGCCTCCTCAGAAAGTGCTGCTGTGAAAGGCCCTTGAGCCACCCATTTACTTATCTCGGTTTTTTTAGTCTCATATATAGCAGGTGTGTTGTCTTCTCTTAATTTGGTAAGCTCACGCCACACTGCCAGTTGTTTTTTGTAACACCAGTCTAGCTCCTTTTGGGTGTAATTCATAATGGTAGCTTCTTCCACATCAGGAAACATAGCTTCTAATAAATAGCGCACCTTTCCTTTATACACCATGTGGTCTATGAGCGTGTTTTCTTCACCCTCAGTAGGGAACACCTTATTGTATAACCAGCCATACATGGCATTAGTAGCTATGTAATCAGGAGTCATATCAGTTTTCATATAGGCGTAAAACTGGGGCGGGTATAAGCGTTGCAACGCTGAATCTTCTATAAAAAAATCTAAACCTACCGCCAAGGTGCTATCTGTGGTGAAAACGCCATATTGAAACCAAGAATTCATCAAAACCACTTCAGGAATAGAAGTCTCAGGGAAATGATATTTCAGGTGTTTGAATCCAGTTTCTAACAGCTGCACTTGATCATTGATTTCACTTTCCATAGCATTTATTCCTTGTTGCACTTCCATCACAAGCGGGTAAATGTCTTCCTCACTTAACCTTAATAAGGTAGAATCAGAAAGGTTCCTGGCTTGAAGAATGTAAGAGAAGAACACAGCTGAAAACCCACCAATTTCGGTTTGAATAAATTCGGCTTGAGGAGTAAGTGACTCTTTTTGGATAGGTAAAAAAGACTGGTCTAAACGCTTATGAGTCAGCTCTAAATCTACATGGGAAACATCTACTTTTAGTCTATCTGTAGAGCATGAGCTTACAGTTATTATGAGAATTAAAACTAAAAACTGTTTATACATCTTCATTTAAAGTGCTAGTTTTGGCTTTGTTTTTGAATAGAACCGCTTTTTGTTAGAAATATTGGCGCGAAGATAATTATTACACCTTTCTTTTAGCCATATTTAAACTCACATATCTGGAGGTGTTTTTAAATCAAAATGAAAAGATTAAAACCCCAGTTTTATTTAGAACTTGAAATATAGAACACATGAAAAAATTACTTTTAATCAGTTGCACATTATTGTTTGCATTAGTAATTAATGCTCAAAGCGAGGGTGATTCAGACGATTTTAGAAAATTTAAATTTGGATTTAAAGTAGAGCCTAACTTCAGCTGGATGACGCCTGGGTCTGATGAACTAGTTAGTGATGGTGTTTCTCTAAGAGCGAATTTCGGTTTAGATATGGACTTTATGTTCTCTGATAATTATGCTTTTAGTACGGGCATAAATCTCATGGGAATGGGAGGTAATCTCACTTATTTAGACAATGAGACTAGAGATAATGATCCGTTCGATTATTTAGTTTCAAGACAAAGAAATTATAAATTAAGGTACATGGAAATACCGTTGACGCTCAAACTTAGAACCCAAGAAATAGGATATCTCACGTACTGGGGGCAGTTTGGTCTAGGTGTAGGTTTTATAACACGTGCTAGGGCAGATGATGAAATTAAGTTTTTTCTTGAACAGGATCCAAGTAATACTGCTGGTTATTTAGCATCTATTAAGGAGGATGAGTTAGATGAGAACATAGATATTTCAAGTGATGTAATCCCTGCGAGAGCCTCGCTCATAGTAGGGGCTGGGGCTGATTATTCCCTAAGTGGTTCTACGGCACTTTCTTTCGGAATTATATTTAACAATGGGTTTACCAATGTTTTAAAAGGAAATGGCATAGAAAAAGATGACAAAGATCAACCAGTAGTAGAGAATGGCGAATTTAAAAAATTCGATCTCAAAGCCACTTCCAGTCAAATTCAATTAAGAGTAGGTTTAATTTTTTAAATGAACGCACAAAAAGTATCAGAATACATTATTAAGTGGCTAAAAGATTACGCAGAAAATGCTGGTCTTAAGGGCTTTGTAGTAGGAGTAAGCGGAGGCATAGATTCAGCGGTAACCTCTACTTTGTGTGCTAGAACGGGTTTAGACTTAATAGGGGTAAATATGCCCATTTACCAGAATGCTACGCAGTTTGAGTTGAGCTCCAGACATATTTCCTGGTTAGAAGAGAATTTCTCTAATGTAAAAGGCATGGTCATAGACCTTACTCTGCCATTTAAGGCTTTGGAAGACACTTATCCTAAAGAGATACAGGATCATCTTACTATGGCCAATGCCAGAGCTAGATTAAGAATGACTACGCTTTATACTTTAGCGGGGCATCATAAATATTTAGTGGCAGGCACTGGAAATAAGGTAGAAGACTTTGGTGTAGGATTTTACACTAAGTATGGAGATGGAGGAGTAGATTTAAGTCCTATAGCAGATCTTTATAAAACTGAAGTGTGGTCATTAGGGCGTGAGCTAGGAGTTATAGAAGACATAGTAAAAGCAGCACCTACAGATGGTCTGTGGGATGATGGCCGCTCAGATGAAGATCAGATCGGTGCCAGTTACCCAGAGTTAGAATGGGCTATGGAATACCTAAGGTTAGAAAAAGACTTAGAAGTCCTAGAGGGAAGACAGAAAGAAGTAATGACACTTTACCAGCGATTAAATAGAATTAATCAGCACAAGATGCAGCCTATTCCTGTGTGTGAAATCCCGGAAGAAGTTCATAAGTAGATCAGTAGACAAGTTTATAAGTCTTGCAGCCGTATAGTCTTCGGACTTTTAATTTCAAACCTGCCTGCAGGTCTAGAATCTCAAATCAACTTGTCATTATTAAAATGCCTCTCCGAATCGCGAGTGGTTTTCTTTTGAAAATTCTTTTCCAGAGCTTCAGTAAGGTCTATTCCAGTTTGGTTAGCTAGACACATAAGTACCCAAAGCACATCTGCCATTTCATCTCCTAGGTCTTTGTTCTTATCAGACTCCTTTTCTGACTGTTCACCGTAGCGTCTGGATATAATCCGAGCTAGCTCGCCCACCTCTTCAGTGAGGATGGTCATGTTAGTCAACTCATTAAAGTACCGAACTCCATAAGTCTTAATCCAATTGTCTGTTTTTTTCTGTGCTTCTTTTATAGTCATATTTTTAGTGCCTTGCGGTAGCTTCGGCTTTTCCTCCCTATGGGTCGGGCTCAGCCACCTTTGATTTTATTCTTTTAACCCCGAACCCCGAACCCCGAACCCCGAACCCCGAACCCCGAACCTCGAACCTCGAACCCCGAACTTAGAATAACCCCAAACCCTTATCTCTTTTCTTTAGAGTCTATCCAAATAGTAACAGGGCCATCGTTTACTAGCGCCACTTTCATATCTGCGCCAAACTCACCTGACTGAACTTTTTTTCCTAATATATTACTCAGCTCTGTTTTAAACGTCTCGTATAATGGAATAGCTACTTCGGGCCGTGCAGCTTTAATGTAAGACGGGCGGTTTCCTTTTTTGGTTTTGGCGTGTAAAGTAAACTGACTTACTACCAAAATCTCTCCATCTACATCTTTTATATCTAAGTTCATTTTTCCTTCTGTGTCAGAGAAAATACGCAGCTGTACTATCTTTTTAGCCAGCCAGCTAATGTCCTCTTCCGTGTCTTCATTCTCTATACCCACTAAAACTAAGTATCCTTTTTCTATTTGAGCAGTTATACTTTTAGAAATGGTCACAGAGGCTTCAGTTACGCGTTGCAATAGTATTCTCATACCGTCAAAGTTATGATTACAGCTTAAAAGTTGAGCGGAATAACACAATTTTAGCTATCAAATCCAGTTGAGTACTAACCTGACCAGAAATTTAAGTTACCCTAAACCTTCTAATTATGCCTTTTAAACTTATACTGTCAGGAGTACTACTTCTGTTATTTTCATGTGCTACGCACGCCTCTCTCACTCTAGAGGAAACGCTGGTAAATATGGCCGAAGAAATATTACAGGTCAAAACTACATTCTTGTTAAAAAAGAAAGAGATTCACGCAGAGATTAAGTTGGTTGATAGCGCGTTGCAACGCGAAAAAAGCCAACGAAAAGCCGTGAAGCATCTCATGGAAAAAGAACTGCTCAGAACCCAATTGGAAGAAGTAGAGTTTCAGGAAGAATTCGAAATCTGTAAGGTGAGGTACGTGAAAGGATTACAGGTGGTCAAAATCCTGTATGAAAAAGTACTGAGTTTAGATCACCACTTTGCCTCTGCACGTACATTTTCTGAAATCAATAAGCTCTCGAATCCTAACTCATTTCAGGAGTTCTCTAACATAAAAGACCTGCTTAAAGACCACAAGAAAAAAGGGAATAATCTGGAATTACCCGATGTGCTGGGAGGAAACGTGTTCGCCTCGTTTGCTGAGGTACTTATAAATATTTCAGGCTCAGATTTATCTGAAAAAGAAAAAACAGAAAGCCTCTCTGAGGTAGAATGCATTTTAGATTTTACGCTAAGAATGTATAATGATCTACACATTATTTACTTTGAAACCTCTTATTTACAGGCCAGTAATGAAGATATAAAGCATAACATAGAAACGCTATTTAAGGAGTACACAAAGAGCATAAATTATAAAGGGCAGCTCAGTGAGTGCCGCCTAAATGACGACTGGGAGGGTGTAGAAGAACACCTAGATGAATACATAGCCGAGGCATTAGAAGAAGGAGTAATGATTAAAAGTGAACTGCTGGTCAATCTGAAATTCCCCATAGACCGACTGGTGCAGTTCATTAATCAGTACAATGCATTCATAGACGATGGCAAGAAGTATTACCAGAAATTTGACATTATTCTGGCTAGTTATGAAAACGAAGAGCTATGTCAGGAGTCGCTGCCTATAGAGTTTGCTAGGCTCAGGAATGATATGGATATAGCTGTAGAAAAGTTTGGTATAGCTTATAAGCCAGTAGAAATAAATGGCAGCCGCATGAAGGAGATTTTATATGGGGTGCGGGAGTTTTAGGGTTAGTTTAAAGCAAGTCTTGGCCGTAAGATACGCGCTAAGGGTGACCTAAGTAGTTTAATTTCGCGAGTTGTCTCCTTGTTTTTCATACTTTTATGAAATGAATTTGCTAGTCAGGTTGTTGTCTATTCTTTCTTTAGTATAGGTCTTTGGTTCTTCCTGTGCAAATGCTCAAACAACAAGATGATCTATGAGGGTTATAGAATTAATAATATGTTTAATTTTCCTTTCTAACCTAGAGGTGAAGTCCCAGAATTATTTTCCTTTTCCTACGGATAGTGCCACATGGACAGAGGCCACACAGTGGATAGCTCTTGGCTATAATCCTTGGCTCCCTGTGGAGTACAAGATGAGTGGTGATACTTTAATTTCTGGTTTGACTTACTCTAAAATCCAAATGAATCTAATAGATCATCCTTACGGTTCATCTGGTGAGTATTACATAGGAGGTTTGAGAGAAGATGAAAATAAAAAAGTGTACTTCAGGCCAGATTCAATAGTTGTAGATGCAGATATTGCATTCTATTATGTGCTTCCATTTTTATTTCCTTCAGATAGTACAGAGTATTTACTCTATGATTTTTCTCAGATCGAGGTAGGTGATACACTGGTTGATTATTATAACCCAAACCCAAATGATTTTGATATTGTTTCAGGTATAGATTCCACCTTGGTTGGAGATGAGTACAGAAAAGTATATGAGTTTACAAACTCATTTCTTTCGTTTCCTACTTCTTTTTTTATAGAAGGAATTGGTAGCTCTCTGGGTTTATTTGCCCCTTTTGGAAATCCTTTTGCTCCAGAAGTTAGCGGTTATCAATTGACCTGTTTTAGCCATGGAGATGTGTTTTTTGAGAATCCCTATGAATTTGAGGTTTCAGACTGTCAGGTAATTGTGTCCGTGCAAGAATTCAGATCGTCATCCTTCTCACTATATCCAAACCCTACTTCCGATAAACTCTTAATAGAATCATCAGGTTCACGCATCCAATCAGTCCAGATTTACTCACAATCAGGAAAACTGGTTTATTCTGACATGGAAAGCCGCAGTAAAAGCCTTGAGCTAGACCTTTCTATGTTAGAGTCAGGTTTGTATTTTGTTCAGATCATAGATGCAAGTGAGTCTTTCACAGAAAAGTTGGTAAAGCGGTGAGTTTGATCTGCGGCCTTCCCGCTTCCTCATCTTCCCGCTGGCATTCGCACTCCTTAAGGATGTGCCACCGCAACTAATTAGTTGATAAGATGACACGTTCGACTCCACTCTGTTCCGCTCAGTGCAAGTAAGTTGATAAGTGTATCAGTCGCACAAAGCTTTGAGCATTCTAACTTTTAACCAAGCTTAGCAACAACCATATATATGAATGGTCAATGGTCAATGGTCAAACCCCAAACCTCAAACCTCAAACCTCAAACCTCGAACCTCAAACCCCGAACCCCAAACTCATTTCCGATCGTTGAAAACACCCTTAAAAACATAGGAAAACTATGTCCTTTTAAGAAATTTGAACTACTATCTTTGCAACGCATAAAAAGCACGAATAAATGAGCGTAGTATCTACATCGGTGGCTGAGGCTACTCTGGAACAAGCAGAAGAAATGGGGCTAAGACCTGAAGAGTTTGACATGATTAAAGAAATTATGGGGAGAACTCCTAATTTCACTGAAATGTGTATATACTCTGTAATGTGGAGTGAGCACTGTTCTTATAAAAATTCTATCAAGTGGTTAAAAACACTGCCTAAAAAAGGGCCTCACATGCTGGTAGAGGCTGGAGAGGAAAATGCTGGATTGGTAGACATCGGAGATGGCTTAGGCTGTGCGTTTAAAATAGAAAGTCATAATCACCCATCTGCGTTAGAGCCTTACCAAGGGGCGGCTACGGGAGTAGGTGGAATTAATAGAGACATTTTTACCATGGGTGCTAGACCCATAGCACAACTGAACTCTCTTAGATTCGGGAAGCTAGATAATCCTAAAACCAAGTGGCTGTTAGAAGGAGTAGTAAAGGGAATAGGTGATTACGGAAATTCATTCGGGATTCCTGTGGTAGGTGGAGAGGTATTCTTTGACGAGTCTTACCAAGTAAACCCGCTAGTGAACGCCATGAGTGCTGGAATTCTAGCTACTGATAATATCATTTCAGCTACGGCTTCTGGTCCAGGAAACCCAGTCTATATCGTAGGTTCTGCTACTGGAAAGGATGGTATTCAGGGTGCATCATTTGCCTCTAAAGATATTACGGCAGATTCTGCCAATGACCTTCCTTCTGTGCAAGTAGGGGATCCATTCCAAGAAAAATTATTGCTAGAGGCTTCTTTAGAGCTGGCTCAAACAGATGCTGTAGTGGGCATGCAAGATATGGGTGCTGCGGGTATTACCTGTTCATCTACAGAAATGAGTGCTGCTGGTGAGGTGGGAATGAAGATCAATCTAGATTTAGTGCCTAAACGTCAGGAGGACATGAAGCCTTTTGAAATCCTACTGAGCGAGTCTCAGGAGAGAATGCTAGTAGTGGTGCATAAAGGAAAAGAACAAGTGGTAGAAGATATCTTTGATAAATGGGATCTTCATGCTGTAGAAATAGGAGAGGTGGTAGAAGGAGATACAGTGACCTTCTCTATGAAAGGAGAAGTGGTAGCTGAGGTTTCTGCGCACTCGTTAGTCTTAGGAGGAGGCGCTCCTATTTATGAACGCGAGTATAAGGAGCCAGCTTATTATGCTGAAAACCAAAAATTCAAAATAGAAGACGTAGAAGAGCCAGATATGGATAAGCTAAAGCGCATAGCTGCAGCACTGATCGGTCTGCCTAATATAGCCTCTAAACGTTGGGTTTGGGAACAGTACGATTCTATGGTGGGCACTGCCAATATGAATACAAACAAGCCTTCAGATGCAGGCGTGGTTAACATCAAGGGAACTAATAAGGCATTGGCATTAACTGTAGATTGCAACGCGAGATATGTAAATAATGATCCAGAAATAGGAACGCAAATAGCTGTGGCCGAAGCTGCCAGAAACATTTCATGTACAGGTGCTGTGCCTTCTGCTATTACCAACTGTCTAAACTTTGGGAATCCTTATAATCCAGAGGTGTATTGGCAGTTTGTGGGTGCCATAAAAGGAATGAGTAAGGCCTGTTTAGCACTAGAAACACCAGTTACAGGAGGGAATGTGAGTTTCTATAACCAAACGGCTAAAGAGGATGGTTCTGCCAGTCCTGTGTTCCCTACACCTACCATAGGAATGCTAGGAGTAATGAAGGATAAGAGTCTGCATGCCAGTCTGGATTTTAAATACAAAGGAGATTTAATCTTCATGCTAGGCGAATCTAGAAATGACATTAGCTCTAGTGAGTATTTAGCCACTATCTGCGAGGTAAAGCACTCACCAGCACCTTACTTTAACTTAGATGAAGAGGTGAAACTTCATGCGTGTGTGAGAGGTCTTATAGAGAATAATTTTATAAATGCTGCGCATGATGTTAGTGATGGTGGATTATACACCGCCCTTGTAGAAATGGGTATGCCCAGAAACTTAGGGTTCGATATAGTATCTGATTCTGAAGTCAGAATGGATGCATTCTTATTCGGTGAGGCGCAGGGTAGAATAGTGGTAACTGTAGTAGAAGATTACGAAGACCAGTTCTTAGATTTTACTGGAGAAGCTGGAGTAGACTGTACACTTCTAGGTCATGTTACTAAAGGTAAAATGCATGTAGATGGAGATCACTTTGGGTTCATTAATGAAGCTAAAAATACATTTAACACTGCATTAGAAAAGCGTATGCAGGCGATTTAAATCGTGGTCTATTCAATTTCTAAATACTTTAGCCGTTATTGCTAACTAATTGAACCAGAATCCAAATTGAGTTTGATAAAATACATCTTCAGTAAAGAGTTCGTAAAAACTGCACTAAAGGCCGCTTTAGTGGCCTGTTTAATAATAGCGGTGACCTGGATAGTGCTGCGGTTCTACACCAAGCATAATGAGAAAGTGGCTGTGCCAGCGGTAGAAGGCCTGACTTTAAAAGAGGCTATTTCTAAACTTCAGGAGGCAGACTTGTCTTATAAGTTAATAGACTCCGCTTTCGTAAAAGGTAAGGCAGGAGAGGTTTACGCCCAGATTCCTTCAGACAGTTCTTTTGTAAAATCAGAGCGCGAAATTTATTTGAAAGTATATCGCACTATTCCACCTCAGAAGCCCGTTAGGTTCAAGGTGGGAGAACCACTAGATATAGCCAAAACAAAGATTTTAAGTAAAGGATTCGAAATAGAAACTAAGTATCAGCCAGGCGAGTTCGATAATGTAGTGCTGGGCGCTTATTATGGAGAAAAAGAACTGAGAGATGGAGATATGCTGGGAATGGGAGAAAAGGTAAAACTCATAGTGAGCGAAAAGAAGACCACTAAAGTAGATCTGCCTAACCTCTACGGAATGAGTCTGAATGAGGTAAAGACTAAGTTATCTGAGCTGTCTTTAAATTTAGATTATCCGCTTTATGATTCTTCTATCCTTACTAAATCAGATACGTTAACCGCTCAGGTGTACAAGCAGATGCCTAAGTATACTTCTGGTAAGCGCATTAGAGCAGGGAGCACGGTGAATGTTTGGCTTAAACTTAATGTTGAAGAACTAACGGAGCCTGAAGGGCTAACAGAACCAGAGAATCCATGATTAAGAAGCATATCTTATTACTTGCCTCATTTGCTTTTTTAGCGTTGCAATGCCTGTCTCAGCAAGAGATAACTAAAGAATTATTCATGTCTGTGGAGCAAGCAGAGCAGTATGAAAAAGAAAGATCTTTTCCAGACCGCGAAGCTATTAATTACAGAGATAATGGAATAGAACTGCCATTTATAGATGATTTTTCCAGATTTTCATTGCCTACCAATGATCCGGCTATTCCAGAAGAGTGGCAGCTATGGACCGATAATTATGCCCGAATAAATAATAGTCTTCCAGATGACCCTCCTTCTCAGGGAGTGGCTACTTTAGAAGGCTTAGATGAGAGCGGTTACCCTTATGATTTTACCAGCGTCAATGCATATGGCCCAGCAGATACACTCACTTCCTGCCCCATAGATTTAAGTGGGAAAACAGCATCGGATAGCGTGAAGCTGGTCTTTCACTATCAGTCTGGAGGGTTTGGGAATGAAGCCGATTCTCAAGATTCATTGGTTCTAGAGTTTTTTATTCCTAACTCTAATCCTCCTCTTTGGGTAAACGCTTGGTCTCAGCCGGGTATAGTGAATGCACCATTTCAGAGAGAGATCATTCACATAGATAATCCTCTTTTTCTGGAAGCTAATTTTCAGTTCAGATTTAGAAACTACGCCACTCTAAGTGGAAATGTAGACCACTGGCATATAGATTATGTGTGGTTAGATGATAATATAGTAGACGCTGATTTTAGCATAGTAGACATTTCTCCTAACGAGCACATCACTACCATGCTAGAAGATTACAATTCCATGCCTTGGGAGCATTACATTCTAGACCCTGCGTCTTACATGAAGGACAATGAAGAGATTCGTTTTAGAAATTTAGATGAAGATAGAAATGTAGAGTTTGGTATGACTGTAGAATATGATGGCGCTGAAGTATTCTCAGAGGAGCAAGGAATAAATCCTGCTGCTCCTGGATTTAATTCTTTCACGGAACCATTCAGTTTTAATGATGGATTTCCATGGAATTTCAGCTTTCCTACAGATGTTTCAGATACCTGTGCCACATTTGACGTGAAGTACTTTTCTAGTACCACTCCAGACATTAATTTATTTAATGACACATTAAGATATGAGCAGCATTTTGATAATTATTATGCCTATGATGATGGATCAGCAGAAGGAGCTTATGCATTAAATCAGGCTAACAGTCAGATAGCTCTAGAATATGATATAGCCGTAGCAGACAGTTTAATAGGTTTACTCATTCATTTTAATCCATTTACTGAAGATAATAATGGTGAATTATTCTTCCTACGTGCTTGGGAGTCTACTACAGATGGGCCTGGAGTGCCTCTGGCTGAAAACTTTACTTCTTCTACACCAGATTATTATTCAGAAGGGAATGACGTGTTTGAATTTTATGAATACGAAGAGCCAGTAGGGATAGCAGCTGGAAAATTCTTCGTAGGAATTTCTCAAAGCACTTCTGCTGAGTTAAATATAGGCTTTGATAAAAGCTTCGATGCCAATACTTCAAATCTCTTTTTTAAGCTTGGAAATAACGATTTTTGGACACAAAGTGGTATAGTAGGTTCTTTGATGATTCGTCCTGTATTTCAGACTAACAAAGATCTAATGTGGGATTTTGTAGATGTAGCAGAGCAGGAGGCTATAAGTAATATTCTCAGAGTATATCCTAATCCTACCCAAGGGCTATTGAGTTCTCCTGCATTTGAGACGGGCACATCGGTATTAGTTACAGATGCATTAGGAAAGCAAATCAGAACCATAGCCTTAGACGGAAATCAGATAGATGTGAGTTTCTTAGAACCAGGTATGTATCTCATACAAGTACTTAATGGAAGTCAGTACATAGGCACTTCTAGATTTATAAAAGATTAAAACCAAGTGGAAAGTACAGACCTTACTTCAGAAGATTCAGATGAGCTATTTGAGCATTTCAAGTATGTAGCAGACCCTGGACAGCAGCTTTTACGTGTAGATAAGTTTCTGTGCGATAGACTCCCAAATACCTCTAGAAATAGGATCCAACTTAGTGCTAAAGCGGGCTTTGTTAAGGTAAATGACGTTTCAGTCAAGCCTAATTTCAGAATTCGTCCGAATGATGTCATTACTCTAGAGCTCCCTTTTCCTATTAGAGATAGAGAAATTTATGCCGAAGATATACCACTAGAAATACTCTATGAAGACGATGAGTGCCTGGTTTTAAATAAAGAAGCTGGCATGGTAGTTCATCCGGGTTATGGAAACTACACCGGAACTATGGTGCACGGACTAATGCATCATTTCAACCAACTGCCAGAAGGATCTAATCCAGGTAGACCTGGACTTGTTCACCGTTTAGATAAACTCACTACTGGAGTAATGGTAGTGGCTAAAAGCGATGATTCATTAGCCCATCTGGCCAAACAGTTTTACGACCGTACCACAGAAAGAAGATACTGGGCATTAGTCTGGGGAGACCTTTCAGAAGATGGCACAGTGACAGGGAACCTGGCTAGAAGCTTGAAAAACAGAAAGCTGATGGAGGTGTATGAAGATCCAAACATTGGGAAACATGCAGTAACTCATTATAGGGTAATTAAGCGTTTCGGGTATGTGACCTTAGTAGAATGCAAGCTGGAAACTGGAAGGACCCACCAGATTAGAATACATATGAAACACATAGGCCATCCGTTATTTAACGACATAGAATATGGTGGAGATAAGATTCTAAAAGGAACGGTATTTACTAAATACAAGCAGTTCGTAATGAATTGTTTTCAGCTCATTCCTGGTCAGGCACTTCATGCCAAAAGCCTAGGGTTCGAACATCCTAAAACTGGAGAAATGCTGCATTTCGAAACAGATGTTCCAGAAGGCTATCAGGCCCTTCTAGATAAATGGGATGCCTATTCTAAGCAGATGAATTTGAAGTAGGGTTTTCTGGATTTATTGGGAATACTCGATATAACGCACCAAATGGTGCCGTATAAAAGCATCGAATTTTCATTTTTTAGGGTTTTCAGCGCTTTTAGATTGTTTAGAATTAAGTCCTGATAGAATTTAGAAGTGATTTACATCAATGATAAATTTAAAAATCGTAAATCGTAAATCGTAAATCGTAAATCAAAAAATGACCTTTAACCTCAGAGTATACGCGCTTATTACCAATGACAAAGGAGAAATACTTTTAGCAGACGAAGAATATAGTGGTAGGCAATTCACTAAATTTCCAGGTGGAGGTGTAGAATGGGGCGAAGGCATTTTAGACGCGTTAAAACGCGAAGCCATGGAAGAAATGCACCAGTCGTTAAAGAATATTGAGCATTTTTATACCACGGATTTTTTTCAGAAAAGTGCATTTCATTCAGATCATCAGCTTATTTCAGTTTATTACACCGCTAAACTTTCGGCACCAAAAGAACTCAAAATAAGCCAATTCCCATTTGACTTCACACATGGAAAGCCGAGTTTTAGATGGATAAATCTAGCCGAGTTAGTAGAGGATGATTTAGAGTTTCCGATAGATAAATTGGTGTTTAAGAAATTAATAAGTTGATTAGCATGGTATAGTCTGAACATATTTTCCAACTTCCAACTTCCAACTTCCAACTTCCAACTTCCAACTTCCAACTTCCAACTTCCAACTTCCAACTTCCAACTGCAAACCGGAGGCTTCGACATTTCCTCTCTTCGGTCGG
>JBGCDA010000109.1:0-4894 GCA_045104985.1 Flavobacteriales bacterium | reverse complement strand
ACTCCTCCTGTGCCGTTATAATCTATACCATTGAAATTATAGCCTAGGGCTGAGCCGCCTATCCAAAACACAGAGTTAGCGGCTGGAATGGCCAGAGCAGCTGCTCTGTAAGTCGTGCCCTGTTCTGATTCGCCCATAAGTTCCCACTGAATATCTGTAGGATCTAAAGGATTTATATTCCCAACTCTAACCTCATCTGTAGGGAAAAAACCTAGAGCTGCACTTCTAACACCTCCATGGTAAATGATTCTATTGCCGAGGATTTCTCCTGAGCCTCCGAATACCTTATAATCTCCAGTGTTAGGTGTGGCAGTTCCTTCTAGCCAAGTGTTTTCTGCTGGGTTATAAATCTGAACATCTGGCACGTTTCCATTATCGCTCCAGCCTGTCACTATATAAATGAGTTCTTCATTCCAAACTGCCTGCACATGGTCATCTATAGGCACAGGGATTTCAGCACCATCTTCTTCCCACTGATTAGTCTCTGGGTTAAAGACATGCACATCATCGGAACTTTCTTCACTAAAGTCATCTTCTACGTAATACCCACCGATTAGATAAATCTTATTGTTCACCACGCTCGCTCCTGCGGCTATTTTGCCATTTCCCGTATCGTCTGGCACATCTGTTAACTGGCTCCAAATCTGCGTTACCGTATTATACCTCCATGCTTTTAAGTGAATGCCCGCTGGAGTTTTGGTTTCATCTATTCCGCAGAAACTATAGACACAGAGCGTATCTCCACACATAGCTGAAACCACTGCATTATTAGCCACTGGCTCTGGCATGGATGGGAGTTCTGAGATGGAGAATGATGGGGATTGGGCGGTGAGGGTTAAAGCCAATAAAAGCAGACTAGAAATGGCGAAAATATGTCTCATGAGTTAAATTGTGAGGATGAAGGATTAGTGTAAATGTAAGATGGAAAGTTTTAATTTGAGTTTGTCATTTAAAATACCAGTTTTAACTTCTTAATCTAATTTGGCAAGTCACAGACTACAGTTCTTAGCTAGCTGCGCTTGAATCTAAATAACGCTTTTAATTCTATCTATTTCGCCATGAGTAGTGCTACTTTTTTTGTTCCTAAAATCATAGATGCTATCCTTGAAACCTTCAGGTTGAGATTGGGGTTTAAAATGTTAAAATTGAGCGAATTGGAAACTTTCAAGTAAATTGAAGAATCGCTATTAAATAATATTTACCTTTACTCAGAACTGACATCATCGACAAGAATTATGATATAAATCTAAAAATTAAATCTCTTTAAAAACTTGAATAGAATATTGCAAATAATAATGGTATTACTAGTTTCTAGTGGTTGCGACAGAAGCAGTAATCCAATTGATGAGAAGGATATTTTAGACCCACGAGCTATTCTTCTTGCTGATAGTGCTGGTAATATAATGACTAGTTATCCAGATGAGAATATGGAAGATGCTATTGATCTTTTTAATCAAGCAATAGTGATACAACCAGATTATTATGAAGCTCATCTATACAAAGAAGTTTGTTTGTCAAGATTAGGCAGAAAAGAAGAAGCTTTTGAAGCCTTGAAGGCTAGGGCGGCTTTAAGACCTCGCACCCCTCATATGACGACAGCAATTGGTGCTTACTATGACCTTCACGGTGATACCGCGGCTGCAAAAGCTCAATATTTAGCTGCCGAATTCTATTATAGTGAATTACAAAAACCATATACTGGAGAGGTTTATGCTGGACTTTCGCGAAGTGGAGCTTACACCGATAGAGCCCTTAACTTAAAACTGCTTGGTGAAGAAAAAAAAGCTAATGAGCTTTTGGAAAAAATCAGGGATAATCACATTCATATTAGTATTCAAGCTCAGATTGATGCTTATCTTAAAATGACGAGAGAAGAATATTTAGAGTATCAATATGGGGATTAAATTTAAACATTTTTTAAATTAAAGTTTCCTTCTTGATGGCACAAAGTAAATGCTATGTCTGCTACTAACAGAAAAATTATGATGTAAACTGTTTCATTTGATGGAATATGAAACTCTGATATTTCAAGCTTCCTTCATTTGAAAGACTTCAAGACCGAGGAGGTTTCAGGAAACACCATTAAAAAACAACCAACCCCACCATAAACACCACAGCTCCCACCAACATCAACAACAGTGTGTAGGGCAATATCTCTTTCGCTTTCAAGCCAGTAATCCCCAGAAGTGGTAGCGCCCAGAATGGCTGGAGCATGTTGGTGAGTTGGTTTGAGAAGACTAAACTACTAGAAACAAACGTTCTCGGTTAGCCATGAATGCAACCCAATTTTGAGAATATCGTATCTTTGTTAAGCGCTAGATGCGTTAGTTTAAAACAAAAAAAGAATTTCCTATGAGCCTAGTAAAAGAAAATGAAATTACTCCAGGGGTTTCGTATGAAGAGGCTAAGAGAAAGGCTGAACTCATTTACAACACTAAGGTAGCTCCCTTTCTAAATGATGCTAAGGATGCCAAAGATCTTGAATTAACTGCCGCTCAGAAAGCTTTCTCAAAGTGTCAAAACCCGCACTAACAATAGTTGCAGGATGCAATGGTGCAGGTAAATCTACATATTCAAAGATTTATGTAAAAGATAGTATTATTCCTTTCGATTATGACAAAAGAGTTTCTGAGGTTTATAAAAGCTTACCAGACAGCGAACTCAGAGAACAATTCTCAAAAAATCAAGTAACAAGCGAGTTTGAAAGCTCTATTAATGAGGCCTTCATGAACAAAAAGAGTTTCTGCTACGAAACTAATTTTGACACCCACCCTATTGTTTGGGCCAAGAAAGCCAAAACACTTGGCTACCTCCTTGAACTTCACTTTTACTGTCTAGATACTTTAGAAATCGCTAAAGAGCGTGTGGCTATAAGAACTAAACAGAATGGACATTTCGTAAGAGATGATGTGATTGACTATAAGTGGAAGCAAGGCTATAAAAACTTAAATCTTCATTATGAGTTATTTGATTTCATACTCATGCTAGATAACTCAAATTTTAATCAGCCTATTCAACCACTTTTCACACTTGAAAAGTCAGATTTCTCTTATAATGTTCGGAACTTTAAAGATATTCTACCTGAATATGCAGAAAGAAGGTTTCCTGCTATCTATGCTCTTCTATAATAAAATCAAAGATGTAACTCAACTTACCTAAAAAACAACCAACCCCACCATAAACACCACCGCGCCCACCAGCATCAGCACCAGTGTGTAAGGCAATATCTCTTTCGCCTTCAAACCTGTAATCCCCAGTAGTGGCAGCGCCCAAAATGGCTGAAGCATATTGGTAAGTTGGTCTCCGTAGGCCATGGCCAGAATACTTTTGTTTAGTGGAACGCCTATTTCTAGTGCGCTTTGAATAATGATGGGCCCTTGGATGGCCCATTGTCCTCCGCCACTGGGCACAAAGACGTTTACTATGCCTGCACTGATGAAGGTGAAAATAGGGTACGTGGCTGGTGAACTCACACTCGCAAAAAACTGACTGATGGATTCTACCAATCCTGAGTCGGTCATTAATCCTAAAATGCCAAAGTATAATGGGAACTGAACCAGTATTCCTGCTGCTCCGCCTATGCCTTGGTCTACTCCTTTTAAGAAGGATGAGAATGTTTTATGTAAAGTTAACGCCAAGCCAAACAGCACCAGATTTATCCAGTTAGGGGTGATGAATTTGCAGCCAACTATACCTCCATCGGCATTCCATGCTACTACTGCTGCTACTAGTAACAGTAACACCCCAAAGCCTATGCCTACCACGCTCAAGTGGTCTATGCGTTCTGCGCCTAACACTTTAGAAACTATGGTAGTTTCTTCAGCTGGGGTTAAATCTCTTACCGTGTTTTCTGATGGTTTTCTTTTTCCTAGCCAGTACATTACTGCTGGTAGAATTAAGATCAGTGCCCAACTGATACTGATGTTCATGGTGCTAAACACCGTTTCATCATAAGTGATGGCCTCTGGAACCAGTGCTAATTTCTCTGCGGTTAACCCTTGGGCTTTGCTCAGTAATTCTTCTGGCTCGGCTATCTTAGAAAGGCTGCTTCCGCTAAACCCTCCGTGCCACACCATCATGCCTGCATAACCTGCCGCTCCTATTAATGGATAATTGAGGGGAATCTTGCGTTGCAACGCGTATTCTCCTACTTTTCTAGCGAAGATGGCCCCGAAAATCAAGCCCAAACCCCAGTTAAACAAGGCCACCAAAACAGTGAGCAATGTTACTCCAAAGGCTGCCAGTGCGGTATTCTTACAAAAAACGGAGGTCAATAAATCGATGGCTTTACTGAACGGCTTAGTGAGCGCTAAGGCATGACCTAAGACCAACATAAACGCCATCTGAAAGGCGAAGGTGAGCAGATTACTCTGGAATAAACCTTCTTGCCATGAAAAAGCCAAGCTTTCCGCATGGCTTAAAAAAGAAATTTCTGGCGGCTTCATGAAACATAAGGCCACCAGAAATACTAATATGGTTAGACTAGCAGCTATGCCAAATGGAGAAGGCAAGAGTTGTTTAAACACTCTGGCAAACCCATTAGAGAAGCTGCTGAGACTCATTCCTTAGAATGGTAAATCGTCTTCTTCGTCTGAACTTAAATCTATAGGTGCAGCTGCTGGCATAGGTGCAGGTGGCATTTCACCAGAAGGTGCTCCAGCCCCAGCTCCTTCTACTTTCCAAGCTACTAAGTTGTTATAATACTTTCCGTTGTACTCGTTTCCTCTAATGTCAAAAAGAACTTTTACCATATCGCCATCGTTTACGTTGGCTATCATTTCACACTTCTCTTTGAATAGTTCAAACTTAATATCTTGTGGATACTGCTCTTGAGTAGTCACTACAAATTCTCTTTTGAAAAATCCACTGTCGAACTTTTGTTCGTCCATTTTCA
>JBGCDA010000108.1:0-22452 GCA_045104985.1 Flavobacteriales bacterium | reverse complement strand
TATATCTTTCCAAGTTCTGCTAATTATAGTGCCTTCAGATTTGACCTGTTTTAACTCTTCTAGTTCCTCTTTAGTAGGAGGGTATTCACTGGTGGTGAATACAGAGTAAAGAATAGTAGCTATAGAAGCAAATGCCCCAATAAAAAATGCCCAATAAACATAGACTGGTATGCCATTGTCCATTTTATCTCCATAGGTTAAAAACCCAAGAGTAATCAGAATCGCAGGAGTGAAATTGGCCAAAGTACTTCCTAAACCAGTAAAGAAACTTTGCATAAGAAAGCCAACGGAAAGCTGGTCTTTATTGAGTTTATCTGCTACAAAAGCTCTGTACGGCTCCATGGCTATATTGTTTCCTGCATCTAAAATCCAAAGTAAGCTAGCCGCCATCCAAATGGTCTGAGAATAAGGCATCAAAATAAGCGCTGCACTAGCTAGAAGAGCTCCTACTAAGAAGTATGGTTTTCTTCTTCCAAATTTTGGAGACCAAGTACCATCACTCATAGCTCCGATAATAGGTTGAATGATTAACCCTGTAATAGGTCCCGCCAACCAGAGCATTGGAAGTTCACTTTCATCCGCTCCCAAATATCCGTATATGGAAGACATATTGGTTTGTTGTAATCCAAAGCTGAATTGGATTCCGAAGAACCCAAAATTCATGTTCCATATTTGCCAAAAACTAAGCTTCCTTTTTTGCATTACTTCTTAGTGTTTATTTGAACAGTATAATTTTGAAATTCCAATAATAACTTTTAATCAGAAATTCTCTCATTATTAGGCCATTTCAAAAAACAGAGGAAAGGGTTTTAATAATACCTTTCCTCTGTCCTATTAAAAAATGAAAAATAAAACTTAACCTAAAATGTGTATGTTAATGAACATGTTAGGGATCTTCCTGTAACAGATCTTGCGCGTAGATAGTTGACTTCACCTTCTACTATTGAACCTTCTTCAGATTCAGTTATTCCTATAGTATCTAATATGTTATTTCCGTTTACCGAGAATGCCAAACCATCTTTAATATCGTATCTAACAAATCCGTTAATCACAGCAAAACCTGTCATTACTAGTTCATTGTTATTTTGAGCATAAGAATCAGTTTGTCCTATAACCGATAGTCCAATAGCTCCTTTGCTAAATCTGTACGAAGGCATGATGCTGTACATTAGCATAGGCTGTCTTCTAGATGTGTTGCCTACATTATTAGCCGTTAGATTAGGATCATTGGCAGCCTCTTCATTAGAAATAGCTGTCGAAACACCACCTTCCTCGGTAATTTCAGCATCAGTAAATGTGAATCCACCTCTTAAATCGAAATTACCGTTTGAGTAAGCCCCTTCTAACTCTAGACCTAGTGCTTGGTAGCTGTTAAATAGAATTTCTTGTGTAGTAGCCTCAAATCCACCTTGCTCGTCAGTTTGAGCATAAAATGCAGTTATGAATAAACCTCCTTTTTCAAATCTGTGCTTATAGCCAATTTCAGCTTGATCAATTAAATCTATTGGAGTATTGTTTTCAAGGTATGAAGCTGTCGGGAAAATGGCTCTATCGGCTTTAGCAGAAGCACCATGACTGTATCTTGCAAACACTGCATTATTTTCTCCTAATTTATAGTTGGCACCTAATGAATATGATAGATAGTCGTAATCGTAGTTTACCGGATTAGGCTGCGCTAAATTAATGGTAGCTACACTTTCTTCTGCTGGAGAAATAACACCGTCATTATTCACGTCTATTTCAGCTTGGGCTCCACCGTATCCTTCCCCTCGTACTCTACCAAGATCGTATCTCACGCTAGCGTCTATATTGAGATCATCTGTGGCATCAAACCCTAATGCCGCATAAGGAGCACTGATGTTGTAGCTTGAATTATATTGAACATTACAACAGTCCCAGACAGGCACTCCATAGGCGAATAATCCACTTTCTGAAACACCCACGGTGTCTATACCTGAAGATACATCTGCGATATTAATTAAAGCAGCATCATCTCCACCAACTTCCATGAGGTAGGAATTCCAAAGCCAAGATTTGTTTATGTTCTGCTGGCCTCTGAAGTATCCTAAATCAACCGTCAAATCATCGAATTGTTTTGAGATTTTAGAATCACTCACAAAGTTGTTTAAATTAGTTAACTCTGTGTCGAACATATGAATAACCTGAGCCAAATCTCCTGTGAAGGGTTCGTTATTATGAGCGGTAGTCAAAAGAGCGTTTGAAAGATCTCTTCCAATAGCTCCACCGATCACATCTAACATTTCTGGAGTTTCCCCTACTGCAGCAGTAAATGGAGCTACAAATCTGCCTGAGTTAGACGATAATCTCGATCTACTTTCAAATTTCCAACCATCGCCTAAATCAAACTTAAATTCGGCACCAATTGAATTTGACAATGGACGCATTCCATCTCTAACATCTACACTTCTTCTGCCACCATCTGGCCCTAAACCAGTATTTGACTGCAGGTATGCGCTCTGCAGACCGCCTAGCGTAGCACTAAAGTTTGGAGCTGATTCCCAAGTAGGTTTAGCATTAGTTCCAGTTACTTGGACAGGCATGGGCATATAAGCAGCAGTTCTATCATTCAGATGCTTGACGTATATTCTGGCATAGCCCTTATCGAAATATTTTGTTAGATTGGCTTTTACTTGACCGCCATTATTAGCAGTATATCCAGCTGATCTAGGGCCTTCTCCAGATCTAAAGAATCCACCTACATGAAAATTAAATCCATTCCCTAGTGGTCCTCCATATTCAAAATCTGTTCTGTATGAGTTGTAGTCTAACCCGAATGTAGAAGAGATACTACCACCTTCGACAGAACCAGTTTTACTAATAAAGTTTACAATACCTGCAGGGGAGTTTGACGCTAATGTAGATGCCGATCCTCCTCTGATGGCTTCTATTCTGCCTACGTTAGCATCTGCTCTTAAGAAAATGTCTGAGGTAGCAAATGCGATGTCTCCGAATAAGAAGATCGGAAGTCCATCTTCCTGAAGTTGCAAAAATTTAGAACCTCCAGCAGAAATAGGAACTCCTCTTGCAGTAATATTGGTATTTCCTTCACCTCCGGAAGACTCAGACCTAATTCCAGGAACAGATCTTAAAAGCTCTGCTGTTGTCCTTGCAGATGACTCTTGAATGGCCTTCGGGTCCATTGTAGTCACAGATACACTAGATTCTAATTTTGACTTGCTGTTAACGACACCAGTTACTACACTTTCGCTAAGTCCAAGTGCATCTGAATTTAAGACAAAATCTACGGTTCCTGATGCGGAAACTTCCTTGGTCTGTGATGAATATCCAAGATAGGAAGCGACTAAAGTAACATTACCTGAATTTTCTAATTTTAAAGTGTACATTCCTTCAACATTAGTGGATGTAGCCACATTGGACGAAGATTTGACATAGACATTGGCACCAATCAGCGCCTCGCCATTGACATCTTTTACTGATCCCGTTACTTCCATTCCTTGACTAATGGAATAGGTGGCAAATAGAATCATAAAGAACGAAAGTAAAAGTTTATTCATTTTAATTGGTTTTGGATTTCGTGTCAATTGTACACCATTTAATTAGTTCTGAAAAACCAAAATTTTATGCAAACGATTGCGGTAAAGTTTGTGGTTAATAACTTTTCATTACATTTACTCCTCAGCCCTAAAAATTCATGAGAAGAATTACAATAAAGGATTTAGCTCGAATTCTAAATATTTCAGTTTCGACTGTGTCTAGGGCACTATCTGACCACCCAGATATAAGTGATGGCACAAAACAGAAAGTATTAAAGGCGGCCAAGGAATTTAACTATACCACTAATCTTCATGCTCGTTTTTTTAGGAAACAGCACTCTAGATTGATAGCTTTAATTCTGCCGGAGTTCAATATGTTCTTTTCTCCTAACCTGATTAAAGGTATTAATGAAGTAGTATCTTCTTCTAAATATTCATTAATCACATTTATAACTAATGATGAGTATGAGACAGAAGAGAAAATGGTTAAGCAGTGTTTAAGCTGGGCCGTAGAAGGTGTGTTGATTTCACTTAGTAGACAAACTGAAAATTTAGATCATCTTAAAATCCTTGTAGAATCTGATGTAAAATGTGTGTTATTAGATAAAACAGTTCATAACGACATCTTTCCTGCGGTGACAATAGATAGTGAATTGGCTTCGTATAATGCGGTGTCTCACTTAGTCGAATATGGGCATAAAAATATTCTAGGCATTTTCGGTAATCCGAACTTTAGTATTTCTAAGGAAAGAATGAATATTTTAGAGGATTAAAAGACCATGGAATTCCAGTAATTAATGAAAATGTTCTTTCTCTTTCTCAAAGTACAGATTTGGACTTTGTTCTGCCAAGCATTTTAAAGTTTAATTTAGACATTACAGCCATATTTACAATGTCTGATGAACTCTTAGCAAAGACACTATTCCACCTGAATGCTGCTAATAGATCTATCCCAGATCAACTTTCAATAATTTCTATAAGCGATGGTGAATTTCCATACTTAGCTTATCCTCAAACTTCTCATGTACGTGATTCTGGAAAGAAAATGGGAAAATTTGCTTCCAAGTTACTAATCTCGATTTTAGAGAATGGCATAACCCCGGAATCAGAGTATTTGTTGAGTACTAAAACTATAAGATTAGATTCTGTTAAAAGTATATCCATTTGACACCTCTACGATTTTAAAAAAGTTTTTGTAATAATGCCCCTAGTTTCAAATAGTATAAGCAAGAGCTTAGATCGGTAGTGTCGATTTTTATTAAGATCTGTTGGGTTCAGATAAATGGTCTTAATCATCTGTCCTAAAGAGTTTATAAGTTCAATGTTGTCTTTTCTGTTGCTACATTTCACCTTAATATAATCTGAGGCTGGATTTGGAAAAATATGCCACTTTACAACTAATGGTTTATTCAGGCCTACTTGAGAGAATAAAACCGTATTTCATCATTGAAGTTTTGATTGCGTTGCAAAATTGACAGCTACCAGAAATTTAAAGATGTAGTATTGCCGTAGTTACTCTATGAGAAGATGAACTGCATTCACACCTAGTCTTAGAACATAAGATCCGGATGTTAGTTTAGAAATGTCTAACAGATTATTTTCTCGGTTAAAATGGTGAAACACTAAGACCTTTTGTCCAGCAGAATTAATGATTTCTAGTTTCTCAGAGGTACTAAAACCTTCTATGTAAATCACATCTCTAGCTGGATTAGGATAAACACTAAATTCCTGGGGCCTATTTTCAGAAACTCCTACGGCACTGTATAAAAACTCTTCAGAGAGAAACTCACACCCAAATTCATCTACCACATTAACAGCATAACTTCCATCCTCTAGAGGGTTATAAAATTGTGAAATGGCACCTGGGATTTCCTGACCATTAAGCCACCACTGGTAGCTGGAAAAAGATTGGGCGCTGAGTGTGTTTCCGTTTTGAAACACCACTGGCAAGTCTAAAGGATAAGTGCTGATGTTGACTTGGTTGCTAACTAAAGATTGCAACGCACAAACTGAAGACTGAGCTTCTACCGTATAGGTCCCAGCGAAACCTTCCATTCCAGTAATCACTAAATTTCCAATATCTGTAGAAGTTATTGAGTCAGTACCTAAGTTCCAGATGAATTGGCTAAAAACAGATGCATTTGATATAGAAAGCTCTAAGTTTGAATTAGCGCACATGCTTACGGTTTCTAGACCATCAGCGGTTAAAAGTGGGTTTTGTAAGGAGGTAACGGAAAATTCTAAAGTGTCTGAGCTCTGAAAACACTCCTCTTGTTCAGCTATTAAGAAGTAACTGTAATCTCCTGGCTGGCTATAGGATAAGCCGAATTCAGAAGAATCTGAGACCAAAGTGTATAATTCTTCACTTGATTCTTTAATGAACCAAATGTATGATTCGGAATTAGTGGCAGAAAAATCAATGAGCTCCTCTGGACAGTATGTAGTATCTAAAGCCATGAACTCTGGGTTAAAGCCACAACTATCTATACTCAAAATTTCTACTTGATCAATTAGAAGTACAGAGCTATCTGCTGGTTCTCCAGGAAACTGAGGCCCTGAGAAAAACTCAATTCCAAAGTAATTAGCAGAATCCGATAAGCTTCCGAATTCAAATAATACTTCAGTCCATTCGGTGGTATCATATAGGACCTGTGTAGCTCTAGTAATATCTAGGGTTTCTGGAATGCTGTCTTCAGAGAGCAGAATGGAGACTCTTGCAGAATCTGGTTCTAAGGTCTCGTATTTGTATTTGAATTTCAGCATAAAGGCTCCTTGTGGTAGTGGTAGATTAGGATTTATGCCGAAATTGCTTAATTCTGCCAAAAAAACTGAGGCTTGAATGATGGTGGTGTCTACGGCTTGATTCATTAATCCTAAAGAGTAATTTCCTAAGCTGCTATCTTCTGATCTGAAAATGTAACTGCTGGCTGGGTTAAACACACTGGTCCATTCATCTATTTCCAAGGGTGCTTCTGTAGGAGACCATGTGTCAAAGTCTGAAATTAATAGGGTATCTGAAGAAGACACCAATTCTAAATTATCTATTTCTAAGAAGCTTCCAGGTGTGCCTTTTCCTAAGAAAATATCTCCACAGCTGTAACCAATGACACATTCATCTGGAATGGCACTAAATTCTAATAAAGTAAAATCGATGTTCAGTGTATCCCATTCTTCTTGGATTCCAGCAAGTGAATAAACGTAGAGGCTATCTTGAGCTGCTCCTAATGTAACCAGCTCATCTTCGTAAAAAAATTGAAAAAACACACTTCCTTGAAGTGCTTCACTCAAGTTATATTTAACGTGCATTCTAGCCGTATCTGGCATGATCTCGGTAAAAGAAATTCCCTCTGAAAAAATGAGGCCTCCTGCATCTGATGATTCTCCGAAAATCGCAAAACTTACTAATGTATCTTCCCCTATGAGTAAATTCTCTAATCGCAGGGCAGAACTATCATTGCCAATAACTTCTGTGGCTCCTGCCAGCCCTGTGGTATAGAAACTTCCCTGGTTTGTGCTGGAAAAAGTAAACTCAGTTTCTGGATGAAAATATGGATCTATGGTAGACCAGTTTTCGAAGCTGCTATTCGGAATCTGTGCCCAAATAGAAAGGTTCAACACTAATGTCACACTAAGTAAAAGAGATTTCATGGTTTGCTTTTTACCCAAAGTTATTCGCTCATTCTACGTTGTGGTGGCCATTTACCCTCTAATTATAAGGTGTCCTCCCTTTGTCCACCTTAAACCCCTTGTGAGCCGTGAGGTTTAAAAATATTGATCTGAATTGAGGGCTTAAACATCTTAAAAATGTCCAGTATCTCACTTAAACATTTCGCGTTGCAATGGGTTTACTCTTCCCATGATTTTTCATAAAAAGAATTTCGTGTTAAAAGTGGCGCATTGTCCCATCATGATTTTGGGGAAAATTTAAATAATTTAAGGATGTTTACTATAAAAAATTGATTAATAATGATATAAACATAAAAATGATTCTACTGTCCACTGTTTGTACCTAGTAATGTCCACCCCTTGTCTACCCTATAAATTGGGCAGGAGGTAGGTAGTGGGAGTAATTTTGTGGTCAACAAACACACAGCTCATGAACTTGAAATTAATTTTAATAATGATAAGCTTGCTACTCTTATCAGAACTATATGGTCAGCAGGCTTTTTTAGTTAGACAAACGCTCAGTTCTAACGGAGCTTCAGTAAACCTAAGTGGTGGTTCTGATCAGTTAGTGGTTCAGCAGAGCATCGGACAGTCTTCCATAATTGGAAAAAACGAGTCTACTCATACACTACTCAGACAAGGATTCATCCAGGCGCCTTTAGGTGCTACACTCATAGTGAAATTAGCTAGACTTGACATTTCTACTTACCCAAATCCGTTTTATGATCTGATTACCATAGACTGGTCTGAAGAACACCTTAATGAAGTTACAGTTATTCTCAGAGAGAGCTCAGGGAAAACAGTATTAAAAGTGGAAAACTCAGAATTGTACAGTGCTAATCTAACCCTAGAGACCAATCATCTTTCTGCAGGCAGTTACATTCTTCAAGTAGCCTCTGAAAACAAGGTTTTTACATCTAAATTAATTAAGCTATGAAAAAACACCTCTACTTAGCAGTCCTTCTGCTCATGAGTATAATGAGCTACAGCCAGCAGATCAGTACATCTGTAGGCAGAATTTCAACTACGTTCGATTATTCGAATTCTGATGGAAATGAAATAGAGAATCTTCACTCTGTGAATGGATTTCATTACTCGCTGGGGTATAGAATGACTTTAAACGAACGATTTTATCTCAATGCCTCTATGGTATTTAATAATTATGCCAATGAGGGAAGTGATCCTGAATTAGACAATTACTACAGATGGAACACGAAGTATTTAGGGCTAAGTGCTTCTGCTGCTTATGAATTTCTTCAGGCATCTAATTTTCGTCTTTCGGCCATTTTAGATGTGAGTCCGCAGTTCATGATTAGCGGTCAGCAAACTATAAACAACCAGATTTTTTCTTTAAAAGGAATTGAGCAGTTCGATAGTCCTTTCTTATTTCTTCGTGGTGGCTTGAGAGCTAACTACTGCCTGGATGAGAAGGTGGCTATTTCTCTGAGCTACTGCTATGGCGCAGGAAGTCCTTTTAAAAAATCCGGAGACGGAGAAGAGCTAAAACTCAGAAGCAGTACTATATCTCTAGGCCTGCTCTGGAGCATTAAAAAGTGCAAGTACTGCCAGATAAGAAGAACAAACAGATAGTCAAACTCATACAACTCATAAAATGAAAAAATTACTTTTTTTAATCTCATGCATACTGGTTTCTGCAGTAGCGCATCTGCAGTCTGATGGACTTTCATATCAGGCGGTGATTATAGATAAGAATCCTCAAGAAATACCTGGAGCAGATATTTCTGGAAATTACCTGTCAGACACTGAAATAACGTTAAGATTTACCATTACCAACTCTAATCAAGAAATAGAATTCAAGGAGTCTCAGGTCACTACCACAGATGAATTCGGGATGGTGAATGTAATTATTGGTCAGGGATTTACTGAATCTGATAGCCAAGGTGAATTTGATGAAATTAACTGGAACGGAACGGCCAAGTGGTTAACAGTAGAATTGGCATATAATGGTTCTGAATTCGATGAGTTGAGCCACCAAAATTTACTCTTTGTGCCTTATGCATATCATAGAAATATCATTGCAACGCAGACCTTAGACGTGGATGGCGCTAGCACACTGAATAGCACATTAAACGTGGCCGATGCCACCCAACTGGGATCTACATTAGAGGTTCAAGATGAAACTACGCTTTCTGATAATCTCTATGTGGGCGGTCAAACAACTTTAGACCAAACACTTACTGTGAACGGTATAAGTGTTATGAATCAGTCTCTTAGTGTGCTGAACCAATCTGCAGCTTACTTGTCAGGAACTTTGCAAGTAGATGATGCGGCCACTCTAGGTAACTCACTACAAGTAGATGGCACAGCAGACTTCAATAATCAAGTTACGATAGATAGCTTCGAAGAAGGCGGAGAATCCAGTTACGGGGCATATCCCTTGAGAGTGGAAGGCAGTAGCCAAGGCATAGCTATTAAGGTAAATCCAAACGAACCGGGAAGTGCGAATAACTTCGTTTCTTTTTTTAATGGAGGTGGTGGTATAGTTGGGCGAATAGAAGGACAGACCGTAGCAGAGTTTGAATCTTCTCCAGAACATCTATTTCAGTTGGCCACTTTCGCTGCGGAATCTGTTACTGCTGGGGTTAATTTAGGAACAGCTATAGCAGGAGTAAACGTATGCCCTGGACTTCCTATTATAGTCTGTCCTCCAAGTTGGTCTGATATAGCTATGGCTACAGCAAATGCTGCATTAGTAGTCATAAAAACTGGTCTGTACATAGATCATGCGTATAGTAACTTAGGAGTTACTTATGGCTCAGGAAGCGCAGATTATGCCGAATATCTAGAAAAAATAAACCCGAACGAACTGATTTCTGCTGGTGATGTGGTAGGAATTGTGGGCGGAAAAATTACTCTAGACCTTTCTGATGCCAGTCAAATTTTAGTGGTGTCTACGAACCCTGCGGTACTTGGGAATATGCCATTAGAAGGAGAATCTACGGCTGTAGAAAAAGTGGCTTTTATGGGCCAAGTGCCCATTAAAGTATATGGTGAGGTAAGCATAGGAGATTACCTAATTCCTTCTGGAAATAATGATGGCATAGCTGTAGGGATTTCTAAAGAAAGAATAGATGTAGATCAGTATAATGATATTATAGGCATAGCATGGAGTGCTTCTAATCCTGAACAAGTTATTTCTAGAGTGAATGTATCTATAGGACTTAACTCGAACGATCTGGCCAGCGTGGTGTCTAGCCAGCAGAAAGAACTGGATGCTATGCGTTCAGAAATAGAAACTATTAAAGCTTTACTCAAAGGAGAACAACAGCCTACAGCTTCCGCTATGACTGCAGAAGAAGAACTGGTACTTATGGACCTGGTGCGCAAAGAGCAAGACATAAGAGCTGGGGTCTATAATACTTATGAAGCTCCAGAAAGCGTAACACCAGAATTCGTTTCAGAGTGTATGAACGAGCTGAAAGCGCTCTTACTAGAACAAGGAAGAAGCATGAGCGAGTTTCCGGGGTTAGAAAAGTTCTACATAGATGCAGAGTTTAGAAACTATGTGATTCATGAAACTATACAGATGTATGAGTATGGCTATAAATATGTGAATCGTTAAGAGATGTATACAGGTTTTTTCATAATCATTCTATGCTTAGTGCTCATTATAGGGTTGATGTACTGGAAAACCAGCATAGCCATTAGTGATTTAACTCGCCAGAAAGCTACTCTCTCCCAAGATCTTAATCTATACAAGACGGGCCTTATGAGCTTGATGGTGATTTTTAAAGACCGCAGCGAGATGCTGCACAGACTTAAATCTAAAGTGCAGGAGCATCCGCTTAAATTAGATGACATGAAGCGGATTCAAAAACGGTACACAGGAGCCAATAGCTGGGAACATTTTTTAAATGATTATGAAAAAATAGAACAGCCATGGCTGGCTACCCTATGTGCAGAATACCCTCTTAGTCCTAATGATAAAAAAATTCTGATCATGCAGCGGCTTCAGTTATCTAATGCGGATATGGCTGCGGTAATGAATGTGTCTTCGGAGGGATTGAAGAAGGCCAAATCTAGACTTCGAAAAAAACTAAAAACTACTAAATCATAAGCCAGGCAGTGGCTCTGTAAAGGCGCCTGTCAGAAACTATATTCCTTAAATGATCATTCTTACCTTTACCACATGGCTCTCTTAAAAACACTCTCCTTACTTCTATTTGTATGCGTTCTCAGCTTTAGCACAGTTAGCCAAATAGATAGCTTAGAAAATGTCCTAGCTACCACCCAAGATGATTCGGTTAAAATCCAGACATGCTTTGAGCTTTACGGACTCTATTCTTTAAATAATCCGGAAAAAGCAGGTGACTTTATATATCAAGCTTTTGAATTGTCAGAATCCGCTGGCTATGAAAGAGGTATAATTTTATGCTATGATAAGTGGGGCGGCATAGAGATGATGAATTCTAATTACCCTAAAGCCATAGAATATTACACTAAGGCAGATTCACTATTGCAACGCATGGAATGGCCCAGACAGCAGGCAGTGATTTATGGAAACTTAGCAGGGATTTATAAAGATAAAGGAGAATTTGACCAGGCATTAGTGTGGAATGAGAAATTCACAGAAATAGCCGAAAAGCTTGAAAACCCAGTTTTTATAGGTTTTGGAAAAGGCATTCATGGAGACATATATCACGTAAAAGGCCATTTTTCTCTGGCAGCTAAATACCATCTAGAATCTCTTAGAAATTATGAGGAATCTGCAGATAGCGGCAGAATAGCAGATGGGTGCCTAAAGCTAGGTCAGGCTCACCTTTATGGAAATAGGTATGAGGATGCCGAGCAGTATCTAAAAAAAGCGCAGCGGATTTATGCTAGCATTAATGATCTTTATTTTTGGTTAGATGCTTCCGAAACGCTAGGCTATCTGGAACTACAGAGAGAAGATTTTAGTGCCGCTGAACAGTATTTTGCCACTACAGATTCGTTAGCTCAAATTCTGAATGTAGATTATGCCACAGCTCAAGCGCTAGATGGTAAAGTAGACGTGGCCTACGGATTAGGGAACTATGAAGAAGCTCTAAGGATCAATGAGAAATCTATGGCGCTTTTTAAACAGCTAGAGAATAGCCATGAGCACGGCTGGGCTTATTCTAAAAAAGCCAGAGCTCTTCATAGGCTAAACAGAAACTCAGAGGCACTAATAGCTAACAGTCAGGCTGAGGCTATTTTTAATGAATATGACCTAACCTCTGGGCTAAAGGCTACTCACCAAAATTTCTATAACATTTATAAAAGCCAAGGAGATTACCCATCTGCATTAGCTTCTTTAGAAAGTTACATAACCCTTAATGACTCTTTGGTTAATGCGCAGACCCAAACCCAAATAGAAGAACTCCAAATTATCTATGATACTGAAAAAAGAGAGCAACAGTTAGAACTGGTTAAAAAAGAGAATGAGCTTCTCAAGTCTAAATCCGAAATAGAGGGACTTAAAAAACAGCGCATGTGGTGGCTTATAGCTGGCTTATGTGTTTTGGCTTTGGTTATTATTTTCTGGCAGTATCAGGCTTTTTCTAAAAACAAGCGGATAGCTCAGGAAAAAACTCAGCGCCAAGCCGCAGAACTGGAGGCTCAAAAAATAGAAAAAGAGCAAATAGAGCGAGAACTAGCCTCTCATGTGCTTCAGCTATGCCAGCAGAACGAGCTCCTTACCTCTGTAAAAGACAAGGTTTCTTCTCTAGTGCCACAGGCTGGTGAAAAAAACCAAACTGGGCTCATAAACATAGAAAGAGAACTTAATTTTAGTCTGCAGAATAAAGAAAGTTGGAAGCAGTTTTTAACCACATTCGAGAAAGTGCACCCTAACTTCTTAGAGCGGCTGCAGTCTAAAGCCGACAGACTTTCGCCAGCAGAACAGCGACTGGCGTGTCTTCTTAAAATGAATTTATCTAGTAAGCAGATGGCTTCCATTTTGTGCATTAGTCCGGAAGGTATAAAAAAGGCCCGTTACCGATTGAGAAAAAAGCTAAAGGTAGACTCAGAGGTAAATTTAACGGAGTATTTGGCCGTGGCATAAGGCAGGTAGAGCCTAAGCAGGGTAAAGTTCACACTTATTTCTTAACCAGATCTTGAAAGTCAGCCCCAGTAGGATTTTCGAAAATCTCCAGTTCAAATTCACGAACTGCAGCTAGAACATGGTCAAATATATCAGATATAACCCCTTCGTAGATTTTCCATTCCTTGTGTTTACTGAATGCATAGATTTCTAAAGGAAGACCATCTGGTGTGGGAGAAAGCTGCCTTACCATAATGGTCATGTTTTCATTGATATTATGGTTTTCTCTTAGGTAGTTTTCTAGATATACTTTGAAAACACCAATATTGGTCAGATTTCGTCCATTTACTATAGAAGATTCATCTATCTTATTTTTAGCATTGTCTGCGTCTATAAGAACCTGTCGCTCTTTTATATAATCTTGAACCAATTGTACTTGACTAAAACGTTCTAGCATTTCAGCGTTGCAAAATTTAATGCTACCAATTTTTATGTGAATGGCTCGTTTTATTCGTCTTCCTTCAGAAAGTTCCATACCTCTCCAGTTCTTAAAGGAATCTGAAACAAAGGCATAAGTGGGAATAGTGGTAATGGTCTTGTCAAAATTCTGAACCTTAATGGTGGTGAGGTTAATTTCTAGCACATCACCATCTGCATTGTATTTAGGCACTGTTACCCAGTCTCCTACCTGCACCATGTTGTTAGAAGACAGCTGTATGCTGGCCACAAAACCTAAAATGCTATCCCTAAACACCAGAAGCACCACAGCCGCTATGGCACCAAACCCACTGAGCAGCAGCACTGGGCTCTTATCAAAGAGAATGGATAACGTTAACACAAAAGCTATGGAATACACAAAGATTTTACCCAACTGTGTGAAGCTGCCAATGGGTTTATCTCTAAAATCTGGATTACTGGCCAATATTTCATTTACAGAGCTGAGCACAGAAGCTATGATCCAAGACACCGTAAAAACGATGATTATATTATTGGCCTTTATAACCAGAGGTAGGAGCTGCCAAATGCCTGAAAACACAAAAGGCGCAGAATAGTCTAGCAGCAGCACAGGCACCAAAATGGCTATGGCCGAAATGACTCTATTGTTAAAAATAATATCATCCCAGATGGTTCTAGTGCGTTCAGTAACCTTAGGAATTAGCTGGTGTAGTGCCCACCTACTCACACGCCACACCACATAAATAAACACCAGTGTGAAGAGCATGAGAATAATGGTTTTAGGCAGGTAAGTGTTTTCTGCACTCATTCCAAAGCTGCTGGTAAGTATGTCTTCTAAGGTTTTAGAAATGGATTTGAACATGGGTTTTTATTCTTAGTACAAGATTAGGGGATATTGTTGGGAGGTGTAGCTGATTGTGGAATTTGTTTTTCCTAATTGATCCTAAATAGAATTGGAACTAGATGTCTTCGTCAAGAGATCGGATTTCGCTATCATTCTCTATAACCTTTTGGTTCCTGCCAAAACTTGTAATCAAATAAACGAGAAAAAACACTCCCCCAAAGGTGATTAATTCTAAGCCACAATTGATTGCCAGATTCTTGAAAAATGTTTGACCAGGAGGAACGTAATCCCTATGCAAGGTAGTAGTGATTATAACATAATCTTCGAATTTTACTGCAATTAGAGTTATAAGCGCGAGAAAAAAACGTAAAAAATTAATTCGCTTGAATATTGAAAACCAGAAAAGTTGAGACCCCACGAATAAAGCTATAAGATGCAGAACATACATTAAATATGGCCCTTGCTGATATATGACAACTTCCTCACCAACCGTATTTTTAGAATGCTGTAAAAACATGTAACTAATGGCCAGCTGATAACCAACCAACCCAGCATAAACAACCCCCGTCCAAACTATAATCCTATCAGCCACATCTAAATACCTCTTGCCTAACTGAGGTTTCTTTAGAAAGAACCTAACAAATACAAAAATGATATTCAAAACACTAAAGCCAAAGAAAACTGCAGTAATGATATAGACTAGTTCTTGCATAGAACAGTAAAAATAACGCATACCAAACATCGACTTTCCTGCCAACGGTTTAAATCGTTAGCTGATAATAATTCCCTAAATTAGCCTTACCCAAATGCAAAACCAACCAACAACCACATGGCAATGGCAACACTCGAATCCCATCGAAGTGAGCTAACGCGTGTATTGTTGTAAAAAATATTACTAAGCGGCTTATCACTTCGATAAGCCGCTTTTTTTGTACTAGTGTCTTTTTACCTCGGCTCCGCTCGGTAATCAAATAAAGACAGTGACACATTTGGTCATCGAGCGGAGCCGAGATGACATAAAACGAAAAATGAATGAAATTCAGTACCCAACATAAAACCCAGCTGGCGGACCTCATCACCCCAGTGAGTGCTTACCTGAAGCTACGAAGTAACTTTAGCGAGTTGCTCCTCCTAGAAAGTACAGACTATAACTCCGCTGCCAACAGTAAGTCATTCATCTGCCTAGAACCCCTAAAAACCTTCTCCCTAAAAGAAAACGAACTTAAAATTTCAACTCATCTTACCCTGAGCGCTTGCCTGCCGGTCAGGCAGGAAGCCGAAGGGCACGTTTCAAATAATCTCGAATCTCGAATCATCGAATCTCAAACAGCTCTTTCAGAACTCCAAAAGTTTAAAGAAAGTATCGTTCATCAGAATTCAAATGCTAGGACACTGAGCCATGCCTGCCAGCAGGCAGGCGGTAGCCGAAGTGCCGGAGTTAAAGAAAAAAGTTCTTTCAGCCACGGCCTCTTCGGTTTTAGCACCTTTGAGTCCACGCAGTATTTCGATTCGCATAGTTATGACTATACCAAAAGGACCAATGACATGCCAGACATGCACTACGCGTTCTATCGTTTCGTGCTGGTGTTCAACCATTTTAACAATGAACTAGAGCTTTTAGAAAACATTCCAGAAGGAGAAGAAAGCAGGCTCTCAGAAATAGAATCCATCCTAAACCGCCAAGATGTAGATGTGTTTCCGTTCTCACGAAACGGAGACACAGAATCTAATCTTACTGATGAGGTTTTTAAAGACTTGGTTAGAAAGGGTAAAGACCACTGCCAGCGTGGAGATGTATTTCAGGTGGTGTTTAGTCGTGCATTTTCTCAAAAATTCAAGGGAGATGATTTTTGTGTATACCGTGCATTGCGCAGCATAAACCCTTCTCCATATCTGTTTTATTTCGATTATGGCTCGTTTAAAATTTTTGGTTCCAGTCCAGAAGCACAGCTGGTAGTAGAAAATGGAGAAGCAGGAATTCACCCCATAGCCGGAACTTACCGCAGAACAGGAGATGATATATACGACCGTTCAGAATCCGAAAAGTTAAAACTAGACCCTAAAGAAAATGCAGAGCATGTGATGCTGGTAGATTTGGCTAGAAATGATTTGAGCAGAAACTGCCACTCCGTTAAGGTGAATAACTACAAAGAAATTCAGTACTTCTCGCATGTCATTCATTTGGTCAGTAAAGTCACTGGTCAGTTGAAAGACAAAGAAACATTGCTACGCGTATTTGGCGACACTTTTCCTGCAGGCACACTCAGTGGAGCCCCTAAGCATAAGGCCATAAGCCTGATAAAAGAATATGAAAACCAGCATAGAACCTTTTACGGAGGCGCCATAGGTTACATGAGTTTAGACGGAAACACACTGAATAAGGCCATAGTCATTAGGTCGTTTTTAAGTCAGAAAAACACCCTTCATTTTCAGGCAGGTGCAGGCATAGTTATTGGGTCAAACCCCGATAGCGAATGCCAAGAAGTGAATAATAAATTAGCCGCTTTAGTATCGGCACTTAAACTAGCAGAAACAGTATGAAAAAGCTATTAGTCATAGATAATTACGATTCGTTCACCTATAATTTGGTGCACATTTTAGAAGCCATAGGCGGTTATGATGTGGAGGTAAAACGTAATGATGAGGTGAGTGCAGAAGAAGCGTTGCAATACGATAAAATAGTCCTTTCGCCAGGCCCGGGCATTCCATCAGAGGCGGGAAACATGCCAGAGATTATTAAATCCATAGCGTTGCAAAAACCAGTGCTAGGAGTCTGTTTAGGACATCAAGCCCTCACTGAATACTTTGGAGGAAAACTACTTAACCTTCCTAAGGTATACCACGGCATAGAAGGCCAGTTGATACGAACGGAAACAGAATGTCCTGTTTTAGAAGGATTAGATAAACACTTCCAAGCAGGCAGATACCATTCATGGGTAAGTGAAAAAGCCAGTTTCCCTAAAGAGCTTCTGGTAACGTCAGAAGATGAAAAAGGAGAAATCATGAGTTTCCGCCATGAGAGTTTACCAGTATTCGGAGTGCAGTTTCACCCAGAATCCATAATGACGCCTGATGGTAGGGTGATGATGGAGAATTTTTTAAATCTGTAGCATGAAAAAAATCCTAAACCGCCTTTTCGACCACGAAAAGCTCACTCGTGACGAAGCCAGAGAAGTGCTCTCTAAAATAGCTGCTGAGGAATACAATGATGCCCAAGTGGCAGCCTTCATTACCGTGTTCTTAATGAGAACAGTGAGCAAGGATGAACTTAATGGGTTCAGAGATGCTCTGCTAGACCGATGCCTTAAAGTAGATTTAGGTGGAGTAGAGAGCATAGATCTGTGTGGAACAGGAGGAGATGGTAAGAACACGTTTAACGTGAGCACGTTGTCTAGTTTTGTAGTGGCCGGAGCTGGCTACAAAGTTACCAAGCATGGTAATTATGGAGTAAGTTCTGTGTGTGGCTCTTCTAATGTGCTGGAAGCTTTAGGCTATAATTTCACTAATGATGTGGACACTTTAAAGCGACAGCTGGACAATAGCAACATCACTTTTCTACATGCACCACTATTTCACCCAGCCATGAAGTCTGTGGCTCCTGTAAGACGGAATTTAGGAGTAAAGACATTCTTTAACATGCTAGGCCCTATTGTGAATCCTGCTCGGCCCACACACCAGATCAGTGGTGTGTTTAGCTTAAAATTGCTACGCATCTATAATTTCATTTTACAAGAAGCCAACGTACATTATAAGGTACTTCACGCCTTAGATGGTTATGATGAAGTATCGCTCACGGGAGATTTTAAAATGGCATCTAATGAAGGAGAAGAAGTATTGTCACCGTCAGATTTAGCGTTGCCACGCGTAAACCCCTCAGACATATTCGGTGGAGACACGATAGAAGAAGCTAAAGGGTTATTCGAAAAAATAATCTCTGGTGAAGGAACAACTGAACAAATTTCTGTGGTAGCTGCCAATGCAGGGTTAGCCATTCATACATTTTCTCCAAAAATGGAATTGGAAAAATGTGTAGAAAAAGCCAAAGAGTCGCTTCAAAGCGGAAAAGCACATCAAGCGCTGAAAAATCTACTGAGTGTTTAGATTAAAATAAAGTTAAAATCTCACTAAAAGATTATGAAGCTTATCTCTCACTGAGGTGTAGGCTGAATTGTGTATCCCTTAATTATCGGGCTAAGTGTAAAGTCGGACCATTTCTAAAATGGTGACTTTCAAAAAGGTTGCATTTAGTTATCCACCCCTTGTTTAACTTTTGTGAATAAATATCAAACAAATCGAAGCTAGGTTTGTCGAACGAAAAATTATAAAAGTTAAACAAAATGAACAAAAAGTTACTTACTACACCTTTAAGAAAGATTGCTCTTTCTGCTATGCTTGCTTTCGCAGTTCTAGGACTGCACGCTCAAACTAATGTCTGGGACGACATCATCTCTACTAGTCCAGACCATACTTCTCTTGCTGCTGCAATTCAACAGGCCAATATCCAAGGTGCTCTGATTAATGGATCAGCCTTAACAGTGTTTGCACCTGACAATGATGCATTTGCTCAATTAGCTGCAGATTTAGATACAGACATACCAGGCTTACTTGCTAGTCCTTCATTAACAGATATCTTATTTTACCATGTATTAGAGTTAGAAGCACCTTCTTCTAGCTTAATTAATGGTCAAATAGTACAGCCGATTAATGCTTCTTTTAATGTTAAGCTAACCGTAACAGGTGAAGGAGATGTGTTCGCTAACCAAGCACAAGTAATAGCCGCAGACTTAACTGCCGATAACGGAGTAGTACATTCTATTAGTTCTGTTCTTTTTCCTCAAGCTAATGTAGTAGATGTAGCTATGTCTACAGGTGAACACACAGTTCTTACTACGGCTGTAATAGAAGCTGAATTACTACCAGCATTAACCGACCCTTTTGCTGAGTTTACGCTATTTGCTCCTACAGATGATGCATTTACGGCTGCTCTTGGAGAGTTAGATTTAACTGCAATAGAATTATTAGAGTCAGACGGCTTAGCTGATATTCTAACATACCATGTATTAGGATCTACAGTATTAAGCACAGACTTAATGAACGGAATGACACCAACACCATTAAATGATGCCAATACTATTAAGGTGACATTAGGAGATTCAGGAGTATTTGTAAACCAAGCCGAAGTAACAGTAGCAGATAACGAAACTGGAAATGGAGTAGTTCATGTAACAGACGGAGTAATTTTAGCAACAGAAACAGTAGTAGATGTAGCGTTAGGAACAGGAGTTCATGGAACACTAGTAGCAGCTGTAATAGAAGCTGAGTTATTACCAGCATTAACCAATCCATTTGCAGAATTGACAGTGTTCGCCCCTACAGATGATGCTTTCGTAGCAGCACTTGGAGAGTTAGGTTTAACAGCTGAGGAATTATTAGCTTCAGACGGCTTAGCTGATATTCTAACATACCATGTATTAGGATCTACAGTATTAAGCACAGACTTAATGAACGGAATGACACCAACACCATTAAATGATGCCAACACTATTAAGGTGACATTAGGAGATTCAGGAGTGTTTGTAAACCAGGCAGAAGTAACTGGAGCAGATAACGAAACCGGAAATGGAGTAGTTCATGTAACAAATGGAGTAATTCTTCCTACAGAAACAGTAGTAGATGTAGCTTTAGGAACAGGAGTTCATGGAACACTAGTAGCAGCTGTAATAGAAGCTGAGTTATTACCAGCGTTAACCAATCCATTTGCAGAGTTGACAGTATTCGCCCCTACAGATGATGCTTTCGTAGCAGCACTTGGAGAGTTAGGTTTAACAGCTGAGGAATTATTAGCTTCAGACGGCTTAGCTGATATTTTGACTTATCATGTATTAGGATCTACAGTATTAAGCACAGACTTAATGAACGGAATGACACCAACTCCATTAAATGATGCCAATACTATTAAGGTGACATTAGGAGATTCAGGAGTATTTGTAAACCAAGCTGAAGTGACTGGAGCAGATAACGAAACAGGGAATGGAGTAGTACATGTCACTGATGCGGTCATTTTAGCTAATGAAACTATAGCAGATACTGTAATAGATAGTGATGAGCACACAGTATTAGAGCTTGCATTAATAGAAGCAGAACTACTACCTGCAGTGACTAACCCTTTTACAGAGTTGACTTTATTCGCTCCTACAGATGCAGCTTTCACTGTAGCACTAGCACAATTACAAATAACAGCTGCTGAACTTTTAGCGGATGACGGTTTATCTGACATTTTACTTTATCATGTAGTAGCTGGAACAGTGCTTTCTACTGACTTAGCTAATGGAAACGTAGAAACACTAAGTGGAGAAGATGTAATAGTTAACATAGACATGGGAGCTATGATTAATAATGCTTCTGTAACAGGTGCGGATGTAACTAGCTCTAATGGAGTAGTGCATGTAATAGATGCAGTGTTATTATCTACTTACTTAAGTGTAGAAGAAAATGATTTAGCGGGATATAGCCTGTCAGTATACCCAAATCCTTCTTCAGATTTCATTACGGTAAATACATCTAACTCAGACTTCACATTCGTTAGAATGTTAGATACTCAAGGTAGAGTAGTGTTTGCTAAAAACATTCAGTCTAACCAAACTGTATTAGATGTTTCTAGCCTTTCTGCAGGCCAGTATGTGATCTCTTTAATAGGAGAACAAGCTGTAATTTCAGAGAGAGTAGTAGTACAATAATATTTTTCAAGTGAGAATAAAAAGAGGTCTGGTATAACGCCATGTGCCTCTTTTTATTTTTTATGCCTTTTTAAGCTGCGTTGCCATAAGACCATTTTGTCTTTGAATAAAAAAATTGGGTTTTCAATACGCTAGGGGTATTATTGAATTCCTAAGCTACATGTCATTTTTAAATTTTACTTGAATACGTTCAAGTGTTCACTACATTTAAACCCAAACCTGTGACCATTTCTAAGCATCAGTTATATAGTATTAAGGATTTAGAGAACTTTACTCAGATTAAAGCTCATACTATTAGAGTGTGGGAGCAGAGGTATAATCTTTTAAACCCAAAGAGGACGGAGTCTAATATTAGGTTCTATGATGATGGAGATTTAAAGAAATTGCTGAATATAAAGCTGCTTTATTCAAATGGGTTTAAGATTTCTAAAATAGCTTCCTTATCAGAAGAGGAGATAATAGCAGAAGCTAAAAGACTCATACAAGAAACAGGAAGTGAGGCACAAGATAAATGGACAAATGACCTCCTTCTTTTAATTCTAGATTTTAATGCGGAAAAGATTAAAACTCTCTTAAAAAGAGAGCTGAAGAAGTCCGACTTAATGTCTTTGTACATCAATAGGATTATTCCTCTTTTAAAAATGCTAGGAGAGCTTTGGCAAGTGAATTCCATAGGAATAGTGCATGAGCACTTTTTCTCCAACATATACCGCGAATTTATTATTTCTCAAATAGATGCAATAAAACCAAATAAGAGTAGTATACCTAAAGCAGTCTTGTTTCTGCATAGTGAAGAGGAACACGAATTCAGCATTCTCATGTACTACTACATTCTTAAAAAAGAAGGCTACACCTGTTACTACTTCGGTCAGAAAACTCCTACTTTAGAAATAGAAGAAATACAGAAACTGCTAAAGCCAGATTTAGTTGTGACAACATTCACTAGTAAGATTACCGAAAAATCTTTCAAGAGAATCATGAACGTTCTTTCACGAATAAGTGAATTATCCAAAGTGATTATTAGTGGTAATCAACTTAAAAAGATGGATTTATCATTGCCTAAGAATATTCATTTTATAGAAACCACCGAAGAGTTAGACAAGCTGACTGCTATAGCTCATTCTAATTAGATTAAATTTCACTCCTTGGTAAACATTAGAATATCTGCTATATTTGTATCACCATGAAATTAAGAAACGTAAATACTTG
>JBGCDA010000107.1:0-33669 GCA_045104985.1 Flavobacteriales bacterium | reverse complement strand
AATGAGCTCTATAAAAGTAAACTTTAAAAACTCCAAAGGAGAAAAACTAGCAGCTAGGTTAGAGCTTCCAGATAGGCAAGAGGCGCATAACTATGCCATTTTTGCCCACTGTTTTACGTGTAATAAAAACTTAACTGCCGTTAGAAATATTTCCAGAGCGTTAAATGATGCAGGTATAGCTGTGCTGCGTTTTGATTTCACGGGATTAGGAGAAAGTGAAGGTGAATTTGCAGAAACTAATTTTAGCTCTAATGTGAGTGATTTGGTTTGTGCCGCAGGGTTTTTAGCAGAAAATTACCAAGCACCTTCCTTACTCATAGGGCACTCTTTGGGAGGAGCAGCGGTGATTTTTGCCACGGGAAAAATTGATTCTGTTAAAGCATTAGCCACAGTAGGGGCGCCAGCCTCTCCTGCTCATGTTTCTCATTTGTTTTCCGGAGGTTTAGAAGAAATTCGCACGATGGGAGAAGCAAAAGTGAATATAGGAGGAAGACCTTTTACGGTGAAAAAAGACTTCATAGACGATATAGAATCTGTGGATTTGAAAGAAACATTGCAACGCTTAAGAAAACCAATTTTGGTAGCCCATTCTCCTCAAGACATGACGGTAGAAGTAGAAAATGCCAAGCAAATTTATCACCACGCGCACCACCCAAAAAGCTTCATTTCTTTAGACGGGGCAGACCATTTACTGACCAATAGCAAGGATTCTACCTATTTAGGAAACGTAATATCAGGTTGGGTAGAACGCTACTTGGATGTGCCAGAACTAGATACTACTAGAACCAAACATCAGGTAGCTGTGGCCATAGGAAATGACAATTATACTTGCCAGATTACCGCAGGAAAGCATACGCTAACTGGAGATGAACCGGCAGATATAGGAGGAAGAGATTATGGTCCTGCGCCTTATGAGTTTGTGAGTGCAGGATTGGGTTCGTGCACAGTAATTACGCTGAGAATGTATGCCGATAGAAAAGAGTGGAAGTTAGACAAGATCATTTGTCATGTAAATCATGAGAAAAGGGATAAAGCGGATGGCAGTGGAAAGGAAGATGTATTTACCAGAGAGTTAGAATTTTATGGTGAGCTAGAAGAAAAGAACATAGCTAGGCTTTTACAAATAGCAGATAAATGTCCAGTGCATAAAACGCTTCATGCTTCTTCTGTGATAGAGACAAGTTTGCTTAATTCATAACTTTACTTTTGTTTAATTAAGAAGTCTCTTATTATTTGAGGGTTAATTTTAATCGAGAATGTCTCAAAGCCCAAGTACATATTCAATAAGGATATTCCCAAAGGAGGAAAAGGTTTGCAATGACAAAGCTCTGGGTTTATGCAAAGAGTTAATTAATAACAGCCGTTTCTTGGATAATCAATTACAGTATAATATTGATTTAGATTTAAATTTTATAGATGTTCGAATAGGGGCAACAACATTTAACTTATATGAGAATATAGATACCAACCGATATGATATTTGGCATATAGGAGCTTATTCTGGTTCTTATGATTGGATAAGAGAGATTAATGAGCCAATTGACTTATCAGAGAAAACCTTATACGCTTTTGATCAAATAGAATTTATAGGAAAACAAAATACATTAATGGACTTCTATAAGAAGGTATATGATTTTCGTTTCAAAGATTATAGTGATCCAATTTTTAAGGCTTTTAATAAACCTAAAGAGAACTCAGTAAAGCTAAAAGTTAAAGGAATGTATAACGCTTGTAATTTCTGTTATGTAGGTGAATTAGATACAAGAGAACCACAGAGAAAAGTCGAATTTGATTTATTTAAGGAATCTGTAAGCTTTGACAAACAAGGAATAGGAAATATCATATTCGAGTGTTCTGGCTTTACTCTTTTAGAAGCTTTTATTCATAAAATAGGCATAGAGGGTTTTACTATTTCAAAAACTAATGACTTACAGAAAGTGATCTTTTATCATGAAAATAAAGTGATGAGATCATACGAATGGATTGATGATTCTCCTGGGAAAGTATACGAACACAGATATGGTTATTGGAAAACTCAAAGTGCAGATTCTTGGAGTAACTGTGTTAACCCCAAATGGGTCAAGTACATAGAAGGAAGAAAGAATACTATGTAAAACTCGTCTAAAGAATATTTTAGATTAAAATTAATAAATTGTGCAAGTAACAGCAGAACTAAATATCAAAGAAAAATTCTTAATCACAAGAAAGCGAACAGAACATATCTGCGCTCCACTAAAGGTGGAGGATTATGTGCCGCAGGCGGCAGATTTTGCCAGTCCGCCTAAGTGGCATTTAGCTCATACCACATGGTTTTTTGAGGAAATGATTCTCAAAGAAAACTTAGAAGGGTATGAGGAGTTCAATCCTGAGTTCGGGTTTCTGTTTAACAGCTACTACCAGAGTATAGGAGAGAGAGCAGTGAGAGCTAACAGAGGGCTAATTACTAGGCCTACTGTACAAGATGTGTATGCTTACAGAACTCATGTAGATAAGCATATGATTAAGCTCATAGAGTCAGGAATAAGCGTTGCAATAGAACAAATAGTCACCCTAGGGCTTAACCACGAGCAGCAGCATCAGGAGCTGTTAATCACAGACTTGAAATACCTGCTAGGTCAGAACCCTATTTTTCCTGTGTATAAAGAGGGAGCTAGTCTGTTGGAAGATGAAAATACTAAAAGCGGCTGGTTAGATATTCCAGAAGGAGTTTATGAAATAGGCCATCAAGGAGAGGGGTTTTCATTCGATAATGAACATGGAAGGCATAAGGTATTTCTCCATGATTTTCAGATTTCACAGGCTTTAGTTACCAATGGTGAGTTCATAGAATTTATAGAAAATGGAGGCTACCAAAAGTTTCAGTTTTGGTTAGATGAAGGCTGGAGTTGGGTAGAACAAAACCAGATAGAATCTCCAGAATACTGGATAAAGCGAAACGGAAAATGGCATGTATTTACCCTAGAAGGATTAAAAGAAGTAAAGCCAATTGCCATACTAAGTCACGTGTCTTTTTACGAGGCTAATGCTTATGCTACTTGGAAAGGGATGAGGCTTCCTACAGAATTTGAATGGGAAGTGGCCTCAAGAAGTCTAGACTGGGGTAAACGATGGGAGTGGACCTCTTCAGCATATTTACCTTACCCAAATTTCAAAATAGCCGCAGGTGCTCTAGGCGAATATAATGGCAAGTTCATGGTTAACCAAATGGTACTCAGAGGCGGCTCAGTAGCCACAGCTGAAGGACATTCACGGTCTACTTATAGAAATTTCTTTCACCCACATTATCAGTGGCAGTTTTCAGGGATTAGGTTGTGCTTTTAATTCAGTCAATGGCTTCGGTATTTCGAACAAGTGTAAACAATTTCATTAGTCTAAAATAAAGTCGTGCTTTATTTTTTGAATGGCTGCTGAATAAAGAATTCATGTTATACCCTAACTTTCGAACCTGTTATCGGAACGATCGTATAAAGTTTTGTCTTATAGAAAGTATAAAGGTCGCATAAAGTAAACGCATGAAATTTTACAGTACAAATAATAAAAATCACACCCTTAGTTTTGGAGAAGCAGTAATAAAAGGCTTAGCCCCAGATAATGGGCTTTATTTTCCTGAAGTAATACCTCAATTGAGCGCTGAGTTTATCGATAACCTTCATGAGTTTTCTAAAGAAGAAATCGGATTTGAAGTGATGAGGCATTTTGTGTCTGAGGATATATCTGAATCAGAATTGCAACGCATCGTTAGGGAAACTCTAGATTTTGATTTTCCATTGAAAGAAGTGTCTAAAGACATTTTTTCATTAGAACTGTTTCATGGGCCCACCATGGCTTTTAAAGATGTAGGGGCTCGTTTTATGAGTAGATCACTAAGAGCCGTAGCACAAAGAGAATCCATAGTTCTAGTAGCCACCAGTGGTGATACAGGAAGCGCTGTAGCCAATGGATTCTATAAAATCCCTGGAATAAAAGTGGTGCTGCTTTACCCGAGCGGAAAAATCTCTAACATTCAGGAAATGCAGCTCACCACTTTAGGTGAAAACATAACTGCGTTAGAAGTAGACGGTGTCTTTGACGACTGCCAGGCCATGGTAAAATCTGCTTTTTTAGATGAAGAATTGAATAAAAAATTAGCGCTTACTTCTGCTAATTCTATAAATGTGGCCAGATGGCTGCCTCAGAGTATGTATTATTTTCTGGCAGTGGCTGAAGCCCGCAGACAAGGGTTTAAAGATGTAGTGTTTTCAGTGCCAAGTGGAAACTTTGGGAACATAACTGCTGGAATGATAGGTGCCAAAATGGGATTACCTGTGAAGCATTTTATAGCAGCTACCAATATGAATAATATCGTGCCTGAATACCTCAAGACTGGAATCTATACCCCAGCGCCTTCAGTGCCTACTATTTCTAACGCTATGGATGTAGGTGCGCCAAGTAATTTTGTACGACTTACAGAAATGTACGGCAAGTCTTATGACCATATCAAAGAAGACATGAGTGGTTATTACCTGTCTGATGAGGAAACTAAACAGGTGATGAGGGCTTGTTACAAAGAACATGATTACACGTTAGACCCACATGGGGCCATAGGTTATGATGCTCTCTTAAAAAGTGGCATGTGCTCAGATGAAACGTGTGGTATTTTCTTAGAAACAGCGCACCCTGCTAAATTTAAAGATGTGGTAGATGATGCGTTAAGCATTAACTATCCTCTTCCAGAAAAGTTAGAAGAGATTGTAAGCCAAAAGAAAGAGTCTATTCGGATGGGGAAATCTTACTCCGATTTTAAAAACTTCTTAGAGAAAAGTTTTTAGAATATTCTAAGTAGATTACAGTAGAAATGGAGGATAGACGAATGTGCTCTTTCGTCTTTTTAATGCTATACTCACCTGAGTAGATGTTTTTTAGATTATCTGAAACGATAACTATACGGTTAGACTCATTTATTTTCCAGTGGCCACTTGTTCGATTTGTTCCAATTCCTGGAAGAATCAGTGTTCCATCTTCTAGAAAAACAATTTTTTCTCTACAATCAAGAGATATGTAAACATCTTGAGACCGAATGTTTAATGGTTCATTATTAAACTTCATCTTGATTACACAAAGCTCTCCGTTTTCACACAATCTAATCAGCGATTCCTTTAAATCAGAAGTTCCTTCATACTCTTTATAAACTAGCACACTTGTTATGATGGCTAGAATTAAAAGCGGAATTTTCATGACTTGAAAAAATGTCTTTGGATTTCCAGATTTATCTGTAGGTAGTCTTGAAACTATCTTTTCATATACAAATTTCTCCAACCATGAGGGCTTTCTTACTTCAGTGAAATCTAAGGCTAACCCTTGTGCTTCTAAAATCTCTATGGCCTCTGTAAGGTAGTCAGAGTTTACTAGTAACTTAGTTCCGCCTATGAATGGAGAATGAGTTAAAACTTGATTAGTAAACTGATCTTTTAGGAAATATGGAATCTTATTTTGATCTAGAACTATACGATAGATATGAACCTCTGAAGCTTCTAAAAACGTGTGTATTAAAGTGAACTTTTCTTCCAAGGTTAATCTGTAAGTCTAATGTTTTTCACTTTAGATCCTCTTTTAATCACTGTATCTCTCTCATTAAAAGTTTTTCCTTTAGTGTCTGTTACTTCCATTCTAAGTGAGAATATTAAGCCTTTTTAAAGACTTTGTAGTTTTAAATCTAAAGGTGTTTTAAATATCTGATTTTAGGACTTGATTACCTCATAAATAAAGCTCCTACTATACTGAACATTATGCTAAGCACATAAAACCCTAAAATTATAATTGTGAAAATACCTACGAATTTGTAGTGACTTTTTAAGTTTTCAAACGCTGCCGCATAAGACATGTCGTTTTCATCGTTAAGCGCTTTAGTCATTCCTACAGAAAATTTATACAAATAAAGAATTGGAAACACGTAAATAGCGGCTAGAACCAAATAAAGAAGTGTAAGAACTACAGATGGAAAAGGCAAATCTGCGCCTGCAGAAGCGAAGATAGAGCCTATGGTAAATGCTGCAATTACCATAAAACCAATACCTATAAATCCTATAATAGAAAGGAATTTTGTCCACTTGGCAGTTTCTTTTAAAAATTCTTTTGACTGATAATTGAGCTGATTTTCGCCACCGAGGGTTTGGTCTATTGAGTCCATGAGAGTTAAGGTTATTGAGTAGTTAATTATTTAGACAAATATAACTAAGCCGTGCAATGTAACTTAAGAAAGAAATACTATTGGAGTAATCACTTCTAACACTCTGCCATCCGATAGCTCTACTTCTACTCTAAATTGATAATCACCCTGAAGCTCTGGAGCTTGAGTCAATACTAAATCCATAACATAATCTTCATACTGTGTAAATGAGTAGTCATAAATTATTTCATCCGTAGCAGTAATTAATCCTAGTGTAGTCCCATTGAATTTGCGTTCTAAGAAAAGTGGGGATACATCATCTCCAAATGTGAAATCTTCATTAAAATCGGTTAGAGTGATAACACGAAGGTCAGTAACGGTTTCTCTCGGAGTGGTATCAAAGTCCTGACAGTCGCAGGTAAGAGCAGAAGCCTCCGTAAACAAAGAAAACTTATTAGAGTTCCAAAGACAAACCTCCTCTGAGCGCTCTAATGTCACTTCTATACCAAAAGAATTGGCCACTATAAATTCTGGTGCTTCTTCTACCACAGGTTCTCCAGAAGATAAATCTAATAATCTGGTAGCTAACGCACAATGGCTATATGTGATTTCTACAGGGTCTTCACAATCACAGCAGGAAATGAACACTTCGGCTAAAAAGGGTAGGAGCAATAGGAGGATTATTCTGTTTCTCATGGGTTAAAATTAGTATTTTGAGTCAAATACCTAACGCTGCTATAAGCTCGAAATTATAGCTTGGGCATAACCTTCATAATCACTTAAAGATTTAGCCTTTCTCACTTTTTTTATTTCTCGCACATAGTCACTGAATAGCCCTTCCTGAAAATATTCCCAATAGCTGGCCATTTTCTGAATTACGTGTTTTTCACCTTTGAGCTTTTGGGTTAACTCGTCTAGCAGTGTGTCGTGAAATTTGGAGAATAGCTCTTGTGCGTTCTCAGGGTAATCTGCAGAATTTGATTTTATCATGCCGGGTAGAAAAGGATCAGAGATCAATCCTCGTCCTATCATCCAGTGAGTTATGGAGGGGAATCTGCGTTGCAACGCTAAAAATGCTTCTACAGAAGTAATATCTCCATTATAATACAAATGGTGTTTAGTAGAATCTAAGCACCTCTGAAATGCCTCTAAATCCGTTCCTCCTTTGTAAAGCTGTTTCCCTATTCTAGCATGAATGGCTATGTTTTTCAGAGGGAAGGTATCTAGAATAGGAAGCACTTCTAATATCTCTTCGGCATGCTCATAGCCCATGCGCATTTTCATAGATACCGTCACATTACTATGGTCGTGTACTCTCCGAAGAATAGATTTAATGCGCTCGGGTTCAGATATTAGCCCCGAACCCATACATCTATTCACCACCATGGGGTATGGGCAGCCTAGATTCCAGTTTAGCTCATTATAGCCCAGTTTTTGAATAAACTCTACTACGAATAAGAACTCATCAGCATCATTAGTCATGATTTGTGGAATGACCTTTAGAGTAGAGTTGTTCTTAGGCTGAATGTCGTTATCGTAATTGGGTTTGATTTTTAATTTCCCGTCCAGTCTGATGTAAGGCGCATAAAAAGTATCTATACCTCCAAAATAATGGTGAAAAGCATTTCTAAATCTATAATCGGTAAACCCCTGAAGTGGAGATGAAAGTAGTGTAACCATTTAACCTATATAAAAGTAGGGATCATGTCAGGCGTCATCTCCATTCATAAAAGCTCTATAATCTATCAGACTTTGGTCTATGATCTCTTTGGCTTTAGATGCATCTTGGAATTCTTTAATCTCTACAGTCTTGTTTTCTAACTGAGAATATCCTTCAAAAAAGTGTTTGAGTTCTTTCAGAAAATGTGCAGGAAGCTCAGAAATATCATTTAGATGGTTCACACTCATGTCATGAGCGGCCACTGCTATAATTTTATCGTCATGCTCTCCATTGTCTAACATTCGCATTACACCTATAACCTTAGAAGGTACTATGCAGAGCGGCACCACAGTAATTTGCGAAAGCACTAAAATGTCTAGCGGATCCTTATCATCACAGTAAGACTGTGGTATGAACCCGTAATTAGCAGGGTAATACATAGAGCTATATAGCACACGGTCTAAAATAAGCAGCCCAGATTCTTTATCTAGTTCATACTTGGCTCTAGTGTTTTTAGGGATTTCTATAATTCCATTAACAGTACTAGGAGCATTATCTCCGGGGCTTACGATGTGCCAAGGGTTATTATGGTCATTTGTAGTCATCAGTGAGTATTAAATTTGGGTATGGCTAATCTACGTATTTGCGTTGCAATAATTGCTTAAAGCATCTGAACAAAAAATGCCTTTCTCGCTAGTGAGAAAGGCATCATGAGAGAGCATAGAAGAAAGACTCTTAAGATGTGTTTTTCAGAGTGGCTATTTCACTGTGAGGTTAGATCTAGTTACTCTGCCCTGACTGACCGTAGAAATGATGTAGTTTCCTGAAGGAAGATTAGAAAGCTGGAGTGGCCCCTCAGGTAATGGTACCTCTTTTATGACTACACCGTTCGAGTTTTCAATGATCATAATATCAAATTTATTATTTGAACATTGTGCTTTTCTTCCAAAGAGAGAGGTATTAGAAATATCATTTTGAACATGAGCAGAATTCATTTCACTGGGTGGAGGAGTGTAATTAGTGTTTCCTTTATGATGTTCGATTTGAGCATTCATTTGAAGAGTTAAGCAAGTAGCTAGGGCGATAGTTGTGAGAAAATTTTTCATGAGATTTTATTGTTTGTTTCTAGGAAGACGCTATTCTAAAAGCATTTGTTACTGTTAACAAACGTTATTGTGCTGTAGCATAGACCAAGCCTAGGTTAAGCAGCCTTGTTAAAAAAGGTAAAAGGGAATATAGAGTGATTTTATTGAAGACAATTATACCGTTTCATCGAGGCATTCTTCATCTGAGGGCTCATCCTTTAAAGAGACACCCGAAATAAAAATATATGCCGCTACAAATCCGATTATAGGAAGCACTGTACCGCATAATATAGAAAGGGCTAGTGCGCCAATAAATGAGATGTTTCGTTTTCTGCTTTCTTGCCAGCTCATGAGTATGGCTAGCAGTAGGAAAACTGAGTATGCTATGATTAAAAAACTACTCATCAGAGGATCTAATACGCTGAATCAAATATATAAAATTGGAAAATAGAATTTAACCGTCTGATAATGTGTTTTTTGATTTTGTTTTTAGAGAGAGGGTGAACGCAGTGTAATGTTATGTGTACAGGAAGGCATAAAATCTTTAAATAATCAGACTTATGAATACGAAATGGATAATGATAGTAATGGTTTTGCTTTGCAACGCAGAACTAATTAAGGCACAATACAATGATGAAGTAGCTGGACAAAACAGGATTTACGTCACAGAAATAGAAGAGGTAGAGCTCACAGACGAGGCTGGAAATGTCATGTTAGATAAAGATGGGGAGAAAATAGTGGAGATCCAAGAAGTTAAAAAGCTAGCCGTAAGTGATGTGCACGGAAATGCAGATGGAAACCAGTTCGACTTGGCTACAGATGGTGCTTTTAAGGGGAATACCATAGCAGTGCTAAACCTGTGCGGTGTAACTTTAGATCAGCCAGAGGCCTCATTATCTGAAAAGGGGTTTTCTATGTTCCAGTGGAAATCTGGAGCACCAGAACCAGAAATTTTAAGAAAAGAATTAGAGAAATCCTGCCAGTTATGGGTAATAAGTAATGGACATAGAATACTTACAGATGAACACGTGGATGTTATAGAAGAGTATTTTCACTCTGGAAAAGGCCTATACATTTGGGGAGATAACGCACCATTATATGCAGATGCAAACGCCATTACAGAACGTTTATTCAATACCACCATGAACGGTGATTTTTATGCAGACCAAGTAGTAGGCATAAGCGGTGAGGCTGAGGGCAGAACTGGAATAGTAGATGGGCATCTCATAAGCACTGGTGTGGTAAATATGTATGAAGGCATTACCATAGCCACTGTGAAACCTACTCAAGATTTATATCCTTTAATCTACAATAGTCAAAACGGATTAGTGGCAGCAGTTTATGAGAAAAATGGCAAGAGATGCATAATAGACGGTGGTTTTACGCGCCTGTATTACAAATGGGAGGCCGCAGGAACCAATAGATATGTGAAAAATGCTGCGGCTTGGCTAGTGAACGTGGAGCGTTTCGGAGATGAAGTATTACTGAATTCAGATGCTCAAATGGACGTAGAAGATAAGGCAGATGTAATTCTTAAAGTTCAAAAAGACTTAAAAGAAAACACACAGGCAGAGATGCATTTAAACTTTGACAGTAAGAGAAGGGAAAGCGAAGTATTCTGGATAAAAGAAGAGGAGTAAAAAGGGTAGAGAATTTAGCTCAGGCCTAAATCGGTAAATGAGAAATTAGCTGAATAACACTTAGGATTAAAACAAAGAAAGCCCGCTGGCATGCAGCGGGCTTCTGTTATTTAAATAACGCTATGTTGCTTAACAACAGCCGCATGGGCAGTCGCAGCATGGAAGTGTACTCGCTGCCCAAAGAGCTAACGATGTAATTCCAAAAACTAATCTGTTCATTTTTAAATGTGTTTTTGAATTAATGATTCTGCTTAACCATTGAAGGTTTAGGCAGTAGAATTTAGTTCAACTTTAAAAGTCAAACTCATTATTCAAATGTCCTGTTGAGGACGCCAACACTCAGAAAGGTAGCTCGAATGAGCATTTTGGTTTATTAATTTCTTTTTTTCTTTCAGCGTGGCAATAGTGCAGTTACTCTTGGCTTTGTCAGGCATAAAGAAATCGCATTGGCAGCAGCCCATAACTCAGCACTCACCGCATGGATTTTCAGAAGTAGAATTTTCTTCCGACTGATCTGAATCACATTCTGAAGGGCATAACTCCATTGTCTTCACTGCTGCATAAGTAGAACATGCCATTGGTGACACTGCTAGGATGCTGAAGTAACTGAGTAATATGAATGCTAGGATTCGCACGAGTGGTAAAGATAGGAGAGAGGTTTGGTTTACTGCTTAGGTTCAGTGTTAAAAATGGTTAGAAAGCAAGTTGATACAATTTACTCATCAGCTTCATTAGAATAAAAATCGAATTTCGGTCCGAAGCTTGAATAATAGTGATTTACTATTTCCAAATCTTTTCCAGCTTCCACAGGGATGTAAGAAGTTAGTCGACCAAGATAATCATAGACAGCATCACGATAGCCTTCTATAGCTATATCTTCCTTATAGTAAAGATCAGAAATAGGCACACCATAATAGTCCTTAATGAACCATCTTCCTTGCTTTCTTCCAAAGTAGTCTTTCACATTCATTTCTTCGCCATCTATAATTTCTGAAGAACTAATGAAGTTGAAATAAATGTCGTCATTTACATATATCTCTAAACCATCAGCCATAATGCGATAATTGTTTGGGATTTGGAAATGGTAGAGCAGAACTTTAATGCTATACCAGCAGCTTTCATCCGTCAGACGTAGCGCAGTAGGATCAAAAAAATTATAATTGAAATTAAGAGAGTCTTTAGTTTGCTTAAAATCTAAGCTGTCTTTCATAAAACAGTTTCCAGTTACCATAAGACTGAGCTCAGTGAGTTGATCATCAATCTGGTAAATTTCTGTAATTTCCTCATAGCGTGGAGGTTTAGTGTTGCACTCAAAACACTTTTGGATGGTGTAGGATTCCATAGAAACTTGGTCTTGAGCAGCAGAGGGCGTGCAGCTTAATGTTAAAATGAAGATCAGGAATAAGGTGATGAGATTTGATTTCATATCCTCTCGTTCACTACAAATAATATGCCTGACTTTCAGTGTAAAACATTAAGGACATGGCTTTTCTTTTAGTCTTTTCTTGTTCAAGATCATATAGAATGGTATTAAAGGTTCTGAGGGCTTTAAACAAGATAGCTATTCTACTTAAGGAGAGCAAAAAAAAGCCGATTTGAGAAGGTAGAAGAAGTGATTTATGACAAAATACTTTTCTGGAATAACGTTTTTAGCGCTCATCAGAAAAATCTGCACATTCCTTTTTGCCGGTCACTGAACATCTTCTTCTCAGGTTGCCAGAAGGGTAATAAAATAGATCGGCTTGGTGTCTTCCTTCTGACCATTCCTCTGCTGAGGTTAGTTTGTTACTTTTATCATAAGTGATCCATTGTCTCCCTTTTAATATTTCATCATTAAGATAAACAGCATCAAGGAAAGGAAGACGCGATGAATTCATAAACACCCACCTTCCTTGCCTAAAACCATATATGTCAGAGTAATTAATAGTATCTCCTTCGAAAATATCAAATGATATTGGCTTTAAAAGAAACCGGTGTTCGGTTACTGGAATTTCAGTTCCGTTGGCTATGAATTTATAATCAAGAGATGGATCATATCCTTTTAGAGTAAGGTTAAAGGCATAACAGCAATTACAATCTGTTTGCTCATAATATTTAGTAGTTTCTGTTAATACTTCTTCACCATTCCAGCCTACTGTGTCTATGATAGTATAAACAACAGGATAATTATATGTGAAGAAAAGTGAATCCTGAATGCTTGAAATTGAAATAGTATCTTTCATGGCACAGTTTCCAATCAAGACTAAAGAAATATCAGTGTTACCGTCAGACAAAGGGTCTATGGCTGAAACTCTTTCTATGAGCATCCATGAGTTACGATCAATTTCACACTCACTCATAGAATAGTCTACCAGCTTAGTTCTTTGTGCAGAGCTAATTGCAATGCTGAGTGAAGCCAGAGATAAAAAAGCTATGTGAAAGAATGTGCGCAAAGAGAGAATATTAGTTGAGTGGTGAATAACAAATTTAGTGCCTTGTTAAGAATAAGACATAACTCACTCTTCTCACTTTGACTTTCTCGCTACCGCTCGGCTCAGTGACCGCCAAACGCACAAGAATATGTTTAAAGAAAAATAATTACCGTACTCTGAGCGATAGCCGGAAGGCAGTGATAAACAGCGAGTACTTAGCGAACAATGATACCTGAGCTACAAAGAAACACTGTTAATTGTCTAGCACTATTACAGGTGACTAAGCCCGACTGAAAGGAGGAAAGCCGAAGTCCCGGAGTCTAAAATCCTAAGTCTGAATAACCCCCACCTTATACTCCCCAGTAGGAGCATTGTTGGCGGCTTCTATTCCCATAGAGATCCATTTACGGGTGTCTTTTGGTTCTATGATGGCATCTAGCCATAATCTGGCAGCTGCGTAATATGGCGAAGTCTGCTCGTCATAACGGCCCTTGATTTTTTCAAATAACGCTTTAGAATCTTCTTCCGAAAGTTCTTTCCCTTGCTTTTTTAGTGAAGCAGACTCTATCTGCATCAGCACCTTAGCCGCCTGAGAACCTCCCATTACGGCTAGGTTACACGTAGGCCAGCCCACTATGAGTCTCGGGTCATAAGCTTTTCCGCACATGGCATAGTTACCAGCACCGTAGGAGTTTCCTACTATTACGGTGAACTTCGGAACCACAGAATTACTCATGGCATTCACCAGTTTGGCACCGTCTTTTATGATTCCACCATGTTCGCTTTTAGAACCTACCATAAACCCAGTTACATCCTGTAAAAACACCAGCGGAATGTTCTTCTGGTTACAAGTCATAATAAATCTAGATGCCTTATCTGCTGAGTCAGAATATATGACTCCGCCAAACTGAACTCCCTTAGTTTTAGATTTTACTATGGCTCTTTGATTAGCCACTATACCTACACTCCAGCCATCTATTCTGGCGTAAGCACACAGAATGCTCTGCCCATAGTCTTTTTTGTATTCCGTAAACTTAGAGTCGTCTACTAATGATTTAATGAGCAGTCTGGTTTCGTAAGGCTTGTTCCGTTCTGGGGGCAGAATTCCTGTAATCTCTCGCTCTTTCTCAGTTGGCAGAGATGCTTCTACTCTGTTAAAACCAGCGCTTTTGCCATCATCACCTATTCTAGAGACCAAGTCTTTAATAAGGTCTAAGCACTCTTCATCTGTTTCGGTTTTAAAATCGCACACCCCACTAATTTCAGTGTGTGTGGTGGCACCACCTAGGGTTTCATTGTCTATGTTTTCACCAATAGCTGCTTTTACTAAGTATGAACCAGCAAGGAAAATAGAACCTGTACCGTTCACTATAATGCTTTCATCGCTCATGATAGGAAGGTAGGCACCACCAGCCACGCATGATCCCATAACCGCTGCTATTTGAGTTATTCCTTGGGCGCTCATCACAGCGTTATTCCTAAATATTCTACCGAAGTTTTCTTTGTCAGGGAAAATTTCATCTTGCATAGGCAGATATACCCCGGCAGAATCTACCAGGTAGATTATAGGAAGTCGGTTTTCCATGGCTATTTCCTGCGCACGAAGGTTCTTTTTACCTGTAATAGGAAACCAAGCGCCTGCCTTTACTGTGGCATCATTAGCCACTACTATGCACTGCTTCTTCTTTATGTAGCCAATCTGAACCACCACGCCACCTGCAGGGCAGCCACCGTGCTCTTTATACATGTCATATCCAGCAAATTCGCCTATTTCTATAATTTCTGCATTTTTATCGAAGAGGTAAGAAAGTCGCTCTCTAGCAGATAGTTTTCCTTTAGCATGGAGCTTGGCCACACGTTTTTCTCCACCGCCAGCATGAATCTTTTCTAGCTTTCTGTGCAGGTCAGAAACCAACTGCTTCATTTTATCTTCATTCTTATTGTGCTCCAGATTTTGCTCTTTATATTTTGCCATGTGCCTGAGTTTAGACGAATTTTACGCTCACAAATATAAAGTTTACATGACAGGAAAGAGTAGCAGATATGTGCTGTTTATACTGAGTAGTATTGCGTGCGTCTTAGCGTTGCAATGCGCTCCTGAACCTGCCATAAAACCCACCATAAAATCAGAAACAAAGACATCTGATTCTACACTGATGGATCTAGAATTTGCCAAAAATTTTAAAGTATACACTAGTTCTGGTGATACAATTATAGAAGTAACAGATGGTTCTCGCATTTGGGAAACAAAAGTTTCTAAGTTAAAAAGTGAAGGTGAAATACAATTTCCATTGGAGAGTTTAAGTTGCTTGTCTACAAGTCATTTATATTACTTCAGTGAATTAGGAGGTTTAAGTAAAGTGAGTGCAGTTTCTTATGCTGAAAATTTAAAGGATGAAGAGGTGAAAGCGGCACTTGTAAGCGGCAGCTTATTGGATTTAACCAAAGGCTCCTCAGATTATGATGCTGAGCTGGTTCTAGAATTGAACCCGAGTATTTTCACCACTTATCCGTTCGGAGATGATGAGTTTGAACGATTGCAACGCGCAGGAATACCAACCCTTCATTTTACGGAGTATTTAGAAACACACCCTTTAGGCAGAGCCGAGTGGATAAAGTTAGCAGGGTTTTTATTAGGAGAAACTGAAAAAGCTGAAGCCTATTTCTCTGAGGTTAAAAAAAGCTACATGGTTACCAAGTTAAAAGCCCTCACTATAAATGCAAAGCGCCCCACAGTTATAAATGCCAATGGCTACGCTAACGCTTGGACAGCGCCTAGCGGAAATAGCTTAGTGGCATATTTTATAAAGGACGCTGGAGGGTCGTATGTCTTTGAGAGCGACACTGCTTCAGGAAATCTCACACTAGATTTTGAGCGGGTGTATGACTTGGCTAATTCCTCTGATTATTGGGCAAGTGTCATTTTTAGTGATTCTGTGAATATAAACTCGTTTTGTGGAGAGGAGCAGAGGTTGGCAGAAACTAGAGTCATGAAAGAGGGAAGAATCTTCTATTGTAACGCGGAGAAGAGGGATTATTTTGGGAAAGGCATGTTACAGCCCCACTATATTCTAGAGGATATCTATCAGATTTTTAACCAAGATGTAGAGGGCTACAAACCCCATTATTTTGAATCGTTTAGAGAGTGAAACGTACCATTATTCATAGCGTTTTAGTGTTCTTGGCTTTAGTTCTACTTTACTTAGAAGTGCGCTACGGCAGCATAGAGATGTCGAACTCAGATTTTTGGAAACGCCTCACCACGAATGATCCTGTGCTGTGGTCGTTTAGAATTCCTGCGGCTTTAACGGCAGCATTAGCTGGTGCGTGTTTAGGTTTATCAGGATGGTTACTCCAGACCTTGTTCAGAAATCCTTTGGCAGGACCATCCATTCTGGGAATCACCTCAGGGTCCAGTTTAATGGTAGCATTGGTGCTATTGGCTGGTTTTTCGTTTACGGGTGTGTTTTCCTCCTTAGGATTGGTGGCTGCGGCCTTGATAGGTTCTTTTGGCGTACTGGCTCTCATACTTGTGGTTTCTGCTCGAGTAAAGCAGTTGGCTACTGTACTTATATTCGGCTTAATGATTAGCTACCTTTTAGGTGCGTTTCAGTCTATTTTAATAGATACGGCTGGAAAGAGTGAGTTAAAGAGTTTTGTGAGTTGGGGGTTGGCCAGCTTTGGGAATTACAGAGAAGGGCAGTTATGGATGTTGGCTGGTGCTCTGTTACTTGGCATTATCACGGTCTTAAAACTGGGTTCTAAGCTCGATTTTTGGCTTCTAGGAGAAGATTATGCGAGAAGCCTAGGAGTGAACGTTAAATCCTTTAGAATGGTCTTGTTGGCTGTTTGTGGAGTTCTAGCAGGAGTAGTCACGGCTTACTGCGGGCCAGTAGCCTTTTTAGGGCTAGCCATGCCGCATGCGGTTCGCCTATTCTACCAGGAGCCTAATCATATAAGGTTTGTAGGAGTGTTAGTACTCACAGGAGCTTCGGCAGGAATGCTGTGTGAACTACTTTCTAGGATGCCATGGAGTTCTACAGTGCTGCCGTTAAACGCAGTGACTTCTTTTTTGGGTGCACCAGTGGTGATTTGGTTACTGGTAAAGTCCAGGCAAATGAAGACTAGCCACTAGTCTTCTTTTTTAATGTAATAGTCTATTCTTTCTGCTCTGGCGTCCTTATCTTGAAAAGCGGCCAAAAGTGCACTCACTACTTCATCATAAGCTGGTTTTTTAAACTTAATGGCAGGGTCACGAATTACGTGTCTAATTTTCATAGCGGCATCTTCTTTAACTCGTATGCTACTTACAAAACCTACTGCATATCGAGTGCATTTAGTTTTGTGAAGCATGCTGCTGTCTGTGAGTTTTGTAGCTGCTAAGTAATCAGAAGCATTATCACTTTTTTTCTGCACTTCGGTATATATAAAGTTAACAAACTCTACTTCGTTTACACCTTGATCTTTAAGGAAATTATATAATGCTGGATCTAAGATAAATAGTTCTACATTATTGGTAGACAAGTTTCTCACCATAGAGATATATTCAAGTTGCTGAAGAAAACGAAAGGTATTCAAATCGTTTTCTTTGAATTTTTCAAACGTAGTGAACTTCCTATTGGTGAACTGCTCACCAGCCTGCGTCATTATGGAATCTAAGCAACTGTTTTTAGCTTGATCGTTTTCATTTCTAAGAGCTATTTCTTCTTCACCTTGCTTAACGCTGAAATAGAAGTTGCTAAACACAGTGAGTGTCTTATCTGTCAAATCACTGTAAACTGTTCCATTTAAAAGAGATTCAGCGAACTCTCTATTTTCAATATTTGGCTCGGCCAGATATATGGCTAAATATTCCTTTAGTAAATCTTCTGAGCCAGCGTAACTAAGGGCGTTTGAAAAAAGATGCTCTACCATACCCAATTTGTCGGCTACTCGATTAAAATAAATGAAGGCTTGTTCGTAGGTTTTAAATTTAACCTCACCACTCCAGTAAAATTTTCCAGGCAGTTCATCATATGCAGCTTTAGAGATGTCTAAAATTTCATGAGGGAATTGTTCAAATATGTGGTCTTTCCTAGAGATTTTAGAAGCGTCTAAGTAATCTTCAACATAGTATCTAGAAGTTATGAAGTTTTTACTCCAGCTTTCTGGGCTGATATAACATTTTCTTCTAATAGCTTCTATTAGAAAATAGATATACTCAGTATTAGCTGGTTCTTGTAAATGAAATTTAAACCCTTGTTCTATTAAACTATTGAACTCAAAGTCCTCTAGTGCTTCTTGCAGACATAATACCTTAGAATCTATGGTAAGTGAGTTGAATTTTTCTTCGCTAATAAAAAAGTTCTTTCCAGGTCTACTAGAGTTTTCTTTTTCGAATTCTACTAAATGATCTAATCGCTCTTGTGAAAGCGGGTGTGAACTAGATCTGAACTCACTTGCGCTTTTAGAACGGTTTATCATGTTATCCTCATTATTTTTCATAATGTTAAAGGCCTTCACCAGCCCTTTTAAGTTATAGCCAGAATCCTTCATCCATTTCATGGCATAGCTGTCTGCTTCGTTCTCATGCTGTATGCTGAATCTACTGCTAGCTTTACTTCTAAACAGAAGGTGAGGTCTGAACTCTCCGTTATTATATTTCACAAAACTGCTCAAACTGTGGTGCAGGTAATAATGAACTAGCTCGTGAGCCAGTATTCCTGCTAGTACTGATTCGTTCTCTATTCTAGTAAAAACACCCACATTAACGAATGCTATTCCTGCGGCAGTCATAGAAGCATTAAATCCATTATCGTACCTTAAATAGGCATGAATCATAGTGTCTTCTTTTAGCTCATCGGGCATGATTCTTTGAAGTACTTCATTAATGTAATCTTCATATTCTTTTTGATCTTGAAGAATGACTCCCCGTTCAAATAACTTATTGACATAAATAGCAGATTGGTCGGCAAATCGAAGTAAGTCTCTTTCAGAGTTTTCTGCCTTGATTTCTTCTGGGGTTTGGTTTAAGATATGATTTCTTACTTCAGATATTCTAGGAACATCTTGGCTCAAAGCAGGAATAGTTAGAGCTAGAGTTAAGGATAAGAGTAATACAGCAAATTTCATTTAGTGTCAGTCAAAGTTTCATAACAAAATTACCAAAAAAAGGTTTTGAGATTAGATCTAATCAAATAAGAGAACAGGAAGTTTAAGTTTATTAGCTTCACTGCTTAAATTGATAGCCTAACATCCCTTCACCAATTGAAAAATTAGTCCATACCATCAATTAGTGAATTCACCTAGCTTTGCGCTTTTGAAAATGCTTTTAGAGTTAAAACATATATCCGTAGGCTATGAGCGGCCCCTAGTTAAGTCTATTCATGCCAAGGTTTCGGCAGGAGATTTAGTGGTATTGGTAGGGAAAAATGGCTCCGGAAAAAGTACTCTTCTAAATGCCATTAAAGGTGTTTTAAAGGTACAATCTGGCGTTGCAACGCTAAATAACAAACCCATTACTGCTCATTCGGCTAAGGAGTTAAGTAGAAATATAGCAGTGGTAAACACCTCCAGACCAGTGCTCAATAGCTGGACGGTGTTGGATCTTTTAAAAAGCACAGTAGGACCTAAGGATAAGTCTGATCAAATTATACAAAAGGCATCAGCACTTTGTAAAATAGAACATCTGGCTCAGAAATACATAGACACACTTAGCGATGGCGAGTTCCAAAAGGTAATGATAGCTAGGGCTATTTGCCAGCAAACTCCGCTCATTATCTTAGATGAGCCCACCTCGTTTTTAGATGTGATCTATCGTGAACATGTTTTACAGATTTTTAGAGAATTAAAAGACACTTTCGGGACTACGCTAGTGCTATCGAGTCATAACTTTGCACCGCTTTTAAAAATAGCTAGTCAGGTATGGGTCATTAGCCATGGTAGCATGGAAGTAATGGAATCCGATTTTGACTATGCAAAAATTATTCAAAGTTTAAAATAAACTCAGTGCTCATAGGTTTCATTCTTTTTTTGGTGGTTTTTGTGGGACTTCTAGTGCTTCTAGATTGGTATTCTATAAAAGCCTTAAAGTCAGTGCTCAAAGGACGGTTTAAAAAATGGATGCTATATGCATGGATTTCTCCTACAGTGTTCATGCTTCTATTCATGTTGGGCTTCTTTATTTTTAGACCAGAGTATCCGAGAGGAGTAAGTAACCAGCTGGCCTATACAGTTTCGGCCATTTCATTTACAACCATAGCTACGAAAGCTACCATATTCCTATTTCATCTTCTAGATGACATAAAACAATTTTTCAATTGGCTGTGGAAGAAAATTTTTCAACCAGAACCTACTAACACAGAAGGAGGAAGAATTTCTAGAGGTAATTTCCTTACACAAATGGGGATAGGTATTAGTGCTATAACATTTGGATCGTTTTCATACGGAGTTACCCGAGGAAAGTACAATTATACTGTGGTAAAACAGCCTTTGTCTTTTGATAATTTGCCAACTGAATTCGATGGACTGAAAATCATTCATATTTCAGATCTTCATTTAGGGTCATTTTTAGAGGACGCTGAACCTGTGCAGCACGGATTTGATCTAATAAACGAGCTAGAAGCCGATTACATCTTCTTTACAGGAGACTTAGTAAATAGCGTGGCAGAAGAGGCAGAATTCTGGGTGCCATATCTTAACAGCTTAAAGGCCAAAAGAGGGAAGTTCTCTATTTTAGGAAATCACGACTATGGCGAGTATGCTTTTCCTGATGACTCTCCTGAATTGGTATCCAATATGGTTCAGCTTAAGAGGATTCATAAAGATATGGGCTTCGATCTTTTGCTAAATGAAAATAGAAAACTGGAGAAAGACGGCAAAACCATAGATTTAATAGGTGTAGAAAATTGGGGTAAAGTGTTGCGTTTTCCGCGCAAAGGAGATTTCGAAGCAGCTTCCTCAGGACTAAACCCTTCCGATTTTAATATTCTCCTATCCCATGATCCTACGCACTGGGAGGAGAAAATCATGGTTGATAAAGATGTAAATCTCACTTTGAGTGGCCATACGCATGGTTTTCAGCTGGGAGTAGGCCTAGGAGATTACAAATGGAGCCCTGCTAGTCTAACCTATAAACGCTGGAAAGGTCTATACGAAGAGAATAATAAGTTCCTTTATGTAAACCCAGGGTTCGGGTTTTTAGGCTTTCCTGGTAGAGTGAACATGGCACCTGAAATTACGCTGTTCGAGTTAAGTTCTACTCAAGTGTCTAAAGCATAATAATTTAGTTTTGTTACTAGAGACTTCGAAACGTTCGCTTACCAAGCCACGCTTTAGCTTCAAAAGCTAATACTAGCCGTTTGGTCTATGTTGTCAATATATAGTGCTCATCTCTAGCGATATAGTTCGGTTATGCAAATAAGATTTTGCTTAGTAGCGTTACAATGCTTATAAACAATTATTTAACAGTGCTAGCTGTGATTCAATAAAGTAGTTACAATTCTAACAATTTTATAATATATTCATTTTCAGTGTTCTGAATAGGTTTTAAGTTTCCGAAAAACATATTGTGAGAACAATTTTGAAACCTTAAAGGCATTCAAGCAGTAAAGGTAAGGAAATAAATGAAAACATGTACAAGCCACTCATCCTTTGCCTCTTATTGGGTATAACCTCAATAGGGCACTCTTCAGATCCGACCGAGATCAATTTAAGTTCAATTTTTTCTAACCAAGACATAACGTCTAAAACTAAAGCTGGAGTAGCAGTTTCGCCCGCCCATCTTAGGTTTGATGTCAATCCTGGGAATTCAGAAATGAAAACCATTACGGTTAATAATGACACAGATAAGTCTAATAGCTTTAAGGCGTCATTTAATGACTTTAATATGAACGGTTATGGTAAAAGTGAATTTCTACCAGCTGGTTCTGGTGAATACAGCCTTAGTAGGTGGGTAGCCGTTTCTCCCTCTTATGTAGATTTAAAGCCAGGAGAAAAAGTAGAGCTCACAGTAACAGTTCTAATCCCAGAAGACCATCCTGATGCCAATAAGGCAGCATGGAGTATTCTTCTAATAGAACAAGCCGAAGAGAGAAAATCTCTAGAACAAGAAGACGGTGAGGAAAAAATAGCCTTCGGTGTTATTCCTACGTTCGCTTTTGGTGTTTTCTTATACCAAAACCCTCCGAATGTAGAGGTAACAGATGTAGACATCATAGACGTGAATGTTCATACAGATGAAATAACCAAGTCTATGACCATAGATGTAGAAAACAAAGGAGACGGTATTTCATACTGCACTGTCTATGTAGACCTTACTAATCTAGACACCGGTGAAACAGAAAAACTGGCTGTAAAGAAATTTACTATAGTTCCAGGACTCAAACGCGCATTCAATTTCCCTATTCCGTTAACACAAACCGCAGGTAATTACTCAGCTGTGTCTGTGCTAGACTTCGGGAGCGATGTGGAATTAGAAGCTGCAGAAATAGAATTCAAACTTTAAAAACTCAGAATTATGAATAAACCCTATATATAAATTAAAACAAAACAAATGAAAAAAATCATTTTGCCAATCGCTGCGATCTTCGCGTTCTCAGCGGCCAATGCACAGTTAATCGATGAAAAAGATGTAACTGTAACCATGGACTTACAGCCAGTATTACAATTGGATATGTCCACACCTAATCAAGTAGAATTTGTATTTGATGAAATTAACGAGTACTACGCAGGTATTACTCAGTATGCTGCTACTATTCTGAAAGTAAGCTCAACAGTAAGTTGGGATTTATATGCAGTAGGTAGATCTAATGGAACTAACGGTGCAGAATTCTGGGATCAGCAGATAGATTATGGTAACAATAATCCTAACGCTGTTCCTGATTTACCACTGAGTTTATTAGAGGTTCGTCAGTCTCAAGTAAATAACGGAGCAGGAGCTGCTACAGGAACATTTCCTGATTACAGTCAGCCATTTTCACCATCTGGAACACCAAGTGCTGGAAATAGTCTTTATGTGAATGGTGGTACTATGACACCTCCTACTGGAGTAGATAAGTACATAGCAGGACATGCTGGTACTTCTGGTATAGCCGGTGATGACTTTATAGCTGGTGGTAGTTTTATGACTCAATCTGGTAATACTAGTGATTACTACTTTGCTTTAGACTACAGAATTATGCCAAGTCTTCCTGCTATTTTTCCAAATGCAGCAGATGCAGACGGAGCTATATTCGAAGATCTAGTTACCACTAATGGTGCTGGAGCCTATGCTGAACCTGGTGTTTACACCATGTATGTTCAGTATGTTCTTTTAGAAGATCAATAGACATTATTAAAACCAGAGCGGGTAAATGCCCGCTCTGTTTTTTACCCTTTTTGAAAACAATCACATCCTATGCGTCAACTTACAGCATTACTTTTTATGTTATGTAGCCTCCACAGCTATGCCCAAATTCACTGTGCAGCAGTTAATTTCGAGCCTAATGTGCCAGTAGCTACTAACTTCGTGTTTGATACTTTCAGTCAATTTGAGTCTGGAATGACTATTAATAATGCTGCCACACTTAGAGTGAGGGTAGAAGATCAAGTCATTCCTGATCCCGACTGCAGATGGTTTCTTACTATGGAGGTAAATAACAGTCCGGGTAATGGAACAAATACAGACGAGTGGGAAACACTAGTAAACTTCGGAAGTGGAAATTCTCCAACTCCCACTTTAGACATTTTAGAAATTCGCATAAGAAACGCATGTCAGACATCTCCTTTAGACGGAGTGTTCCAAACATTTAATAATAATGGCGATTTCTATGAAATCATAGAAAATACATTATTAACTACTCCAGCAGGTTCATGCAGTATGAATGTGAATGGCCCTGGAAATCATTTAGCCAATTATAACGAGTATACATTTGCCATAGACATTAGAGTTAGGCCAGGTTATACGTTCTCTCCAGGAGTATATGAATTATCCATCAGATTCCATATTGAAGAACAACTGTGATCCACCTAAGTAAACATATCATTTGTGCATTCTTCTTCCTGCTCATAAGCGCAGGAAGCTACACTTTAGCTCAAGGGTCTTCTCTGAATCCAGAGAATTTCAGAATTTCTTTCATGAAGCAAGAGGTAGAATTTAAACAAAACGAAATTGTATCTAACCCAGTTAGAGTAATAAATAAGGGCACTAGAAGAGCTACTATCTATCTAGAGCTAAGTGCACCTAGAGATTGGACTACATTAAGATCTTCAGATAAATCCTACACAGTAGCCCCAGGAGATTCTATATTTATTCCTGTAAGACTTATTCCCAAAGGCAGAGTAGAAGGAAATACTAAATACAGCATTAATGGTATGCTCAGAACTGATAATGGAATTCCGCTAGGAGTGGGTTCTTTTTTCTGTTTTACAAAGAAGGTGGTAAAATGGGATATGAGTGTAGGCCCAGATGAAAAAATCTACTTCAAAAATGAACAAGATCAGGTCAATTTTGAACTGACTCTTGAAAATACTGGAAACTATTCAGAAGATTTCCAAATGACATTAAACGGTGGCCAAAGAGATGATCTTATTCTTTTAGACACATTAGGAAACATCATTAGGCAGCCAAGTTATACGCTGTCCTTAGATAAAAACCAAGACACTACATTGAACTTTGCAGTAAAGCCCGTGCAGTTCAAGCGTAATTTTAGAAATGTGAGTTTGATCTCACACAGACCTTTCACCACTACTCTAGAACAGCGTTATAGATATTATGCCATAACAGAAGAAGCTAAAGATGTAGACAGTAATTCTGTAAGAAGAGGGACCAAAATAGACTTTATAAGACTAGGTAATGAGAAGAGAATAAACCCTTTCGGGAGTGACTATATACCTCTCATAGTAGAGGCTCAGTTTCAGAACATTTTAAGTGACTTCACCGTTCTTTCACTTAATCTTAATGGAATGAAGCAGTTTAGTGATGATAGAAGATTGACTTACTTTTCACAACTGTTCTTTTCTCAGAATAATTTCAATACAGAATTACTAAGAAACACTCCATGGTTCATAGGGTATTCTACCAGAAGATGGGATGTTCAAGTCGGAAACGTTAACGGAAGAACCATAGGAATGCCATCCGCAGGTAAAGGAATTAATGGGAGCTATGCTGTAAATGACGCTCACCGGGTAGGTGGTCATGTTACATTGAGTCCTAGAATTAATAATAATAGGCTCACATCTTATGGAGTATTCCATAAATACACAGGTAAAAATAACTTCAGGGTAATGACCACTTTTGCCAGAAACGAGTATAAAGACTCTGGCCTTAATATAAATGTGCTCAGCTCTAGAGTGAATAAAAGAATAGCCAAAGGGCATAACGCCAGTGTTATAGGAGCTATTAGCAGGAGTGGTTCTACAGCTTTATCCCCAGCCAGAACAGGATATATGGTAGGTGCTACCTACTCAGGACAAATGTTAGATACCAAGCTCAGAGCCACATTAAACGGAAGACTTACGAGCAGAACTTTTAGCGCGGCCAATACATCCGCACAAATTTTTAATGGAAGACTAGTGTACCAATTGAAAGGAGTGTGGCAAGCCCAGCTCTTAAGTAATTATCAGAACAATAAACGCTACGGAGGCTTATCTCAGGATAGCCTTAAATCTGAATTTACTAATTTCAACAACCGATTAAATGTAGTGGCATCTACTGAAAATGGGGTCTTCCAGCCAGGAATTTATTATAATGTTCAGGAGCAGCCTATGTTTAAAGTACATAGCAGAGGTTTAGCCTTTAACTACAGCAATTTCAATTTTAAAAAGAACATCCTTTTCAGTACTACTATTCTGGCTGGGTACAATAACCCATTTGAATTTTCAGACATAAAAGAGTACTTCACTGCCAACTGGAACATGTTATTAAGAGTAAAGACGCTCACCATGAACATGACCTATAACTATGGGCCTAGTAACCCATTGTTACTAAATACAGTGTTCTCTCAATTTGCTTATCCAAAGAGGTTTAGAGGAGCCGTTCAGCACCAGCATTTATTTAGAAACTCTAGATTTGTGCTTCAGTCTAATGCTAGTTATGCGTTTAATAACCAATTGTCTAGTCATAATTTGGGGTTCTTTCCTGAGCTGTTCTATTTTAATTCTACAGGATGGAGGTTTAGTGTAAGGGCTAACTGTAATTACCTCTCTTCAGATGTAGGAGCTGCTGTGGCAGACATTAGCCAGAACTTAGGACTTCAAAGAAATGATCCAGGTCCTACTAACTCTACTAACGTGCAGATGGGAGTGAGTATTAGAAAGGAAATAGGTATTCCTATTCCATTTACAGAAGAAATGAATCATGATGTGGAGTTCATTTCGTTTTATGATTTAGACGGTAATGGTGTACATGATAATAATGAACCTACTTTAGAAAATGTAGTAATTAGACTCTTTGCTGATGAGGTAATTACTAATATAGATGGTGAGGCCGCCATGAGAAATGTAGAAGCGGGTGAGTACCCGTTTATGGTAATTCCTCTCAATGAGTCTAAAGGATGGTTCCCGTCAGTTCCTGATACTTTGCTCATAGAGCACGATTTAGTTATGTCTATTCCGTTCGTTAGAGGAATAAAAGTCTCTGGTCAAGTAATGATAGATCTGGACAAAAGAACTACAGAGGCCAATGAAATGTTCGATCTGAGTAACCTTAAGGTAGCGGCTAATAATGGTAAGGCGTACCACACGCTTACAGATAAAGAGGGTAACTTCGAATTTTACCTTCCTAACGGAGATTACACCATTACACTAGATGAAAACATCTTTACAGATAAGTACAGACTTATGCAGAATAACATTCCAGTTACTCTAGCTAATGATTTAGAGAGCATGTTCGTATCATTCTTTATAGTAGAGAAAAGAAGAAAAGCTAACATTAAGAAATTCGGAGTAGATAAGGACTAAGCTAGGTTTAGGTGTTAAGCGTTGCAACGCAAATTCAGCTCCAAGCAAAATCTAGATTTATATCTCATTTAAAGGATTGTTTTATTAAAGTTTTAGTTCCTCCAGTACGAATTTTAGCATTGGGTTTGAATTGGATTTTTTCCAAATAACGTTTAGGTTAGTGCGCTGAGAAAAATTTGAAAGATCTATAAACTTTATCTGTAAACTGAAAGTGTTCTTGAGTGATTTCGGAACTACTGCCAGCCCGAAACCACTTTCTACCATTTTATAAATAGTAAGTGCATTTACACTGCTGTGACTCACTAGAGGATTATACCCGGCATCTCTGAAAAGACTCATGACTTCTTCATAGTAGGTAGGACTGTATTCTTTTTCAAAAAGTATGAATGATTCCTCCCTCAGTTGGTTCATGTGTTTGAGCTTGGCTTTAGTCAGGACGTGGTTTTTAGGGAGCACTAGGCAAAACGGTTCAGTTAATACTGTTTTCATCTCTATGGATTTAGGTACATGGCTGAGCCTCACAAATCCCACATCTATAGTTCCATCTAATAAAGCAGTTAGCTGCATAGAATTATCCATTTCAGAAAGAGAAAACTTAACGGTAGGGTGTTTAGATTTGAACTGTTCTAGAAGTTCAGGAACCACTCCCTGCATGGCGGATCCTACATATCCGAGTTTTAAAGTTCCTTCGGCACTTTCGTGTATAAGTTTCGTTTTTTCTAAACCCTGCTGAATCACTTCTAGCCAAGTTAGAGCTTCGGTAGCCAAATGCTGGCCCGCAGCCGTAAGCTCTACCTTCCTATTGGTTCTAGATATGAGCGAAACACCAAGCTGTTCTTCCAGTTGCCGAATTTGTCTACTTAGTCCAGGCTGTGAAATAAACAGTTTTTCAGCCGCTTTTCTAAAGTGAAGCTCTTCAGCCACAGCCATAAAATACTTAAGGTGGCGCAGTTCTATTTGAGAGGTCATGTTTTTCTGGATTCTATTATAATTTAAGTCCGTGGGTGATGGTCTATAGTTTTAAAATCAACCATCAACTCATATTTATGATAACTAAAACGCATTAAAAATACAACTAAATGATATTGTAGGTTATCATTCTAAGACCGAACTTTGAAAGCATGTTTAAATTAGGAATAGACCATTTAACTGCAGGAACAGCACTAGCCATAGCTAGAGGAGAGCAGCAGATAGAAATCAGTGCAGCAGCTAGAGAAAATGTAAAGGCTTCAGAAGCCATAGTAGACGAAATAGCGTCAGGAAACAGAACTGTGTATGGGATCAACACTGGTTTCGGACCACTCTGTGATACTAAAATTTCTCCTGCGGATACCAAAGAATTGCAACGCAAAATCTTACTAAGTCACTCAGTAGGAACAGGTGTACCTATTTCTAAAGAGCTCAGTAAAGTGATGTTGATTCTTAAGGCTCATGCGCTTTGCAAAGGATTCTCAGGAGTATCTGAAACAGTGGTAGACAGAATCGTATTCCAAATAAACAACGATATTATACCTGTAGTTCCTAAGCAAGGATCTGTAGGAGCCAGCGGAGATTTGGCGCCACTGTCGCATTTATTTCTACCACTGTTAGGGGAAGGATATGTCTGGGGAGAAGAAGGAAGAATTCCAGCCGGAAATGTACTCTCTAAAAGTGGGTTAAAGCCAGTAAATTTAGGAGCTAAAGATGGATTAGCTCTCATAAACGGAACCCAGTTTATAGCAGCTCATGCAGTGAAATTAGTAGAGAGAATGTACAAGGTGCTCTCTCACGCAGATATTTCTGCAGCTATGATGGTAGAAGGCTTACAGGGGTCTGAAATGCCATTCAACGCTCAGCTTCATGAAACAAGACCGCACATGGGAAATGTACATGTGGCTTCTAGAGTGAGGGCTTTACTGAAAGATTCACAGATAGTTACATCTCATAAAAACTGCGATAAAGTTCAGGATCCATATTCTCTAAGGTGTGTTCCTCAAGTGCATGGAACCAGCAGAAATGCTTGGCTTCACTTGAAAGAAACGCTAGAAGTAGAAATCAACTCTGTAACAGATAATCCAATTGTTTTCTCGACAGACTTAACCATAAGCGGAGGAAACTTCCACGGTCAGCCCATGGCGCTTCCTATAGATTACGCAGGATTGGCGTGTTCAGAAATAGGAAATATTTCAGACCGCAGAGCATACTTAGCTCTAGAAGGTAAGTATGTAGGCACGCCTAAGCTACTCATGGAAGGAGCAGGACTAGATTCTGGATTTATGATATTACAATACACAACTGCTGCTTTGGCTAGTGAAAATAAAGGATTATGCTGGCCAGCTAGTGCAGACAGTATCCCTACTAGTATGGGCCAGGAAGATCACGTAAGTATGGGGAGCATTAGCGGAAGAAGAGCAAATGAAATTTGTGGAAATGTAGAGCAAATTTTAGCCATAGAACTAATGTGTGCAGCCCAAGCTTACGATTTCAGAAAGAAAGAAGGCTTAAAAGGCAGCGATGTTATGGAAGCGTTACATGCAGAGATTAGAAAGCATGTTTCCTTTGCATCAGAAGACAGAATCTTTGGAGATGATATAGAGAAGATGGTAGCTCTAGTTAGGTCTGGACAATTACTTGAATTAACTAAGGAGGTTAGAGAAGAGAGTGCTTATTCGGAATTATTCGAAGAATATTAAAAATTCGAAATTCGAGATTTGAGATTAAAAAGTAGTCAATTTCAAATTTCGAATCTCAAATATCAAATGAGAGAAATGAAATTTAGAGATCAAATAAAATCAGGTATCCCAACAGAACTTCCTGCTTTAAAACATATTCCAGAAAGTGCTAACCGTGCACCTAAACGTAAAGATATTTTAAGTGCAGAGGAAAAGAAATTGGCCTTAAGAAACGCACTGCGTTATTTCCCTGCCAAATGGCATGTGGAACTAGCTGCCGAGTTCAAGCAAGAATTAGAAGACTATGGCAGAATCTACATGTACAGACTCAAGCCAGATTATGAAATAAAGGCAAGGCCTATCAGCGAGTACCCTGCTAGAAGTCAGCAGGCTGCGGCCATTATGCTCATGATTCAGAATAACCTAGATCCTGCAGTGGCGCAGCACCCTTACGAGTTGATTACTTATGGCGGAAACGGAGGAGTATTCCAGAACTGGGCGCAGTATCTGCTCACTATGCAGTACCTGAGCGAAATGACCGAAGAGCAGACACTCCATATGTATTCTGGCCACCCTATGGGCTTATTCCCATCTGGAAAAGAGGCGCCTAGAGTAGTGGTAACTAACGGCATGATGATTCCTAATTATTCTAAGCCAGATGATTGGGAGAAATATAACGCACTGGGAGTGACGCAGTATGGCCAGATGACTGCCGGTTCTTACATGTACATAGGACCACAAGGAATCGTGCATGGAACCACCATTACAGTTATGAATGCTTTCCGTAAAAAGCTAAAAGCTGGTGAATCTCCAAAAGGTAAAATCTTTCTCACCGCAGGACTTGGAGGCATGAGTGGAGCTCAGCCTAAAGCAGGAAACATAGCAGAGTGCATAACCATTTGTGCAGAGGTAAATGATGCAGCATCTAGCAAACGTCACGAACAGGGCTGGGTAGATGAACTCATTTCAGATATGGATGAATTGGTGAGTAGAACACGCGTTGCAATGCAAAACCAAGAAGTAGTGTCCATAGCCTACCAAGGAAATGTAGTAGATATCTGGGAACGGTTCTACGAAGAAGATATTTACATTCATTTAGGATCAGATCAAACCTCTTTACACAATCCATGGAGTGGAGGCTATTACCCAGCAGGAGTGAGCTATGACGAGGCCAATGCCATGATCAAAGATGATCCTGAGAAGTTTGAATCATTAGTAAAAGAATCACTTAGAAGACATGCCACAGCGGTAAACAAGCACACAGAAAGAGGGACTTACTTCTTTGATTATGGAAACGCATTTTTACTGGAATCAAGCAGAGCAGGAGGAGAGGTAATGGCAGATAACGGTATTGACTTCAAGTACCCTTCTTATGTGCAAGACATATTAGGACCTATGTGTTTCGACTATGGATTCGGTCCATTCCGTTGGGTATGTGCTTCAGGATTACCAGAAGATTTAGACAAGACAGATGATATAGCTCTAAGAGTTATGAGAGAAGTAAAAGCCCATTCTCCAGCAGAAATTCAGCAGCAGATGCAGGATAACATCAGTTGGATAGAAGATGCCAAGAAGAACAAACTGGTAGTAGGCTCACAAGCCAGAATCCTGTATGCAGATGCAGAAGGAAGAGCTAAAATAGCCGAGGAATTTAACAAAGCTGTAGATTCAGGTGAGTTAAAAGGGCCAGTAATTCTAGGAAGAGACCACCACGATGTTTCTGGAACTGACTCACCATTTAGAGAAACATCTAACATTTATGACGGTTCCAAATTCACCGCAGACATGGCCATACATAATGTGATAGGAGACAGCTTCAGAGGCGCCACTTGGGTATCTATCCATAATGGAGGAGGCGTAGGCTGGGGAGAAGTAATGAACGGAGGTTTCGGCATGCTGCTAGACGGAAGCGCAGAAGCAGAAGCCAGACTAAAAAACATGCTCTTTTACGATGTAAACAATGGAATAGCCAGAAGAAGTTGGGCTAGGAATGAAGAAGCCATTTTTGCTATTAAAAGGGAGATGGAACGGACACCTGGGTTGAAGGTGACGATTGCTAATTTGGTGGATGATTCGGTTTTGGGTTGATTCGATTTACTAGTTCAACTTCTAAACCTCTTGAAAACGATTTTTTCTTCATCTTCAAAGACAAGGATTAACCTTCGGAAACGAATTTTGTAGTTCACAATTTCATGTTGTTTGACAATTGACTCATTTTCTTTTTCAAACATAGTTAGTCTTCCTTTCCGTGCTAAAAAGAATCTAACATGAGCAAGAGAGTCTGTTGTTTTTTTGAACGTATAGAAAGAGTTATTTGGGCTGAAATAAAATTTCAAATAGTTAGAACCTTCATCAAAGATGGATTTTGTTTTCTCTTTGCTTATCCAAAAGCCATAAAGGTGCTTGTCTGTTTTAATAGTTGTAAAGAATAAAGAATCAAAAATGACTTGAGGAAGTTCATTTGAACCAAAAATGTCTTTAAAACCATCTCCATCTTTTTGGCTGAAAGAGTTTGCAGAAATAAGTATTAGAATGAGTAGTAATTTAAAACGGCTATTCATGGAAATTTAACTGCGGCTTTTCAAGAAATATTATTTCCAAGTTGATTTTTTAGTATTTAAAACCAACCACCACCCCAAAATTTCTAACAGCCTACGGCTTGGCAATTTTTGCCCCTCCTGTTCCGGAGGGGAGCTGCTTGATGCTAATACCAGTTTTTTTGTGTTTCTGGCTCTTGGCCATTTTACTTTTCTAGTATTCCTACTGGAGCTACCTTCCTCAAGAGAAGGAGGGTAAAATTTTCTGAATATGAAACTCCATCATTTATTCTAGTGAGGAATGAAAGTTTTGGGTGGTTGGCCTGTGAGTGGGCTATTCGTGTTAAGGAACAAGCTAGAATAAGTAGTGACAATTTTAGTTGCGTGATTTCATAAAGATTATAGGAATTGACTGGTGATTTGTTTTATTAACCAACCACCACCCCAAAATTTCAGCAAGCCTCTGGCTTGGCAATTTTTGCCCCTCCTGTTCCGGAGGGGAGCTGCTTGATGTTAATACCAGTTTTTTTGTGTTTCTGGCTCTTGGCAATTTTACTTTTCTAGTATTCCTACTAGAGCTACCCTCCTCAAGAGAAGGAGGGTAAAATTTTCTGAATATGAAACGCCATCATTTATTCTAGTGAGGAATGAAAATTTTGGGTGGTTGGGCTGTGAGTGGGCTATTCGTGTCAAGGAACAAGCTAGAATAAGTAGTGACAATTTTAGTTGCGTGATTTCATAAAGATTATAGGAATTGACTAATGATTTGTTTTATTGACCTGCTACCACCCCAAAATTTCTAACAGCCTTCGGCTTGGCAATTTTTGCCCTACTTCGACCAAAAGCTCAGCACAACGGTCCTTTTCCGGAGGGGAGCTGCTTGATGCTAATACCAGTTATTTTTGTGTTTCTAGCCTTCGGCCATGTTACTTTTCTAGTATTCCTACTAGAGCTACCCTCCTCAAGAGAAGGAGGGTGAAATTTTCTGAATAACAAACTCCATTATTTATTCGAGTGAGCAAAGAAAATTTTGGGTGGTTGGCCTGTGAGTGGGCTATTCGTGTTAGAACCCTTCATGCAATTCAATCTAAATCTGGCCAAGATGCTCTTTCCTGAATAACCAGTTCAACCTCTCTAATCACCCAACTAGGCTCTTCAAAAACACGTTTATTTTCAAATCGAATCGTTTTTATTCCATGAAGTTCCAGAAAAGCATCTCTGTTTTTATCCTTCTCTAATCCTTCTGGAGTATAATGATGAGCGCCATCAAGTTCAATGGCAAGTTTCTTTTCAGGGCAATAAAAATCTAGAATATAGTTTGCAACGCTATGCTGTCTTCTGAATTTTATACCTAGGACTTGTTTTTTCTTTAAAAGTGACCACATAGCTCCTTCAGCAGAAGTTCCATTGTTCCTTAAGTCTTTCCTGAGTGGTAATAGTTCTCTTTTGTTATGTAGCTTTTTAGACATGAGTTTCTGAATAGCATTAAATCTACAAAAGAAAATGGTTATAATTTTAGATGCTTGAGCTAGATAAGACAATCGGAATTGACTGATGATTTGTTTTATTAACCAACCACCACCCCAAAATCAGACTAGACCAAAGGTCTACTGATTTTTGCCC
>JBGCDA010000106.1:0-6552 GCA_045104985.1 Flavobacteriales bacterium | reverse complement strand
ATGTACCCGCTGCAGATCGATAGAGTCGGCTGTAAGACTCTCCAAAAGATTCTCATAGAGTTTAACTTCTTGATGGCGCTCTTTGTGCTCATGGTTCCAATTATTAATCTGCAGAGCTATCAAAATTCCGATAACCACGAGCACGATCTCACCAAGCGCGTATAAGAGGTAACGTGAAACTTTGCCCTCACGGAGCAGGCTCTGCCGAATTTTTCTAAAGAATTTTATCATGACTCGATATTTTGAACGTTCTCATTCTTACCGTTTCCTTTCAATGTCACAGCCACGAGCAAGGCAAGGGCATACACTACACCAAAGGCCATGATTAAGGCTGTAAAACCACCCTTCTCATCGAGTGAGCCGACTATGGCATATGCGATGGATAGCCCCAGGTTACTGCAGGCCATGTAGAGGGTAAATTGGGTGGCGCTCACTTTGATATCGCAGAGTTGCATGGCGATGGCAGCTGTTGCTACACTCAAACCATACTTGATTAGTATTACCGATACACCGGCACTGCTCACAAAGGTGTCGGTGCTCCAAATACTCTGGTCAAAGAGCGCCCAAGCTGCTAGTGCACACTGAACTGTGATGAGTATTATCATGAATCGCTTTCGGCCGAGCTTATTGGCCAAGAATCCGAAGATGAACAGACAGACAAATCCGGCCAGTAGGTTGGCATTTCCTGAGAGGGCAGAATAATCTTCGGTGGTCCATCCGGCCAGCTCACTAGCTAGATTGGGCATTGTGCTTGTGTAAAATGCAAAGCCCATTGAAGTCAGAAGCATTATCCCAATGAGCTTAAGGCTCTCAGCACCTTTGATGGATCGAAAGACAGTAAGAAAGATTTCCTTGAAATTCCTTGCTTGCACAGCCTGGACTTCCTGAGAGGCTTGTCCTGCAGTCCAAGGCAAGATTTTCTCACCCGGACGCTCGCGTGTCAATAGTGCCGCAAGGAATATCAATCCGACCAGTGCAGCCATTGCATACAGTGCGCTAACAAATCCAGTATGCGCAATCAGATAGCCAGCAACAGCCGATCCCAAAGCAATGCCAATAAGCTGCCCACCGAACATAGCACCTGTAGAGATGGTCTCTTCCGCTTCTGGCACCAGATCAGCCGCCATGCCATCTATGGCTGCATCTTGAAAAGTCGTGGCAAACATAACGGCAAAAGAAAGTGCAGACAAGAGCGTCAATTGTGTAGGCAAAGGATCGATTAATGCCATAGCAAGGAGAGATATGATCATGACCAACATGGCTGAAATCAACCAAACTCGTCTCCGACCCATAGGGAGATAGGTATAGCGGTCTAGGAAAAATCCATTGACAAACTTAAGCGTCCAAGGCAATGCAATGATAAAAGAGAAAGAACCGACCTCAGCTACCGAAGCACCATTATTGGCCAACCAAGCTGGGATAGAATAGAAGAAGAGTCCGATGGGCAGCCCTTGACTTATGTATAAGGTGAAGAGCATAAAGAGCCTCAGTGGCTTGCTTTCTGATATGGAGAGAGTTTGATTCATTTTGGTGATGTTGTCGGCTAAGAGTCAGTTCTTTCTCATTCGTTCGAGCGGTTTCTGATAATGAAGGACAACATTTGAATGAAGCACTCAAAAATAAGACATAACTAGTTGGAGTATGCCGATCTAACTCGTGTCATTTTAACAATTACCAAAAGAACAACCGTACTATGGCTAAAACCATGATTACTATCAGCACATAATAAGCGACTTCATTTGTCTTTTTAGGCTTGCGAACGAAACGAGCTGTGAGAGAGCCTCCCATGGTTTGTTGGTCTATAGTAATTACGCCTACTGTTTTCCAGTTTACAAATCCCGTGTAATGAAAAAACGCTATAAGGACTAAGGTTAAGCTCACACCACTAGTCCTTTTAGAGTATTACTCCTAATAATATTCAAACGCATGCCTAAAACTATAATGATTAAAAGCATCACGAATTTAAACACAGGCCTAACTCTTCCACAGTAGCCTATGGAAGATCTATTATAATAGTGCCTATAGACAACTCTTTAACACTTAACAAAAGCTCACCCTGACTACTTCACCTCTGCCTTCACACGAATTCATCCATGGAACTTCAATTGGTCACCAAATTTGGCAGCAAAAAGAATTGATAGATGAGACTAGACTATCTTTTAATTAGCTCAAACCAGAACTATTTCCTTTCTATCAGCTATCTTAACACGTTTAAAACCTTAACACTACCCCAAAACCGTTTCCTGTAAACCCCAATTTAAGTTCAGTTTTATCCCAAAAAGTGGTAGAAGAAACTCCCCTATTATGGATATCCATAGCGTTATCTATATGCGCAAAGTGTTTTAATTCTATGGGTACACACACCATGAGAGCTATAATTCCGAAGGCTCCTAGTCCGAAGTAAGGTTTTCTACCTGAAATCAACGGGCTAAATGCAGTACCTAGAGTAGTTCCTCCTAAAATGGCTAACACAGTAGAGGTTCTTTTTAAAGACTGTGCTCTATCTAATTCTATCATAGCTTGCTTATTAGACCTCATTATGAACCTGAGCTCTTCCATCTCCACCTTTATTTCTCCTTGATAGTACCTATAGTTTCCAAAGGTTTTTACCGTAGTTATTGAGTCAGTTCTAGACTGTCCGAAACATATGGAAGCACCCAGTAAAAAGAGGGTAAATAAATGGTAACATGATTTCATAGTCGTATCATTAAGTAATTATCAGAGTTACAAATAACTATAAACCTAGATTAGGATTTTATTAAATGCAGATTCTTATTCACAAAATGAATGGGTTGATTAAGCCGAAAACACAAAGTTTATATTTCTTTTAAAAAGCCAGTTCCAGCTGGACTGACCTTACACTTCGTGAATTTGCTCTTGAGGCTCAAAACGCACTAAAAATTAGATGATTACATAGGGAATCAATCAGACCAATGGGCTTTCCTTTTAGACTGGTATTGTTCTTCTTTTTCACGATTACTATGACTTAAATGTGGGATTTTAGTTACAATCTGAAACTGCCAACTAGGTTCTTTATATTCATAATCAGTAAAAATTATGGAACACTTAAAATAGAGTTCTGAATCGGTGTGAAAAGCCATAAAACTTCCTCCTTCTTTACTATTCCAGTTTTCCATTGACGAATCCATATATGCACCATACTTTTTCACATAGTTCAGGATTAAGAGACTATCTATAGATTGTCCTAAATTTAAGCTGAATATTCGCCAATGAACCCTTTCGTAACAATCCTTTATCTTAGCTAAATCCCATGGATAATAGGGATTAGCTTTTAAGGCTTGTTCCCAAGTTAGATCGCCTCTATAGTCGGCAAAACCCTTTGGCTGTGTAAACTTCGATTCCTTGGTCTGATCTGGAGCTTCGCTATAGTCATTACAATCTATAGTTACTTCATATTGGATGGTGGTATCACCTAACTGTTTAACATACTGCACTTGACCACAAGGCATACTAGAAAACCGATATCCATCTTCTACTAAGGATTCTAAGGTTAGGTTTGAATTCAATTCAAACGGATGCCAAGGTGGTATTTGATTTTCAGATCTAGGCTCATGAAAACAAAAATAAATGAGCATTACATTTAAAATAAGCGATATGGCTAACCAATACTTAATCTTCATTGATCAATAATAGCCCAATTATAAATAATCTTTTTCTTCTTTAGCAAAAATCGGTTTCAAATAAGATTCATAAATAACGATTAAACATGCTCTAAGATTAAATTCTAGGCACAATCCTAAATGGTGTGCCCATTGCAACGCAAAAAACCTTACCTCTATTACTACCTAAACACAGAGATGTGTCCAGTCTTTTCTTTGCTATTAGCTCCTCCATAATTGTACTGAACACGATAGCTATAAACACCATTCTGAACATAGTGATTCCCAGATTCATGGCTCCCATCCCAGACTTGAGTAGGATCAGTAGAAGTGTATATAAGATCTCCCCAACGGTTATAAATCCATATCTGGAAGGAAGTGAGTGGCCTAGCCGACTGTACCTGAAACACTTCATTTAGCCCATCATTATTGGGCGTGAAAGAGTTAGGAATAAACAAATCTCCTACACAGCTAAAATTAAACAGCGTATCTGTAGGAAGCAGACATACTCCACACGTATCTATAACAGACTCTCCGAAAGGAACTCCCGCACAATCTGCGCAGCTTGTAAAATCACAAGAACCATCATCACAAGTAGCTGATGGATCATAATTACATGCCGCAGGTGAATTACAGCCATCTGGAAGTATGCAGCTGCCATCATCACAGCCTGCAGCAGCATCGTAATTACATGCTATCGGATTTATACACCCTTCATATGTACAAGAACCGTCATTTACTGTTACCTCTGGCTCATAATTACACGCCTCAGGATCTGTACAACCGAGGCAGGAATAATCACAAGAACCGTCATCACATGATGCTTGTAGATCATAATTACATGCGGTAGCATCTGTACAGCCATCAGGATATGTACATGAACCGTCATCACACTGAGCAGAAAACAGATAATTACAAGCAGATGGATCTGTGCAGCCGTCTGGGTAAATACAATTTCCATCGCACTCTGCGGTAGCATCATAATTACAAGCTTCTGGATCTGTGCACCCTTCTACAAACAAGCAGGAACCATCATCACATTCAGCATCAGGATCATAATTACACGCTAAAGCATCTGTACAACCATCAGGATAAATGCATGAATCGTCTTCATTTAATGAATTAGGATTAAAATTACACGCCTCCGGATCAGTGCAGCCAAAACATATCGAATTCAGCCAAGAATCATCATCATCAGGATCTGAACACTGGCATAGGACATCAATATCTGCGTAGCAAAATTCAAAATTATCTAACCCATACCCAAATGATGTGAACCCATCGCTTACTCCTGCTAAAACTACTCGTGTTATGCAGTTTCCGTTGGTTTCCAAACTCCACGAGGAGGGTACGCCATTTCCAGTATTAGGGTCTCCTGAGCTTACTACTACTTCATCTATGATATTTCCAATACCATCTATAGCTCGAGCTGTAAATGACTCGTCATTATCTATATCTAAAATCTGTCCAGAAACCTCATTTACTGGAAGAACAAAATCCATCCAAATGGTGGCTGTAGATAAGCCCCCAGAAATACCGTCATCTGTTAAAAAGTAATTGCCTAGAACAGCCTCAAAACCCGCAGCAGGAGTATCTCCACCAACTCCAGTAAACCCTTCTGTAAAACCACCATAATCTACCAAAAAAGGCTGATCCCCATTACTCAATGAAAATTTAACCCCGCTACTTAAATACTGATTTTCAATAGGTGTCATTACCATAGGCTCCTCTCCAAACACGTTTTCAAACGTAACTCCTACGCACTCCCCTAACAGTGCAGCAGCACAAATGGATTCACAATCTCCATCTTCACAGTCTACTAATCCATCACCATCGTTATCTATGCCATCAGCGCAGGAAGCTGCTGTGTTTTCTTGAGAAATCATGCACAAAGCCATAAACATGCTCAGGATTAATAAAGTAAGCCGATATAAAGATGTTTTTAAAATAAGTAAGGATTTAGATCTCTAAAGTAACACCATTAAGATGACTTTTTAGTTGCAACGCAGATTTACCTTTAGCACATAAGACTTGATTAAAACATTAGATAGATTCTATGGCACATGGGAAATTAGAAATTAACTTTACAGCGAATTAATGATTCTTTAATGAGGCTTGTTTTTTTTCTTATCACAGGTATTCCTATTTTGTTAGCAGGACTAATTTATTTGACTTGTAGAGAAGGTAGCTTGCTTATAAACCTTATAGTTGAAGAATTAGCTGGCGGTAAGTTGTTAGAATCATTTAAATCTTTGGTCTCACAGACTTTTAAATTTTCTGAAGCCAGTGTCAGTTCACTGCCTAGTGCATTATGGGTGTTTAGTACAGCCATGCTCTCTTCTAGAATTCAAATTAAAAAGAAGGCACTTTGGTACCTCATGTTTATTTCACCGCTGCTTTATTCAGTGTCCCTGGAGGTCTTACAGTATTATCATATAACAGATGGCACTTTTGACAGAGTAGACTTAACGTATTCCGTTTATGGCTGGCTGGGTGCTGCTTGCGTTGCAAAACTCTACGACCTCCTTCCCTCTTCCATTCATTTGAATCTAAGTTCTGTGGTCTGCTGCTACTTTATTTTAGTACTGGGAAATGTATATTAGACTGCTTATCTTCATATAAGATCGACCTGATTCGTCTGACTCAATTATCACGATTTGGGAATAATAGCTATAGTTCTAAAAACTATTGGTCTGTTTATTTATTTTAGTCGAAATGATTAAATATCTACAGATTAACTGACACAAACAGCACCTTTTGCTTTTAAAATATTCAAACCTATGAGTCCTTTTAAAAAATTCACAGTAATAGCCGAAACAGAATCTGGCGAAAGTCAAAAAATAGAAATAAAACCTCTTGTCTCAGATGTTCTGACTGCAGAAGAACAAGCCAACTTGAGCCCTGACGATGTGATAGCATCATTGAAAGAAGG
>JBGCDA010000105.1:0-2516 GCA_045104985.1 Flavobacteriales bacterium | reverse complement strand
AATAGGCCCAGAAGATGAGGTCTATCATTTAGGAGATGTAGGCCTTACAAGTGGCAAGCATCTCAAACCAATTTTAGACCAGTTGAATGGTAAAATCCACCTCATTCAGGGCAACCATGAAGGAGCAGCTTTAGCTAATAAAGACCGCTTTGAATGGATTAAGGATTACTTTGAGCTCAAAGTAAAAGACCCTGATGTAAAAGGAGGAGAGCAGTTTATAGTTCTGTTCCATTACGCCATGAGGGTTTGGAGATGGGATTACCATGGCACCTGGCAGTTATACGGACACAGCCACGGCTCACTTCCAGATAAGGAAAACAAGCTGGCCATAGATGTAGGTGTAGATTGTCATGATTTTTACCCGCTTAGTTATGAGGAAGTAAAAGCCATCATGAAAACTAAGAAATGGGAAAAGCCATTTAACTGAGAGAAGGTAGACTACGAGGTCTACCTTTTTTTTGTTGTACGGTTTTATGTTAGTTCTGTCCATCATAGTTAATTTCCTTATCTAGCTCTGCTCAGTATATTCTAGGCCAGAGATGCTTGGTGTTACTGGTAGGTTAAGAGTGGTGTTTTCTTACCTGATCCATTTACGCGTTGCAATACTAAATTAGCTTCACAAACTCGAGATCTACTTGATAAAATCCCTGATTCGGAATATCTGAGATTAGTAACCCCTTTTTTTAATACTTTTTGAATAATTAAAAATCAACATATTAATATAGTTGTACGCGGAAAGTATATTTGAAATATAGATTCCGCGTAATTATTATATAATTATGCTGAAAGTACTTTTTAAAGTAATATTCCGCGTAAATAATGAGTATTCACGCGGAATGTATTATTTTTGAAGAGATTCAGCGTAATTTAAGTATATGAATATCATAGGTAGAAAAGATGAAAGGGCTGTAATGGAGTCTTATCTAAACGATAGTAAGTCTCATTTACTAGCATTAATAGGCAGAAGAAGAGTAGGAAAAACATTTCTTATTCGGAGAGTGTATGCAGAGCACAAAGTCTTCGAGCTAACAGGCATGAAGGATGCAGACCTGAACAGTCAGCTCATGAATTTTAAGCTTCAGCTTAACGCCTACTTCCCTTCAGAAGATCAGACTACATTTCCTAAAAATTGGTTAGAACTATTTCACTCCCTGACGCATCACTTAAAAGCCAGAAAAGATAAAAAGAAGCCAGTTGTATTTTTTGATGAACTACCGTGGATAGCCTCTAATAATTCTGGATTTACAGAAGCATTAGCACACTGGTGGAATAACTGGGCATCTGAGCAGAACATCATCGTAGTTATTTGCGGTTCTGCCGCTTCTTGGATGATAGAACACGTAGTAAATGCTAAAGGAGGACTGCATAATAGAATTACCAAGCTCATTACCCTGCAGCCATTTACACTGGGAGAAACTCAGGAATTTTTAGAAGCCAAACAAATAAAATTTAGCCAATTTCAGTTGGCGCAGCTTTATATGTCCATAGGAGGCATACCCCATTACTTGAACCAAATAGAAAAAGGAAAAAGTGCCGCCCAGTGTATTCAAGAATTGTGTTTCTCTGAAGATGGTGCACTACGAAATGAGTTTGATAACCTTTATCCAGCACTTTTTAATAATGCAGAAAAACACATTCAGATCATAAAAGCGCTGTCTGAAAAATCTACAGGATTAGACAGGCAGCAGATCTTAACTGCTACCAGCATGACAGATGGAGGTTATTTTTCTACTGTTCTAGGAGAGTTAGAAACATCAGGGTTTATAACAGCTAACGAACCGCTAGAAAAGAAAAAGAAAGACATCCTCTACAGGTTGACAGATGAGTACTCGCTTTTTTATTTAAAATTTATAGACGGCAGAAAACGCTTTAAGTCGGATGAATGGATGAGAATTAGCCAAACGCAGAAGTATAAAATCTGGTGTGGTTACGCTTTTGAAAGTTTGTGCATGAAGCACATCCATAAAATTAAGCAAGCACTCGGCATTTCTGGGGTGCAGACCAGTGTAAATAGCTTTTTGCACCGTGCTAATAAAACCTATGAAAAAGGATTCCAAATAGACATACTCATAGACAGGAGAGATGACATCATTAACATCTGCGAAATGAAATTTTATGCAGATGAGTTTAGCATATCTGCCGCTTACGCTAAAACTCTGCGCACTAAAAAGCAAGGTTTAATGGCAGTAACCAAAACTAAAAAAATGGTGCATACTACATTTATAACGGCTTATGGAGTATTGGAAAACAACCATAAGTTAGATCTGGTGGATAATGATTTTACTCTGGAGGTGTTGTTTTAGATGGTTAGATTCTTAGTGGACAGAAATTATAGTAATTGGAAAAATAACTGTCACATTTTTTAGGGGTTTGATTTGTCAAAGGTTATCACTGAACGGTAAATACGATATAGTAATTACCACTCGTTCTTTAGTTTCTAACCCTCATTTCACCATGAAAGCTCTTACTTGTATTTCACTCTCTTTCTTATTTCTAACTACTGCATGTCATAATTC
>JBGCDA010000104.1:0-9185 GCA_045104985.1 Flavobacteriales bacterium | reverse complement strand
TTTTCAAATGATTTTACCCAAGGAACAGCAAGTTAAAGCTCACTGTGAAACCATTGAAGAAATAGTAGAAGGCTATAAAGAAGCTTGGATTATGGGTGGCTCTTTAAGGAAAGCTGAAAACATACTGGAACAGTATAATTTTATCATTGAGTCATTAGAGTACATCCACGAATTTTCAAATAAGATAAAGAAAAAGGAACTAAGACCGATAATCGATAATTATAAGGAGCTGAAAACTATGCTCCAAAAGGTGTTTGTAGGTTAGACTTAATCCAATATTCACATAAAGCTGGAAGAATAAGAATTAGAAACTTATTCTTCCGGCTTTCTTATTTCAGATAATACTTCTGAAATTTTATCATATTCATCAACCCATATTGTTTTAACTCCTAAGGACAAAGAGTCATTCTCCTGAAAACTCTCCATTATCTCATTTAGAAGTTTAACTGTATCTTTCAGTCTCATTTCAGCTTTTTGCTTTTCATCCATAAGAAGTTCATCTGACTGAAGTAATTCTAAAAGCATTTTTTCAGTTGTATTATGTTCATATTTCTTGCGAAAAACATAGTGATAGCTCTTCTTATCTCCTTTGTGTGAATGAGCTATATCTAATAGCCTTCTTGTATTTGGATCATTCAATGAAGTTCCAATGAATAAACAGGTATTATCTCTAAATTTATTTATCTGAGTAATGTTGTTCCAGCTATAAACATCATTGTACTGCTGGTGATAAATGTTTTCGCTAAAAGTAATCTTATTCATCTCAGTCAGTTTCCCTTTTTGAGGTAAAAAACCATGAACGTGATAAATAGCGAGCTCATTTTTGTCCGCTTTCATCCCTGAACCATATATTGATTTATAGGGAAAATCACTCGACATTTTATTCAAACGCTGTTCAAGCGTATCATCAAAATTGTAGGTTATGATGCTATCCAAGTTTGGCCTGTTCATAGGTGCCAGACAAAATCTTTCGACTTCTTCCATAGTTGGGTGCGATACATCATAAGCACAACTGGCATAAAGAATTCTTTTTACATCTTTCTCAAATGATATTTTATTCTCTCCATGACTTTCTTGAAGAAATCTACCTGCAATCAGTGGTGAAGGTTGAAAGACCTGATTGAACATTTTAGCTAAAACAATTGATGCTTCTTCTTCTTGATCTATAGTGTTCACTATTAGCTCTTGTAAAAGTTGATTCCAGTTTGGTAACCCGAATTTCTTTGAAACACCTGCACCCAAAACCAATACCAATTGCTCATCATAATATGATGATTTGATATCCGAGATCATTTCATCTTTATTTGACGTTTTCGATATCGGTAATCTGCTTGAGGCTTCTGCAAACATCTTTTCTTCCGAAAAGCTTTTAACCGCCTTTTCTATGAACGAATGACTAAAATTTCTTCCTTCTTTCATTTTCTCTAAAATTTCTTTTTTTTAACTCCTATTCAGGTGCATCATCTATGCAGAAGATTAATTCTCTATAAATCGTGTTATACCTTTGAAAATTCTCCAAGCCAACTCCTTTTGGAATTCTGGATTAATGAGAAGTTTGTATTCTTCATAATTATCAAAGAACAAACACTCTAAGAGCACCGCAGGACATCTGGTCTTTCTTAATACATAAAAGTCTACTTCTTTGTCCTTGTCTTTATCAGTTTCATCAAATCGTAACCTGAGTGAAAGGTCATTATAAAAAGGTTCTATTTCATTAGCTATATGTTCAGCTAGGATATCTGATTTAGTTACTCCTTTAGTAGTAAATATTTCGAAGCCTCCAGCTTGACCATTGAAAGCGTTAGAATGAATAGAGATGAAAATAGTCTCTGAAGGATTATACTGATTAGCTACTCTTACCCGATAACCCAGTGATAGGTCTCTAGGATCATCAGCGCCTGCGGTAGTAACGATATTTACCTTAGGTTCTAAAGAACGAAGATACCCGTGAAGGATTCCACCTATTTGTCTATTAATTACTCCTTCATAAGCTATTTCTTGCGCATTAAACTTGTGAAATTTTCCTTTGGTGGTGTACTTGCCGTTTTGGTCAAGGCCTCCATGGCCAAAGTCTAATATTATGTTCTTTATCATCTTATAGTTATTGAATGAAACATCTAATTTGCTAAATCCCAGGGTATTTCTTATTGTAAAAAGGTTATGGTAAGAAACAACTACTCTATCTGCAATCTCTCATGGTTTTTAGTGCAATAGCCTACTAAAAATGGTGATTTTATTTAAACTAAAAAAATCTAGCAATACCTTGCTGTACAATGATAAAGTTGTGAATTTGTGACTAATAAGAGAAAACTACCTAGATGTAAAGAAGTTTTGCACCTTAAACAATCCGGTAAGGAATATTTCCAATACTTCCAGCACCTAAAAAAATAGCCTTGACGAGCTATTACATTGTCATTAAGTTGCTAAAAAAACACATTCCATTACTTCTCAATAAAAAGTTCTGAACACAAAAAAGGTTCACTCGCTAGTGAACCTTTTTTAAAACAAACTATAAAACCTCACAAAATGAATTTGTGTTTTACTCGTAGTTATTATTTCCTTAGTGTGCTTTAAACAAAGTGAACGCGTGGGCCGCATCACTCTCTCCCAATGATGCCGTTTAAAATAGCCACATACCCACACGCTCATCTTCTTTGTTCAATTAAGAACACTATCTCAATAATTGTCATTAGATGCTCTCTCACGACATCTGACGACTTTATGACGAGCATCCTTTCATGAGGTCACATATTTTTTTTAATTAATTTTATCTTTCTACATAATTACTTCAAAGACTGCGTAAAACCATCATGATTTCATCAACAAATAAAATGATTTTAAGACGGTGGAATAAAAGTGATGCCGAGTTTTTGTTCGCGCTAAATAGTGATCCTAATGTATTACTATACACGGGAGATTCACCATTCTGGTCGGTAGCTGAAGCAGAAAAATTTATAGCTCACTATAACCACTACACCACTTTCGGATACGGAAGGTGGATTTGTGAATTAAAATCTACAGGAGAAGCTGTGGGATGGGCTGGGTTAAAAAACCAAATGAAATCTGTAGGCATAATAGACATCGGATTTAGGTTTCTGAAGAATTACTGGAATAAAGGCTTAGCTACTGAAGCTGCTGAGGAATGTCTGAAACTTGGTTTTGAAACATTTGGAATCACAGAAATTACAGGACGTGCTGCTGTAGAAAATATTTATTCTGGTAAGGTGTTACAAAGAATAGGCATGACCAAACTGCCCAAAGTAAACGAAGTACATGGTCATAAAATGAATTTTTATAGTCTAAATCATTTGGATTATGGCTCTCTACTTTAATGCATATATCCAATAGTTCTATATCTAGAATAATCATACCTCATTTTAAGTCCTTATTAAGAATCCTTATAAAATGGATTAAAGCGTATTAAAAATATGTCTATATCTTAGTCTGAATCTAACTGGTGTTATTAACTTTGCATTTATGGAAACTCAAGTAAAACAAGGATTGTCATCGGCTGAGGCCATGGCGTTAGAAGATAAGTATGGAGCGCATAATTACCACCCTCTACCTGTGGTTTTAGACCGAGGAGAAGGCGTGCATGTGTGGGACTCCGAAGGGAAGAAATACTATGATTTCCTATCTGCATATTCAGCCGTGAATCAGGGCCACTGCCACCCAAAAATTGTAAGTGCCATGAATGCTCAGGCAGAAAAGCTAACACTTACTAGTAGAGCATTTTACAACAGTGTTTTAGGGAAATACGAGCAATATGTTACAGACTACTTTAAGTTCGATAAGGTGCTTCCTATGAACACTGGAGCAGAAGCTGTAGAAACAGCCATTAAAATATGTAGAAAGTGGGCTTATGATGTTAAAGGTGTAGAAGAGAATCAAGCACAAATTATAGTGTGTGGTGAAAATTTCCACGGAAGAACTACTACTATCATATCCTTTAGCTCAGATCCTGATGCTAAAGGTAAATTTGGCCCTTACACACCTGGTTTTATTAGCATTCCTTACGATGATATTCAGGCCTTAGAAGCTGCCCTAGACTCTAGCCCTAACATAGCTGGATTTATGGTAGAGCCTATACAAGGTGAAGCGGGAGTTTATACTCCTGCAGATGATTTTGTGAAGAAAGCTCAAGCCCTTTGCAAAGCAAAAAATGTACTGTTTATAGCAGATGAAGTACAAACAGGAATAGCTAGAACTGGAGCATTACTGGCAGTATGCGGAAACTGTAACTGTGAAAATAGCTGCGAGCAGCAGGCCACTTACACACGTCCAGACATACTTATTTTAGGAAAAGCCCTTTCTGGAGGAGCCTACCCTGTTTCTGCAGTATTAGCAGATGATGACATAATGATGGTAATTCAGCCAGGCCAGCATGGATCTACTTTCGGTGGAAATCCTGTGGCTGCAGAAGTGGCCATGGCCGCGTTAGAAGTAGTTAAGGATGAAAACCTAGCTCAAAACGCAAGAAAACTTGGAAACATGTTCAGAGATGAAATGAACAAGTTAATAGCTAAAACTGACCTGGTTTCTAAAGTGAGAGGAAGAGGTCTTTTAAACGCTATCATTATCAATGACACGCCAGACTCTAGCACCGCTTGGGATTTATGTGTGGCTATGAAAAACAATGGTTTATTGGCCAAGCCTACACATGGGAACATCATTCGTTTTGCACCGCCATTAGTCATGACTGAAGAGCAATTGATGGAGTGTGTGGAAATCATAAGCTCTACTATACTAAATTTTAAAAAGTAAGACTTGGGTTCACTTAGGTGGGGTATACTGCTAGTCTTAGTAAGTATAATTTTAGGCGCATTTGGAGCTCATTATTTTTCTGAGATTTTAGAACCTAAGCGTTTTAATTCTCTAAAAACTGGTATCAATTACCAGATGTATATGGGGCTGGCATTGATAGCTCTTAATGCCTTGGAACACAGATTTAAACCAGCTCGGTTAAGCATAGGTCTTACTCTAATTATAATAGGTACTCTAATGTTTTCCTTGTCTATTTTCAGCCTGGTGTACTTAGGCCATAATGACATTTCTACTGGGAGAGCTATACTAGGCCCTATTACTCCTCTTGGAGGCAGCGTGCTCATTATAGGATGGATTATCACATTACTTTCTGTAAAAAAATCATTCCCATTAGAATCTAAATGATGTAGTAACTCTTCTTTAGGAAGTGAGCTAAAACTTGATGCTCATTTCATGGAAAGTGTACTTAATACACTTTGTTTATAAGGTTGGCGTTGCAACGCAGAACACTCTCTAACAACCTTATAGCATGGGAAAACTAGGGACGAAAATGACACCAAAACTAACCATCTGAAGCAGCTAATCGTGTAATTTTGTGTAACTAAACAATAGATTCTTACATGAACAATTTTGGATTCAAAGCAGAAGATGCTAATCTTTCTAAGTTAGGACTAGATAATGTAGATACAGCCTACTGGAATTTATCGCCTGCAGAGTTAACAGAAGAAACAATTATTAAAGGACAAGGAATTCTTACGGGAACCGGAGCATTAGCCATAGACACCGGAGAATTCACCGGAAGATCTCCACAAGATAGATTTATAGTTAAAGACAGTATCACTTCGGAAGAGGTATGGTGGGGAGATATAAATAAACCGTTCGATCCAGAAGCGTTCGATAGATTATACAGCAGAGTTCAAGCCTACCTTTCTGGTAGAGAGGTATATGTAAGAGATGCCTATGCCTGTGCAGATGATACTTACCGCTTAAATTTAAGAGTAGTTACTGAGTTTCCATGGAGTAACATGTTCGCTTCTAATATGTTCCTAAGACCTACCAGAGAAGAAATCATGGATTTCGATCCTGAGTGGAATGTAGTGTGCGCTCCTGGGTTTATGGCTGATCCAGAAATAGACGGAACGAGGCAACACAACTTTGCGGTGATTAACTTCACTAAGAAAATGATAATAATAGGTGGAACAGGTTATACTGGAGAGATTAAAAAAGGAATTTTCTCAGTGTTAAATTTTGTACTACCTACTCAGAAAAATGTGCTTTCTATGCACTGCAGTGCTAACGTAGGAAAAGACGGAGATACAGCTGTATTCTTTGGGTTAAGCGGAACAGGTAAAACCACTCTTTCTTCCGATCCTGATAGAAAACTCATTGGAGATGATGAGCATGGCTGGTCTGACCATAAGGTATTCAACTTTGAGGGAGGCTGTTATGCTAAAACCATAGATCTTTCTGAAGATAAGGAACCACAGATTTTCAATGCCATCAAATTTGGCGCTATTCTAGAAAACATAGGATTTCAGGAAGATGGCTGCACGCCAGATTATAGCGATAGTTCTAAAACTCAAAACACCAGAGTGTCCTACCCTATTCACCATATAGACAACATTATGGTGCCAAGCGCTGGAAACGCCCCGAAAAATATTTTCTTCCTTACGGCAGATGCCTTTGGAGTATTGCCTCCGATAAGTAAACTTAGTAGAAGTCAGGCCATGTACCAGTTTATTTCTGGATACACGGCTAAAGTGGCTGGAACGGAAGCAGGAGTTACTGAACCACAAACAGCCTTTAGTGCCTGTTTTGGGTCTCCGTTCTTACCACTTCATCCTGCTAAGTATGCTGAAATGTTAGGAAATAAAATGGATGAGCAAAATGTAAATGTTTGGCTTATAAACACTGGATGGAGCGGTGGTGAGTATGGCACTGGATCTAGAATTAAACTCAGATACACTAGAGCTATGATAACGGCCGCGTTAACAGGAAAACTGGATAATGTAGAATACCATACTCATGATGTATTCGGATTAACATTCCCTACCACTTGTGAAAACGTGCCTAGTGAAATTCTTAACCCTAGAAACACTTGGGAGGACAAAGCGGCTTATGACGAAAAGGCCAATTCGCTGGCAGACAAATTTGTAAAGAATTTTGAGCAGTTTGAAGATTACGCTAATGAAGAAATCATGAGCGCTTCTCCTCATTCTGTTACAGCATAATACTTCTTTTATAAAATATTTGATATTCGATTTTTGACATTTAATATTAATGTCGAACTTCGAATTTCATTTTTTATACCTGCTTTTGCATTTATCATTTACAGCCAAGCTCACGGAAGGATCAGTTACGCTTAGTACTGAAGAATCTCTGCATGTATCTAAAGTTCTGAGATTAAAAAATGGAGACCAACTGAAATTAACAGATGGGAAAGGAAAATCGGCAGTGGGAAGAATTACGGCAGCCGCTAAAAAAAATGTGACTGTCCAAGTGGATATCGTGAAGACTGAAGCAGAGAATCCTTATCTACTAGAGCTGGCCATAGCTCCTACTAAGAGCAATGATAGATTCGAGCTAGTGTTAGAAAAGTGCACTGAACTAGGCATAGCCAGAATTCATCCTATTCTCACCTATCATTCCGAACGCAGAAAACTCAACATGGAGCGGAGCCGAAAAATAGTGCTCTCGGCCATGAAACAATCTCAGAAGACTTGGCTGCCCGAAATTATGGACCCCTGTAAGTTCAGTGATTTCCTGACTAAACCATTTGAAGGTAATCGTTTTTTAGCCCATTGTAATTCTGATTTTAGCAGAGCATCTTTAAAGACTGAACTTACTGAGCGAGCTACTCTCATCTGCATAGGGCCTGAAGGAGACTTTTCTTCAGAAGAAATTCAGCAGGCTCTAGATTCTGGCTGCACATCTGTACACCTCGGAGAGGAGCGCTTAAGAACTGAGACAGCAGCATTATTCGCTACTTCTATTTTTCACACGATAACCACACTATGAAAAAACTACTTGCCATACTGCTTATCATTCTAGGTATACTAGTATTTCTAGCTTTTACAGTACCTACACGTAAACACTTTGAAAGCTATATTACAGAAAAGGTAAAAGAAAGAACCACTGATGATTTACTTGGTCTAAATGACTTTTTAGCCCAAAACGTGGCTAAAATCGTATTCCTTACTGCAGAGTACACTGATGTGAAAATTGGCAGTACTTACACATTCACGCTTGGTGAATCTAAAGATTATAAGTTTGTCGGATTTGCTGGTATCATCATTTGTGTAGAAGGTGACTTAAGTATTTTGGACCAGAACGATAAATAAATTTAAAAGGCATAACCTAAAGCTAAAGATGGCCATGGATAAACCTCTTGACTAGAAAAGTTCTCTACTAGAGGCGTACAAGCTGCTCTTATAGTTAGTTTTCCATCTGGCTTTTGATACCTATACCCTATCCTTCCTGATAAAAATGGAATGTAGTTATCTTGTCTTGCGAACTCAGGCAGATTACCTAAATTTTCCTTGGCTCCCATTAAACCTATTCCTATCTCTAAATGATGATTAGCACTGATAGAATAGATCTGATTTATATTGGTATAGAATAATGCGGTAGCCACCACATTAGCATTTTCTCCATAATATGAACCGCCCATATTTATGCTAGTTTTAAATCTATGCCTATTCACTATAAACTTCTCATACATAACAGAATAAAAAACACCTACGCCACCAGCTTCTATCTGAATGTTATCAGTGCTTTTGAATTTGAAATGTTTTGAATCTTCTAATTGTTGAGAGTTAACAGAAACCGCGCTTAGCATGGCTAAAGTAGAAAGTACGAGTAAGTGTTTTGTCATGGTGTTGTGTTAACGCTACTTTTTACAGATTATTACCATTACAAGTAAAGATGCTTGAAAACTCTGGTTCATTGTAATGACCTCATCATGTCAGCAAACTCTGGACTCTTCACGTAAGACTTAAATCTATGAGATCTTCCAATACTTTCTGCACTGTAGAGCTTTAACATTGAATTAGGAAATTTTTTTTCAAACCGCTTCTGAAGTTCAAAGGCATCTTTTTTACAGTTACAGCCCAATCTGGTATTTCCATAAAGCCTAGAAAACTCTATCCTTATTCCTAGAATTCTTCCCGATTTAGACAGTACTATGTCCTCATGGTTAAACAAAATATGTAGCCTGTAGTTGTCTTGCTCTTCGGCAGGTTGTGCCTCGCTACCTCTAGCTAAATAATTCTTAAAGTGCCTTTTAGAAATGGCTGGCCCTATAAAAAACACATTTATCATAGTCTGTTTAGGCGTTGCAATGCTACTTTTCACCTCATCATTAAACAAAAGATTCGTGGTTACCTCTGCTCCTAGGCTATGACAAATAATATCAAATTCCT
>JBGCDA010000103.1:0-31638 GCA_045104985.1 Flavobacteriales bacterium | reverse complement strand
CCTACCAGCACTAAACTTCCAGGAACCAAGCCTCCGCCCAGCACTCTATTCAGCTCTTTATCGTGCAGTATAATTCTAACATCTTGGGTGGGATCTATGCTAGAGAATTTAACAGGTTGTTTTTCAGCATTGCTTTGTTGTCTCAGATCATGCGTTGCAATGGTTTTTTCAACCACACGCTCCTTCAGAGTATTCCATTCATTACAGGAGGCACATTTACCTGCCCATTGCAACGCCTCATTACCGCAGTTAGTGCAGTAGAATATGTTTCTAGGTTTAGCCATAAAAAAAGGGCGGTTTTAGCCGCCCTCAAAAATACTATTTAGGTTGTATTAATTCTGTCTAAGAATGGTGACAGTTCCAGTTAATTCTTTATCTCCTCTAGGCACATAAACTGTGTAGAAGTAAACCCCATCTTCAAGTTCGTCTCCATTTAGGTTTTCACCTTTCCATGGATTGAGATTAGAGTAGTTTGAGTTTTCGTATACTAAGCTTCCCCATCTGTCAAAGATCTGTACGTCTACGTTAGGAACCCCATCGATTCCTACGATTTGCCATCCTTCATTCAGTCCTCCTGTGCCGAAGGCCGCAAATTCAGACCCATCTGAGTCTGGTGAAATAACATTGTACGCACCTACAAAACATGATTGTACATCTGCCGCCACAGAACCTTGAGCTGTGCCACAAGCATTAGAATATGTGTAGGTAAGAAACGCATCATTTATAGGATCTGCCGGCAGCATATCTGCACCTAGAATAAATGATGTTTCAGTACTTTCATAAGGAACTACTTGAACATTGTCCATCTCATCAGTGAATGTTAAGAACCATGATATAGGCGTACCTTCAGGTAGACCAGACCACACAGGGTTAACTAGAATTTCTTCTCCTGCACATATAAGTGTATCAGAGGCCCAGAAATTCACTGCAGGCACAGGGGTTACTGATAGGGTTAAATTAGCAGTTTCGGATCCACACTCGTTGGATATTGTAACACCATAGTTACCAGCATCTGTTACTGAAATAGTTTCTGTATCAGCACCAGTAGTCCAGTCATAACTAAATGAAGGGTGTGAAGTTCCTGGATCGAGGGTGAAACTTGTTCCTTGACAAATGGTTGTCCCTGCAAGTTGAGGATCTGGAACAGGGAGCACAGTGGCTGTACCCTCCGCTACTGCAGTACCACAATTAGGCACTTCTACAGAAACAGTAACTTCTGCACTGTTGTTAAAGCTCGCTACTAATTCTCCATCTGCATTAGGAGACCCATTCGGAGTCCAGTCTATAATAAGATCTGTTTCCAATAAGGCAGCTGGCTCTACAGTTAACTCCAGAGTGGCTTGTTCATCTCCACATACTGTATCACTTGTTACAGAAATTATGGGTGTAGTTCCGAATGTAATATCGAATTCATCTACAATTTCACAGATGTCTGATTCGAAAATAAAGCTTACAGTACCCACATAGTCTTCAGGAGCAGTATAAGTTTGATTAGCATCTACTGGATTATACACTCCCGGATCACTTAAAGACCCTACGTTTGGTGTTATAGTCCATTCTCCAGGCAAGGCATTGTAACCACAGTTGGCAGTATAAGTGAAGAAGGGTTCTGTACCTCCTATGAGTTGATCCCCATCATCAGTATCAAAGATCTCTACCGTATTATCTCCCGGCTCAAAGAGTTGAATCCTTATATCATCATCATCAATTCCAGGATTCCAAAAGAATTCTATAGTTTGACCATGGAATAGGTCTTGACCTGTAGGTAAAAGAGGGGCTGCATTATTAATGCTAAATATGAATGGTCCAGCGCCATCTACAAATGCTTCTATAAAACCACCTTCCCAAGTATCTGCATCAGAATCATAAAGGAAAATCACCATTGGACACTCATTAGGGTTAGCCCATGATCCAGTCCACGTTGCTGTGTTATCATCGCATTGAGGCTGAGGAAAATTAGCCTCTTGGAGATTTAAAATTTCTTCATTGATAGAAATAAAGCTTGCTCCAGTGCATCCATTTTCATCTACTACAGAAACACTGTAAAGTCCTGGAATTACTGTTATAGAATTATTTTCTTCGTCTTCGGAAAGAATTTCTCCTGATCCCGTAGGTAGAGACCACTCGTAATCTGGAAATTCATCGGCATCTTCAAAGGTTATTACACTAGAGTCTCCATCGCACAATAAGAGCTCTGAGGCAGCCCATTCAGGTGTAAATACAGGTATTTCAAAAATGGTTATTGGACCATACTCTACTTGACAGCCAGAGAAAAACCCTACCACTCCTTCTACACCAGCATTTAAAGTTACTGTCTCAGTAATAGAATTATCACTCCAGAGGTAGGAGTCAAATCCTGGAGAGGCAGTAAGAACAACTCCATCCAACCCGTCACAATATGAAGCTATATCGTCTTCATTTAAAGCTTCTCCAGTCACTGTAAGGTCAGGTACTAAAATGTCTTGAACTACAAAGTCGTATGCTACGACTGTAGAAGCAGGGGGAGTACCATCATCTGTAGCTGTGAAAATAAGTGTATGAGTTCCAGTATTCTCTGTAGTCCCCTCGAAAAACCCTGATATAAATCCTCCATCTTGCTCTACTAAATTCCAACCGGAGGCATTAGTAGTATCCACGGTAATTGTTACATTTTGGCCTGCTTCAGGAGCTAAAAAATCCAATTCAATGTCATGTGTATCGTTTTGGCATAGAAAGATGGTATCACAATTATCGTTAGCAAATGAAATAGGTGCTAAATTATCATCTGAAGAGCAAATACTGAACACAAACCCCTTATTATCAAGCCAGTGAACGCCATCCTCAAGTCCAAAAGGGCCGTCATAGTCGTCATTGTTTTGGCTGAATCTACCTACTTGAACAAAGTTTCCATTAGTTCTGCTCGCGCCTACATTAGCAGGAGCTGTTCCGCCAAAACCTCCTACTCCTCCAGCACTGTTTCCAACACCCCACTGCATGTCTTGATAAAATAGACCCACATTATTTCCTTCACCTATTATAGGGTCAGTTTGGTCCGTAATAACAATTTGAAAAGTATTACCGATATCTCCTTGTCCAGCAAAGGCTCCGGCATCTACGTAAGTGACATAAACAGCAGTTTCAGTCATCCACATATATACCTCACCACAATCATCGCAGGTATAGTCTAGATCTGCCCAGAATCCTGCCACCATATTTATGGTATTACTTGGATAAGCCGTGGGAACGAACACTGTAGTTCCTGCATCAAAAGAAATTAGACCTTTCGCACTTATATAAATTTCGTCATAATCAACTCCAAAATGACAGAAATCAAAATCAATATCAAAAGGACCCCACCAACCATCTAATCCCGCAATGCTTGTATTATCAAATGCAAAAGGATCAAGCTCAGTGGCATTATCTGGAATTGGCACAAATGTATAACAGTCAGTACTTACTATACCTCCACCGCCTCTCATACTTTTGGTGGTTAGTGGCTTCTTAAACTGTTCTACTGTAGTTTTTTCACCCACATAATTTCTCCTTGCCTCGAGCTCAGCTTTGGTTTGAGAGTGAGTAAAAGAAGCAGTTGTTAAAAGTGCTACAAGCGATAAAAGAATAGCTTTCATATCAATTATTATAGTTTTCTTAGAATAGTAACTGTTCCTGTTAAGTCTTTATCACCTCTTGGAACATAAACGGTATAGAAATAAACCCCATCTGAGAGTTCATTTCCGTTCATGTCCTCACCTTTCCATGGGTTGAGATTAGAGTAGTTAGAACTTTCATAAACCAATCCACCCCATCTGTCAAAGATCTGTACGTCTACATTTGGAACACCATCGATACCTACAATTTGCCAACCCTCATTCAGACCTCCTGTACCGAAGGCAGCGGCTTCAGACCCATCAGAATCTGGTGAAATTACATTATATGCGCCCACAAAACATGATTGTACATCGGCAGCTACAGAGCCTTGTGCTGTTCCGCATACATTGGAATATGTGTATGTTAGAAATGCATCGTTGATCGGATCAGCCGGTAGCATATCTGCACCGAGAATAAATGATGTTTCAGTACTTTCGTAAGGCACTATTTGAACATTGTCCATCTCATCAGTGAATGTTAAGAACCAAGATATAGGGCCTTCTGCAGGAATTCCAGACCATAAAGGATTCACAATTATTTCTTCACCTTCACAGATTAGCGTATCCGAAGCCCAAAAATTTACTAGAGGAACAGGAGTTACTGAAAGTGTTACATTGGAAGTTTCAGTGCCACACTCGTTAGATATTGTAACACCATAGTTACCAGCATCTGTTACTGAAATAGTTTCTGTATCAGCACCATTGGTCCAGTCATAACTAAATGATGGATGTGAAGAGCCAGGGTTTAGGGTAAAACTTGTTCCTTCGCAAATGGTAGAACCCACCAGCTGAGGGTCAGGAATAGGCAGGATCACAGCCGTTCCTGAAGCTTCAGGAGAGCCACAAAAATTAGATACAGAAACAGTTACATCTGCACTATTGTTAAAGTTAGCTACTAATTCTCCATCTGCATTAGGAGAGCCATTAGGAGACCAGTCTATATTAATATCAGTGTCTAATAAAGCTGCTGGTTCTATAGTTAGTTCTAATGTAGCTTGCTCATCCCCGCACACTGTATCACTCGTAACAGAAATGACAGGAGTAGTGCTGAACGTAATATCAAACTCATCTACAATTTCACAGATGTCCGACTCGAATGTTAGTGTAACTGTTCCTAAGAAATCTTCAGGTGCAGTATAAGTTTGGTTAGCGTCTACCGGATTGTATTCATTAGGGTGGCTAAAGGTTCCTACATCAGGGTTAGCACTCCAGGTTCCAGGAAGAGCGTTGTATCCGCAGTCGGCAGTAAATGTGAAGAATGGCTCTTCTCCATCTAAGAGTTGATCGCCATCATCGGTGTCAAAAATTTCTACTGTATTATCGCCAGGTTCGAAGAATTGAACCCTAACATCATCATCATCAATTCCTGGATTCCAGAAGAATTCAATGGTTTGACCATGAAACAGGTCTTGTCCTGTAGGCAGCAGAGGTGCTGCATTATTTATGCTAAATATGAACGGACCTGCTCCGTCTACAAAAGCCTCTATAAATCCACCCTCCCAAGTATCTGCATCAGAATCATAAAGGAAAATTACCATTGGGCATTCATTTGGGTTAGCCCATGAACCAGTCCAAGTTACGGTGTTATCATCACACTGTGGTTGTGGAAAATTAGCTTGCTGTAAGTTCAGAATTTCTTCATTTATAGGTATAAAACTGGCACCTGTACATCCATTTTCATCTACTACAGAAACGCCATATAGTCCTGGAGTAACAGTAATGGAATTATTTTCCTCATCTTCAGAAAGAATTTCCCCTAACCCCGTGGGTGTAGTCCATGTATAGTCGGGAAATTCATCAGCATCATCAAAAGTAATAACGCTGGAGTCTCCATTACATAGTAAAAGTTCAGTGGCTGACCAATCAGGGCTGAACACTGGGATTTGGAAAATAACTACTGGTCCAGCTTCTGTGTCACACTGATCAAAGAAACCAGTAACTGTATATGACCCTTGAGTGAATGTTCCTTCTTCCAACGGATAGTTATTAGACCATAACAGACTGTCAAAACCAGTACTTGCTTCTAAAGGAACCCCATCTACTCCTTGACAGTAAGAAAGCGTGTCTACTAAAAGACCGTCTGATGTAATTTCAAGATCAGGAACTACTATGTCTAAAACTTGTACAAAAATATTAATAGAAGTAGATGCGGGCGGTGTCCCATCATCTGTGGCAGTTAACACTATATCATACTCTCCAGCGTCTAATCCAGATTCTAAAGTAACTGTAGCGGTAGCCGTAGCACCCTCGGTAACAGCTAAACCTATACCTGGGAAGCCACCATCATCAACCGATAAGCTAATGTTCTGACCATCCTCTGGTGCTAAGAAGGTGTATTCAAGATTATCCACATCGTTCGCGCACAACACTATAGTGTCACAGCCTGTCTCTCCGAGTACTAAAGGTGGAAGGTTATCATTGGCAGAAATGTTGGCGTTAAAAGTAATAGTTTGGTTATCTAACCAACTTACTCCATCAGTGGTATCGAATGGACCATCATAATCACTACCTTCTTGATCAAACTCTCCAAAGAGAATAAAATCAACATTGTTTCCTGCGCTGGCTCCAACATTAGCCGGAGAACCTCCAAAACCACTAGTTCCACCAGAAGCTCCACCTGTTGTCCATTGCATATCCTGATAACAGAATTGAGCATTATTGCCCCCACCTAGAACATCACTGTCTGAAGGTGTAAAAACTACTTGAAAAGTGTTGAGTTTATCACTTTGCTCGTTAAAGTAGCCTACTTGTAACCAGTTCACATATACAGCATCATCGGTAACCTTATACCACGCAGAACCACAATTAGCACACCCAAAATCCACATCGCCCCAGAAAGGTGCTAGCATTACATCATTATTTGGAAAACCAGTAGGGGTAAAAGTACCATCTGCACCATCAAAAGTCACCGTTCCATTTGTGTTGATCCAGAAACTATTATAAGTTGTGCCGTATAATTCAAAATCAAACGGGAAAGCAATGTTAGGAGTACTCCCGTCATCAGTGCCATTTGCCGCAAATGTGGTTTCCGTATAAGTTCCGTCTGGCTCTAACCAGCAGTCGCATTCACCATCTCTTTCGCCAGCCATGGAAGGATGCACGGTTACGTGTGTTGAAACACCTTCATTAGGGTTTATGATATTATAGTTTCCACTAGTTAACTCTCCACTTTCTTTTAACTCCTTATAAGTATCAGAATCAAGTAGTACTTCTTGAGTAACTGTTTTTTGGGATAACGCCACATTAATAATGCAGCAAGATAAAAGACTTAGTAATAATGCTTTCATTTTTTGGTTAAAGGTTTAATTATGCTTTCAATTTAAGCTTGAAGGATGTAAATATAACACGCATTAGCGTTGCAATACCACATTTCCTAACTCTGTTTTTTGAGCTCCATCGGAAGCCCAGTATATTATCTTATATGTATAAACTCCTTCCGGAGCTGGAGAGCCGTTATATTGACCATTCCAAGCTTTATCATTTCCTATACTCTGAAAGACTAATTCCCCACTTGTTGAATAAATTTCAATGATATAGTCCTCAATGTACTCAGAAGTTTCATGGTCTATATCAAAACTGTCGTTTAAGCTAATTGAAGTATTAGGCGTGAAGGTATTAGGCACCTGGAGCACAGCTTCTGGTTGTACAATAATAATCTCAATGAGAGTATCTTCTAGGATTCCATTCTTGTAGATAGAAGCCAAAACTGAATATTTTCCTGGAATACTGAAATCGTAACTGAATTGATCAGATTCGGAAGAAAGCACATCATCTATATACCACTTCACTTTGGCTTCGCCAGAGAGAGGCGCATTTAAAGTAAACGAATAAGAATACCTAGAACTGTGAGCAGCTTTAATTTCTGTTGGTAACGCAGTCTTATCTGCTTGATCTACATCTGAATTCGTTGATGTTGGAGCAGATTCATGAATAGTAACTCCTGGTTCTTCTTCGCTAAATCTAGCCTGTTCATCTTCGGGCTCTGTCTGTGGAACACTAATTTCAGTCTCTAAGCTTTCAGAACCAGAAGGTGTGACTTTATCTACTGTGATTTGACTTTTTTCCAAACTTTCCTGACCTGTGTTTTCAGGTTTAGCTGGATTTTTTGAAGTCAGTTCCTCTGATTTATTGGTTTGAGCAGGAAGAAATCCGTTTGTTTCTTCTGGTTTTACTTCTTCTTTCTCTAGAACTTTATTTGAATTAGCAGAAGGGTGTTGATTTACAGGTGTCTCTAACTGTTCTGTGGAATTTACAGCAGCTTTCGTTTCTGTTTCTGGCTGAGTGAGAATTACGGCAGTCACTACAGACCCTATCACGGCTAGACCAATTAAACCCTTAATCACCACCGAACTGAAAACAGAACCAGCAGCACCTCCAGCCATCCCAGAAGAAACTCCAGCCCATGCGCTAGAAGGAACAGAAGAACTAGCTCCTTCAAACTTTTTCTGGATTATATCTTCAAACTTACCCTTCATTTTCTTCTATTAATTTTTGAAGTTGAGCCTTTGCTTTTTTGTATTGAGTTTTACTTGTGCTTTCTGTTACTCCTAGTTTTTCTGCTATTTCCTTGTGGGCAAAACCTTCTATAGCGTATAAATTAAAAACGGTTCTATAGCCAGCAGGAAGCCGTTGGATCAGGCCTAATAACTCCTCAAACGCTAAAGCTGAGAGGGCGTCTTCGGACGTGCTAGAAACATCTAATTGGTCATCTATATCTTCACTAAATGAGAATTTTTTCTCTCTTCTCAAAATGGTTAATGACGTGCTAACTACCACACTTCTAATCCACCCAGCTAGAGAACCTTTGCCAGAATATTGACCTAATTTATCGAATACCCGAATAAACCCTTCCTGCAGCATATCTAATGCTTGGTCGTTTCTATTGGCATATCTATTACATACGGTCATCATCTGTGGGGCGTACTGATCGAACAGTTTTTTTTGCGCTCTTTCATTTCCGCGCAAACACTTTTTTACAAGTTCCTGTTCTTCCATTCTTCACTTGGGGACTAGATGATGGGTTTTCTTAGAAAGTTGCCCAAGGTGCGAAAATATTTTGTCAAACAGTAATTGTCTGAATGATGTTATTTTTTTATGGCGTTGCAATGGCTGACAAAGAGTATCTTTGCAGCGCATGAAAAACTTTAGGAATTTTTGTATCATAGCCCACATAGATCATGGGAAAAGCACTCTGGCAGATAGGCTATTACAAACCACAGGTACCATTAGTGAGAGACAGATGCAGGATCAGGCTCTTGATGATATGGATTTAGAGAGAGAACGAGGAATCACTATTAAGAGTCACGCTATTCAGATGAGCTATAAGTATGAAGGTGAAGATTACACCTTAAACCTTATAGACACTCCTGGACATGTAGACTTTTCTTATGAAGTATCTAGGTCGATAGCTGCATGTGAAGGAGCGCTGCTAATAGTGGATGCTACTCAGGGTATAGAAGCCCAGACCATAAGTAACCTGTATCTAGCCTTAGAACACGATTTAGAAATCATTCCCATTTTAAACAAAATGGATTTGGCCAGTGCAGATCCTGAAGGAGTAACAGATCAGATAGTAGAACTCATAGGAGGTTCTGCAGATGATGTGATTCCAGCTAGTGGGAAAACAGGGCTAGGAGTAGAAAACATTTTACGTGCTGTTATCGAAAGAATTCCAGCGCCTAAAGGAGACCCAGAAGCACCTCTGCAGGCCATGATATTTGACTCTGTGTTTAATTCATTCAGAGGAATCATAGCTTATGTGAGAATCTTAAATGGAACTATTAAAAAGAGAGATATCATTCAGTTCGTAAATTCTGAATCAGAATATATAGCGGATGAAATAGGCACTCTAGGTTTAGATCTTATTCCACAGCAGTCTTTAAGTGCTGGAAATGTGGGATATATCATTTCTGGGATTAAGGTGGCTAAAGAAGTTAAAGTAGGCGACACAGTTACCCTGAAAGAGAATCCATGTAAAGATGTGGTGCAGGGGTTTGAGGATGTAAAACCAATGGTCTTCGCAGGAATTTACCCAGTAGATACGGATGAGTACGAGGAGCTGAGGTTCTCATTAGAAAAGCTTCAGTTAAATGATGCATCTTTGGTTTATGAACCAGAGTCTTCTATGGCACTAGGTTTTGGGTTTAGGTGTGGTTTCTTAGGAATGCTTCACATGGAAATCATCCAAGAGCGACTAGAACGTGAGTTCAATATGACTGTAATTACTACAGTTCCTAATGTGAGCTATAAGGCATACATGAAAAAGGGAGAAATAATAGAGCTTCATAATCCTAGTGATATGCCTGACATTAGTAAGATAGATTACTTAGAAGAACCATACATAAATGCTCAAATTATAACTAAAAGTGAGTATGTAGGTTCCATTATGAGTTTGGCTATAGAAAAGAGAGGAGAGATAAAAAATCAAGTTTATCTAACTGCAGATAGGGTAGAACTATCTTTTGATATGCCACTTGGAGAAATCGTATTTGATTTTTACGACAAACTGAAGTCTGTCTCTAGAGGTTACGCCTCTTTTGATTATCAGAGAACAGGCTTTCGAAGATCTAAATTGGTTAAGATGGATATTCTATTAAATGGAGATCCAGTAGATGCGCTTTCTGCACTGATTCACGCTGATAATGCGCATAATCTAGGAAAGAAAATCTGTAAGAAGCTTAAAGAGCTTATACCACGCCAGCAGTTTATGATAGCGCTGCAGGCAGCTATAGGAGCTAAGATTATTTCTAGAGAAACCATTTCTCCTGTAAGAAAGGATGTTACGGCTAAGTGTTACGGTGGAGATATTTCTAGAAAGCGTAAACTTCTAGAAAAGCAGAAGAAAGGTAAAAAGCGTATGCGTCAAGTAGGAAATGTGGAAGTGCCACAAGAAGCGTTTTTGGCCGTTCTAAAGCTGGATTAATGCTTCGAAGGCAGTGTTTTAGGGTAATTATATGTAAATGTGTACTAAAGGAAACTCTCAGATTGAAGATTTCCGCCCTGCTGCTTGGTTTAATTGCTTTTACCAACTTCTTACTTTCTCAAGACCAGTTTATTACAGCTGGGCTTAGTCAGAGAATAGAACGATCAACTTATCAGAATGGTGAATTTGAAATTAATAAAAACCTTTATTTTCAAATTTTGTTCAAAGCAGAAAAAAAGCGGAGCTGGAGTTACGGGTTGACTTACTACCAAGATGAAATAAATATAGACTCATACAGCTCGGAAACATATTCTGATGAGTGGTCAGTCTCTTCAACAACAGTTTTTTCAAAAGCTAACATGTCATTTGCTTTTTTGGGAGCTAAAATAATCAAGCATAGTGAACTGGTTAAGCGAAAACGATTCAATCTAGGCCTAAATACATTTGTTCATTTTGAGAGCCCTATTTATGAGAATGAAGCGAATCATTCCCAGTATATTACTAAAATGAGCAGAGTATATTACCCAGGAGCTGAATCTGAAACCTTTACAACCTACCCAGAGACATATCAAGAGTTTGATGCCGTCAAACTAAGTAGCTTATTTATTACAGCTGGAGTCACATTAGCACCCTCCTATACTATAGGCAGATTTTATATCTCACCATTTGGTTCATTGGGTTTACACCCGAAGGTAAGAGTGAAGGATAAAATGAGTCGTAGGAAATACACCGGTACAGTTGCCAACAGAGGCTCTACCACATCTAATAGTATAAGAGATAGGAGGAATATATATGTTTTCCAAGAATTTGGATTGACAATTGGAATTAAACTCAACAGGAAACAGGTCTAGCTTTTCAAAACTCGCTCAGCCACTTTATTCTTATTAGCTAACTGACCACAAGCCGCATCTATGTCTTTTCCTCTAGACCTTCTTACATGCACTATCATGTTACATTTTTCTTCTAGGAAGCTAGCGAAGGCATCTACTTTTTGAGGATCAGCTTGTTCGAACTCTCCGTCATCTATAGGATTATATTCTATGATGTTTACTTTGCAAGGCACACACTTAGCAAACTCTGCCAATTCTTTGGCATCTTCTAGCGTATCGTTAAAGTCTTTAAAGATGATGTATTCGAAAGTGACACGGGTCTTTGTGCGCTCATAGAAATATTCAAGGGCTTCCTGAAGTGCAGCTAAGTTATTAGTATCATTGATTTCCATGATCTCCGTACGCTTGGCATCATTAGCTGCGTGCAGAGAAAGGGCCAGATTAAACTTCACCTCATCGTCTCCAAGTTTTTTTATCATTTTGGCTATGCCTGCAGTAGAAACGGTAATTCGTTTTGGAGACATGCCTAATCCATCTGGAGAGGTAATGTGCTCTATAGACTTTAAGACATTAGCATAATTCAGTAGAGGCTCTCCCATGCCCATATACACAATGTTACTTAGATTGATGTCATAACGCTGGTCTGCTTGATTTTTAAGATATACTACTTGGTCATAAATTTCTCCTGGGAGGAGGTTTCTGAGTAATTTTAACCTTCCTGTGGCACAGAACTTACAGGCTAAGCTACACCCTGCCTGAGAAGAAATACAGGCGGTCATTCTAGAAGTTGTAGGAATGAGCACTCCTTCTACTGTTTGTTTTACAGGAGTGTTAAAGGCAGCTTTTACAGTGCCATCTTCACTTACCTGTTCATCTGCCACGGTCAGAAAACTGAAGTCAAAGTCTGCTTGGAGCTTTTCTTTTATGGCTTTGGGCACATTGGGCATTTGATCATAAGAAGTTACAGACTTTTTCCATAACCAATCATACACCTGTTTGGCTCTGAATTTTGGAAAATTAGAATCGAGTGTCCATTCTAATAATTGATCGAATGTGATGTTACGGATATCTGGTTTTTTTCCTGCCATGTATTGCAACGCAAAGATAGCTTAGAATTAAACACTACTTGAATAGTATGGAGTTATGCCTCGTCTTTAAATACGAATCTGTAGGTGATAATTTCATCTAGATTGATGTCACCTTTTTGAAGTTGGATTTTATTCAGCTTATTTTTAACGTAATCTACCAATGCAGGATTTTCTGAAACGATGCTAAGAATATCGGCTTTTCCATCTAAGCCTATTTTAAAACTCACCTCTACTTCTCCTTGAAGTTTTTGTTCAGCCTTAGCTTCAGCAGAAGTCTTCTGAGGATTATTATCTTCTGCGCAAGATATGCAGTTACTAATAACATTATAGGATCCCAGTAAAACTGAACCCACTAACCAGAGGGCTGTCAAATACTTTTTTATGTTAGAATTAGTGTGCATAAAGGGGAGACGATTAACTAGGGTTAAAGTTACAGCATTCTTTTTCAGCCGATAAAAAATTAACAAAAAAATTGCAAATTGTGTTAGGCGGCTTACCTCAGACTTAACGAAGTTTGACCAATTTTATGTTCTTGCTCATAAATTATTACCGTGTAATTCCCCTTAGGTATGGCCTCAGGATTTATCACTGTGTAAAACACGCATACATCTGTTTCTTCGTTATTATAGTTTACCTCTCTTCTAATGCTATAGTTCTGCAGCTCCCCTTCGAATAATCTACTAGCTTCTCCTGACACAGAAGGAAGTACACTACCATTTGGGGCCACTATTCTTAAATAGAGGTTTTTATTTCCAGCAGGACTAAGGGGGTTTTTTGTAAGTGTGAAACACGTTTTAATCATTTCTGTTTTAGATGCTCTATCAGTATCTACTTGTTTTCCAGAATTTTTAAGTCTAATGGCGGTGCTGCTTACTCCACTGGCTTGAAGAACTGCTCCAGCCTCTAACTTCCCTTCCAGTTCTTCATACTGGTTTTTCAGTTGATTTTTTTGATTTTGAACACGGCCTAAGTCTGTTCTCAATCCAGAGATTTCTTCTCTCTGAGCTATATTAAGTGTATTTAGCGAGTCTATAGTATAAACGTAGCCTTTCATAATATCTCTGAGCGTTTCTGCTTCTTTCTTTATTTTATAGAGGTCATAATCTTTGTTTTTGACCTTTTTTAGTAAAGATTCCACTTGCTCTCTTTGGGCTAAGAGCTCTTGGCTAAGCACCTCATTATCGGTACGAAGCGTATCGTAGCTGAATTTCATTTTTTCCAGTTCTAATTCTATTCTACCTCTGTCTTCTGAAATCTCCTCTACCTGAGTATCTCTATCCGCTATAATATCTGACTTCTGAGAGACTTTGTAGCCTAAAAATGCACAGAGTAATCCTAAGATTATAATGATGCCTATGGAAACTTTATTATTCATAAGTATAGAATTTGTGGTTCAAAATTAAGGGTTCGCGTTGTTTAAAAATCATCGTCTTCGTCAATATCGGAAGAAGGTTCAATAGATATTTTAGGCTTGGGCTTGTCTGTTCTTTTATCTATGGTAGGCTTAGGAGGTTCAGTGGGTTTTTTAGAATCATCCCATGAAACTTGAACCCCTGCTTTTTTGGTGTCTTTTACGGCAGCGGTCTCTTCTTTCTTAGAAAACTCATCTTTTAATAGCTGCTTTATCTTCTTCTTTTCTTTAGCTCTATTTTCCTTACGTTGCTCTTTAACAGCTAGTTGGTCATACCCAAACTCTGGTTCAGAAGAAGTCCCTTTCATGGACACAAAGATGTGCTTAGAAAGGCCTTTTTCATCTTCAGCAAAATCTTTTCTGGCAGCTAGATCAGCTATATCAAATCCTATGGAGTAATCTATAGAATTATCAAATCCATGTGAGCCCTGAGCATAAATATCTAGGGCATCACTTTTTATTTCCATCTTAGGAATAGTGATTTGACTATTCTTTATGATAATGGTATTAGACAATTCAGAAAACTTTACATGAGCCAGCTTATCTGAAAACTTCTCCATATCCGTTAACGCAGACATGAGCTTTTTATCTTTCATGTAACTGGCCATTTCTGCCAAAGATTCATGCTGAATTAACTCCCCGTTTTTCAGTGTGATGTGTGCTTGAGCTTTTACTGTTTCAGATTTAATATCCATGGTGTTAGACATTACGGCAGAAAATGTAAAGTCACTCTTAGCAGTGCCTTTAAGGTGCTGGTTCGTTATGAATTCTTGATGAAAGTTTTCAAATTGTTGGAATAAGCTAGAAATGTTTACTCCCGCCAGATCTCCTGTGCTAGAAACTTTAAAATCTCCACCAATTACTTGTTCAGCATAGATTTTAGAAGAAAACGATCCTTCTGCCGTATTCATTTTAAGCGGATCTATCTGCAGGCGTTTTTTATTCAGCTTAGTTTGAGCTGTTATGCTGGCTGCATTAAACTGTCTAAAGTTGAGCGTTGCAATGTCTGTATTCAAATCGAACTCAAAGTGGTCTGGGAAATTAAGTAGGTATGGGTTTTCATCTTCTGAAGACCCGGCCAGCAGCGTGTTTAGGTCTATGAATTCGCTTTTTAAGTTGGCCGTTACCTTGAGCTTTTCATTTTTTATACATAAGTAAGGAATGAGATTTTTAAAAGAACCGTCAAAATTAAAATCGCTTGCACCTAACTCAGCATGAAGCGCAGTTACTTCTGCATCGTTTTCGCTTAAAGCGGCACTACAAGAAATTTCAGTTATGAGGTGAGGAGTGTCATATAGTTTGATAGACGCATTCTCTATTTTAACATCTCCACTAACAGCAGCATGCCTAATATTGGAGGCGGTTGGATTCCAGTTTTTTCCAAAGTTTCCTTTATAATTAAGATTTACATTGGCTAAACCTCTTAACTCTTCTATTTCAGGAAGCTTCACAAAACCTAGAAGTTCTTCTAAGTCAAACTTACCCTGTAAGGATGAGTTTATAAAAGGATTGGTAAGTCTACTGATTTTACCAGATCCTGCCATTGTGCCTGAACCGAGGGCACATTTTATATCATTTACTAAGAGAAGGTCTTCTTGTCCAGATTTAGCCACATAGCTGCCAGAGGTGCAGATGTCATCTAAGGTAACTCCGCTGGCTTTGTTAGTGAGCTGTCCATCGGTTAATGAGAACCGGGCTTCTATGTTAGGCATTACCCCAGAGCTGACTGCGCCAGTGAGTGCGATAGAAGTATTAAAATCTCCGTTAGAACTGAATGCACTTAATTTCTCTCTAACAAATAAAGGAAGGTTTCTGATTACCGCAGAAAGATCAGCTTTAGAGCTTTCTGCCTTTAGGTCAAGTATAGTAGAAGCTTCTTCTAAATCTACAGACCCAGAAATGTTCAGTGGTAGGTCATTTACAGCTACGAGTGAAGGTGAGAAAGTATAAAGATCTTCAGAAAGATCTATAGTTAAACCCGCATTTCCTGCTAAAGTTTTATCTTGAATATAAGACTGACCAGAAACATTTAGTCTTTGCACATGAGTATCTATACTACCATTAAGATCCAGAATCTCTTGTGTAATACTACCAGAAATATCGCTGGTGGTAGCCATTACACTTAGATCGAGGCCAGAAAGCTTATCATCGAAATTAACCTGAGTGTTTTCTAATTTCACTTTACTGAGGTCTATTTTGAATTCTGCTGCGTCACCATCACTTTCTTTCCAAAAATGGTAATTGTCTTCACCAGATGATTTTCGTTTCAGATTAATTTCTGCTTGATCTATGGCTATTTCTTCTACTTCATAAATTCCAGAAATAAAATCAGCTACACTGAAATTAAGAAATATATGCTCAGCAAAGATTAGAGTGTCTGAGGCTTCGAATGTTTCGTGAATTAGGACATTGTCAAACTGCAGAGAGGCAGAAGGAAACTGATCCCATAGGGTAAGCGACACTGCTTTGACGTTAATATCAGTAGAAAGCTGAGAGCCTATTTGCTCAAGTGCATATGCTTTAATGTCATCTTCAAACACTTTTACCATAACCACACCCACCAAAAGCAGCGCTAGTATGACACTTAAGGAGATTAGAGTTATTTTTTTAATTAGCTTCATTTACAGTGTAGTGAACTATCACATTAACTTTGAAAACTAGTTAAAAATTGTGCTGTACTTCACAGTAAATGTAGGCTGAACTAACACTAGGCTGTTAGTTTAGAAAGGACTTTTAAACTTTAACAGGGGTCTTATGAATGCATGGCGTCTTCTATTTCATCTACAGTAAGAGGAATGCTACTCATAAGGTCAGTAATGCCTCCATTGTGTATTACTATATCGTTTTCTAAACGGATTCCTAATCCTTCTTCTCTGATATATATCCCAGGCTCTACGGTAAATACGTTGTTTTCTTGAACTGGTTTATGGTAGTGTCCATAATCGTGAACATCTAAGCCTATGTGGTGGCTGGTGCCGTGCATAAAATACTTTTTATATGCTGGCATATCAGGGTTCTGCTTGTCGATATCATGTTGATCTAGAAGTCCTAATTTAAGTAGCTGGGCTTGCATCATTAGGCCTACTTCTCTATGGTAGTCATCTATTAGAATTCCTGGTCTAAGAATTTCCATAGCTCCTTTCATTACACTAAGCACTGAATTATATACATCTTTCTGACGCTTGGTAAATTTTCCATTAACGGGAACACTTCTGGTTAAATCAGAAGCATAATTCCCATATTCGGCTCCCACATCCATCAGAATCACATCTCCGTCTTTACAGGCTTGGTCGTTTTGAATGTAATGTAGCACACATGCACTAGAACCGCTGGCTATAATTGGTGTATAGGCAAATCCTCTAGACCCTCTTTTTAAAAACTCATGGCTGAGTTCAGCTTCTATTTCATATTCTAAGACTCCTGGTTTTATAAATTTTAAAATGCGCTCCACACCAGCTTTAGTGATATCACAAGCCTTTTGCATTTGGCTTATTTCTTCAGGTTCTTTAACGCTTCTTAAATCATGCATAATAGGCGCTAAGCGTTTATGAGGGTGCCCTGGGTAATTTAATCTCAGTTTTTTAATGAATCTAGCATCTCTGGTTTCCACCTCAACGTGCGCCCTTAGGTGTTCATTAGTATTGATATAAACACTCTCAGACTGAGCCATTAATGCATTAAATACAGACTCAAACTGGCTGAGCCACATCACAGTTTTTACTCCAGATACTTCTGTGGCTTGTTCTTTATTCAGCTTAGCGCCTTCCCAAATGGCTATTTCTTCATTGGTTTCTTTTACGAATAAAATCTCTCTCCATGAAGCTCTAGAGACATGCGGACACACTACTAGAATGGTTTCCTCCTGATCTACACCAGACATGTAGAATAAATCTGTGTTTTGAACTAAAGGCAGGTGTCCGTCTGCATTAGTGGGCAGCACATCATTAGAATTAAATACCGCTATGGCTTTCGCATCTAGATGTTTAACGAGTTTAGCTCTATTCTTAATGTACAGTTCTTTAGGGAGTTGAGTATACTTCATTGGTCGGTTTTAAAACTATTGCAACGCAAAGAAACAAAGAGAAAGGCAATACTTCACCTCAAGATGAAAAAATGAACAGATCGAGAGGAATAGGAACACCTTTGTGCGTTCTTTGTGCTTATAATTATTCAACTTATAAAAATGTCAGGAATAAATAGTAATGAGGCTCCTAAAGCGGTGGGGGCATATCCGCATGCTAGAAAAGTAGGAGATTTATTGTTTTTATCTGGTGTAGGCCCAAGGACTGCAGGATCAGATAAAAACGATTCTGGTGTACCTGGGTTAAAATTAGATCATAACGGAAACCACCTCGAGTTTGATTTCGAGGCTCAAGTGCATTCTGTGTTTAATAATGTAAAGAAAGTGTTAGAGGCTTCTGGGAGCAGCTGGGATAAGCTCGTAGATGTTACGGTATTTTTGGTAAATATGAAAAGAGACTTCCATACGTTTAACCGCATTTATGCTGAGTATTTTAAAGATAATCAGCCGTGTAGAACTACGGTAGCTATAAATTCTTTACCCACTCCCATAGCTATAGAGTTAAAGTGCGTGGCCACAGCCTAGGATTAAGATCGGGTTTAGAGTCAGTGTTTATAAGCGTTGCAACGCACTATATTCAAAAAACTTGGCATAACGTTTGATTTTATTACGGCATGAAAGAAAAAGCCCTCATTACGTTAGCCCTCGTGTTCGGGATTGTATACTCGGCACTGGCCATAGTTCCGGTAGAGATAGATTCTCACAGTAACTTGCCAGAAATAGATTATAATGCGTTTAAACCAGGAGAGAAACTCACCTATAAAGTGCACTATGGAATCATAGATGCTGGAGAAGCTAAAATAGAACTAAAAGAAAGTCCATATACATTTAGTAACAGACCTACCTACCATGCTGTAGGTACAGGAAATAGCATAGGTGCATTCGATCTTTTTTTTAAGGTGAGAGACACCTATGAAACCTATATAGACAGGGATGGCGTGTTTCCGTGGTATTTTAAAAGAAGGGTAGATGAAGGTGGATATAAGATAAGTCAAGACTATACTTTTGATCATAACAGAGGAACGGTATCTACCCAAAAGGAAGAAACCCACACTGTGCCTGCAGGAGTTCAAGATATCATTTCTGCATTCTATTATGCCAGAACATTCGATTACTCTGGAGCTAAGAAAGGAGACATATTCGAAATTCCTACATTTCTAGATGATGAAATGCATCTATTAAAAATCAAGTATATAGGAAAAGAAACTATTAAAATTAGAAAAGGAAAGTACAACTGCTTAAAGTTCGTGCCTGTGGTGCAGAAAGGTAGAATTTGGAAAGATGAAAGCGATCTGAACATTTGGATTTCAGATGATGATAACAAGATTCCTGTGCTGTGCAAGACTAAAATATTAGTGGGTAGCATTAAAATGGAACTCACCGATTACTCTGGATTAGCGCACAAAATAGCCAAAGTGAAAAAATAGACTTGTTTAAATAAGGGTTAAGAGAATCCCATTGTAACTAAGCGTTGCAATGGGATTTTTTATGTTAATAACTTAAGTGTAAAACTCTTTTAGTAACCACCAAAAGAAGGTTGTGCGGATAGGGTCTAGACTCTAATTTCAGAACTCCAATAAGGTGCACATGGAACTGAAAGAAGACATAGTAAAAAAGGTGTTGCTGCTTCAGCAGAAGTACGCTTCTATGGGTCAGGATTTAGAGTCTTATTTAGATGGGCTTCTCTATGCGGATTATCTTACATACTGGGATTACATTCATTTAGATACATTACTTTCATTACAGACGCCTAGCACATCTTTTCCAGATGAAGAGATTTTTATCATCTACCATCAAATTACTGAATTGTACTTCAAGCTTACACTTCATGAAATGAAGCAAATAGCGGAAAAGCAAGATATATCGGTGGAGTTCTTTACAGCGCGCCTATCTAGAATAAACAGCTATTTTAAGGCACTCATAGATAGCTTTGAAATAATGGTAAATGGCATGGAGCAGGAGCAGTTTTTGAAGTTTAGAATGTCTCTACTTCCTGCTAGCGGTTTCCAAAGCGCACAGTACCGACTGATAGAAATACATGCCACAGACTTTATTAATTTAATAGACAAAGACCTGCGGTCTAAGTATCCTAATGAATATAGCACAAATGATCTTGCACAAATGTACCAAGACATTTACTGGAAAAAAGGAGCTACTGAACTCGGTACTGGAAAGAAAACCCTCACCCTAAAACAGTTTGAAAAAAAATACACGGAACTTCTCTTAAGTACAGCGCATAAGTGTTTCAATAGAAACATTCGCTCTGTTTACACTTCCCTTTCTGAAAATGAAAAGGCCGAAGAAAAATTAATAGAACAGCTCAAATGGCTAGATGTAAATGTGAATATTAACTGGCCGTTAAGCCACTATAAAAGTGCTGTTCGTTATTTACAACGAAACCCTATAGACATAGCTGCTACAGGTGGCACCAACTGGCAGAAGTACCTCCCGCCAAGGTTCCAAAAACGAATTTTCTATCCAGAATTATGGGAAACCGCTGAAATAGAAGATTGGGGTAAGGGCTGGGTAGAAGAAATATTAAACCCAGGAAACTAAACACACATAATAACACGTATAACTATTTACACTTCCAAGAACAGAATGAAAAGAATTTTAATACCGGCCATAATTATCCTAGTCTTAGGAAGCATAGCCTTCTGGGCATTATCTCATAAGGCAGAAGAAAAAGAAGAAATATTAGTTATGTCGGAACCCGCAGAACCATCCTGCATAGAAAAGATGTGCGACATAGAAGCTTGCGACTATGAAATTAAAGAGGGTGTTATTCCTAAAAACTCATTCTTAAGCACTTTGCTATCGGGTTATGGGGTAGCCTATTCCACTGTGCTCCTTTTAGTAGAAAAATCCCAAGATGTGTTTGATGTGACTAAAATCAGATCTAACCAGCCTTATTACATTTTAAAAAGCTTAAAAGATCAAACTGTAGATTATTTCATTTATAAGCAAAACACCACAGACTTCGTGGTGTTTAACATGACTGATGAGGAAGCTGAGGTCTATGTGTATGAAAAACCAGTAACTACAGAAGAAAAGTCTGCCGAAGGGGTCATTCATACATCTTTGTATGATGCCATGGAAGAAAGTGGCATGAAGCCAAGTATGGCTATAGAATTGGCCAATGTATTCGCGTGGCAGATAGATTTCACAAGGGTTCAACCTGGAGATGAGTTTAAGGTGTTATACGATGAGCGCTATTGTGATGGTGAACTTATTAGTACAGGAAATGTGAAAGCTGCTATCTTAACTCACAGTGGCAGAGAGTTTCATGCATACACTTATGATAAGGGATATTTTGATGACCAAGGAAAGACACTGCAGAGCATGTTTCTAAAATCTCCTGTGGAGTTCAGTAGAATCAGTAGTAAGTTCAATAAGAGAAGAAGACATCCAATTAAGAAAAGAATCATTCCTCATTTAGGAACTGACTATGCTGCTCCTCACGGTACACCTATAATAGCTGTGGCAGATGGAGTAATTACTAAGTCTTCTTATACAGGAGGAAACGGGAAGTATGTAAAGATTAGACATAATGATACTTATGAGACCCAATACTTACACATGAGCAAAAGAGCTGTGAATGTAGGAGATGCCGTAAAGCAAGGAGATGTGATAGGCTACATAGGTAGTACAGGCTTAGCTACAGGCCCTCATGTATGTTTTAGATTCTGGAAAAATGGCAAACAAGTAAACCACTTGGAAGAAAACCTACCAGTAGCTGATCCACTAGATGAATCTAGGTTAGAAGAGTTTCATGTGATTAGAAAAGACCTAAGAAAAAGATTAGATAACACTTCCTTTTCTCCAGAATTTTAATAGGCCCTTTCGTCAATGCCTTCTATGTAGTTTATGAAGGCTTTATTCACCACTTTGTTCCCTCCAGGAGTTGGGTAGTTTCCAGTAAAATACCAATCACCTAAATGATTTGGGCATGCTGCATGCAGACCCTCTACGCTCTGATATATGATTTTTACCTCAGGTTTTATATCTGCTGGTTTTAGCAGTTCAGAGATCTTTAAGCTGATCTGTTCATCATTAAAAGGAGCATAAATTTCTTGCACATAGTTTTTAACCTGTTCTTTAGGCAGAGACTGTTGCTCTTTACACTTTTTATAAACAGAGTCAAGTAGAGACTCCTTTCCATGATCTTTAAGTAAAGCCACAGCTGCTTGAAAAGCTATAAAGTCGCCTAATTTAGCCATGTCTATTCCATAACAATCTGGATATCTGATTTGTGGTGCAGAACTTACTACCACTATCTCTTTAGGGTTTAATCTGGCTAGCATTCTAAGAATACTCTTTTTCAGAGTGGTTCCTCTTACTATAGAGTCGTCTATAACTACGATGTTATCCTGGTTAGGAATACAGGTTCCGTAGGTAATATCATAAACATGAGCCACCATTTCATCTCTCCCTTCATCTTGAGTGATGAAAGTTCTGAGCTTGGCATCTTTGATGGCTATTTTTTCTACTCTAGGTTTAATCTCTAAGATACGCATAAGCTCATCATCGGATGAACCAGCTGGAAGCTCTTTGATTTTCTGAAGTTTAACCTCGTCTAAATAAGTTTCTAGACCCTTAACCATTCCTAGAAAAGAGGTTTCTGCTGTATTGGGAATAAATGAGAACACAGAGTTTCTCAAATCAAAATCTATGGCTTCTAAAATTCTAGGAACCACCTTTCTGCCAAGGTCTTTTCTTTCGCTGTAAATATCCCTATCGCTTCCTCTAGAAAAATAAATACGCTCAAATGAACAGGATTTGTTTTCTAGTGGTGTTCTAATTTCGGAAACCTTAAGTGAGCCATCTTTTTTAATAATAATGGCATGGCCTGGGGCTAATTCTTTTACAGAATCTATAGGCACGTTAAATGCAGTTTGTATGGCTGGTCGCTCACTGGTGACTACAGCCACCTCGTCATCTTCATAGAAAAATGCTGGTCTAATTCCTGAGGGGTCTCTCAGAACAAATGCATCCCCATGGCCTAGGAGCCCTGCCATGGCATATCCACCATCCCAGTCTATGGCTGAGCGTTGTAATATTTTTTGGAGATCAATATTCTGGCTTATTTTTTCGGTAATCTGAGTGTTTTGATATCCCTGAGACTTGTACATTCTGAATAATTCTTCATTTTCTTCATCTAGAAAATGACCAATTTTTTCCATTACCGTAACTGTATCTGCTTTTTCTTTAGGGTGCTGACCTAACTCAGTAAGCAGGCCGAATAGCTCATCCACATTAGTTAGATTGAAATTTCCAGCTACCACTAAGTTTCTGGTTTTCCAGTTATTCTGTCTTAAAAAAGGATGGCAACTTTCTACACTGTTCTTACCAAAGGTGCCATAGCGCAGATGCCCAAGAAAGAGCTCACCAGTAAATCCAAAATTCTCTTTGAGCCATTCAGCATCATTCAGTTGCTCTTTGGTCAGGTCTAGAAATCGTGAGTTCACTTTCTCAAAAACGTCTTTGATTGGCGTCTTCTCATTGCTACGCACCCTAGAAATATAGCGCCTACCCGGAGGAACATCTAATTTTATATTAGCCAGCCCGGCACCATCTTGACCTCGATTGTGCTGTTTTTCCATTAGAAGGTACATCTTATTAAGGCCGTAAAATGCTGTTCCGTATTTTTCTCGGTAGAATTGAAGAGGTTTCTTCAATCTTAAAAGTGCTAGACCGCACTCGTGCTTTATAGCGTCACTCATTGAGGCTAATATGGTTTTAAAAAGAAAGACAAATTTAGTGTTTTATTTAACTTTTACTGCTCATATCTAGATAGGCTTTAGGGTTTAAAATACTTAAGATGGTAATAATGATGCTGCAATGGAAATTGATGAAAGTCATATTTGTAACACTTGTTTAACCTTACCTTTGTAATACACTAACTTCTAAAAGTCAAAAGATGAGACTGTTTATACTATCAATTATTGCTTTACTTACTTTAAGTCTAAATGCACAGAATCATTCTGTGGCTAGAGAATGGAATGAGGTTAACTTAAATGCAATAAGAAATGATTTGGCTAGACCCACTGTTACTGCTAGAAACTTATTTCACACTTCTGCTGCTATGTACGATGCATGGAGTGTCTATGATAGCATTTCTAGACCATATTTTTTAGGTCAAAATTTAGGAGAGTTCTACATTCCTTTTAATGGAATTCCTATGCCTGATACTCCAGAAGAAACTGAGGCAAATAGAGAGGAAGCTATTAGTTATGCCGCCTATCGGTTATTGAGTCATCGCTATGCAGATTTGCCTAGTGAGAACGAGATCGCTGTTTTAGAAACCTTTGATGATCTCATGAATCAGCTAGGATACCCTACAGATGTAACCACTACTGATTATGAATCTGGTAATCCTGCAGCTCTAGGAAACTACATAGCTGAGCAGGTAATTGCCTATGGGTTTCAGGATGGAAGTCTAGAACAGGAGAACTATGAAAATCAATACTATGGCCCTGTTAATGACCCATTAATTACAAGTATTGAAGGAAATTCTGGAATAGAGCATCCTGACAGATGGCAGCCATTAACGCTTCTGGTAGCTATAGATCAACTGGGGAATCCGCTTCCTATAAATACTCCGGAGTTTTTAAGTCCTGAATGGGGTAATGTAGCGCCATTTTCGCTAACGGAAGGTGATAAAACGACAGAATACCGTGATGAAGACACTTATCAGATTTATTGTGATCCAGGAGCACCTGCTTATTTAGATCAGACTACAGATTTAAACGGGTTAACTGATCCATACAAGTGGAACCATACTATGGTATTAATCTGGTCTTCGTTATTGGCGCATGATAATGGGGTCATGATAGATGCTTCCCCGAATAATATTGGAAATGCTACTGAATATCCAGAGTCAATGAGCATTGAGGACTTAGAGGAGTTTTATAATTATTATACTGGATTAGATTCATCTCAAGGTTATGATGTGAACCCTGCCACTGGTGAGCCTTATGATGTGCAGATGGTTCCTATGGGAGATTATGGTAGGGTGTTAGCAGAATTCTGGGCAGACGGTCCTGACTCAGAGACACCTCCTGGGCACTGGTATAGCATATTAAATTATGTAAATGACCATCCTGATTTGGAGAAACGATGGAACGGAACAGGTGAGCTATTAGATGATTTAGAGTGGGATATAAAGAGTTATTTAGCCTTAGGAGGTGCCATGCATGACTGTGCTATAGCAGCATGGAGTATAAAAGGATGGTATGATTATGTGCGGCCTATTTCTGCCATAAGATACATGGGTGAGCAGGGACAATGCACAGATTCTACTCTTTCTAATTACAGCCCAGCTGGGCTTCCGCTTATAGAGGGTTTTATAGAAATAGTTGAGGAAGGCGATCCTTTAGAAGGAGTAAGTCAGGAAAACTTGAATAAAATTAAGGTTAAGGCTTGGAAAGGACCAGCATATTTAGATCAAATTGATTTAAACGCGGAGATTATTGATGGTGTTCAGGATAGCACAATAGCTGGTGTAGACTGGATATTATCTGGGAATTGGTGGCCTTATCAAAGGCCAACGTTTGTTTCACCACCATTTGCGGGATATGTTTCTGGGCACTCTACTTACTCCAGAGCTGCAGCACATATTTTAGAGTCCATAACCGGAGATGAGTATTTTCCTGGTGGTATGGGAATATTTGATGCCCCTCAGGATGATTTCTTAGTCTTTGAAACAGGGCCTAGTCAATTTGTAGAGCTGCAGTGGGCCAAGTATAAAGATGCTTCTGATCAGTGCAGCCTCTCCAGAATATTCGGAGGTATTCACCCTCCTGTAGATGATATTCCTGGAAGGAAAATAGGAGCCAAAATTGGTATAAGTGCATTTCATCTGGCTGATTCATTGGCTAATCAGAATATTCCTAGAATAATCTTCAATGAGACCAGTGAGGATTTAGTAAATGATGATTTGGATAATTCAGAACTTACTATAACTGTAGAGTACAATAAAGAAATGGACCAGAACACAGAACCAGTATTGCTGTTCAGTTCAGATATTTCTAGCACACTAACACAAATATCTTCTGAATGGTCAGACTCAGAATCTTTTGTTTGGACTTATCTTATAGCAGATGTAAACGTGTTTAATGATAACATTTCTTACACAGTTAATGGAGCTGTAGATCTGGCAGATGGCCAAGTTCAGGAAGAGTACTTCCGACCAAATCCTTTTATAATAGATACTGAAAACCCTACTTTGGAAAGCAGTGAGTTTAGCAGTATTGTGAATGAGGGTATGGCTGGAGAAAGTGTAGATTTAATTCTGACCTTTAACGAGGCCATGGCATCTGAAACTCCTGTTATAACATGGATTAATGAAGACCCTACTTTAAATTCTTTAAGTATAAATTCTGATCAGCCAGCTTGGATAAGCGATGCAGAATTCGCGATTTCATATGAGGTTATAGATGCTGATGAAGAGTTGTATAATATGCAGTTAGAAATTGGAGATGTAACAGATGCAGCAGGTAATCCGATGATAACAGCGGTATTCACAGTTTCTGATTTTATAGATACACGAGCGCCAGAATTCATTAGTATTTCTTCTGGAACTGAAGTGTACAATGAAAGCGCGGTGGGCATAGGAACAGTGCTTATATCTGTTTCTTATGATGACGATATGGGTGAAGGTCTATTACCTCAATTAGAATTCACCTTAGAAGATCCTGAAAGTACCTTAGAACTGAACACCATGCTTAGTGGCCCAAATGGAACAGCTTATGAATTTGTTTATGATCTAATAGATGAAGACTTAGAGTTAGCAGATATAGATGTATCTGTTTCTGGGTTAACTGATGACGCAGGAAATATAGGCTCTGATGTGGTACAGGCAGATTTATTTTCTATAGACACTAAAGCCCCTTCCATAGTAGAATTAGCCCTGCCTGAAACCTTAATCACTGAAGAAGATAGTGACTCTGAAATATTTTATTCTGTCCTTTTCGATGAGATAATGGATCCTGACTCAGACATGATAGTAGAATTTTCTCCTACATCACCTCAGTCTTTGACAATAGACATGTTAGAATCAGGCTGGATAACAGATACTGGTTATGTTACTTTCTATGGCATTTCAGACCAAGATGAAGAAGAAGAACTAGAAGTTCAGTTAACATCTGCTACAGATTTAGCAGGAAACCCTATGATTCCATTACAAATTGAAGAGCCGCTAGTAATAGATAATAGAGGGCCAGAGGGTGTGCTAACTGCTAACACATATAATATTACTAATGATAACTCGGGTGAATCTGGTTTTCAAATGTTCTTACTTTTTGAAGGTGATGTGAACCAAGAAGTAACACCACAGATTTCATTTAATAATGAAGATCCCTCTGCCAGTATCTCACTTAATGCGGTTTCATCTGAGTGGATAGGTACTTCGTACCGGTTTGACTTTAATGTGGAGTCAGACTTAGTACCGTTAGCATTTATAGATGTAACTATAACTAATGCAGAAGATATATTAGGAAACCCTATGACTGAATTAGAGTTTTTAGATTACTTCAGCATTCAGCTAGATACTTTCTTAACTGTTCAGGATTTAACGTTTAATGAACTTAAAATTTATCCGAATCCTATTTCCAAAGGTGAGGTGTTTACTATTGAATTAGAAGATGTACAAGGATTTAGTGCAGAAATTTATGATGTAGAAGGCAAAAAGCTAAACCAACCTAAAAATTTAGTAGCTCCAAATCGACTAGAAGTGAGTACATCAGGACTAGCATCGGGTAAATATTTCGTTAAGCTTTCTAACGGACGTGAACAGCAGGTGCTTAGAATAGAAGTATTGAATTAGAACTGAGATGGTTTTCAATAAGTCGCTTTTTTTGCGTTGCAATATTTTTCTGGTTTATGGCACAACTATTAACAACACTCATATATTAGGAGCAGCTATTGCTTCAATTTGAGTTCAACTATTTAAAATGTGTTGAGATAGATGTTACTCGCCTAGCTCAATGAATTAAGGGCTGTGTCTATCTGTATTTAAGCGAATATTGGGATAAGTTTAAACTACAGCTGTCCTTAGTCGGTTTAAATGCCATTCCGTTGAGTAAAAACTGCAGTAGTTTTCATTCCAGGAACTTCAGTCTATAGTAGGTGTTTATTTTCGGAAGTTTTGCTGTCATTCAGTGATAGCTTGATTATTATTTAAATATGTTCATCACTGGTTCAGAATTTCTACATAACTAATTAATCTGTCATAGGTAGAATTATATGATAGTAGTTAAAACGAATCAATACACAATTGCAACGCAGAAAAAAAGGCTGAACTCAAAGAGAACAGCCTTTTCTTAAATCCTATTAAAGAATATTTATTCTTTAATTATTTTAAAGTTTAATGTATTATCTCCTACAGTAATTCGTCCTACATACATCCCCGAAGCTAAAGAAGGAAGGCCAATCAGTGATCTGCCATCTGCTATATTTTCGTTAAATACGATTTGTCCTGCACTATTGTGAATAGTTAAATCATACGCTTGATCTAGTCCTGTAATATTCAGATCGTTCACAATAGCGGTAGGATAAATGTTAATGGCTAAACCATTAAGCTCCCCTATACCATTGGCTAGAGCTTTTACTACTTCCACGAAGTTTTCACTAAGAGATGAACAATCGCCAGAGTTGACTCCAGAAATGTTATCTCCTAAATCAGCATTAAGTTCTCCAGAATAACTGATACCATAGACTCTGCAGGTTCCGTTTTCTTCAGATTCAAAATCGTAAGTGTCGTTATCGTCTGTAAATCCTACTATGACTCCGGCATTATCTGTAACGATGTAAGTATAATCTTGGCTAGAGGTAGAGGTGTTATCAAAAGTAATTTCATTTGGTAAGCCATCGCCTACTAGAACTGTAGCTTGATCTATACCATTAAGAACACTCACAGTAGCACCTTCTGCTAATACCCTAGTAATTTCTATAGAGTTAGACAAGCTAAAGCAGCCAGAAAGATCTCCTGCATTAGTAATTCCAGTAAGGTCTACATCATTTTCATAAGATAAATGCCAAATTAGGCATACTCCCTGTCCCGCTCCGTCAAATTCAAAATCAGGACTCTCTTGTGTAGCTATTATGTCTAAATTTTCTTCGGTGATAACAAAAAGGTTGTTGGCTCCTATTGTATCAGTTAGATTCACTGAAACATTATCAGGTTGACCATCATTCACACAGAATGTAGTCTCATCTGAAGTAGTTAAAACACCTCCTTCAGGTTGGTTTCGAGTTACCTCTATGGCGTTAGACAAGCTAAAGCAGCCAGAAAGATCAGCAGCATTGGTGATGCCTGTTAGATCTACATCATCTTCATAAGACAAATGCCAGATTAAGCACACACCTAATCCCGCTTCATCAAAATTAAATTCAGTTCCTGTTTGGGTATCTAGGATGTTTAAATCTGTATCTGTAACAACGAATAAGCTGTTAGTTCCATTTACATCAGAGAACGATACATTTATAATGTCATCTTCACCATTTCCAGCGCATATTGTAGTAGGATCTTCAGTAGAAATAGTTCCTCCATTAGCCAGACAGTCACAGTCTTCGCCTACTCTTCTTGTAACTTCTATAGAGTTAGAAAGAGAGAAGCATCCAGAAAGCTCAGTGGCATTAGTTATTCCAAGATCTACATCATCTTCATAAGATAAGTGCCAAATAAGGCAAACGCCTTCTCCAGAACCTTCAAAATCTATTTCATTAGAAGTAGATGTGTTTAGAATATTTAGATCCTCATCTGTGATTACGAAGATTCCATTAGAACCAGCCACCTCTGCGAAGTTTACTATCACTAAATCTGCCTCTCCATCATCTACGCAAAGAGTAGATGAACTGTCAGTAGATATGATTCCACCGTTAGGTTGATATCTGATAATTTCTATAGAGTTAGAAAGAGAAAAACATCCAGTAAGGTCACCAGCATTATTCACATCTGTAAGATCTACATCATCTTCATAAGATAGATGCCATATTAAGCATACTCCGATTCCCGCATTGGTGAAATCGAAAATAGTATCTGTTTGTGTATCTAAAATATTCAGGTCTTCGTCTGTAACTACGAACAGGCTATTAGAGCCTACCACATTCATGAAATTTACATCTACCGTATGTGGCCCTTCATTACTCAAACATAAAGTAGTAACATCTTCAGTACTTATAATTCCTCCATTTGGAGCTGATCTTTCTATTTCTATAGAGTTAGAAAGAGAAAAACATCCACTAAGATCAGCTGCGTTAGACACTCCTAAGTCTACATTGTCTTCATAAGACAAGTGCCAAATTAAACAAGTCTCCTGACTAGCTCCTTCAAAATCAAACACATTTGACTCTTGAGCTTCTAAAATGTTCAGATCTTCATCAGTAACTACATAAATAGAATTTGTTCCTGAAGCTTCGGTTAATGTTACAGTAACTATATCAGATTCACCATCAGTAGTGCATAGTGCAGTTTCATCATCAGTAGAAATAGTTCCTCCTTCGGGCGCTTCTATTTTTGTAACTTCAATAGAGTTAGAAAGAGAGAAGCATCCTGCTAGGTCTCCGGCATTAGTCACTTCTGAAAGGTCTACATCATCTTCGTAAGATAAATGCCAGATCAAGCAAGTTCCAGCTTCATTTTCATCAAAATCAAACTCATTATCTGTTTGAGTGCTTAGAATATTTAAATCAGTATCAGTAACTACAAATAGACTATTGGTACCTACTACTTCTGTAAAGTCTACAGTAATGTCATCGTTTTCTCCATCACCTGCACAAATAGATGTATTATCCATAGTAGAAATAACACCACCATTAGCCAAACAATCACACTCATCGCCAGTTCTTCTAGTAATCGCTATAGAGTTAGAAAGAGAGAAACATCCAGAAAGTTCACTGGCATTTGTTATTCCTTCTAATTCCACATCATCCTCATAAGATAAATGCCAGATGAGACAAACTCCAGACTCTGTTCCTTCAAAATTGAATTCAGTAGTCTCTTGAGTACCTATGATGTTCAAGTCTTCATCTGTAATAACAAATAAACTGTTGGCTCCTGTTACTTCCTCGAAGGTAACTGTTACAATATCATCTACATCATCATCTGTACAAAGTGTAGTGGCATCTTCAGTAGCTATCACGCCACCATTAGGGTTATTTCTAGTAATTTCTATAGAATTAGAAAGACTGAAACACCCTGAAAGATCTGCCGCGTTAGTAATGTCTAAGTCTACATCGTCTTCATATGATAAGTGCCAGATTAAGCATACTCCTTCTCCAGCGTCATCAAAATTAAATTGAGCTTCGGTTTGAGCATTTAGTATGTTAAGATCTTGGTCTGTTACTACAAATATGCTGTTTGTACCAGAAACATCTGTAAAGGTAACGTTCACTAAGTCAGCCTCACCGTCACCTGCACATATGGTAGTGTTATCCTCAGTAGAAATAGTTCCACCGTTAGGATTATTTCTAGTAATTTCTATAGAGTTAGAAAGAGAAAAACATCCCGCTAGGTCAGCAGCATTAGTAATGCCTTCTAGAACTACATCATCTTCATAAGACAGATGCCAGATAAGACAAGTTCCTTCTTCAGCTTCATCAAAAGTGAAAGCAGTTTCGGTTTGAGTATCTAATATGTTTAAATCTTCATCGGTAACTACAAAAAGGCTGTTAGTACCA
>JBGCDA010000102.1:0-24683 GCA_045104985.1 Flavobacteriales bacterium | reverse complement strand
GCATTAAATCTACAAAAGAAAATGGTTATAATTTTAGATGCTTGAGCTAGATAAGACAATCGGAATTGACTGATGATTTGTTTTATTAACCAACCACCACCCCAAAATCAGACTAGACCAAAGGTCTACTGATTTTTGCCCTTCCTTTTCTGGAGGGTAGCGACTTGATTCTATTACTAGTTTTTTGTGTTTCTAGCCTTGAGCCATTTTACTTTTCTAGTATTCCTACTAGAGCTACCCTCCTCAAGCGAAGGAGGGTAAAATTTTCTGAATAATAAATGCCATTATTTATTCGAGTGAGCAATGAAAATTTTGGGTGGTTGGCCTGTGCGCGTGCTATTCGTGAAAGCAATAAACCTCAAATTAAGTAATAAAATTTTGGGTGGTTGGCACGTACGCGGCTTATTCGTGAAAAGCACTTAACTACAGAACAACTGATTATTAATTTTTTAAACTACAGCTTTCCACAATTGTCAAGAAGGGCCAGAAGACTTGTCATTTAAAAAATTAAGCCCCATAAAAAAAGGAAGACCTAGCTAGCCCTCCTTTTAAAATGAAATGATTAATAAGCCAGACTCTTATTCTTTAATGAATTGAATAGAACCTATGCCATTGTTTGAAATCAGTTTTATGAAATAAGGGCCTCTTTCCAGTTCAGAAACATCTATTTGAGTAGAAGCAGGAGAATAACTTTGTTCTTCCATTACCAATTTTCCTTCTACTGAATAAATTTCATATTTGGTTAATCCATCTAAATCTCCTGTGAAGTGTATTAAGCTGGATGAAGGGTTAGGATATACTCCTAAAGAATTACTGAAATGTTCATTGATGTTATTGGTCTCGTCAGGGTCAGCATTCACATAAATAGCTCCTTGTTCTCCTACACAGAACGTTCTAGATTCGGATTGTGAATCTATGTCTCTTACAGGAAACTCTACTGCATCAAAATTCCAAAATCCACCTTCATTGGAAAAAATAACACCACCCTGCTGATATCTCCCTCCTAGGTAATTGGCTTCAGATTCACTTTTATGCGCTGCATCCATAGCTGGATAGAAGAAGGTAGCAGAAGCTTCATGCATGCTCCAGGTCAAACCATTGTCAGAGCTAGACATAGTTCCAAAATTCTCATTGCTTTGATGTGTGGCTATTATTTCATCTTCATTAAAAACGAACCCAGTTATGGTTTCTCCATTGGCCAAGTTAGGAATGGTATCCCAGTTTAAGCCTCCATCTGTAGTTCTTAATAGATTTCCGCTTATGGTGCCAGCTAGACCAAACAGTTCATCTTTAAATTCTATGCTAGATACATGGTTAATCGAAGCTCCAAACCAATCTTCCGGAGTGGAGACTTGAAAGTCTTCTTCATTTTCTAATCTCACTATGACATGTCCTTCAAAACATCCACTTCCTCCAAAAAAACCTAAATCATCATTTATAAAATACATGGCTACCGCAAAACAATTGAACTGAATAGGAGCTACAGTCCAATTTAAGCCTCCGTCAGATGTTTCCCAGATTTGATAATCAGAAGTCACGAATCCGGTAAGTTCATCAAAGAAATGGACATCATGAATATCCAATACAGAATTATCAGCGGGCAAACTGTTTATGTCTACAGGTGTCCAAGTAACCCCAGAATCCGTAGTTTTTAAGAGAACATTTTCCCCTCCAATGAATCCAATAGTTGGTTCATCTTCCAAAAATTGAATGGCTTCAAGATCTTCGGTGGTGTTAGACTCCACAGAATACCAAGTTTGAGAAAAAAGACTAGAGCAAAAAAGCAGCGAAGCAAAAAGGATAATTATTGATTTTAATTTCATGTTGTTTTTTTACAAAGGTAAACTCACCTTTCAAAAAAGACATTTGGAATTTCCTCCTATCTGTTGTGAATTCCCACCAGGTGTTCCTGCAGCTCAGAAATAGTCATTTTAGTCTTTGATTTTATAAAAGCGCTAAAACTAGAAGGGCTATCAAAACCAAGTTCATAGGCTATTTCTTTTTGAGTTTTATCAGCAAAAACCAGCAATCTTTTGGCCTCAAGCATTATTCTAGAGTGAATTACTTTAAGAGGAGTAAGGCCAAGGTGTTTTTTAACCGAAGCGTTCAGCTTTTTCTCGCTAATTCCTAGAGCCTCTATGTGGAATTGAACTTTAGGGTGCGTAGCAAAACGATTCTCTACAGAGCCTAGAAATGAATGAACAACTCTTTTGGTTCCATCCACGTCATTTGTAACCGCGTCATTACTGAACAAGTCGAACAATAGAGCCTGAATAAGGTGCCTGTCTTTTTCAAAGTTAAAATGATTTGAGCCCTTACTTCCTGATAAGTAATCGCTTAAATTTTTGAAATGAGTTAGTTTTTCTGGTTCATTTTCAAAAACTAATCCACTCCATTCATACCAGCCTTTCGTAAATAGAAATGAGGAAAGTATGTTTGAAGAAAGGGACTCATGATAAAACTGCATCAAGAACCCCTTGGATTCTGCACCTCTATTAAGAAGATGAACCTGGTTTGGCATGACTATATAACATGAATTATCCTTAACTTCATATTCTTTAAAATCTATGAGTTGGGTTCCTCCTCCTTTTTCAAAAAACAAGATTTCAAAGTACTTATGCCTGTGTTTTTTAGTGAAATCATATGAGTTTGTATAAGCAAGCTTTTCTATAGTTACTGGCCTAGCTCTGCTCTGTAAATCATGTGTTGGCAGTATAAATGGAATATCTGAATTAAGTTTCATTCTCAGTAGTTACGTTTTTTGAGAGTAATAACCTCAACATTAAGTCTAATATAAGGAGAAGGTCAAGAAAAGAAGCTATACTTAAATGATTAATATTAGCCAGTTAAATATTCTAGCTAAGAGTAATTAGAAATTTAATTCTTTCCTTGTCTAAAAGGAATTATCTCCTTGGACTTATTTACATATGGTACTCTTTATCTAAACATTTGCCTCTGAATATTTGATTCTAAAATTTCAGAATCACCAAGAAATTGGACAGAAGTGACGAACGGAGATTTTCGGCTTCTTCTATACGGAATTACAGAAGCCAGACTAAAAAACATGCTCTTCTACGATGTTAACAACGGAATAGCCAGAAGAAGCTGGGCTAGGAACGAAGAGACCGTTTATCCTATTAAAAGAGAGATGGAACATACTCCCAAATTAATTATTACACTTGTTCATATTGGCGATGATTCTGTTTCGGAATGAATTTAATTTAGTGGATATTTGTTTAAGTTTCAATTGTGCGGATATGAAACCTGCTTACTTAAGTGCGCACTTGCAAGAGCCAGATTCGAACAGTAATAAATATATTTAACCTAGAAGTACTGAACCAATTCCTTGACTAACTAAATGGAAACCAAAAAAGAAAAAGATCAACTTAGCCAAGATCAAATTGATCAGTGCATTGCCATTCTAGAAACGTTGAACGGTGATACCGATCAGATTTTTGAAATTCCTATTGAAAAACGAATAGAACTTATAAAACAGGCTGGGCGGCTTTCTCGACCTTCTAGAGATGAGTTCAAGAAGAGAAAAAAAGATGCTAAGAAATTAGCCAAAAGGAAAGCTGCACGAAAGGACAAATTAGCTAGAAACCTAACAGGAATAAGAAGTGCCAGAGAGGCTTCAGTATTTATAGCGCCTAAAATGATAGCCGCACAGGAAGGTAAGGAAAACCATGCGGAGACTACCGTAGCCCCTAGAGAGTGCTATGTGTGCAAAGAGGAGTTCACAAAGCTTCATCATTTTTACGACACCATGTGCGGCCCTTGCGGAGATTTTAACTACGCTAAACGTTTTCAAACTGCCGATCTTACTGGGCAAGTGGCACTTGTAACCGGCTCCAGATTAAAAATTGGTTACCACATAACCCTTATGATGCTAAGAGCTGGTGCCACTGTAATAGCGACTACACGATTTCCAGTAGACTCTGCCAAGCGTTATGCTAAAGAGTCAGATTTTGAAGAATGGGGTCACAGATTGAAAATTCATGGGTTGGATTTGAGACACATTCCTAGTGTAGAGATATTTTGTAATTATATAGAACAGAAGTACCAGAGATTAGATGTACTAATAAATAATGCGGCACAGACAGTAAGACGTCCTGCAGGTTTTTATCAGCACTTGCTAGCTCATGAAGAACTCCCTATTTCTGAACTTCCTTCAGCAGCTGGCACATTGTTGTCAGATCATGAAGCCTGCCTGAAAGAACTGGATTCTATTAGCTCTATCGTAGAAGACCAGAAAAAGAATTTGCCTGTGAGTTGGCATGGTACACAAGTGGGAATAGGACTCAGTGCTAGTGCTAAATTATCTCAAATAGACTATACCATAGACCATGCTCTAACTGCAGAAGAGGTGTTTCCTTCTGGTAAAATGGATGCTGATCTGCAGCAGGTAGACCTTAGAAAGACCAATAGCTGGCGGTTAAAACTGGGTGAAATCCACACTAATGAAATGCTAGAAGTACAGCTAGTTAATTCTGTGGCTCCTTTTGTGCTTTGCAATAGGCTTGTGCATCTAATGAAGAAAGAGAATACTGGACAGAAGCATATCATAAACGTATCTGCCATGGAAGGAAAATTCCATAAATACCATAAGGAATCTCGCCACCCACATACGAACATGGCTAAGGCTGCCCTTAATATGATGACACTTACGTCTTCAGCAGATTTGGTCCAATATGGAATCTACACTAATGCAGTAGACACAGGTTGGGTAACAGATGAGGACCCTATAGAGTTAGCTAAAAGAAAAGAGGAGATTCATGATTTTCAGCCACCATTAGATATAGTGGATGGAGCAGCCAGAGTATTAGATCCATTGTTCGATGGCATTAATACTGGAAAACACTGGTGTGGTAAGTTCCTAAAGGATTATGTGCCTACTAGTTGGTAGGTGAGTCTTTATAGAAATAAACTAAAAGTCTATTGATCTCATAATGAGAGTTTGAAAATTGCTCAGAAAGCTCAATACTTAACTTAGTTATAATTAGACACTGGGCCACATGCTCGGAGTTCTTGCAGTAAAGCCTTAAGGATAGAGAAGAAATTGAAAAAACAAGCCCGTTATTTCAGTCTAAATGTCAGAACCTCCACATTTTCCGAATCCGATCTTTTTTGCCCTTCATTTTAGACCCCTTCAGTGCTTCCCAGAACGTTAGGCCAGCTATTTTTTCTAGTTTAGATGTTTCCACCCGATAGTCCTCTAGCGGTAAATCGGATGTAGCGTTAGGGATAATGAATGACCAAATATTTATAGTACCTGTGTTTCTTTCAGTAAGCACAGACTTATAAAATGCATGAGGTATAGGCAGCGTAACATCTATACCTTTTACATCATCTCCCATCATTTTCACCTCTTGGTCAAAGAAGAAAATAGGTCCAGAGATGACATAGGTTTCTAACACCTTTTTATCACTATCTAAGGTTCTAATAGCTGTTTCTAGTCTTTTCCATACACCGCTATTAAAACTGGGGATTTGTGGGCACATGTTAGAAAGAAGAAAAGTCTCACTATTCTGAATTTCAGAATCCGATTGATTTAAGCTAGCTACTAAGTGCCCTCGGTCTAACCCAGAGTGTTCATACACTTCTTTATCAGCTCTAAAACGCTCTGGAATTCTATAGTCTGATCTAAAATGATCTTTTCTAGACACTTCCTGCGATGGATCTATGATTTCTAAAGCCCACTTAGCCTGCCTGAAGTAATAGGAATAGCCCAGAACGTAATGTCGGTTAAACAAAATCTGATCAGCAGCAGGAACGCCATATCTGGTTTCTCTCTTTAAGTTAGATAAGTCCATGTAAGGATGTATAATAAAAGCATAAGATTAAGAAATTAACTGGCTCATCCTTAGCTAAAGACTAAAAATAATAAGAGTACTTAATCCTGCATCAGCGCCAGAATAATTTCTAAAGAACTGATCGTACCCATTATTTATCTATCATCCATTACTACCACATGGTGAATCTTTTCTCTGGTCATTATGGAGGCTATGTCTCTTAATCTGGCATTAATGACACACACACACACACACACACACACACATGCACTCGCTGGGTCATAATGTCTCTAACTATAAGGTGCTCATTGTGAATGGCCGTAATGTCGGTGCTGGTAATGATGCCCGTAATTTCTCTATTGTCGTTTAAAACAGGGTCACAGCTTATTTTATTCGTAGTAAATAGGGCTTTAAGATCTGCCAGCCTCTTGTTGTACATGCTGGTGACTAAAGGCGTAGACATGATCTCTTTTGCGTTTATGGGATCTGGTTTTATAGTACTAACCCTACTCATAAGCTTATAACTAAGATCTGATTTAAGTTAGTTAAATGATATGTTTCATCTTTAAGGTGTATCCAATGGCTTCATTGGCTTCAGACTTTTAGTTCCACTTCAATTTATCTATCTTAACTAAAGGTCCAGGACATAAAGAACTATGACAATTAATGCAGCTCTTCACCACATTGGAAAAAGCTACTTTTTGTTCTAAAGATTCAGCCTTGTTAAGTAGCTTAAGTTTGGTGAGGTAATCTGAGACAAAAGTTTGATATAACTCACTCTGAGCCTTTTCTGGTTGTGTTGATTGGGCTGTTAAAACCGCTTCATGGTTTAAAAGTACTAATGGATTATTAGCCAGAATAGCTTGTTTAACGGTTATGGCATCTTCATACATCTGCCTCATTAGTAAAGTGAGTTCACTGTCTGAATTACTGGTAGATGGCATTTCTGCAGAGTTAGCACCACAGCCTACTGAAAACCCTATTACTATTATGACAAGTACGAACGGTAACTTCATTAATGAAAATTACAACTTCTTCCCTAAACAAACACTATCCTCGTTGCCAATGTAAGGCCCATACTTCTTTATTGTAATAAAACCGTGTTTCTCATATAAAGCCAAGGCTTCCGTATAACTCCTTCCTGTTTCTAGAATGCAGCTAGAATACCCGAGTTCACTGGCCCATTTTTCTAGTGCTGTTAGAATCAGCGTTGCAACGCCTAATCCTCTGCTTTTAGGGAGTGTAAACATCCGTTTAATCTCGGCACTGTGAGTATCAAAGCGTTTAATAGCTCCACAACCTAGTGCTTCTGAATTATGCATAATTAAGACCACTTCATTAATGTGCTCAGAGGAGTTAAACTGGTTGTAGAATTCAAATTGCTCTCCTTCTTTATCACTTATTTCTCTGTCTAATAACTTTATAAGCTTAAGATATTCTGAATGATGAGAATTTGTTCTTAGAATATTTTTAGACATGTGAAAGCATTAAAATTAGATGGTTTAGCACAAATGAGGAGTATTAAAGTCAAATTTCAATTTAATGATTAATTATCAAGAAATAGATCAAAAAATGTTTGGCATATAGAATGAAATTCCAATATGTGGAATAAATTTCTTTATAATTTTATTTTAATTACTGATATTCAAGTTTTTAGGTTTTTGGCATTTGCTTGGCTTAACCCGTGATACGTTCAAAAATAAACCTATAGACATGTTAAAAATTTTATTGAAAATCAGCATTCTTTTATTACCTATTTCACTCAATGCACAAGTACAAATCGAAACAGAAGTACCGAATGAGTTAGAGATTTGTGGATCGTATGAGCAAGTGGAGCTAAAGTTAAAAAATGAGGGTAATGCTCAAGAAACAGATGGCTTTTTAATGTTAAGTCTACCTTCTGGATTTTATGTTGAGGAGAGTAATATAACAGGTGCTTCGGTATCTGCAAATGATGGTAATGGGTTAATCCAATTGGAGTTGCCATTAATGCAGGCGGGAGATTCTCTTTTGGTGCTCTTTGATATTACTGCTGAAGTCTCTACAATATCTGCTCAGCAGAATGGAGATGTATTTAGAATAACCGCTGATTACGAAAGTTCATTTAATTCTGCCAGCCATCTTTCAGAGGCCATTAATGTCCTTTTTCCTGCCTTAAATATATTATCGGTAACGCCTTCTAGTCAAACAGCCGTTACGGGAGAAGAGGTTCAAAGAAGTATAAATATTATAAATGCAGGATATGGTAAGACAGATGCCTTGCAATTATTTCTTTCTGACAATGCAGAAGGTCTAATGTTAACTGAAACAGATTTAGGAGTTTTATCTGCTGAACAAGATATGATTTCTTTATCGTCTGCTGATTTTATGGGTGTAGGAAATGGTGATGGTTACTTAGATTCAGGAGAAACTATAACCATAGAGCAAACACTCCAGTTAAGTGGATGTAACGCCCAGACTATTACTACCACTATGAACGCCTCATGGGGCTGTGCAGAAGACGAAGTATTAACAGTGAACAGTTACTCAAATGTGACCATTTCTTTGAAATTACCAGACTTAGTAGTAACACATGAAATTGATTCTGCTACTTGTTTTAATGGAGATTTTGATCATAATGAGATTCTGATAGAAAATACAGGGCAGGGATATGCAGAAAGTGTGACTGTGAATATCTTCAAATCTACAGGAGATGGAATTGATGATGATATTTTTAACGCTATTGAAACTAATACAGTAAAATATCAGGTTAATGGAGGTGACTGGGTAGTACCTTCAATGACAGAGATTAGTACCAGAAATGATGGAGAATATGCTTGTTTAGGCTCAAGTCCAGTAGGAAGTATAGATTTCACATTGGCTGAATCTCTTGCACCAGATGATGTGGTAAGAGTAGAGTTTGATATGAAGAAATGCTGTATTAACGACTGCCTAGATCAAGGCAATATGGGATGGATGTACACTGTGGATTACGAAGATGCTTGTTTTACTCAAACTTTCTCTCTAGAAGAAACACCTGAAGAACCGACCGAACTTAATGCTAATATTTTCACGGAAACCCCTGTAGATTTAGAAGATGGAGAGTCGGCATGGTTCAATTTTATGATCTCTTCCCATGATAACAATTTAATACAACGTTCAAATTCTGGATATTTCATTACATTTTTAATAGACCAAGGGTTAGAATTCAGTGGAGCTGAAACCGATATGATTTGGGCTACTGATAATGATGAATGGATACCAACATCAGTAAACTATGATTCTGGAGCAGGAACATTAACTGGTTTTTTTCCATTACCAGCTCCTTTCATCATTGAAAAGTCAGAAGTACAGTTGCTTCTAATAGGAAATTGTGCCTCAGGCATGACAGGAATCAATGAGGTTTCATTTTCATTATCCTTTATACCGGATACTACTTGTCTGGAAGGTTGTGAGGTTACACTTATCTGCGATCAGACAGTGACTACAGAACTCCACTGTCCTGACCCTGGCTGTGAAGGGTTTCATGTAACTGAATTTACAGCACAGAGAGTAAACGCAGGAGCACCTGATAATAATTTAGACGGAAAACCAGATACTTCTGGCGACTTAAACGAAGCGCAGATCAGAAGAAACAGGCTCATGTATAACGATACATTAGAAACGGTTACTTATGGTTACTTTAACACTGGAGATGATAATGAATCGTTCACCAACTTCTATTACCAAACCCTAATAGAGTTAGGATCTAATCTCTCCGTTTTATACGCTGAAGCCATTATATATGATCAGTCAGAAAATAACTATACCACCTGTACTGATATTCAAATAGAGGAAGAGTTGAGTGGTGAAAATAAGTATTTCAGGTATTCTCTGAGGCCTTCTTCGGAATGCCTAAGTCTTACATCTGGTGGTGAAATTTTCCAGTTTTCAGATGGAGATTCTATAGAATTCACAGTTAGATATGTAGTAAGCGGGAATATAGGCGCTGCGGTGCAAGAAATTCTAATTGATAATGACGCTTTTACTTCTAGTTTTAATGATCCGTGGGGAGCAGATGCACCAAGTTTATCTTCAGATAAATGGGGATGTGATAATTACAATGGCCGTATAACTTTGATAGGGTTTTATTTTGCTAATGCCGCTGGATCCAATCATGTAATGAGGACTTGCGATAAGAATATATCTCAGAATTTTTATTTCAGTATCGGAGATTGTTGCGATAATTATGCCGGAGGAAATTTGTTTCCATATGAATATCGGAACTGGGCTAATGTAAGTAAAGTGAAAATTACCTACCCAGTAGACTATGAGGTTAACAATATTTCATTTAAGCAAACCAGATCTGTAAGCACTAATGCAAGTACTTCTCAGACCATTTCTACAATAGAACCATATCATAACAGTGGTGGAGTTATGTACTTTGATTTAGCTCAACATTATGCTAAGAATGGAGGTTCAATTCTACAAAGTGATGATGGCTTTAATGGAACTATAACACTTAATTTATCACCTACATGTGATGTTTCTATAAATACATATGAAGATGTTATATGGGAGTTCACATTTGACCAAGAAGATCAGTTAGGTGGTGAAGAAACAGATTGGATACAGTCAAGTGAAAATGATCAATTAAAATATAGACCTACTGAGTTAATAATATCGAGTACAGACCCTTATCAGGATGGCTTAAGCCGCTCGGTAACCTGGAATGTGTCTTTATCTAACGCTACTTCATATTCTGAAGCTGGTAATGCCTGGTTACATTTGAAAAGCCCGTCAAATGAAATGGAAATAATAGCAGTATTAAATGACCAAGGGGAAGAATTAGAGATGGATGGAGATATTTTCCGTCTGGGAGAAGTTTCTACTAATTCTGCTATAAATGTGCAAGTAGTAGCTAGGTATTCTTCATGTTCACCTGATTACATTGTGGCATATGCAGGGTTCGAGTGTTCTTCTTATCCAGAAACATTTTCTGATTTTCAATGTGAATATGACACATATGCTCTTCATGTAGAACCAAAAGATACAGAAATGCAAGTAAGGTTAACAGGAGCATTCACAGGAGATGAGTGCAGTAACTTTGTGGAGCTAACTGCTGAAATTGCCAGTGTAAGATTCGGTTATGTTGATAGCCTAAGTTTACTTGTTCAAGGAATTGGAAGTGAGGTGTCACCAGTTTTTGCTACTACTCAAGTGCTATATGGAACTGACTCTAATTTTCAATATACATATGAACCAGTAGATGACTCAGGGAGTATTACATTTCCGATAGCTAGTTATATTCAGAGCATTGAGGAATATGGATTACCAGGTGTTACTGATTTTCAGAACAGTAGGATTAAAGTGAAATTTCAAGTGGAATTGGCACCTGACTTTAGAACTGGAGATTACATTCAACTTTCGTTCGAAGGAAAAGCTATATGCCAAGAAGATTTGCCAATTATTAATTTGGCCTATGACCCTTCTGTTCAATTACAAAGGAACACAGAATCGGGTCTTACTAATACTTCCAGAGATACCTGGGGTGTGTCTTGGGTAGATGTAGATAATGATGGTTTTGATGACTTATTCGTTGCAGATTATAATCAGGAACGTCCAAATGAACTTTATATGAATAATGGTGATGGTACATTTGAACTAAGCAGTAATGGCCCTAATACTATAGGAAATACTGTCTCATCTACTTGGGGAGATTTTGATAATGATGGAGATCAGGATGCTTTTCTAGTTACTAATGTTGGAGGCCCCAATGAGCTGCACAGAAACGATGGCGGAGGGGTTTTTACCAAAGTTTCTACTGCAGATATTCCAAATTATAGCGGATACTGTCATAATGCTACATGGATAGATGTAGATAATGATGGCAATTTAGACTTGTTCGTAACAGACTATATGCCTACTAAATTTAATTTATTATATAAGAATGAAGGAGATGGCAGCTTTACTCGTATTGAAACTGGAGCGCTTGTCTCAGACGCAGGTAGAAGCATTGGTTCTACTTGGGCTGATATAGATAATGACGGTGATTTAGATGCCTTTATTCCAAACACACAAGGCCAGAATAACTGTTTGTATATCAATGATGGAAACTTCCAATTTACGAAAATAACGGAAGGAGATATAGTCAATGATGGGGGTAAATCAGTAGGGTGTAGCTGGGGAGATTATAATAATGATGGACTGGTCGATTTATTCGTTGCTAACACAGGTGAACAAGTCGATTTTCTCTATACGAATAACGGAGATAGAACTTTTAGCAAGATTACTACAGGAGTAGTGGTTACTCAAGTAATGAATTCGAGCGGTTCTGCATGGTTAGATGTAGATAATGATACAGACTTAGACCTGTTAGTAACAGCGGATTTAGGTCATGCCTCGTCACTATATATAAATAATGGAGATGGAACTTTCTCAGTGCAAGCTAACGAGATTAGTTCAGTATTAGGGAACAGTTATCCTACCGCGGCTAGTGATGTAGATAAAGATGGTGATATCGACATATTTGTAGGAAATAGATCTGATGAACAGAATGCATTCTTTGAGAATAATAGAGCAAATTGTAATAGCTGGTTATGCGTAAATCTAGAAGGTGTTATTTCTAATAAAAATGCATATGGAGCCCGTGTAATGTTAAAGTCAGTAAGTTATGGTGAAGAAGTCTGGCAAAGTCGTGAGGTATCTAGTCAAAGTGGAGGAGGTGCTGGTAGTCAGAGTTCTAGATCGTTACTCTTTGGGTTAGGAGATGCTATTTCCGTAGATTCCGTTGTCGTTTACTGGCCTTCTGGGATTGTAAGTAGATTCGATTCTATGGATGTTAACGATTGTCTATTTGTTCAAGAAGAAGAAGGAGAGAAATTATGTGGTATTATATATAATGATGAAAATGGTAATTGCATCTTTGATGCAGAAGAACTACCTATTCCTGGAGTGGTGATTAAAGAATTATCTTCAGGTCTTAGCGTAGTATCTGATCTAAATGGGCAATTTGAGTATTGGAGTACAAATGATCAAGTTACTTTATCAGTAGAACTAGGTACGGATTACACCACTGCATGCGGTAGCTCTACTACAGTAGACCTGTCTACTTTAGATGGAAGCTGTGGTCTTAACTTCGGTCTTGTAAGTGAATGTGAAACTACGGATTTATCTACTTCACTTGGTCATTCTGTTCTCAGAAGAGGGTTCACTAATCAGATAACACTGAATTACGAAAATCACGGAGTAGAACTAGCAGAGCAGACTGAGCTCAGATTTGATGTAAGTAATGCTATACATTTAGTTTCTGCCACAGTACCTTGGGATAGTGAGGTACAGGGTGATGAAACTAGAACATATATTTGGAATCTTGGAGATGTAGGAGGATATGAATTTAATAGTATTCAACTGATAGATTCAGTAGATGTCTGGAGTGAAATAGACGAATTGGTTACTATGTCACTATTGATTTCAAGTAGTGGAGAAGAATGTAACTTAGAGGATAATAGTTATTCAATTAGTGATGTAATTGTTGGCTCAGTAGATCCGAATGATAAACATGTAACGTCTTCAAATAATGACTTCTATCAAGTCACTTCAGAAGATTGGCTTCATTATAAAATTCGATTTCAGAATGTAGGTAATTACTACGCCACTAGAATTGTGGTTGTAGATACTCTTTCAGAATTATTGGATCTTTCTACAATTGAATTTCTTGGGCAAAGTCATGATTTACCAATTACAATGAATGAGAATGTGATCACGTGGAGCTCAAATAATACTTTCTTACCAGATAGCATATCTGATGAAGAGGGAAGCCATGGGTATATGAATTTTAAAATTCGTCCAAAAAGTGGAGATGATTTAAAAGGAATAATTTCTAATAAAGCATCTATTCAGTTTGATTTTAATGAATATATAGTAACGAATACCGTCCATAAAAACTTGGTGAATAGCCTAGAAGGAGAGAATTTAGTAATGGTGATTCACCCTAATCCAAGTTCAGGAAGTTCCAAAGTTTCTATCAAATCTAAATCACTGATGGATAATTCTTTTGCTCAAATATCTGAAATAGATATTCTAGATTCTCAAGGCACTCTTGTTAAAAGACAATCAGCTCTGGAGCCTTATGTTTTAGCTCTAGAGGAAAGGAACTTAGTAAAGGGGATGTATGTGCTCAAAGCCACTCTTTCTGATGGCATTATCGTGTTTGGTAAATGGTTGGTTACCGAGTAGATATTCAGAATGAAGTCTACAATGGTTTCATCATGAAGAACTTTACTATTGCTTAATAAAGTTTAGAGAATTCAATACCACTCTTTTAATAAAGATATAATTCCGTAAAAAAAATGTCAGATCCCATCTGCTAAAGCTACCATTTCACGAATCGTTCGCTTACCATTATTTTAGAGTTGGTATCCGTGATTTGAAGCAAGTAAACTCCTTTATGAAGATCAGAAACATCTAGAAGTTGGTGTTTCTGATATGTATTGAATTCTCTCACTAACTTTCCGTCTAACGAATAAATAGATAAAGTCTGAATCTTCAGATAATCCAGATGAGTACTGAGCAATTGAAGCGAGCCAGAAGTAGGATTAGGGTAAAGTGTGAGGTCCATTTTAGGACTTCTTGCCTCACTGATGTTATCTATAATAATAATTTCATTTTCAGCTTCTGGAGTAGGAATGTTAAAAGTAATCCAATCACTAGCGGCATCTGTCTCTCTGCCATAAGATTGGTTTTCCTCCAAAGCATTAAAACTAATTTGGTCTATGGTTTCTATTTCGTCTAGATCATTAATGAAACTAACATAGAGTTCTTCGCCTGATGCGTCTAAACTAAAATTAGTGTGCTTATTTCCTTGTTCGGTATCATTATCGGCAAAGAAAATAATATGTGCATCAGGAGCTAACGTCAACTCGGGCGCATCATCTGGAATTTGAAATTTAAGCAAGTCTTCAGAGTCATCACTGAGGTAAAGGTTAGATAAATTTAAAGGCTCTGAACTCTCGTTATATAGCTCTATCCAATCTTCAAACTCTCCTAGCTCATCCGGAAAAACAGATGAATTTTGAGAAAGAAGTTCATTGATAACCAAACCGTCATAGGTAATGGGAGTGACATCTGAAGGCTCATAAACTGCTGTGAGGTCTAAATTTTGAGTAAGAATTAGTTCTAGAATAGGCTCCTCTGAATCTATATCTCCTTCCCAATGAGAAAACTCATAACCAGTATAAGCCAGTGCTTCTAAAGAAATGAGCTGTACATCATAATATATTCCAGTCCATGGAAAAGTGCTCTCTTCCACACCTATGGTTTCATCGTTTAGCACTATGGTGTTTAGTTTTATCTCGCCAGCTTCAGAATCACTAATATCTATATTTACCAGGCTTCTATCGCCCTCAAACTCAAATTGTGTACTAATGTTGTCCAAATGAAAAGCAGGCCGATCTGCCGTGTATGAGAGTAAATCATCTACGCTACTCTGCCAATTGTTTAAGTTAGAACCCCAGGTGTCGAATTGTTTATCGATATCTAACTGCATAGATTCAGAATGTTCTACAGTTTTAGAAGCCACATGGCTAGGCTTAAAAGAAGTGTTTAAAATGTCTTGGGTTCGGGTAATGTATTTGGTTTTAAATTCTTCGTTTTCTAATAGATTACGAAACAGCCATGAGTAATCAGAATTTCCCCATCCACACCAGCTAATGGCCATGCCTAGAAAATTAAATGAAGGATCACCTATTGGGAAATCTTCAAAAGTACCTAGCCCGTATTCCACATCCCACATGATCCATTTCCACTTCCCGTTCACGTAGGGCCGCCACAGTTTTACATTATTGTTACACCAGTCCTGATTCCCTATTATAATCTGAAAAGCTTGATAGTCAATGAAATTATCTATGTCTACCCAGTCTGCTACTAAGGCATAATTGGCCTCTTCTGCCAGGTCTTCATTAATTACGAACTCTTCTAGCTCATCCCAGTTATTCCAGTTGCCAGAGTGAATCTTTTGGTAACCTGGTTCCTGAAAGTCAAATTCTAAGAAGTCTACCTCTTCCGGCTCATAACCATAATTAGACTTCATGTAGTGTATGTCTTGACGTTCTCTCAGATTGTAAATTCCCCAGTAGGCTCCATTAATGAACACATTTACCCTCACATGAGCAGACATGCCGTTAGTGTGGTTACTTTCTAAATAAAGCTCATGACTCATTACATCTCTAAAGTGGCTTTCACCTATTTCTACGCCATCATTTCCACCATTTCTGAGCACTAACCTTCTAAAGCTATCTATGGGCTTATTTGGAAAGATCTGGTAGTCTATATCATTATCTCCGTATTCAGAACGGGCATATAGCCTCAGAGACTTTTGATCTCTTCCGTCAGGTGCATGAATTTTTACACCCACATTTTGATTTACTACAGATTCTCCATTAACGAAGTATTCTAGATTCGCTTCTTTTTCCAAATCGGAATAAGGGTTAGCATAAATACCTCCAGGCCCAAAGAAGTTTTCCTCCGCTGTGGTCAAGCTAATGACATCTAAATCAAGTTCAGGATCTACAATGTAGGTGTGAGCTAAAACAGTAGAAGCTAATGCATTTTCCCTGGTTACCAAGAGTTTGATTACCACATTGTCATTAATTAAGAAAGCGTTTTGTAAAATGTCTGATTCTATAGTAGGAGTAGAGCCATCCAGTGTGTAGTATATCACATCATCTGCATTATCTGGTGTGTAATCCCATAAAAACGATTCTGTATAAATGCCTCCTTGATGAGTTAGCATAGGGAATTGTGCCAACTCATTTACGGCATTCTCCGCTAGATTTATCTGGTTAGGAGAGGGCTCAGTTAAATAATACCATGTTTCGTTACCAGTTATTCTACCCAGAGATGAGTTATGCTGTAACTCCCAGTCTGGAGCAGAATCTAGTAGTTCTAATGCATCAGAAAACATGTATACAGATTCTCCATTGGAATTCAGCCTGAAATTGGCTTGCAGTTCATTTGGAGAAGTGTTAGAAGCTTCGTCTCCGGCCATCCATACCATAAGATATGACTCTGGGGCTATAATAGTTCCAGAGGGGAATTGCCATTTCATAGGCACCGTAATATCATCAGTGAGGTATGTGGTAGATAAATCCACTTCAGCCGCAGAGCTATTGTAAAACTCCACATAGTCAAAAGACTCTTCGCTAATAGGGGTAAAGTAATCAGAGTTAGAAGTCATTACTTCATTTAACTGCACGTCTTGTGCTTGAGCAACCTTTAGTGCTGAAAACACCAGGAGTATTCCCAAGAATAACTTAAGAATCTTAAATATGTTTGGCAAGCTATTTCTAAGCAATAGGTAAGCTAAAGTCCTATGAAGCATAAAGGGAGAAACACTATTGTGTAATAACATTGGCTGAAGTTCTTGCTCTAATCACGCATATACCTTCAAATATAGGGTGCTAAATTTTAAATGTAATACAATTTTATAGTTTTTATCACCTACTAAATGCTCAAATTGAAATCATACCTTTCAAACTCTTTTCCGTTAATGATAAGTGCCAACTGATGCTTACCTGCATGGAATTTCCGTGTAGATATAGGTTTAAAAGGCTGTTTTCTGGAGATGAGAACCTCGGAGTTTCCTGCATATTCTTTCTCTGAAATCTTATATACCTTTTTAGATAGAGTACCATTGGCCTTTTGGTAATAAATGGCATATTCTAGACGAGTTAAAACATAAGATTTAGAAGAGTTAACAAGATTAAAGCTAAACTCTAGCGAGTCTCCCATATTAATGCTTTTCTCAGAAACAGTTAGTGATGCATGAGTAATGTTAGAGTTGTAACTTAACCCAAAGAGTTCCATAGCTTCAGGCATTCCTTTTTTTAACAAGGTTCTGCAGCCATGTTTGAGCACCCAGTCGCATTGTTTAGTTCTTCCTATCCATTTTTGGGCGAGTTCCAGTATGAGCTTAGGGTGATCTTTAGAAATATCGTTCAAGTTATTGGCCACACTTTTTCTTACAGTTTCGGCTTCGTCATCTTTAAGGAGTTCCAGCATTTCTAACAGGGGAGAAGGGTCTATTTTAAGTTCTGGAAGAGCCATAGCCCAGGGCAGTCTGGGTCTGTAACCTTCAGAAGCCAGTCGTCTTACCAGTTTGTCTTTATGCACTGCCCACTGTATCATTTGCTTATACATTTTCTGAGGATGCGTTGCAATGAATGGGCGAACCGCAAACTCACAGCTGGAAAATTGAGTAATACTGGTAAAGGCTTTCACTGAAGGGTTGAGATCTTCCAGACCAAATACCTCCACATAATCGGGGATGAACATGAACTCGTAATTGAATTCAGAGTCGGTTTTCTTTTGCAACGCCTTAACACATATTTTGAGTTCTGAAAGGCTCTCTTTGTAATCAGAATTCAGAAACGGACGCAGCGAAGAAGAGATTCTCCTCATGCGGCCTTTGAGCTCGAGGTCCTCCCAGCCATCAGAATAAACTTCGGTTAAAAAAGCTTTCGCATTAAATTTAGCATGACCATGAGACATGGCTTCATTAAATTCCTGAAAAAACTCAGGAGAATAAATGTTTTTTAGAGGCTCTGCCATTTAGAAGTATGCTAAAAGTGAATCAGTAAAAGTACATGGTTTAGCCAGTTAAAGCAGTCTACCAAAGTCTAATAGCCATAGCCACTCTGCTTCATTACTTTCATGTAGTTTACCTGCAGATCATTTATTTTCAGACTAATGAAGTAGTGCCCATCTGGTAAACCAGGCTTCGGCTTCCAAGTGGCTTCGTATTTTTCAGGTTTGAGCATTTTTTCCTCTAAAGTGGCCACTTCTCTGCCTGCCATATCAAAAACAACTATGCTAGCTCTAGAAGGTTTAAACACGCCATAGCTGATGGTAAGCTCATCGGTAAAAGGGTTAGGGTGGGTTTTATAAATTACCCCTTTGTCTAAGTGCAGATCGTTTAATCCATTGGTATCTCCTGCGTTTACTACTATATCCCAGATGCCTTCTAGATCACCATTTTCATTTTCGAAAAGATTAATAATTCGTCCAGAAGCATTATATACACCACTGGTTACTGAAGCCGCTGCATCTGCTGGAATATCTTCGTCTCCAAAAAAGTAGAGTTGAGTAGTTAATGTTTCTCCACCCTCAGGAGTAATTTTAAAATGAATGTGAGAAGGGCGAAACTGGCCACCGTTTAAGTACTTGCCTGGCTTAATGGTTTCGAACAAATAAAATCCCTCAGCATTGGTTACGGTTCTTCCTCTCAGTGTATAGCCTTCATTGTCATATTCTCCAGCGTCATTTGCATGCCATACATCTATTACGGTGTTGGCTAAATATTCTGTGCATTCCTGATTCATCACTCTTCCGCTAATGGTGAGTTTTATGCCGTCTTCTGTTTCTGAAGATAGCTCACCATTTTCTATGAAAGGAGCATTTTCTGTATAAAAAGGGCCCTCTCCATAAAGATCTAATGTGGTAGGGAAACAGCCTATAAAATCATCTTCAGCATGACTTTTTTTATCTGGTGAAGTTCTGGCTATAGCGGGAGCTAGACCTATACCCAGTGCAGCTAAGGAACTGTTTTTAAGAAAATTTCTTCTGTTTTTTGGCGTACTCATGATGTTCGTGTTTTTGTATAAAGCTACTTATTATTAAGATGTACGTTATAAAGATGTGATTTTTTAGCAAACAGTTGCATCTGAACCTTTTTAGCGTTGCAAAGCATAAAAACTTGTATATAAGAGCTTTAGTTATGGGGAATGCTTCTTTCTCAAATTTATTTTTAACAAGTTTAAAGTATTTGAAGATGTTATCTGAACATAGAACACGGCTATTCTGATCTTAGAAGTCTCATTTTTTATAGGCTTTTAAAAACACTACTTTTGTACTCCAATTTTTTAAAGATATACAGTATGCTATCAGCTCACGACATTACCCTACAGTACGGAAAACGAGTTCTTTTTGATGAAGTAAATATCAAATTTAATGGCGACAATTGCTACGGAGTTATAGGCGCTAATGGTGCAGGAAAATCTACCCTTCTAAAAATTTTAGCTGGGGATATAGATCCAAACAAAGGAAATGTAAAACTAGAGCATGGCATGAGAATGTCTGTGCTGCGTCAGGATCACTTTGAATTTGATGAGGTAAGGGTCATAGATACGGTAATGATGGGTAATAAGGAGCTATGGGCCATAATGTCTGAAAAAGATGCCCTTTATGCCAAGGAAGATTTTAGTGATGAGGATGGAATAAAAGCCTCTGAGCTGGAAGAACAGTTTGCTGAAATGGATGGCTGGAATGCTGAGCCAGATGCAGCATCTCTGCTTTCTGGGTTAGGAATAGAAGAGGCAGACCATGAAAGAAATTTAGAAGAATTAAATGGTAACCAGAAAGTGAGAGTGCTTCTGGCACAAGCACTTTTCGGAAATCCAGACTTCCTTATTCTGGATGAGCCTACGAATGATTTAGACATTCAAACGGTGACTTGGCTAGAGGATTTCCTTCTGGATTTTAAGAACACAGTGATAGTAGTATCTCACGATAGACACTTTTTAGACACGGTGTGTACGCATATAGTAGACATTGATTTCAAAAAGGTAAAGATGTACACTGGTAATTATACCTTCTGGTATGAAAGCAGCCAGCTGGCACTAAGACAGCGAAACGCTGCTAATAAGAAAGCTGAAGAAAAGAAGAAAGAACTTCAAGAATTCGTAGCGCGTTTTTCTGCCAATGCATCTAAATCTAAACAGGCTACCAGCAGAAAAAAGCTATTAGAAAAGATTAACCTAGACGATATAGAACCATCTAGTAGAAAGTATCCCGCTATTATTTTAGAATCAGAAAGGGAAGCTGGAGATCAGATTTTACACATCACAGACATGAGTAAGTCTCTAGATGGTAAAGTGTTGTTTTCTAACCTTAACCTTAATGTAAGCAAAGGAGATAAGATAGCGCTTATTAGTAAAAACAGTTTAGCCACCACTGCACTGTATGAAATACTTAATGGAAAAGATACTGCCTTCAGTGGAGAATTTCACTTTGGGCAGACCATAACTACAGGTTATCTGCCTAACGAGAATGCTCACTTCTTTGAAGAGGATTTAAACCTAAACCTCATAGACTGGTTAAGACAGTATTCTGAAAACAAAGATGAAGTGTACATAAGAGGATTCTTAGGTAAAATGCTTTTCTCAGGAGAAGAAACCTTTAAGATGTCTAATGTGCTTTCTGGAGGAGAGAAAGTAAGGTGTATGATTTCCAGAATGATGCTTACAGGAGGTAACGTATTAATGCTAGATGAACCTACTAACCATTTAGATTTAGAATCTATTCAGGCGTTCAATAACGCACTGAAGGATTTCCCAGGTACAGTGCTGTTCACTTGTCACGATCATCAGTTTACACAGACAGTGGCTACTAGAATAGTAGAGCTTACTCCTTACGGAGTTCTAGACAAGCTCATGAGCTTTGATGACTACATTGTTAGCCCTAAGGTAAAAGAGCAGAAGGAAGAGATGATGGCAGCGGTTTAAGTTCATGATACATATTGGTGCTTCACTATGCTGTCAGAATACGCAGAAACATCTGAAATAAAGCCTAAGTCTAAGTCCTTCTTCATTAATAGGCTTGTTTAAAATGCTTCTAATTTTAAAGCTTCATTCAAAGTTTTCTATTAACTAATAATAATTTTGGAGGTCAGAAAGCTGAAATAAACTCCGCTATTATAGATGAGAAACTTTCAATAGAGAACTGCAAATACTAGAGAGAAAACCCTTTACTTTAAAAAAATCTATCGAAAAAGTAATTTTTAGAGTTAATTTCGCAGGAAATTAAAAAAATCATAAAATGAAAAATTTATTACTACTAGCTGCTCTTTGTGTAGTTATGGCATCTTGTAAGAAGGATTATGTTTGTTCTTGTGTTTTAGATGGTGAAACTGCTGTTGATAACACTCTTCCTATCAATGATTCATCTAAAGATGATGCAGAAGCTGCATGCGAAGCCTGGGAAACAGCAGGTGAAACTTGTACTCTAGATTAAAAAATATCAATCGATTGATTGGAAAAGCCATTTCACATTGAAATGGCTTTTTTTCTGCCTTCAGAAAAGGTAGGAGTATATAAAGATTCCACTAAATAGAAATCAGGATAGAGTCGTTTCAACGGCAGTAAAAGTCATAATTTTTATATCGAGTTAATTATCACCATCTAATAATCTTCCTATTCCACCTAGAAGAGACCCTTCACCTTTGGAAGATCCGCCTATTTTAGGAGCGTGTTTTACTACTCTATCTGCCAGTCGGCTGAATGGTAAACTTTGTAAGTAAATAGTGCCTGTGCCTTCGAGAGTGGCTAGAAATAAGCCTTCTCCTCCAAAGAACATACTTTTTAAGTTACCTGCTTTTTCTATGCTGTAGTTCAGTTCAGGAGTAAATGCTACTATGCATCCAGTATCTATTAAAATACTTTCGTTATTCAGTTCCTTTTTAATTATGGTTCCTCCTGCGTGTAAGAATGCTAGCCCATCACCATTTAATTTTTGAAGAATAAACCCTTCTCCTCCAAAAAACCCAGTCCCCAGTTTTTTAGTAAATGCTATAGTTACCTCAGTTCCTTTGGCCGCGCAGAGAAACGCATCTTTTTGGCATAGAATAGTTCCGCCTATAGCTCCTAAATCTAGAGGAACTATTTTCCCCGGGTATGGAGCGGCAAAACTCACTTCCTTCTTTCCTTCGCCTTCATTCGTAAAGTGCGTCATGAAAATAGATTCTCCAGTAAGCACCCGTTTTCCCACAGTTAAGAGTTTGTCAAAGAGACCTTGGCTTGGTTTAGATCCATCGCCCATTTTAGTTTCGAATTTTATGCCTCTGTCCATCCAGTTCATATTTCCGGCTTCGGCTATAACTGTTTCTAGGGGGTCTAATTCTATGCAAACGATCTGCATATCATCACCATGAATGATGTAATCTATTTCGTGAGAGTTCATGTATCTAAGTATAAAGGTTGAATGCTAAAAATAACTTCTCTTTTTCAGTTATCACTTGTAATTGATGTTAAACATTAAAAGTTAAATCTGCGGTGTAATTTCCTTGCTCCATTTAAGGCATACTATATGTAGATTTGCTACCCGAAATTAATTGTCATGAAATACATAATAACGCTGAGCATTTTGATGCTCACACTTTTAACATTAAGCGCTCAGGTATCTTTTGAGGAGCGCATAGAATTCGAGCAGAAAGATGGATTTATCGGAGAACGGTTTTATCAAATGGGTGAATATGGTGTTCTGGTAAGATCTGTTTCTGAGAAGACCGATCAAGGAATGGACCAATGGAAGTATGAATTATTTAATACTGATTTAGTGTCCGTTTGGACCGAATTGGTCCCTGTCTCTGCTAAGTTAAGTCTAGATGAAGAGTACACTACAGACGAATCTATACATAGTTTATTTAAAGACAGAAAAGGAAATTACCAGCTAGTTACTGTTAATGTGGCGGATAAAGAACTGACTGAAATAGAAGGTGAAGTCTTAAATAAAACCTACATCACTGAGATGAAGGTGCTTGGTGAATATGCCTATTGCGAAGCTTATATAAAAAAAGAGCCATTCCTGTTTTCTGTAAATTGTATGACCAGTAAGCAAAGGCTTATTCCTATTTCACTTGAAGGTATAAAAACCAAAAAACTCAGCATTAAAAGCATCCAAGTGTTAGAAGAATCTAACGAAGTATTTGTCTACTTGAATGTGGCGGTGTCTAAAAAGCAAAGGGAAGTGTATGTGGTTCGTTTAGATGACCAAGGAAAAAAGAAAAGCCAGTATCATCTTACTCAAGACATAGATAAAAATCTTACTTCTCTATCTGCCAGAAGTGTAGGAGGTGGAAATTACATTTTTACTGGAACTTACAGTGATAAAGGAATATCTACTTCCCAAGGCTTATTTTTCTGTAGAGCTTATAATGGTGAATTGGATTTTATTGAGTTCTATAACTTTACTGATTTAGATAATTTTTTAACGTATTTACCAGAGCGAAAGCAGAAAAAGCTAGAAAAGAAAAAGAAGAGAAAGAATAAAAAAGGAAAAGAATTTAAAATAGATTACAGAATAGCAGAACACGAAATCCAAGTGTTAGATGATGGTTATTTGGTTTTAGGAGAGGCATACTATCCAACTTACAGAACAGAAACTTATACGGCCTATGTGAACGGTAATCCAGTGATGAGAACTAGAAGAGTGTTTGATGGCTATCAATACACGCATGCAGTGCTGGCCAAGTTTGATAATGACGGAAAAATGGAATGGGACCAAACCTTTGAGATGTTTCCAGCATCAAAGCCGTTTTACGTGAAACGATTCATAGCTACTCCTGAAAACATAGAAGATGCCATAACCATGGTGTTTGCTAGTGGCACCAGAATTACCTCTAAAACAGTAAATTTTGATGGTGTGGTGGTAGAAGATAAAGAATCTGAACAAATGGAATTAGAAAACGAAAGTGCTGAAATTAAGTGGAGTAATTCCAACCTCAGTTATTGGTATGACGATTATTTCTTGGCCTATGGCTTCCAAAAGATTAAGGATAAAAAGGCAGACAAGAGAAAGGACAAAAGACGAAAGGTATACTTTATGACCAAGATTAAGTATTAGGGCTTGTAGTTATAGAATGGACTATTCGTAAATTCCTTTGTTTCTAAGTTTTAGTTTGAAATAATTCTTATGCGTTGCAATGCTGATACCTAACTATTAAAATAAATAAGCTGTTAATTAGTACGTTAATAGTTTTTTTTCTAAAATCACTTTTCTTTTTGAACCGAATTGATGAGTCTGTGTACAGTGGAGTAAAATCTATAAAAACACAGACTCATGAAAAAATTAAATATAATTCTCTTAGCCGCACTTCTTTCC
>JBGCDA010000101.1:0-30208 GCA_045104985.1 Flavobacteriales bacterium | reverse complement strand
ATTTTTCTTCAATTGACCTGTTATAGAATGACAGACTAATAGCAATGTAGAGATTACAGAATAATCACGTTTAACAAATCCCAACAGCCTATTCTCAGTTTTTGAGCACCTAAGTCTTTACTTTCATTTCATGAAAAATTTAGGAGTTTTAATCAGCTTCGTACTACTTCTGAGTATGAGTGTTGTTGCCCAAACAGAATTTACGCTAGACCCTTCACAAAGCATGCTCATGACAGGCAAAGGCCCAGGACAAGATGCCACAATTAACCCTTACATAGGGCAAGACTGCTATGCCGTAGTAGAAAATCTAGGTCAAAGAACCCTATCTGTAAGAATCCAAAAGAAAGGAACCATTATAGAGGAAGTGTCAGTAAGCAAAGGAGAAACTAAAAAAGTAAAACTCCTCAAAGACCAAGAGCTGTATCTAGACCCTAATTCTGAGGGAAAAACCAAGGCTCGTGTGAGCTATGAATCTATAAGTAAGGATTAGGGTTTTTTCGAGATTGATTTTGTGCAGCAGAATGTTAGATTCTTCAGAAGAGCCTCAGTGAGAAAGTGTAATGTTCAGCATTTTCCATAGAAGTATCCAAGGTCTAGACCTAGCTGAATACTGAGCTATAAATGGTTACTTACACCTTTGTTTTAACTAAGTTTGAGCTTTATTTAAAACAAACTTCAGAGTCATGATCCAGACATTGCAACGCGCCTTATTAACACTATTTTCAATAGTAATCACTTCTTTTTATGCCCAAGCGGCTGTCATTTATGTAGATGCAGATGCCACAGGTTCTGGAGATGGGTCTTCGTGGGAGAACGCTTTTACAGATTTAATTCCAGCTATAGCAGAGTCTATAATTGGAGATGAAGTGTGGGTGGCTGAAGGTTCTTACACGCCTAACACCACCAGCGCTACGGATTATTACTCGTTAAAAAATGGAGTAGGGGTCTATGGTGGATTTTCAGGAACGGAACTACTTTTAGAAGAAAGAAATGTAGAATTGTATACCACCATTTTAGATGGAAATATTAATAATCCTGAGTCTAGCACAGATAATCTTCTTCATGTGGTTAAGGCATTAAATACTACGTTAAGCACTCGAATAGATGGATTTACCATCATTAACGGAAGAGCAGATGGGAGTTTTTTACCTTCTGATATTGGAGGAGGTTTTTTAAATGAAGACGGAAGCTGCACGGTAGCTAACTGCACATTTTTAGGAAATTATGCTGAGTATGGCGGGGCTGCAGTGGCCAACTACAGCAGTGGAATTTTAAACATGGAAAACTGCATTCTAAGATCGAATTATTCTGATGCTAGAGGAGGTGGAATTATAGTAAGGGATGGAACGGTTAACATTTCTAATAGTGATATCTCTCTGAATGAAAGTTCAGGGTCTGGTGGAGCCATTAGAGTGTATGAAGGCATTATAAACTTAGACAGGTGTTCCATTTCTGGAAATATAGCAGGTGGTTCTGCTACTATTCATATAGATGATGAAGGATCTATCAGTTGTGTGAATTCGCTTATAGTAGGTAATGTGGCTAATAGCAGTAGTGTGGTTAATATTTCACTTTTAAGTAATAATGAGCCTCAGAGCTTTATAAACTGTACCATAGCCCATAACAGAAATAATGACTCTGGAAATGTCGGAAACAGCAGAACCATGTTTTTAAATGATGAAACAGACATTAGAAACTGCATAGTATGGGATAATAACGGTGTGGGCACAGGTGAGATTAATTCTGGAGGCACCACTATTAGCCACTCTATAGTAAGCGGGGGATATACCATTAGCGGAACTCAGCAGCCAAACATTTATCAGAATAATCCTGAATTTGTAAATGCTGCTAGCACTGCCTTAGCTCCTTTTTTTCATGAAGATTATAATTATAGACATGCATTACTGGCTTTTCCTGTAGATCAGGGTGTGAATAGTTTTAGTAGTGATTTGATAGCAGATTTTGATGGTAATGATCGCCTAAACGGACCTAACGTAGATTTAGGAGCCTTTGAAAATCCTTATTGTATAAATGATGAGGTAGAAATAATAGCAGAAGGGGGATTAGAAGCCTGTGAGGGTGATACTGTTATTCTTTTCTCTTCAGTAGCTGGAGAATACATGTGGTCAAACAATTCTGCCGATTCAGTAGTAGTAGTAACGCAGAGCGATGAATTCGAATTAGTTCTAATAGACTTAGAAGGATGCCTAGGGTCTGCTGAGGAGACAGTGACTATCTTTCCTACATCTATTGGTATTTCTGGACAAGCATCTTTTTGCGAGGGTAGTTTTACCACACTTACAGCTACTGGAAATAACATGAATATTATATGGAGTGATGGCCAGGAAGGCGAGAATGCTTTAGTTTCTGAAGAAGGTGAAATAACCGTAAGTGCTGTTTCAGAATTAGGAGAATGCCCAGTAGAGGCTTCTGTTATGGTAACTGAGTCGCCTACACCTAGTCCTGCTATATTCAATACTAATAATGAACTTTCTACAGGGTTTTACGATGCTTATCAGTGGTATCTGGATGGTGTTCTTATTTCTGGAGCCACACAGAATACTTATGATGCCTTGGAAAATGGAGATTACTATGTGGAGGTTACTAATGCATCTGGCTGCTCAGGTGTGTCAGATGTAATAACAATAACTGGAATCATTATAGATAACATCTCCGAACTAGAAAGTCTAGTAAAAGTAACGCCTACCTTGTTTAATAATCAGTTATTTATAGATAACACTTCGGGAAAAGTAGTAGAAGTAAACATTTTTAACAGCCAAGGAAAAATAGTAGTTAGCCAAAGTCAAATTCTAGAAACTAAAGTAATTTCTACATCTGGTTTAGCTTCTGGGGTTTATGTATTGCTTATGACTTCAGGATCTGAGAGTCATGCTATAAGATTAGTAAAGTAGCAGCGTTGCAATGTTTTACTCTAAAACCAATTGCGTTTCGTCTATGCCCTATGATAGTAATTTAGCCCCATTATTTTATTAATTTCAAGCCTGATATAAAATCACCATTAAATGAAACAAACCATTCTACTCTTAGCTACTCTCTGCTTATGCTCTGGTCTATTTGGTCAGGTTAATCTGGACTTAGTACTCACTGAAGATTTTCAGGCTAAAGAGTCTAGTTATGATAATTCTACTTATATAGGAGCTGATGAAAACTTATTTTACTCCATAGTAACCAAGTATGTAGATAAGAAAGATGGTTATAGTCGTACTGGTAACATAGCGTTTATAGTGGGTTATAGCATTAAAACATTAGAAACAGTGTTCTCTTCAGAGTTAATTCTGCCAGCTAACAATGCACAGGAGCTTTCGTTTCATGGGGCATTTCCTAATGGTGATGGATTAAACATCATCTACAGTTTTTACGATAGTAAAAACAATGAAAGAGTCATAGCACTGGCTAAAATGGATATTGAAGGCACCATAAATTCTGAGGTTACTAAGCTTTCTGCCACAGCCAGAAGCATGGAATATTCCAGTTCACAGGTTACATTTCATTACCAGCAAGACTCTGAAACAGCAGTAATAGTAGAGAAATCTCCTGTTAAAGGAGCTGCGCTAGTAGCCACCACAGCCTTAGACAGTGAGGTGCATATCATACATGTAGCTAAAACAGGAAAAGTACTCTTTGATAGAATGGTGAGAATAGGAGAAAAAAAGAAGTACGAGTTCATATCTGTAGAAGCTACAGATGATGGAAGCGTTTTTTTTAGAAGAGATGGCAAGTATGAAGGCACCGCTGTCTTTATCCATGGACCTTCAGCCAGTGTTAACACTTTAGATAACCCTAAGGATGAACTAGGAAAAGACTTCCTCTATACAGAGCCTAGAGCTTTATTTCAGCGTCCTAATGGAGAAACAGTAAGTTTAGAAATACTCCACTCTACCGTTAAAAAATTCTCTAGAACCTTAGGATTTAGAACTACAGTATTTAACAGAAATGGTGATTTAAAAACGAGCTTTATTCATAAAATAGATGTAGACGATACTTATGGAGCAGTGCCTAATCCCACTAAGAATAATTTTTTAAGAGGCTTTCAGATTGAAGCCATTTCTATGGATGAAAGTACCATTCATATTTCTGGATTTTGCTTAGGCATGCTGAGTTTAGGCAATGTCAATTCTATAACACTAGGCATAGATGATGGGGCTTACTCAGAAGACAGGTGTGAGCGCTTTTTTAAGCCTAAAGGAAGTTATGCTACCAGCACGGGAATAGCTTACGGTAAAGAAGGAAAATCAGGATTCATTCAGAAAGCACCAGTAGATTGGATGGGAAAAGACTGCTCAGAATTAGAGCGCATTACCAAGAAAAATGGAGAAAATAGAAGACAGGAATTCGGGTATCAAACATTGAGTACAAACGGATCTTCTCAGATAGAGATGATAAATTTTAATGGTGCGGATATGCGCTCTAAAGTAATTGTCAGAGAGATTTTAGACATAAATGGTAAGCATTTAGGTGTACTTCGGAATTCTGGTAAGACATACTTTTGTTGGCTTCCAGGGCTGTAGAGTTTAGAGAGAAGCCATGGTCTTAAAAAATGATGCAGAGCGTAGCTATTATTAAGTGTTATTCTACAACACAGGCTGGAGGAGCATGTAATTATGATCTGCTAGACACTACTAGTAATAACTCATGTTCATTCCAGACCCAAGCTGTAACGATTGTTGTCCAGGTGATTTTAATGGAGATGGAATGGTATTAGTAAGTGATCTATCCTTCTTTTTAGCAGCTTTTGGCGATAACTGTTCGGAGTAAAACATGCTGTAGTTAGAAATGTAAAACTAATTTTCATTGGAGTAGCCTTCAAGTTATTTTTAACGCCTTATGCTCATAAATAAGTAAATAGATCCAAAAATAAATCCAGCTAGAACCGTAAGTCCTCCTCCCGGATAGTTTAGAAATATCATAGTTAGTCCTAGGAGCATTAAAATACCAGCCAAAAAGAAAATAGGAGAGTTTTTAGATGGCTTCTTAGTTATGTGTCCATCAGCCACATCTTCTGTGAGAGACTCGTCTAAAGTAGTAAACGAGTTGGTAGTGTTATAATTAGAGATGGTTCGTTTTCCTAAGAATGGTTCTAATACCAGCCAAAGCACTAAAGACAAAGTACCTACTGAAAGTAAAGGGCCGGCTCCTGGCCAGTGCATGATTTTAAACATTACACCTATGGCTATGGCACTTCCAGCAGTAGAAAATAAAAAGCGAGAAACCACATTATTCTCTGCTCTAGGAATAAGACTGCTAGAATCCTGAAAGAATATGAAAACAATACTAGCCAAAACGAGGATGCCTAAAGCCAGCCATAACCATTCTGGAAATGGCCAGTGATTTACTCCTACCATTCCTCTCGTAAATATGCAGAATACTAGAATAAGCTTGGTCCAGTCTGAGGCACTGCGCTCATCTTTAAACGCGGTTCTAAGTGCATAAGCAGCCACGCATAAAAGAGCTCCTATTGTGAAAACTAAGCTAGAATATGGCCAGTGAAATATGAGCATTAACCAGCCTAAAGCACAGGCAGCCACTCCAGTTCTCACTCCTACTAAACTCCAGAATTTAAGATGATCCTTGGTCATGAATTATTCGCGTTGCAAAGCAACAAATTACCACAAACTAACGTAACGGATAGTCTATAAATTGGAAACAAAATGAAATTATCTGTAGGAGCTAAAATCGAACACCCGAAATATGGTGAAGGAGCCATTTTCAGCGAAAATGATCAATTCTGGAAAATCTTCTTCATAGAAGAAGGGGAAAAGGAAATAGGAAAGTCTTACGATGGACTAACAGTCACAGAAGCCTCTGAAATGAATGAGGAAGACGAACTCACTATAGAAACTGTAGAAGATAAGTTGAGATCTATTCTGCAGGAATACATTGAGAAGCCTAGACATATAGAATTAGGAAATAAGTGGGAGGGAGGCACTATGACGCTTCAGCCAGCAGATTTAGATCTCAAGTCTAAAGAAATACCGGTAGAAACCTTCTTTCATAAGATAGTAATGATGCGTGATAGATTAAGAGTTCTAGAACAGAATGTTAACTCTCATAAATCACTAAGTGATGAAGAAAAAGTAAATCTTCAACAATACATTACTAGATGTTACGGCAGTATGACTACATTTAATGTGCTGTTTGCATATAAAGAAGATTACTTTAGTGGTAGTGCTAAGTAATAAACTAAAAGCATTTTAAGACATTCAAAAATTTCCGCACCGCACACGTTTGGGGAGCTAACAGCATTTTAATTGAAAACCGCTCTGTAGACAAGCGATGGCGAGCCTTGGCCCATTTGTGGCATTGAACCGGAGGATTACAAAGCAGTCTTGGTGGTTTTGATCGTGTTTTTTAGAGTTCTTCCATTTACTCACGGTGCGGAATCTTTTCAATATAGCGGAAAGGCTTAAAAAAGTTGAAAGCTTGCACTCCTGTTAACTGATGCACTGACTAAGAAGTTTTCTTAGCGCAAATCTGACAAAGCTGATTTCTTTATATCTCCTAAGGCTCTGCAAGCGAGGTTCATTCTATGCTTTATTTGGCTGAAAAATTGATCTAGATGAATTCAGAAAAATGTAAAAACTTGATTTCGTGAGCAGAGGAAATATCCAGAATTAATAAAGGGCTAATTAGCGCCATTTAAAAATAAAAGAGAACCGTTAAAGACTTTCTACTTTAACCTTTCTACTTTCAACTTTGTAAGCTAAGTTGTAAGTACTTTTGCACCTGAATATGTCTGAAACCAAAATCACCAATACTAAGTCACAAACTCTGCCTGTTATGGAACACTTCTACACCATGCAGGGAGAAGGACATTACGCTGGTTGTGCGGCTTATTTTATAAGATTGGGTGGCTGTGATGTGGGGTGCTTCTGGTGTGATGTAAAAGAAAGCTGGCCTATAGATGCTCATCCTAAGCACTCTGTAGAAGAGATAGTGGGCTGGGTAACAGAAGCTGAGGCTAAATTGGTGGTAATAACAGGTGGAGAGCCTGCCATGCATGATTTGGTTGAGCTCACTTCAGCATTGCAACGCTTAAAGATAAGAACCCATATAGAAACCAGCGGAACCCATAAGCTAACTGGCTCCTGGGATTGGATAACGTTTAGCCCTAAAAAGTTCAAGAAACCGGTGCCAGATTTTCATCCTTTAGCACACGAATTAAAAGTGATAGTTCTAAACAAGCACGATTTAAAATGGGCTCAAGAACATGCTGAAAAAGTGAGCAGTGAATGCCAGTTATTTCTACAGCCAGAGTGGGATAACAGAGAAGAAACCGAAGGGCTTATACTGAACTTTATTCGATCTAACCCTACGTGGCGCATGAGTGTGCAGCAGCACAAGTTTCTAGGCATTCCTTAAGCAAGGTGCTAAATAGCGGCTAATCGGTTTGCGAACATTTCATACCTTTCTGATATGAAAACTACACTAGCAGCTTTACTTTTACTAAGCCTATGTTCATCTCTAGCCCTTAACGATATAACAACGTTCATAGACCAGAGAGATCAGAACCAGTATCATTACATTGAACTAAACGGACTGAATTGGATGACAGAAAACCTTAGGTATAACACAGAAGCTTCCATGTGTGTTAATGAGGAATCGGATAAATGCTTCAGCTGTGGAGAATTTTATTTGGTAGAAGAAGCATTAAGTATCTGTCCAGTAGGCTGGAGACTTCCTACTGAGAAGGAAGTAAAAGGAATAATCAAACTAGATAAAAAAAAGAAGATAGATCTTAAAGAACTCTTAAATATAGACCTCTGCGGTAGAATAGATAAAAGAATGCATGGCAGATTAGGAGAGCAAAACGTGTTTTGGGTAAATGCACCATTAAAAGATGGCATTATAGCCCACTGGCACATTACTGCAGAAGAGCAGCATGTACACAGCCATAATGTAGTAAATGCTGAGCGGCAGTTTCCTGTTAGGTGCGTTTGTGAACTGGATTAAGAGTTAATTTCTAATTTATATTTTGAAGTCTGAAAACTTCTCCAAGTTATAGATACCTCAAATAAGCATATCAGGCTGCGGTTTAAAATAGAAGTGCCACTAAAAAAAGAAATCTTGTTTACCTGATCTGATGCTTAAATATCTGCCGCCTAGTGTGAAAGAACAGAAAGTTACTCTTCATCATGTCATAGATATAAAAGGAGAAGAAGTACATTATTAGTCTCCTCAGCTGAAATTTAGAATACACGAAACAATACAGCGCATTATTTCTTCAGAGGTTGGTTATGCCGTAAAGTGAGAAGCGTTTAATCTCCTTAAAAGTATTCTCCAGTCAAAAGATAAAAGATACTCCTCTAAATTATAGCTTGCATTATTTACGGCAAGAAACAGCCAAATTGATCATTTCAGAATTACCCAAAACGATAAATTTAATAATCGTGCTGTCCTACAGTCCAGTCTGTTTTATCAGAAAGGTATTGCTTACCAGAAGCTATGGCATCGTCTTCCATTTGGGTACCCATAGAATCATTCCAGCGGTTCAGATAGCCGAATAATGCCATTACCCCCATCATTTCTACTATTTCACCTTCATCCCAGTGCTTCCTTAGGTTTTCTCCTACTTCTTGGGTTACCGTGTTAGGCACGGTAGAGCTGGCTATGGCTAAATCTAAAGCGGCACGTTCAGCATCATTAAAAGCCGAGTGGGTTTTGTATTCCCAGATGTTTTCCATTTGTTCAGCAGCAGCCCCGTAGCGTTCGGCAGCTCTAATGCCATGTGCTTCACAGTATCTGCATCCGGTGGTATGACTGCTTAAGTAGGCCATTAATCTCTTTAACGCACTAGTTACACGCCCTTTATTTTCCATTACAGCTTTATTCATTTCTATAAATGCGTAAGCTATTCTAGGTCTATGATGCATGGTTTTTATGCTATTAGGACAGAATCCTAATGTTTCATCATAAAATTTAATGAGTTCTTGAAGCTCTTTGTCTTCCGTATCTGATTTTGGTTGAACTAATGGTTGTCTCATTTGGTCTGTTTCTTTGTGTTGCAATGGTTTTTTTTTATTCAGTATTAAGTCGTTCTCCGAGGTGAGCATCCCTATTTTCAAAAGACAAGGGTTTAATACACACCACTTCTTTTTCTGATGAGCCACTCTAGACATAGAAATGCCAGAATAACGGCCAATAACCATTTGTAATTTATAAGATCTGATAATGTTTTCTTTTCGTAGGACACAGGAACTATTTCTGCGTTTCCTTTTATAATGTCTGCTAGATTAGATATTTCTTCTGGATAAATCATTTGTCCACCATTTCTATCTGCTAGATTGTAGAGAAGATTATGATCTGCCTGTGTTTTTAGTTGTTCCACTACTACCGGAGACACGCTGAACTGCCCGCTCTTAGTTCGAGTCTTGCCTCCAGAATTTACACTGGCTGTGTAAGCGTAGTTTCCTGCAGGTAAAATTCCAGCATCTAATCTATAATTGGCTCCATTTTGGCTAAACGTAAAAGGGTAGTCATCTCCATCTTGGTTAGTAATAGATATGGTAATTTCTTTATCTGCCAAAGGCTCGTAGCTCTCGTTATATACTTCCGCATTGAACACAATGCGCTGAGTCTCGTCAAATGCATTTTTAGTAGAAATACGGAACAAGCTCTTGTCGGTTTTATTAGCTAAGAACTGCACGGTCTTTAGGAGCCAAGAATCAAATAGATCATGGCTTCCTTTTTCTAAATGCGAAACTAATCTCCATCTCCATAATCCTTCTCCTGTGAGCACACCTATTTTAATACCATCTTTCTCATTAAATGTAAGCAGGGGATCATCGGTAGTAATGGGGCCTACCTGCTGGTAAAGAAGTGTGTTTAGACCAGGGCTAGCCTCTATTTTTCCAAAAGGAATACTTAGCGGTGGCAGTTTTCTAAGTGTAGACTTTAGCTCGTCTGAAGAGGTGAAGGACTTAAAACCTCCGTTCAGCATGCCACCAGCTGAGTTAGAACTGGCGCTGTAGTTTTCTAGAGATACTCCTAGATTTAAATCATTAAAGGCAGAGAAGTTGGTTTTATTTCCCCACACAAAAAGGCTCGGCACTTTTTTAGAAAATGCCTCTTGGATCACTGAATTATAGGCACTAATGTTACTGGGCATTTGGTGAAAAATAGCCAAATTATAGTCTGCGATTTTAGCATTGAACTCATTAGCTAAGAATACATCTACTTCATAATTCTCATTAGACTGCAGAGTTTTTCTAAGGGTGCTAATGTCTGGGTGAGGGTAGGCAGCTATAATAGCTACTTTTTGCCTGCTGTCTAGCACATCTATGTAAATGTCTTTTCTGTTATTGGCATAAGTTACTTCATCTGTCAATTGTGAAATGCTAATGCTGAACTTCTGAATGCCGGGTTTATCTGCAGATAAAATGACTGGTGTAACATCAGAAAATTCCTCTGAGTTAATGGAAAGTGTTTTGGTAAATAACGATCTTCCGTTTTTAGTTACTTTGAGTGTAGCATTAGACCCCTCAAAGCTATTGGCCACTGAGGTAATCTCTATGGGGAACTTATTTCCCAAGTAGGCTAATCTATTGTGAGCTACTTCCTGTATGAGCACATCTTTAAAGCGAGTAGTATCTCCTAAAGCTACTGTGTAAATAGGTGTTTTGAGCTTGGTTTGAGAATAAAGTGGGTTTTTACCTTTCGTATAAATACCATCTGAACTTACTATTACTGCTCCTAAATTTCTATTTGAATACTTGCTGTAGAGCTCTTCTATTAGCGCAGATAAATCGGTTTGCTTCTCAGAATAATCGGTATTTAGACCATTTTTAATTTCACTACCAAAGGTCAATGTATTGACTTCAAAATCTTCACTTAGTGTAGCTTCTAACTGGGCTAACTCCTGAGGATAAGTAGTCTTGTAAAAAGCTGTATCTCCCTTTATGGCTAGAGACTCAGAATTATCCTGTGCTATTACTACTATCGGCTTTTCTGTTTCTATAAAAGCGTTTTTGATTAGAGGTTCTAAAAGAAAAAAGGCCAAGATAGCCACTGCTAAAAATCTAAACAGTGCAACTAATCCTTTAATTATAGGATGCAGATCGCTAGTGAGTTTGTCTTTCAGGTATAGTGATGACGCAAAGATGAGTCCTCCTGCTATGCAGAAAATGATAAACCAACTTGGGTATTGAGTAAGTACTTCCAAAAACTAGGGGACTAAAAAATGAATTATTGCAACGCGAAAAAAAAAGTAGATTAAGTAAGCATTCCACCATCTACATTTATGACTTGGCCTGTAATGTATGCACTCATATCTGAGGCTAAGAAAACGGTTAAATTAGCCACATCTTCTGGAGTTCCACCTCTTTTCAAAGGAATGGCATCTCTCCACTCTTGAACGGTTTTCTCATCTAGAGCACCAGTCATTTCAGTTTCTATAAACCCGGGAGCTATGGCATTGGCTCTTATGTTTCTGGAGCCTAGCTCTAGTGCCACAGACTTAGTAAACCCTAAGATTCCAGCTTTAGAAGCGGAGTAGTTAGCCTGACCAGCATTTCCCTTAACTCCTACTACAGAACTCATGTTAATTATGGAACCAGAGCGGGCCTTAAGCATAGGACGCATAACAGCTTTAGTCAGATTAAAGCATGACTTTAGGTTTACCTCCATGATTTCATCCCAGTGCTCTTCGCTCATTCTCATGAGTAAGTTATCTCTGGTAATTCCAGCATTGTTTACTAATACATCTATTTTTCCAAAGTGTGCCATCACGTCATCTGCTAACTTCTGGGCCGAATCGAACTTAGAAGCATCAGATTTGAATCCCTTGGCCTCTCCGCCTTTAGCTGCTAATTCTTCTTCTAGCGCTTTAGCTCTATCATCTGAAGACATATATGTGAATGCCACTTTAGCTCCCTGAGCTATGAAGTGTTCTGCTATTCCTTTTCCTATACCTCTAGAAGCGCCTGTTATGATGGCTACTTTTCCGTCTAATAATCCCATTGAAATTACTTGAATTTAATTTAGTCAGCTAAGGTATGAGATTGAGAACTCTGCCCGTGGTTTGGCGGTTAATTTTTTATAACAGCTTCTAGTTCCTTCTTTTAGTTATTCACAGTAAATGAGACTTTTAAATATTTTTATTACTTTTATGTTACTAATGAAACCTTTTATCATGAATAATTTATATAAATCGGTACTCTCCCTTTGTGGTTTGTTTATTATTTCACTTGCGTCTGTTCAGGCTCAATTACAATTTCCAGAGTTAATCTTAGAAAATGATGGTTTAGAGCTGGATGACAGTTATACTGTGTCGTTTACTGATGAGATTGTGGATCCCTCTACTTATTCAGTTCGTGAAATCTTTAACAATACAGAGCTTCCTACTGAGGAGGACTATGTAGTTAACGATATGTATCTTTTCGATTCAGGGTTAGGTTTCTTTTTTGCCGAACAGGGATATTTTATTGAGTTTAGTGATGGAACGGCTACTGTTTCTGTTTCTATGGCGGATAGCTCAAATGATAACTTTAAAATGACCAGCTATTACAAATTAGATAATGGCAGAACTTGGCAAGAAATTCAAGACCAAAGCACAGTTCCTGTGGGTTACAGAAATGATCAAGATCATGATATAGACCCCAATGATTGGACTTATTACTTATTAAATGATTCTGAATCCTATTTGTATGGAGCAGATTTGCTTAAAGGTTCACAGTTTAGCATGTCTCACTCACCTCTTAATGATTATTACCATTTTCAGGTAGGAGTTGGGACCGTTACCGATGCCTCAGTTTATGGAGGAAATACATGGTTTTATGCAGATGGTGAGCTGGTGATTAGAGAAGAAGTGGATGGTTCGCCTATAAGTGCTACCGCTATGTCTCCACAGGGTGGATTCAAACACAACTTAATGAGCTCTAATGGTGCTGTAGTTCTTAGAACTTATACTATTACCAATAATCAAGGATTTGTTAGCACGCAGCAGATGTATAAAGTAATTACTCCTTTGTGCCCAGCAGATTATACCCAAGATGGAGAAATCACCTCTTCAGACCTTAGTATTTTGCTGGCAGATTATGGCTGTTTGGTGAACTGTGCTTCGGATCTTACTGGAGATGGGGCTGTATTAGTGAATGATGTTTCTGAATTCTTAGCTAATTTTGGGGTGTCTTGTGAGTAAAGCATCCTGCCAATAACGCAAGTATAGCTTCACTTTATGAAGCGGATAAAATCGGATTACTTAGAATTTACAGGAGCTAGACGCAGCGGTTGATGGATAGGTTAAGAGGGCTTTTTTGAGAATTGTATCGGTAGCCTAAGGTGTTACAAATTAGTTTGTTTGACTAAACAAAAGAGTAAGTGTGGTTCGGCTAGAGTTCAAATGAGTCTGTATCTGCATCACTGGGTTCATCAAAGCCCAGCTGATTCAGTTCTTCATCCATTTCATTATACGTTTTAACCATTAAAATAGCCACTATGGCCAGTGGAATAGCTAAGACAGAGGAGAGCATATAAACTTGGGTACTAGTAATTATGCTATCCACATCTTCGGCATTTCTAGATAACCTGAAGCTGATGTTTCCTACTATAGAAGCCACCACCCAAAGAAACCACCACCCAAAGAAACCACCACGCACCCACAACAGACTTTTTATAATTAGACATATTTCCAGAAAATTGTTCCAGTTTAGAGGAAGTAAAAGTCCACATTTCACTCATTATTTGGTAAGGTCTGAATAAATTCAGTATTGGAACAAACCATGCCCCAGCTGCCCATCCCTCAGAGTGCTGAGTAGTAGTGTGGATAGATAAGTTATAATAAGCTCTTCGAAACCATCGTATAAATACAATAGCTCCCACTATTTGCATAATAAATGCTAGTATGCCGATAATCATTTCCCTGTTATCGTTAGATTCTAGTTCACTATTACTAGGTTGATAACCTAGGTTAAACTGTTCTAGTAATTCTAGCTGCATATAGGAGGAGATTCCGCTAATTACGTCTAGAGCTAAAATTACAGCTAGAACAATTATAGTTTGTCGAGCTCTCTCTGAATTTGGTCTTTGTTCTGAAAGTTTACCTGTAATTAAGTGCTGATCTAAAAATTGTTCTTCCATAGTTAATACTGTAGTTAGGCTTAAGGAATAGCATAAGTATAGCCTAGAATAAGATAATTCTCTTAAATCAAATCTGCGGCCTCAGCTATAAGCTCTGCCACGTCTTTTACTTCTATTTCTTCCTCTTTGTTGAAATTCTTTACACCGTCTGTCATCATGGTGTTACAGAAAGGGCAGCCTGTAGCTATGATGTTAGGCTTTACTTCTAGTGCGTCTTCTGTACGTTCTACGTTAACCTCTTTGTTTCCAGGTTCTGCTTCTTTAAACATCTGAGCTCCTCCTGCACCACAGCACAGACCTTTACTTTTACAACGTTTCATTTCTACTAAGGCGGCATCTAGCTTTTGCAGCGCCTCTCTAGGAGCTTCATATACATCATTAGCTCTTCCTAGATAACAGGGATCGTGAAAGGTGATTTTTTTCCCCTTAAAGGATTTACCATCTTGTATAACAAGTTTTCCTTCTTTGATAAGATTGTTAATGAACTGAGTGTGATGAACTACGTTATAATTACCACCTAGCTCAGGGTACTCATTTTTCATGGTGTTAAAGCAGTGCGGGCAGCCTGTGACTATATTTTTTACTTCATAACCATTTAACACCATAATGTTTTGCGCTGCCTGCATCTGAAATAAAAACTCGTTGCCAGCTCTTTTAGCAGGATCTCCGGTGCAGCTTTCTTCTGCACCTAACACGGCAAATTTCACGTTAGCCTTGGCTAAGATTCTAACTATGGCCTTTGTTATTTTCTTAGCTCTATCGTCAAAACTTCCTGAGCATCCTACCCAGAATAATACTTCAGGAACTTCTCCTGAAGCTAGCATTTGAGCCATGGTAGGCACTTGAATTTGCGTACTCATTTTCTTTCGTTCTTAAAATTAACTATTTACCTCGTCTATCCATTTTCCTCTATCAGCCGCAGGGAACGCCCATGGCGCACCATTGTTTTCTACGTTATTGAACATGGCAGTAACCGACTCTGGAGATTTAGACTCCTCCATGATGAGGTACCTTCTCATGTTTAAAATAATGTTTAGCGGGTCTATATTAACTGGGCAAGCATCTACGCAAGCATTACAGCTGGTGCATGCCCATAGTTCCTCCTCTGTAATGTAATTCCCTAAAAGAGATTTACCATCTTCTATGGGCTTACCTTGTTTATCTAAATTTTTCCCTACCTCTTCTATTCGGTCTCTTGTATCCATCATAATCTTACGAGGAGAGAGGAGTTTACCTGTTTGGTTAGCAGGACAGTTATCTGTACATCTGCCGCATTCAGTGCAGCTGTAAGAGTCTAACAGATTTTTCCAAGTAAGGTCGGTCACATCTTTTACTCCGAACTTTTCTGGAGGCCCTACGGGTTCTGGCGTTACGGGTTCAGTAGGCGTTGCAAAAGGGTCTCCGCTCATCATTAAGTCTACTTCTTTCTTTACCGCTGCCATATTATCCATCTGTCCTTTAGGCTGAAGATTAGAATAATACGTGTTAGGGAATGCTAACATGATGTGGAAGTGCTTGGAGTAAGGCACATAGTTTAAAAAGATAAGGATACCTATAATGTGTGCCCACCAGAATATACGCTCAAAAATAATGAGCGTACTCATTTCAAAATTCTCAAAGAAAGAAGTTAGATATTGACTAATAGGGAAGGAACCAGCGGCCATATAATGATCAGCACCTTTTGCTTGCAATACTTGATCACATGCATTCATTTTAAGGAGTGCCATCATGAGAACGATCTCGATTACTAAAATAAGGTTACCATCTAACTTAGGCCAACCTTTCATTTCAGGCATTTTAAATCGCTTTATAGAGCTAATGTTTCTTCTGTAGAGAAACACCACACAAGCCACTATGACTAAAAGGGCTAGAACTTCAAAAAAGCCAATTAAGAAATCATAAAACCCACCTAAATATGGGGCAAAGAAACGGTGATGCCCAGTAAATCCATCGATGACTATTTCTAGGACTTCTATGTTTATGAGAATAAACCCGATATAGATTAGAATATGGAAAAATCCTGCCACTGGTCTTACTACCATTTTAGACTGACCCATGGCTACCATGGCCATGGTTTTCCATCGCTCACCCTTATTATCTGTAATTTCTAAAGGCTTTCCTAAGAAAATATTTCGTCTAATACTTTTAATCTTCAAGGCGAAGATTCCTACACCCGTTAAGAATAGTGCGGTAAATATGATTTGAGAAATCATAGGGTTTTGGTTTATTTTTCTTCCTGAATAATCTCCTTAATTCGGTCTTCTTCTCTATCTGAGAATCCGTTTCTATCCTTTCTTCCTATCACCGAAAAGCTCAGGTACTTTTTAGGATTGGTGTAAATGTCATTTAATAAGTACTGGAGCTCTTGGTTAGACTGCTGTAATTCTACTACCAGTGAGTCTGAGTTTATAAGTTGGCCTAAGCTGCCTTCTCCGTTATTTACTTTTTCGGTAATACTACTAACCTCGTCTAAAGTCTGAGCTACTTTCCGCACAATCGCTTGAAATTCTACTTGAGCTAAGCTATCAGAAATAGATGAGAAATTAGTCATGATAGTATCTATTTTTCCTGTCTGCCCTTTAAAATTTTCAGTGATCTCTTCTAGATTACCCATGGAGTTTCCAAACTTGACTCTATTCTCAGCCAACAGATTATTTACCTCACTAAATGTAGTTTCTAAAGAAGCTATAGAACGTTTTAGCGAACTGAATACTTCTGGTAACCCTTGAGTAGCATCATCAGCAAATATGGCATTGATGTTTTCCACCACACCGTCTACACCTCCCACTAAGTGCTGTATACTGGCCTTAAGCGTTTCGAGTTCACGAGTGAAAGTAGCAGTAAGGTCATCCTTATCTCTTCCTTCTAGTGTATCTCCACTTTGTGCCAATTCAATTCCTGAAATGTCTAGATTTATAATGCTCGAGGTTAGTGGGTTTCCTTCTATTTTGGCTACAGTACTTGAAGTTATGTTTAATACATCATTATCTACAGAAAACTCCACTAACCACTCGGGTAAAGGATTGGATTCTGTTCTGGTAGAGTCCATAAAGAGTGTAACAGAATTAACTCGTCCTACCTTAGCTCCCGCGAATTGTACCACACTTCCTGATGTCAAACCACCGGTGTTATTGTAAACGGAGTAGAATGTTTTAGAATTAGAAAACACACTTTTGCCCATTAAAAACTGCACTCCCCAATAACCTACCAGTATGGCCAATAATACTATTAATCCTATTTTAGCTTCTTTAGACATTTACTTCTTTTCCAACGCTAGCGCGGTTCTTAAATCTACTCGTTCTGTTCCGTTAAATGCTATTATAAACGCACCTTCGTAGCCTTTTTTACGCACTTCACCTTGAAGTTGTTTAGCTATTTCATAGTTAGAACATCTTCCTGTGGTGTACTTAAAAAGACCGTTGCTAATATACTCATCCACCTGTGATAGACCTTTAAAGTTTTCAGGTTTTATAACGAGTTTTTCACTGCTCGTTATGAGTTGGATTCGGTAACTTAACCCCTTAGGTGTTCCTGAAACATTTTTCTCAGGATTGGTAGTGTTATTTTCTGGAGTAGGTTCTGTTATTAAACCTTCTGAATCAGGCAGTTCAGTCTTATCCGCTAGTTCTGATGTAACTGGCTCTAATGCTATACCCTCTATTTCACTTTTATACTCTTTAAAAGCCCTGTAAATGGCAGAAGCCATATAGTCTTGCCCCTTAGTAGAATGGAGGAAATTCTCCTCTTGCTTATTGGTTAAGAATCCTAACTCTATGAGGCAGCTAGGCATGGTAGTGTAGGAAATAACTTGGAAACCAGCTTGTTTAACACCTCTGTCTCTTCTTTTTACACGCGCTCTAAATTGATCTTGAATCTTCTTAGACAAGTTCAAACTCTGATTTAAAAATACATTTTGGCGCATGGCCAATTTTATATAAGTGTCAGGATCTTCTGGGTTAAAGCCTTGATATGTTTCTTTATAATTATCTTCTAAATAAATCGATTTGTTTTCTCTAATAGCAGTTTTTAAACTCGCTTCAGATTTATGCATTCCCATTACGAATGTTTCTGTGCCATAAGCAGCAGGGCTAGCAGAGTTACAGTGAACAGAAATGAATAGATCAGCACGAGCGTCATTGGCTATTTGTACACGATCATTGAGAGTAACAAACACATCACTCTTCCTTGTGTAAATCACATTTACATCTGGATGGTTTTTTTCAATGTATTTGCCCAATTGCAACGCCACATCTAAAGAGATGTCTTTTTCTGTTTTCTTTTTAGTCTTAGTTCCTAGATTACCAGAGTCTTTGCCTCCGTGCCCCGGGTCTATGACTATGGTTCTAACTGTGTTAGAAGTGACGTAAGGAGAGGAAGTATATGACATAAGAATTACTGCCGAGGCAAGAATTCCTAAAACTAGACGTTTACTCCAATGTGATTTGTTTAGAAAAGCACTCATGACTAATGCGTTTAAATCTTGTTTACTATAGTTTTGCAGGCACTTTTTGGTGGCTTACACAAATTTACCAGTCATAGATGTTAGGAAGGTACTCTTACAGTGAGGTTATAACGAAGAATTTGTTAATTCTTTCTGTACTGCTATGTGCCTCTTTTCAGGGGCTTTCTCAGACAGAACCTCCTGCAGATACTACCCTTAACGTAACATCTTTTATAGATAGTACATCTGTTCAGTTAGATACATTATCCACAGACTTAGAATCTCCCATTTTTTATGACGCTAACGACTCAATCATTTTTGATGCCATAAATAATAGAGTATTACTCTATGGCACGGCTGTAGTGAAATATGATGATATAGAGTTAACTGCAGCTAGGATTACGTATGATTTTGGGAATAGCACCGTAAGTGCTACTGGAGACTACGATAGCTTAGGGGTATATCAGAATAAACCGCTGCTCATTCAGGCAGGTGAAGAATTTAGGCCAGACAGTTTAGATTTCAATTTTGAAACTGAAAAAGCGTATATCAGTAACGTGGTAACCCAAAACGGAGAGTTTTATCTCATCTCTGAACAAACTAAAAGAGATAGTTCTGAAAATGTGTATCTAGGCAAAACTAAAATTACTACCTGTGATAATCCTAATCCACATTTTCACTTTCAAACGAATAAGGCTGCACTGATTCCAGGAAAAAAAGAAGGACAAGCGGATAAAATCGTCTCAGGCCCCGTATTTCTCAAAGTGAGGAAGGTGCCTACACCACTGGCGCTGCCTTTTGCATGGTTTCCTAATTCGGATAAGCGTAGCAAAGGGTTAATCATGCCAGAATTCGGTAACGCACAAAACCAAGGGTACTTCTTAAGAGGGTTAGGTTATTACCTGCCCATTAATGATTATTTAGATACCAGAATTCTAGGAGATATATATACTAGAGGAGGATGGGCTCTTAGAAACATTACGTTTTATAAAAAGCGGTACAAATACCAAGGTAATTTTGACCTCAGTTACTCCAGAAACAAGTTCGGGTTTAGAGATCTTACAGGTTTTCAAGAAAACACAGACTTTTTTATAAGGTGGACCCACACCATGGATAGTAAAGCTAGACCTAACTGGAGATTCAGTTCAAGTATCAATATGGGTACCAGTAGTAACTTCACTAATAATCTGAACTCTACCCAAACACAGTTCTTAACAGGTACTTTTAACTCTAGCATTAATGTAACACGCAGTGGATTAAATTTATTTAACCGTATACCAGCCACTATAACCGCCAGTGCCAGACATACACAGAATACACAAACTAGAGTGGTTCAGTTCACTCTTCCTCAGATCTCTCTGCAGACTAATAGGGTTTATCCTTTTAAGAGTCAGCGCTCTGGGAAAAAGAGTTCACTGAAGAAAGCAGTAGAAGGTATAGGAGTAACATACACTGGTAATTTTGAAAACAGAGCGTCATTAAATGAAGCTCAACTCAGGTTCAATAATTTAGATGAAGTATTAGATCAGTTTAGTGGAGGATTGAGAAATCAGCTTTCTGCCAATACCAGTATCAAGGCTGGTGTCGTTAGTATAAACCCTTCCTTCGGATTAAATTCGAATATTTATAGAGAAAGTCTTTTTTTATCTTATGATCCTGAGGCTAATGATGTGAGGCGAGACACTATAACAGGATGGGACGCTACTTACAATTGGAACGCCTCGGTTAATGCTACCACTAAACTTTTTGGCACGTACACATTCAGAAAATCTAAAAAGTTAAAAGCCATTAGGCATACCATTACTCCTACGGCTGGGTTCAGATATAGCCCACAAACGGGTCAGCGCATAACAGGATTCTTTGGAGAAGATGGAGCCTCCACGAGTTATACTCCACAGGACATAAATATATTCGGAACAGCAGCTAATTTTACTAAGAATGGCGCACTGACCTTAGGCCTGCTGAACAATTTAGAAATGAAGGTTCAGGGTAAGGAGGACAAACCTAAAAAGGTTTCTCTTCTAGATAGGGTAAATGTAAACACGAGTAGAAATTTTGCCGCTGACTCTCTGAACTGGGCAGATCTTAGTGTAAGCGCTTCCACTAATATAGGGTCTTTAATTAATGTCAACTATAGTTCTGGACACTCACTTTACGATAGAGATATTGATGGTAATCGTATAAACACCTTTTTATTAGATAGTCAAGACAAACTAGCCAGAGCCACTAGAATGCAAGGTGCAGTGGGGTTAGCTCTATCTAGAACCACTTTTCAACGAAAAGACTCTGAAGAAGAAGGCTCTGAAGATGAGCAGTTTGAAGATAGTGCAACAGACCTCTCTGATGAGTTCAGTAGAGAGCTAACAAGTAGTTTAAGACCTCCAACTGATTTCACTATTCCGTGGAAATTAAATCTGGATTATACTTTAAGGAGAAGTTATTTCTGGGATAAGGATCTTCAAAAAGATACCACCACGATTACTCAGAGTATTTTGGCCAGAGGAGATATTACCTTGTTCAAGAAATGGAAAGTGGGTTATTCCACCGGTTGGGATTTTACAGCAAAGGATTTTTCAGCTACTTCGATTTCTGTTATTTGGGATCTGCACTGCTGGGAGCTTAAGGTGGATTACATTCCTTTCGGAATTCGGCAGAGTGTGAGCATTAACTTTAACATGAAAGCCAGCATGTTCAGAAGTTTACTTCCACCTCAAGTGCTTAATTTGGGTAATAATAACAACCTCAGGCGGTAAACTGATTTGGTTGAGCTGTTTTTGCGTTGCAACGCAAATCCATAACTTACTAATACGTAGCTTTGACCCAAAATTCTTTTATGATACAGGTAGGTAAATTCAATCGGTTAAGAGTGGTAAGGCATGAAGAGCAAGGAGCTTACTTGGCAGATGAAGAAGGCATAGAAGTTATGCTGCCTGCCAATGAGGTGGCCCCATCTGTTAAGGAAGGAGATGAATTGAATGTATTCGTTTATGACGGCTTATTTGGCAGTAAAAAAGCTACGCTTCAGAAGCCTAAAATAGCTCTTGGAGAATTCGCGTTTTTAGAAGTGACCAGTACGGAAGATGTGGGTGTGTATGTGGACTGGGGCATGGAAAAAAGTCTGCTTGTACCACCTAAGCAGGAGGGAGAACGCATGGAAGAAGGGGAGTCTTATATCATATATATGTATCAAGACCGCGAATCTGGAAAGCTCTATGGAAGTAATAAAATAGAGAAAAGATTAAGCAATGAGGAACTTACCATAGAAGAAGGGCAGGAGGTAGATCTTATGGTGCAGAGAGAATCAGATTTAGGATTTGTAGTAATAGTAAATCATAAGCATAGAGGGCTAGTGTTTGAAAATGAGGTGTTCACAGACCTCAAAAAAGGAGATACCATGAAGGGCTATGTAAAGAAGATTCAGCCAGAGAATAGACTAGACATCTCCATTAGACCTTTAGGCTACAGAGCTGCTATAGGTCCAGATACTCAAATGCTTTTAGATGCTTTAAATGAAAGCGGAGGTTTCCTTCCACTTACAGATAAAAGCCCACCAGATCTTATTATGGTAGAGCTAAATATGAGTAAAAAGGCGTTTAAGCGTGCGGTAGGAGCGTTATATAAGAATAAGCAGATTAGCATAGATGAGAATGGGATAAAGCTGCTATTCTGATAAAATTATGTTCCATACTTTTACCAGAGAATAAAACCTTTCACAAATGATCATTCTCTCAATAATAGTGTTCTTTTTCTTTCTGTTTTTTATAGTTTCTTATAACTCTCTAATAAGAAAAAGAAACCAAGTGACCAATCACTATGGTACTATGGATGTGCAGATGAAAAAGCGTCATGACCTTATACCTAACTTAGTAGGAGCGGTGAGGACGTTTATGGATCATGAAAAAGACCTGTTGGAGAAACTCACTCAAATAAGGACTAAACTTGATTCTGGTCTGAATTCCGAACAAGGAGAAGTTCTAGAAAATGAAATTTCTTCCGCTCTTGGACAGTTTAACATTACTGTAGAAAACTACCCTGACTTAAAGAGTAATCAGAATATGAGCCAGCTTCAGGCTAGTTTGAATGAAGTAGAAGCACAAATAGCAGCATCTAGAAGGGTTTATAACACCGCTGTCACAGACTATAATGACAAGAGACAGGTATTTCCATCTAACATAGTAGCATCTGTGTTTGGGTTTAAACCAGAAGAGATATTTACCATATCTGAGGCTGAAAAGAAGAATGTTAATGTGACCGAACTCTTCAAATCTTAAGGCATGTTTAAAGAAGAAATAGACTATGCAGAGCTGGAAAAAACACTAGCAGATTTCGAGGCATTTAGGAAAGTACAAGCACGGAAATATAAGATCTATCAAACCACTCGTAAATTCTATACTTGGACGTTTCCATTAGCTCTTATATGTGTCTTCCTTTGCTTTATACCTTTTTTGACACCTATTTTATTAGTGCCCGCTCTAATAGGAATAGCCATATTTATATTCGACTTGGTGTTGTACAATTTCATTCTGAAAAAACCGAACGACAAGTTCTATGATAGGTTTAAGCAAGAACTCTTTCCAAAGGCCGTAAAATGCTTAGATCCATCTTTAGAGGCTGATTACAAAGGGAAATTTTCAGATGAGGAAATAAAACGGTCGCTCATTTTTCAGGATTCTATCTATAATAGCTATGGAGAAGACATGATAAAAGGTAGTGTAGGGAACATAGATTTGCGATTTTGTGAAATGAATCTTTCTACTGAGAAGTTCAGCCCAGGCCTATTATTAGGTTCATTCTTTGTAAGTTTAATAGCGATTTTTTTCGGAGAAGGAGATATTGAAACTCATAAGGAAGTAAGACTTTTTAAGGGACTATTTTTCTGCGCAGATTTCCATAAAAGTTTTAAGGGGTCTATTATTCTCTGTCCGAAGAAAGCAGGTTCTTTTTCAGTGTATACAAAAAAGTACCATAAAGGAAGAAAGAAGGTAGAAATGGGAAATGTAGCCTTTGATAATTATTACAATGTGTACGCCACAGATCCTCAAATGGCCAGCTACGTGCTTACGCCACTGCTCATGGAGCAATTTATGATTCTAGACGAACAAAGCACCTCTAATGAACCAGTAGTGGCCACGTTCCATAATGGAAAAATGTATCTAGGAGTGCCGCAGGAAAAAGACTTTTTTGAGTGTGATATTTATAAAGGTATTCCAGATGTAGAAACGTTTAAGGCTTTTGTGAATGAGGTTAGTATCATTGAGAAAATATTAGTTCACTTAGATCAGAATGTAAGAATCTGGGGAGATAAAGCAGTGGCATAATATGAAAATTAGAACTGAAAAAGACGTAGAAGCATTAGACCTTCAGATAAAAGAGGAACTAGGAATTGATCTGAGCTCATACAGGAATGATGAGGTCATGGAGAATTTTTTAGATATTCTTATTTTCCCGATCTACATTATAAGTTGGGCCATTCGTCCTGTGATCTGTGCTTTTATCCTCTACATTATAGGGTTCTTTGTCATAGATTTAGTGCACATACAATACCTGATTTATGCCATTCTAGGCCTGGTGTTGTTCATTATAAGTGGAGTGCTTTTCGCTGTAATATATACCTCAGGAAAGCTAAGAGACGATATAGGTGGAATTATGGAGTACACCCTAGATATGTTTAAAAATCTAGCTAAAGATATCTCTCTAACCAATTCTCAGTCTGGGCAGGCAGACGGTAAGAATAGAATGAACATGTTATTCAAAGGCATCATTCACCTCATAACCCTGCCTACTCTAAAGAGTTTAATTTCTAGGAAAATTCCACTGGTGGGAGTAATTATTTATTGGATTGTAAAACGCATGTTTAACATCGTTTCAGATAGAATAAAATTTGATGAACAGGGATTTGAAGAAGCCATCCAAAACTCAGGCTCACAAAGCAGAGCTTTAGAAATATACATGAATGGCGTCTCGGCTTCATCTCTTGGATTAGGAAAGGTAATTAAAGTAGTGGTGAAAGTATTTCAGCTGCCGTTTAAGATACTCTTTGTTATAGCTAGCTTAGCGCTTACGTTATTCATATATCTGATATGGTAAATCAGGAGTCATAATCTTAGAAAAGCAAAACTTCCTCTTATCAGTTCATAAAAATTTAAGACATAAAAAAAGCCGAATCGTAAGATTCGGCTTTTTAATATCATCGTCTTTTAGCGTTCTACTTCTTCCCTTGAATAATAAACGGAAGAGAACTTCCATCTGTAGAAAGGTATTCTGGCATTTGAGAACCGCCAGCTTTCCAAGCATCTATTTCTAGTTTTCTCAGAATAGCGCTCGTAAGATCTCTAGACTCTAAACGGTAAGCCTCCGCTCTACCAGCTGCTTCTATTACTGCCGAAGCAGAATCTCCACGTGCTGTTTGTATCTTGGCGTTGGCTAAATAAGTCTGCTCCAGCTCCTTCTTCTGAGCCAGTTGGTTTTTCTGATCTTGCTCTTGCTTGTCTTCAATCGCTTTCTTAATGATGTCTGGAAGATCTACATCAGCTATTTCTATGAAGGTTACATCTACTCGGTAGTCATTCAGTCTGGCTTCTATGAGGTCTTTAATTTCTACCTCCATTTCGTCTCTCTTAGTAGAGTAGAGTTCTTCAGCATCATATTTACCAGCCACATCTTTTATAGCACCTTTAGCTGTAGGATCTACGATCTTATCATCCCACACTCTGTCTTGGCCTTTTTCAGAGTACATCCATCCACCTGCACCTTTTCTCAATTGGTAGTTTACTGCACAGTCTATTTTCACTGTAAGTCCATTTTTATCAAGTACTTGCTGGTCGAATGTTTTACTTTTTTCCTGCACGCTCATGGTAATGAAGTCGTTCCAAGGGAAAATAAAGTGTCTACCTTCGCCATAAACAGTCACTTGGTCTATTCCTTTGCCAGGACCATACTGAACGAATTGAAATCCTTCATGCCCACCTGGAGTCTTTTGCCACGAGGTTAAAAGAATGATCAAAAGAATAACTACACCTACTATAAGGGCTGTTTTCTTTCCATTCAATTTGGGGATTTCTATGTTATCAAAATTAGTGTTACTCATATTTATTTATGTCTTGTTGATTGATTTATATTTCATTATGGCCTCATACATTAGGTAGCCAATAGCTAGCGAAAGTAACACAAAGAGCACTTTAAAAGGTCCTCCAGATCTCATGAGCATTACCACCGAAAAAAACAGTGCTGTGCCTAAAATTATCAAAGTTAGAATGAGTATGCCTATTTTTCTGTTCTGAATGGCTCTTTTTTCTTTCAGAGGCACGTAAGTTTCATCGTCTATTTTTTCTTCGTTTTCCATTACTATTTAAATCCTAAAATTTAGAGTTGAAGTTACAGTTTTTTCTTCGCGTTGCAATTCTAATGTTATCACAATAGTCAGATTTAAGACTAATTTTGAACTCATGAAGAAAGTAATAAACTCTCCAAAAGCTCCCGCACCAATAGGCCCTTATTCTCAGGCTGTAAAGGTAAATGAAATGCTGTATTTAAGCGGCCAAATAGCGTTAAATGCAGAGACAGGAGCCTTAGTAGATTCTAGCATTCAGGACGAAACAGATCAGGTAATGAAAAACATAGGCTATGTGCTAGCAGAAGCAGGGTTGGATTTCACACACATTATAAAGTGTTCTATATTTCTAAAGGATATGGATAATTTCAATGCTGTAAACCAAGTGTATGGGTCTTATTTTTCTTCAGATTTTCCGTCCAGAGAATGCGTTCAGGTGGCCAAACTGCCTAAGGACGTAAACGTAGAAATTACCGCCATAGCGGCATTTTAAAGCTGTAATACTAAAAAGAGAGAAATGGCATTTTTTAAAAAAATACTCGGCTACTTAAATCCAGCCACCATGTTTAAAAAGCATGATAAAGAAGAAGGCTCAGATAACGTAAGTTTAAAAATGATGCACGGCATGAACAGAATCAGCATTTTCATGTTTCTATTCTGCGTGATAATGATGATTTATAAGTTTTGTTAGGAGATAGAGCAACCAAAAGAAAAAGAGTTATCTGATTTGATTCTGATGAATATTCGCGAGTTTTAAGTGCACCCAAACATACGAGCGGTTATCATTTTTTTGATTTGCCCTAGTTGTGTTTTTGAAAAGTAACGGCTCTCACTATCTGATTTGCTATAGTCAAGCTGGTATAGAAAGTATCCCCCTGATTTCTGACAAAACATACCATATTGCACATTAATATCTTGGTTAATAGAAAATGTAAGGTGTTTAAATAGGTCTTCATCTTGATTCCTTATTAAACCTTTAACTCCAACAGCTATTAATTCAGGATCATAGAAGTGATGCAATAGACTTTCAAAATCTTGAGATGATCCATGAGTTAATATCCACTCCAAGGTGCTGTTTTCTTCGTTTTCAATAGCCGATACTTTAGTTAGAAAAGCAGAGGCCCTGCCTGAGTTCATAAAAAAAAGCAGAGAATCTTTAATTTTTAAGGATATCATTTCAAAATCGTCTCTTGTCCTTATGTGATAGGGGTCGTTATTTAGGGTGCTATTTCCACAGGAATACAACCCCAGGAAGCTGAGTGTTAAAATTGAAATGAAAACTATCGAGATTCTTGATCTATACTTCATGGTTACTTTATTTATAAGTTTTGTTAAGCATCCCTCAAACTCAATTGAATCCGCTTCCTTTCCACATCCACCTCAGTGATCCTTACCAAAACTTCCTGATCTAGGTGAAGAATCTCTGAAGGATCATCCACATACTTATCAGCCATCTGAGATTTATGAATAAGTCCATTCTCTTTAATACCCAGATCTACAAAAGCCCCAAACTTAGTGAGGTTAGTCACTTTTCCTGGGAGCTTCATGCCTGTTCTTAAATCAGAGATGGAAGTAACTGTCGCGTCAAAAGCCATGGCTTTGGCTGCACCTCTAATGTCTAGGCCTGGTTTCTTAAGTTCATTTAGAATGTCTATCAGCGTGGGAAGTCCTGCTGTTTCCGATACAAACACTTGTGGTTTAATGGCTTTTAATAATTCACCATCACCTATAAATTTAGAAATGGGCAGACCAGATGTTTTGGCCATTTGTTTCACCACTGCATAAGACTCAGGGTGTACTCCCGTATTATCTAAAGGATTGTCTCCGTTTTTAATCCGCAGGAAACCTGCTGCTTGCTCATAAGCTTTAGAGCCCAATCCTTTTACTTTTAAGAGTTCTTTTCTATTGGCAAAACGCCCATGCTCATCTCTGTGCTTCTTAATATTAGAGGCCACTTTAGGGCCTATTCCAGATACATACTGCAGCAGGTGCTCGCTGGCCGTGTTCAGATTGACACCTACTTTATTCACCGCAAAGCTTACCGTGTTAGTCAGGCTGTCTTTCAGTTTGGTTTGATCCACATCATGCTGGTACTGGCCTACGCCTATGCTTTTAGGATCTAATTTTACCAGTTCAGCCAGAGGGTCTATCAGTCGTCTTCCTATGGAGATAGCACCTCTCACTGTCAAGTCCAACTCTGGAAACTCGGTTCTACCCACTTCTGAAGCGGAATAAATGGAGGCGCCAGATTCACTAATGAGGTAAACTTCTATGGAAGTGTCTTTGGGTAAAATACTCTTGATGAACCGTTCTGTTTCTCTTCCAGCCGTGCCATTTCCTATGGCTATGCCTTCTATGTGGTGTTTCTGAATGCTTTCCAGAATGAACCGTTCAGACTCCTGAGCTTTATTAGCTGGAGGATGAGGAAATATGGTAGAATGCTTCACTAAGTTCTGATGCTTGTCCAAGATGGCTACTTTACAGCCAGTTCTAAATCCTGGGTCTAGCGCTATAATGGGCTTTGGTCCCAGTGGCGATGCCAGTAATAATTGGCTTAAATTCTTAGAAAATATCTGTATGGCTTCCAAATCAGCTTTTTCCTTGGCAGCAGCCCTAATTTCTGATTCTAAGCTAGGAGATAGCAGTCGCTTTAATGAGTCGGCCACAGCTAGTTTTATCTGGTCTGCAGAAGAGCCATTGGTTTTTATAAAGATTCGTTCTAGGCGTTGCAACGCATAATCAGAATCAATACTGATTTTAACCTTTAAAAACCCCTCTTTCTCCGCACGAGTCACGGCCATGTATCTGTGGCCAGGCATTCTTTTCACCGGCTGACTAAAATCAAAGTAGTCCTTGTATTTCTGCGCTTCTGCTTGCTTTTTCTTCACCACCTTAGAGCTCAATACGCCAGAGTTTTCGAACAGTCTTCTCACTTGATTTCGAGCAAAAGCACTTTCGTTTACCCATTCTGCTATGATGTCTCTAGCTCCAGACAGAGCCTCTTCAGGAGTCATTCCTTTCTTAGCAAATCTCACGCTCTGAGCGCTGATATCATTCTGTTTCTGAGACATTATGATCTTGGCCAGCGGTTCTAGTCCAAGGGCTATGGCCTTAGATGCTCTAGTTACTCGCTTGGGTTTATAAGGCAGATAAATGTCTTCTAGCTCTTTAGAGTCATAAGTGCTTTTGATTTTGTCTAACAGCTTAGGGTCAGATATATCGAGCTCCTTTAAGCGCTCTAGAATGGTAGTTTTCCGTTTAGCCAGTTCATTAAGTGCTTTAAGTTCAGAGTCTATGTCGGCTATGGCTACTTCATCTAAGCTGCCAGTGCGTTCCTTTCTGTAACGCGCTATGAAAGGAATAGTAGCACCTTCAGTTAAAAGAGCCACCACATTATGAACTGATTTTTCTGGTAAATTAAGCCTAGAGGCTATGAGTTTTTCCATGCTAGAAAAGAATGTTTTTGAGGGTATGAATATAGCATTGCAACGCTAATTAAAATTAATCTTATAAAATGGCCTAATGATACATTTAGATCAGATATTTCTGAGGAATTCCTGAATGGCATTTGAATTTATTATGTGTTCACTCAAAAATGTGTAGCGTTAAACGGATGAAATGTTTGAGTTCAGCTGTCGATTTTTTCTGAGGAAAAAATCGGTAACAGCGTTACGAGTTTTTTATCCGTAGCGAAGCATTTTTGTTAAGTGAACTAATAATGAATTCACAAGCCTTGATTTTTGGATACTTTTCATCAAGGAAAAGTATCTTGGAAGCACATTTTTGAAATAATTTCCTACGTCAAGATAGATACAATAAACCCCTCAAACCTACCTAATCTTCCTCCTTTTATTCCCAAAACTCCCCAAATAAGTAAAGTTAATTTCTGGGCCACCGCCTATACCAGTGGTAGGCCTGAGTTGACTCATAGTGAAATCATAAGACATGCTCAGTCTGAACTGACGCTTGTATTCATAACCGACTAGTGCCACCAACGCATCGCTAAGGCGGTACATGGCTCCTGCGGTAATGGCCGAGCTGCTGCTGAAAGAAGTGTATTTAGAATCATAATCAAAACGGTAACTCACATCCATTCCTACTGTGGTACTGAAGGCCGAGAAGTTTTGAGATTGGAACAGGCTGAAATAGCGATACACTAACTGCCCTTTATTCTGCTGTCCTTTATAGTACCATTGAAACAGCGTAGGAAGCGGGTCTTCACCATTTTCTAGAGTAGATTGGTCTTGGTAATAATGGTGCAGTGCTACTCCCGACTGCCAAGCCATTTTTCTATCGTTCGTGTTTCTAAACTCAGCTCCGAATCCAAAATCTAAGTTAGACAC
>JBGCDA010000100.1:0-25425 GCA_045104985.1 Flavobacteriales bacterium | reverse complement strand
AACAACCGAATATAACACACTCCACATTCAGTTTGTTTTAATCTTAAATTAACCTCTAAAATAATGAACTATAATGACATAAGACCTCATATCCGTTTTTCAAATGTTTGTAATCGTTTGTAAACGCTTGAGTTTAGATATATCAGAATAAAAAACCCCATCCACACCTTAGCTTTCGCTCAGTGACCGGATGGGGTTTTTAAATATGGGTATAGTATTAGAATCCAGCTATTGCAACGCGCAGCTTATAACCCCAACAACACCTCTGCTGGTGGCTTAGCACCGAACATCATGCGCTCTGGGTTCTCTAACATCTCTTTTACTTTATACAGGAAGCTTACAGATTCTTTACCATCTATAATTCTGTGGTCATAACTTAGGGCTACATACATGATAGGTCTTACTACCACTTCTCCGTTTACTACCACGGCACGCTCCACTATGTTATGCATTCCTAAAATGGCGCTCTGTGGCGGGTTAATGATAGGGGTACTTAACATACTGCCAAACACTCCTCCATTGGTAATGGTGAATGTTCCTCCTGTCATTTCGTCTATAGTAATCTTACCATCTCTGGCTTTTATAGCTAAACGCTTGATCTCTGCTTCTATCTCATGAAGAGACATCTGCTCGGCATTTCTAACCACTGGCACCATGAGTCCTTTAGGTGAGCTTACAGCTATGCCTATGTCTGCATAATCATGGAACACGGCTTCTTTACCATCTATCATAGCATTTACTGCTGGATAAAGATTTAAGGCTTCTGTAACCGCTTTAGTGAAGAAAGACATGAACCCAAGGTTTACTCCGTGTACTTCCCTGAACTTCTCCTTGTACTTTTTACGCATGTCCATGATAGGCTTCATGTCTACCTCATTAAATGTAGTAAGCATGGCTGTTTCATTTTTCACAGCTACTAGCCTTTCTGCTACTTTTCTTCGTAGCATAGACATTTTTTCGTTTCTAGTTTCTCTAGAACCACCCCATCCTGCTGCTGCAGAAGTATCGAACCCTGCTGCCATGGCAGAAACTACATCTTGTTTAGTAATTCTTCCATCTTTTCCAGTGCCAGTTACTTGGTTAGCACTCACTCCGTTTTCAGCCATAATCTTAGCTGCAGCTGGAGATGGGTGGCCTTTGGCATAGCTTTCCTTTTGAGGAGCGACTGGTGCTGGTGTAGGAACAGGAGCTGCATCATCTTTTGGCTTTTCTGCTGGAACTTCTTCCTTAGCTGGAGCTGGAGTCGCTGCTTTGGCTGGTGCCTTAGCATCTGTATCTATCAGGCACACCACAGCACCTACTTCTACGGTGTCTCCTACCTCAGCTTTTAAGGTAATGGTTCCTGATTCTTCTGCTGGAAGTTCTAATGTGGCTTTATCTGAGTCTACCTCAGCTATAGCTTGGTCTTTTTCTACATAATCTCCATCGGCTACTAACCAGTCGGCTATTTCTACTTCAGAGATAGATTCTCCCGGTGAAGGGACTTTCATTTCTAGAATGGGCATATTCTATAATTTTTTTATTTCAATACTTTACTTGGGGAATACTTAAATAAGCTATCCATTAATTTCTCTTGTCTATTAGCATGTACTTTAGATGAACCTGCTGCCGGGCTACCACTAGATCTTCTAGAAAGTAGCTCTATGCTTTTATCATCCCATTTTCTAAGAATGTAAGACCACGCTCCCATGTTCTCTGGCTCTTCCTGCATCCAAATCACATTCTCTGCCTTTTTATACTTGGCCAGAATCTTATTTATCTGTGTTTCTGGGAATGGGTATATCTGCTCTAATCTAATTACAGCTATATCGTCTCCAGCTCCTCTATTTTCTTTCTCTTCTAAGATGTCATAGTAGATTTTACCTGAGCAGAACACCAGTGTTTTCACGTTAGCCGCCTTCACATCTGCATCATCTAACACTTCTTGGAATGTTCCTTTAGCCATTTCACTTAGTGATGATACTGCTTTAGGATACCTCAGTAATTTCTTAGGAGTGAACACTACCAATGGTTTTCTAAAGTCCCACTTGCACTGTCTTCTCAGTAAATGAAAATAATTTGCAGGCGTGGTAGCGTTGCAAACTACCATATTATCTCCCGCACACATCTGCAGGTACCTTTCCATTCTTCCTGAACTGTGCTCAGAACCCATTCCTTCATACCCGTGAGGTAGAAGCATAGTGAGTCCGTTCATGGCATGCCACTTATCTTCTGCAGCAGTTATGAATTGATCTATCATGATCTGTGCACCGTTATTAAAATCTCCAAACTGAGCCTCCCAAATGGTTAATCCATTAGGAGCTCCGAAGGCATAACCATACTCAAACCCTAGCACACCATACTCAGAAAGTAACGAGTTATAAATGGTAAATGGTGCCTGCTTATCTGATACATGATTTAGTCCTATGTAGGCCTCTTCTGTCTTTTCATCCTTCACCACTGCGTGGCGGTGAGAGAATGTTCCTCTTTCTACATCCTGCCCAGAAATTCTTACTGGATGGCCTTCATCTAGCAGTGTGGCATAAGCCAGCATTTCTGCAGAACCCCAGTCTAAACTGTCTTTTTCCAGCATGTTTAAACGGTCGTTCATGAGTTTTTTCACCTTTCTGAACCAGTTCTTCCCTTCTGGAAGTGTGCTCATATTGGTGCCTAGCTCTTTTAGTTTTTTCACAGGCACACTAGTCTTAGGACTCTTCTCAAAATCCTTATGCTCAGAATATCGAATGCCTTTCCAGGTGTCTTCTAAGAAGTGCTCTACGGTAACCGTTTTTATCTTTTTAGATTTTTCAAAGTGGGCTTCTAGTTTTTCTAACAATGCCCCCTTGGCCAGCTCTCCTTCTTCTTCAGTCATTACACCTTCTGAAATGAGCTGGTCTAAATAAATTCTTCTAGCGTCAGGATGCTTAGCTATGGCATTGTATAACTTAGGCTGGGTAAACTTAGGTTCGTCACCTTCATTATGGCCATACTTTCTGTAGCCTAGTAAATCTATGAATACATCGCTGTTCCACTTGTTACGGTAATCTAAAGCTATGAGTACCGTCTGCACCACCGCTTCCACATCATCTCCATTTACATGAAACACAGGGCAGAGCGTAGTTTTAGCCACATCTGTGCAGTAGGTGCTAGATCTGGCATCGAGGTAATTAGTAGTGAATCCTACTTGGTTATTCACTACCAGATGCATGGTTCCTCCTGTTCTATATCCTTTAAGCTGCGCCATCTGCACTACTTCATACACCACACCCTGTCCAGCTATGGCTGAGTCTCCGTGAATTTGGATAGGAACTATTTTATTTTCGTCTTTTAAATCTAAATCTAAAAAGGCACGCGATAATCCGTTTACCACAGGGTCTACCGCCTCTAAGTGAGATGGGTTAGGACATAGCGTTACGCTTACATTTTTTCCCTCATCAGATTTTATATCTCTAGAGTAGCCTAAATGGTATTTCACATCTCCATCGAAAGACTCATCTTCAAACACTCTACCCTCAAACTCAGCTAGAATTTGATCGTAAGGTTTTTCCATGATATGAGCTAGTGTATTCAACCTGCCTCTATGCGCCATACCTATCACAAAATCTTTTACGCCCTTTTGTGCGCCTTTTTCTATGATGGCATCTAATGCTGGAATAAGCGACTCTCCTCCTTCTACAGAAAACCGTTTTTGACCTACAAATTTCTTTTGAAGAAACTGCTCAAAAAGCGTGGTTTCATTCAGTTTATTGAAAAAACGTTTTTTGTCCTTTATAGAAAAAACTGTTCTGTTTTTAAGCTCTACTCTATCTCTTAACCACTTGATTTTCTCAGGATCTCTAATGTACATATACTCTATGCCTATACTCTGGCAGTAAGTTTCCTCTAGGTGGGCCACTATATCTTTCAGTGTAGCTTTACCTAGACCTACTTCATCTCCTGCTTGGAATCCCGAAGAAAGATCTGCATCCGATAGTCCAAAGTTAGAAAGCTTTAGATTAGGCGAGTACGTTCTTCTATCTCGAACTGGATTAGTCTTGGTAAACAAATGACCTCTGGTTCTGTAACCGTGAATAAGGTTCAACACCTTGAACTCTTTCATTACATTCTCAGGAACCGCGGCATCCTCAGAGTAATCTGATTTGCTAAACTCGAAACCTTCAAAGAATTTCTGCCAACCGAAGTCTACAGATGAAGGGTCATTCTTAAACTGATTATACAGCTCTTCTATGGCGGTGACATCGCCATTACTTAGATATGAATATTTATCCATGTTTTCTTTTAAATCCTTAGGACTCTAGTAGCAAACAAAATTACAAACTAGAGTTTACAAACTGTGTCTTTAACGTATAAATCGTGAGCTAGTTTCATGGAAATGTAGACATTATTTTGGGAAGTTAAGTCATTGATTTCCTTATCTGGATTTTCAACTGAGTTCTCTCCACCATTAATCGGCTTATTCCTTTTTCGAAACCCTCTTCACTTTCCGGATTCAAAACCTCAGAAATGGCCTTCTCTGGTATGTCTATGCGGTAAATTATTTGGGTAAGCTTAGATTTATTGCGGTGCAATAGTTCTGAAACTTCCTGAAAAACCAATGCTTCGAGCTCTTCAAACGAACTCACCGATTCCACCTCTATGTCTTCAGAGAACATCATGAAGTCCTTTTGTAATTGCAACGCTACTAAACGTAAATCCGAATTACTGGCAAGTTCATGTTTAGCAGAAAGGTTAGTCATGTGAGGATGTTAGCAATTTCAGGCTGGCTGTGGCAGGCAAGCCAAAATGAATTGAATATTTGTGCTAAACTATGGCAAAATCTATTCTTTCCACCCTTAAAACCCAGCTTTCCGAGCTCAAGCGTAAACACTTGGTGGTGGTTTTAGCTATAGCCATAGGCCTACTTTCTGGGGTGTTTGCCGTTTTTTTGAAGTGGTCTGTGAGTTCCATTAGAGAAATTCTGACTTCTGGTTCTATGACCCAAACACTGGGCGGACTATATGTCATTTATCCTCTTTTAGGAATTGGCCTTACCGTCTTTCTAGTGAAACGTGTGATTCGGAAAAAGCTGTTTTCAGGCATTCCAAGTACGCTCTATTCCATTAGTAAAAAGCGTAGCAATGTGAAAACGCACAACCTCTACTCCTCTTTGGTCACCAGTATTTTCACTGCAGGTTTCGGAGGTTCTGCCGGACTGGAAGGACCACTGGTCCAGACCAATGCAGCCTGGGGCTCTAACCTAGGCCGACTCTTTAAGGTAGACTACAAGACTAAAACCCTACTGATAGGCTGTGCCGCAGCAGCAGCCATGGCCGCTATTTTTAAAGCTCCTCTGGCCGCAGTGGTCTTTGCCGTAGAAGTGCTCATGTTAGAATTTTCTGTTTCTAGCTTGATTCCGCTTTTAGTAGCTTCCATCTCTGCAGTAATGGTCACCAGCTTTTATGGTGGAGATGATTCTATCATTCGGTTTAATCTGCTTCATGAATTCCAACTGAGAGAAACGGGTTACTTCATTCTCCTCGGATTATTAACTGGCCTTTCTTCTGTGTATTTCAGCAGGCTTTATATGGGCATTACTTCTAAATTTCAATCCATTAAAAACTGGAAGGCCAGAGCTCTTTCTGGCGGGATTCTACTAGGTGTCATCGTTTGGATATTTCCTCCGCTTTATGGTGAAGGATACGAAATTCTGAACCAGCTCATTTCTGATAATGGCTATAATCAGCAGTTCAGGGGCATAGCTGAGGATACGTTCTTTGGCAATTGGACAGAAAGTGGTTCACTGATGCTGCTGTTCCTATTTTGTCTTGTATTATTTAAAGTAATAGCCACCTCTCTCACCATAGGCTCAGGAGGAATAGGCGGAGTATTCGCACCATCTCTATTTATGGGTGGAACGCTAGGGTTCTTCTTTTCTAGGTTCTTTAAATATTATGAAATCAACACTTCTCTTCCTTCAGAAAATTTCACACTGGTCGGCATGGCTGGACTAATGGCTGGTGTACTGCACGCGCCATTAACCGCCATTTTTATGATAGCAGAGGTGGCAGGAGGCTATGGTCTTTACATTCCGCTCATGCTTACAGCAGCCACTTCTTATTACGTGTCTAAGTCGCTCATGAGCACTACCATTTACACCCGAGAGCTGGCACAACGCGGAGAGCTCATCACTCACGATAAAGATGATGCTGCCATGACACTCATGAATTTAGAGGAACTCATAAGCACTGATTTTAAAACCTTCTTTCCAGACCAACTGCTAAAAGAAGTAAAGATGATACTGGAACAGACAGACCAGTTGCTTTACCCTGTAGTAGACAAGTACGGTAATCTTTTGGGGCAGGTGACTATAGACGATTTAAGACCGATCCTGTTCAAGCCAGAAGTTTTTTCCAATGCCAAGATAGCAGATGTGCTATCTGCATCTCCAGAAGTAATTTCAGTAGATGACGACATCAAAGATGTCATGCAAAAATTCGAAGACACCGAAGCATGGAAGCTGCCAGTAGTGAATCATACTAAGTATGTGGGTGTCATTTCTAGAACTCAGCTATTAACTGCTTACAGGGAAGAGATCAGAAGTTCTCAGTTTGAGGATTGAGCTTGGAGTTCATAATAATCAAGTCTTTTCTGGTATTCATCTTAAAAGAAAAAGCCTCAAAACCCAAAACGGGGAAAGAGGCTTTTAAGTATTTGTTATCTATTGAGGTCTAAGCCACTCTGAGTTTACTCAACTTGGAGTTAGAGAATTTATCTTTAGCATAATCTAAAGTAATTTTAAACTCTTTGGTCTTTTCATCAGAAGGCAGATCAAACATGGCATCTGTCATGATGGCCTCACAAATAGATCTTAAACCTCTAGCTCCTAACTTATATTCTAATGCTTTTTCTACTATGAAATCTAGAACATCTGCATCAAAGCTTAGCTGCACATCATCCATCTCAAACAGTTTTACATACTGCTTCATTAAGCTGTTTTTAGGCTCAGTTAAAATTCTCTTGAGCACATCTGCTGTAAGTGGATCTAAGTGAGAAAGCACTGGGAACCTTCCTATTAATTCAGGAATAAGCCCAAAAGATTTTAAATCTAAAGGACTCACATAACTCAATAGATTAGTTTCATCTGTAATGGCTTCTGTACCATCGTTAGAAAAACCTATAGGATGCGTTTTTATTCTACGCTTTATTTGCTGTTGAATTCCATCAAAGGCCCCACCACAAACAAATAATATGTTTTTGGTTTCTACTGCTATTAACTTTTGCTCAGGATGTTTTCTACCACCCTGTGGTGGCACATTCACAGTAGAACCTTCTAGTAGCTTAAGTAATGCCTGCTGTACTCCTTCTCCACTAACATCTCTAGTAATAGAGGCATTATCACTCTTTCTGGCTATTTTATCTATTTCGTCTATAAACACAATACCTCGCTCTGCAGCTTGCACATCAAAATCTGCCGCCTGTAGTAATCTAGAAAGCACACTTTCTACATCTTCTCCTACATAACCAGCTTCAGTAAGTATGGTGGCATCTGCTATGCAGAAAGGCACGTTTAGCATTTTAGCTATAGTCTTAGCTAATAACGTTTTACCAGTTCCTGTTTCGCCTACCAGAACGATGTTAGATTTTTCTATCTCTACCTCGTCTTCTTCAGTCTTTTGCTGTAAAAGTCTTTTATAGTGGTTATACACCGCTACTGATAACACCCTTTTGGCATCATTCTGACCTATGACATATTCATCTAAAAAAGCCTTGATTTCTTTAGGCTTTTGAAGTGTTAGGCTTGCCTTAACTTGAGAATTGGTTTTTTCTACTAGTTCTTCAGTCACTATGCTATTAGCCTGACCTATGCAGCTATCACAAATGTGACCTGTAATACCTGCAATAAGAATATTTACTTCGCTTTTTTTTCTTCCACAAAACGAACAGCTAATTTCTCTTTCGCTCATTTGATTTCTTTAAGTGTCTAACAGTGTAAACTTTAAACTAAATAACTCTGAATAATTAGGAAAGCCACACTGTGCCACAAAGATAAGGCTATTCACAGAATAGCCTTATCTCAATTTTTAATCTTTATGTAAACTTGGAGTGTCTACTTCTTTTTCTCCAGCACCTCGTCTATCATTCCATACTCTTTAGCTTCGGTAGAAGTCATCCAGTAATCTCTATCACTGTCTGCCCATACTTTATCATAATCTTGCCCAGAATGGCTAGCTATAATATCATACAGTTCTTTCTTTAATTTCTGAATTTCTCTAGCAGTAATTTCTATATCTGAAGCTTGACCTCTAGCACCTCCTAACGGCTGGTGAATCATAACTCTAGCGTGCTTAAGTGCAGTTCTTTTACCAGTTTCTCCGGCAGTCAATAAGACAGCCCCCATAGAAGCAGCCATTCCAGTACAGATGGTAGCCACACTAGGGTTTATATACTGCATAGTATCATAAATTCCTAACCCAGCATATACACTTCCTCCCGGAGAGTTAAGGTAAATCTGGATGTCTTTATTAGCATCGGCAGATTCTAAAAACAGAAGCTGGGCTTGTATTACGTTAGCTATATAATCGTCTATACCAGTTCCTAAGAAAATAATTCTATCGGCCATTAACCTTGAAAATACATCTACCTCTCTAAAAGGCATGTTTCTTTCCTCAATAACAGTTCTAGTCATCCCTTCTGGCCCATACATGTGGCTCATCACGTCATGAACTACACCTGAGCTTATACCGTGGTGCTTGGTAGCATATTTTTCAAATTCTCTTCTATTTGTCATTTCTGTATTTCTTAATGTTCAAGATCGAAAATTAACTAATTAATGTTCCCTTTTCAGGAGAAGATATGGTTTGTTTCTAAAAATTGTGTTAATAGCTTTTCTAATTGAACTTGAGGAAAACATTTCATGCACATCTGCATTTCACTCTTTTTAGGTTTTCTGCGTTGCAATGGCCTATTGCAACGCAGAAAAAAAGGAGACACCAACCTCCGAATGAAGGCAATAAGGTAGTACTACTATCTAAAAAAAAGCCAAAACGCAAAGTATTCTCATTTATGAAACGGGTTCTAGAGGATGTGCTTTTATCTTTGTCCGCACTATGTTACACGGAGATATCAAATACCCAGATGCTGATAAGCAGCGCAGATATGACTTAGCCTACCTTAGAATGGCGCATGTCTGGTCTGGACTTTCTAAATGCCAAAGAAAAAAAGTGGGCTCACTCATAGTAAAAGAAGGCATGATCATATCTGATGGCTATAACGGCTGCCCTAGTGGTTTTCCTAACGCCTGCGAAGATGAAGAGGGAAACACTCACTGGTATGTACTTCATGCTGAGGCTAATGCCCTTACAAAATTAGCTAAGAGTAATAATAGCGCTAAGAACGGCACGTTATACATAACACTTTCTCCATGTAAAGACTGCAGCAAGCTAATTTTACAAGCTGGGGTAAGCAGAGTAGTCTATGTGCACAAGTATAAAGACACTTCTGGCTTAGATTTCTTAAGCGAGACCGACATAGAATTAGTTCATATCCCAGATGCTTTAGAACAACCTGCCTCTGGAATAGCGGCTACAGACACTTTAAAATAACTAAATGGAAAGCCAAAAAACCGACCAACAACCCAATAAAATTATAGCTCTTATTCCATTATTTATAGCTGTGGCGCTTATAGCTGGAGTGTTTATAGGAAATAGAGTCTCTAGTAAAAACATAGGCTCATCTTCTTCTTTTTCTGAAGATGAAACCAATCCTAACAAGCTTGTAAACATCATTAATTACATAGAAAATAATTATGTAGACTCTGTTTCTAAGGCAGCATTAATAGATGATGCGCTGGAGGCTATTCTAGATAATCTAGACCCCCATTCAGCATACTCATCTGCAGAACAGACCAGAGCAGGAAGGGAGCAGCTTCAGGGATCTTTTCAGGGCATAGGCATAGAGTTCATGATTCTTAGAGATTCTTTAGTGGTGCTAGACCCTATTTTAAATGGCCCCTCTATGAGAGCAGGGCTAAAACCTGGAGATAGAATAGTACAGGTAGATGGAATGACCATTACTGGAGATACGTTAAGTAACGACTTAGTGCTGAACCGACTGAAAGGAGAAGGTGGCACTGAAGTAATGGTAAACGTAAAGCGTAAAAGCATAGCTGAATTGCTCACTTTTAACATTACTAGAGGAAGAATTCCTATAGAGTCTGTAGTTACTAACTATATGATAGACGATAATACAGGCTACATAAAGGTGATAAGATTCGCGCAGACCACTGCCCAAGAGTTCAACAAAGCCCTTTCTAGATTAGAGGATATGGGTGCTACAGAATTTGTAGTGGATCTACGCAACAATGGTGGCGGACTTCTTAGCCAAGCTATAGCCATGAGTGAAGAGTTCTTGAAAAAAAATCAGCTTATTGTTTACACAGAGGGTGTGCACCAAAGAAAGGACGAAACATTTGCCAGAAGAACTGGTAGATATAAAGATTTTCCTGTAGCTATTCTCATTAATGAAAGTTCTGCTTCGGCTAGTGAAATAGTGGCTGGAGCACTCCAAGACCACGATAGAGCAGTTGTAGTAGGCAGAAGATCTTTCGGGAAGGGATTAGTTCAAAACGAGCTTCCTTTACCGGATGAAAGTTCTATACGATTAACCATAGCCAGGTACTACACTCCTTCTGGCAGATGTATTCAAAAACCTTATGGCGATGGTGTAGACTATAATGATGATTACTCAGAGCGTTTTGATTCTGGTGAACTGTTCAGTAAAGACAGCATTCAATATGCAGATACTATAAAGTATTACACTGATAATAATAGGGTGGTGTATAGTGGTGGTGGAATTACTCCAGACCTCTTTGTGCCTCTAGATACTGCATACAACACTTACCTGCTGAATCAGATTTCTTTTAGCGGACTGATTAGAAGTTTCAGCTTTGATACAGCAGATGAAATGAGAAAAGAGCTCAAAAGTAGATTTGATTCGCCAAAAGATTTCGCTTTCAACTGGAAGATGTCTGACAGTTTATGGGAGAATTTTAAGGCAGAATTAGAAAAGGAAGAGCTAGACTTTTCTGCTGAAGATCTTAACGAAACTAAAAATGAATTAGAACTTAGAATTAAAGCACAAGTAGGTAAATACGTATTTGGTGACGAAGCGCTTTATAGATCTTACAATCAGGATGACCCCTTGGTGAAAGCTGCTTTAGATCAGCTTCCATTAGGACTATTTGTGGCACAATAGGGCTGCTTCATTTAATGCTAATTCTCTTCTCGTACTTCACACTTTTTCAGGGGAAAAGCAGATCTTCTAGAATTATCACAAACGTATTTCAAATCCGAGTATAGAATTCATAAGAATAAATACCTTTGCAACGCGAAAAGGCTTAGGCCAAAGCAATATTAACTAATAGAATACAAACCCTTTAAATAGAGAAATAATGGCTTTCGAATTACCTGATTTACCTTATGCTTTCGATGCATTAGAACCACATATAGACGCTAAAACCATGGAAATTCATCATGGCAAGCACCACGCAGGATATACCAGTAAGTTAAATGCTGCATTAGAAGGATCTGGATTAGAGAACAAGTCTATCTTAGAGCTTTTAGCATCAATGGATATGGGAAATGGCGCACTAAGAAATAATGGAGGTGGATACTATAACCACTCTCTTTTCTGGAGTGTAATGTCTCCGAATGGTGGAGGAAACCCTTCTGGAGATTTAGCTACTGCTATAGATTCTACCTTCGGTTCTTTAGATGGGCTTAAAGAAAAATTTAATGTAGCAGCGGGAACCAGATTTGGTTCAGGATGGGCATGGCTGTGTGTAAAGTCAGATGGCAGCTTAGAAGTGTGTTCTTCTGCTAACCAGGATAACCCACTTATGCCAGGCATAGGATGCGGTGGAACTCCGATTTTAGGCTTAGACGTATGGGAGCATGCTTACTACCTAAATTACCAAAACAGAAGACCAGATTACGTATCTGCATTCTGGAATGTTATTAACTGGGATGAAGTGGCCAGAAGATATGCCGATGCTAAATAAGCTTTAGCTTTTTACAACTTTCTAAAATCCTGTTAGGCTTAGCTTAACAGGATTTTTTTATGCTTCATCTGCTGCCTGAAAAAGTGCCATTACTGCTCCTTCTGGGTCCTTAATGATGGTGAATCTTCCATAGGATGATGGCTCAGTAGGGCCTTTTATTATAGTGCCACCTAATTCCTCAGCTTTTGCCGTTCGTTTCTCTATGTCATCTACATATACATACATTAGCCACTGTGACGGAATATCAGAGTTCTGCCCTTTTTTATGACAAATCCCTGCCTGTGGCATATCGTTTTCTGCCAAGCACATGGTAAAATCATGGTAATCTTCTACGGGAGTTTCTTGAACTTTCCATCCTATAACATCTGCGTAGAATTTACTTAATCCTGACGCATCTTTTACCGTTAGGTCTACCCAGCCTATGGTTCCTAGTTTCGACATAATTTACCTTTTTATAGATTCTTAATGAATGACAAGTTACTCTAAATGGCCTTTCTAACTTTTAGAGTTAGAATTAAAGCCACCGTATTTATAAACTTCACGGACTAGTATTTACACTAGGCCCCTATATGCTACATTTACCTTGTGAAGGAATCTGTAATAATAGTGGCTGGCGGCACTGGAACTCGAATGAAAAGCTCTATGCCCAAACAGTTCTTAGAACTGGCTGGAAAACCAGTAATAGTGCATACAATTGACAAGTTTATAGAATATAATCCTCTCATTACTATTTGTGTGGTAGTGCATGAAGATTACCTCGTTCACTGGTCTGTATTACAATCAGAGCATTATCCTACACAGAAAATTCTGACCTGCACAGGCGGTAAAACCCGATTTCACTCGGTTAAAAACGGGTTAGAAATATTACCAGAATCTGATGTGATAGGCGTTCATGATGCTGCTCGGCCTTTGGTAGATGTAAAAGTAATTAAGCAGTGTTTTCTAACCGCTAGAGAAAAACGAGCAGTAGTGCCCGTGCTGCCTGTGCATGAAAGTTTAAGAAAAACTCACGATGGTTTTTCGGTTCATGTAAACCGCGCAGAATTCCGCATAGTGCAAACACCTCAGTGCTTTAATGGTGTATTCCTTAAAACAGCCTACCAACAGGAATTCTCAGAGGAGTTCACTGATGATGCTTCGGTAGTAGAAGCCAGTGGTGTTAGCATATCTATGGTAGATGGCAATAAGGAGAACATTAAAATTACCGAACCAGCAGATTTGAGAATAGCTGAAGGATTATTGAGTTCTTGGTAATCGAAAGTTAACCTAGCAAATAGGTAGACACATAGATTTTAATCGACCTCTTCATCTGAAATTACCTAGGATGGCTGGGCTCTTTCTACTGATAAATAGTGAGGCTCAATTCCAGGCCAGTTTGAAGAGCGCTTGATGTAGGCTACAATAGCCAAGACCAAAATCAAACTGGCTAAGGCCAAATACCATTCTACCTCTCCACTTTCTACCTGCTCCTGGGTCAGGAGATCTGTATTCTGTGCTAAATAATACCCCAGTACACCGAGTGCATTATTTATAAAGTGTGCGGTTATGGCCGGCCAGATGCTTCCTGAATACACCATAAGATAGCCGAAAATAGCTCCAAGAACTAACCTAGGTAGAAACCCGAAAAACTGAAAATGGATGGCGCTAAAGATGAAAGCCGATATCCATATAGCTAAATGTGTATTCTGAAAGGCTTGTGCCAGTTGACTTTGTAACACGCCTCTAAAAGCCAACTCTTCGCATACTGCTGGCACTACTGCTATGAGAAAAACATTAATGAGCAGTGCAGGTATGGTTTCCATGTTGAGCATGATCTCTATGGTATCGGCAGCTTGATCTTCTAATTCTCTAAAAAATTCTATAATGCCTCCTTTTCCTTCGAGTGCTTTTACATTCAATTCTCCGAGATAACCAATAAAAGCCATAGCCACCGTAGCTAAAACTAGAGTAGCTAGCACATGAGAAGTTTTGGGAGGATTCATAAGAAACCCTTTTACACTTGATAGACCATATAACTTTACAAAAACCAATGCGGGAATCAGAAATGCACCTATCTGTCCGCCTAAGGTTTGGATTCTTAAACTCAATAATGAATCTATCTCTTCTCCTAGAAGCACGACTAACCCCAGACTAAGAAGCGAGAATAAGACTAGACCAGCTAAGCAAAGAATAAAAAACATGACCACTTTTCCCAGTGGGTGAAAATCTCTATATGAACCATTATTCATAGTACTTTTGCATTTTAAATAGATACGTGGTAAAAATAGCCGATATAGAGTTAGGAGATTTTCCTTTATTGTTAGCTCCTATGGAAGATGTGAGTGATCCTCCTTTCAGAGCGTTGTGTAAAAAATATGGGGCAGATCTAATGTACACCGAGTTTATTTCTTCTGAAGGACTCATAAGAGATGCAGTTAAGAGTACCCAAAAGTTAGATATTTTTGAATACGAGCGTCCAATCGGAATTCAAATTTTCGGTTCTAATATAGAGTCTATGAAACGTGCTACTGAAGTAACTGAAGCGGCTCACCCTGACATCATAGACATTAACTATGGCTGCCCTGTTAAAAAAGTAGCCTGTAAAGGTGCTGGTGCTGGAATTCTACAAGACATTCCTAAAATGGTAGAAATGACTAAAGAAATAGTTAATTCTACTTCTCTACCAGTTACGGTAAAAACTAGGCTTGGCTGGGATGATAACTCTAAATACATCGTAGAAGTAGCGGAAAGACTTCAGGATGTGGGCATAAAAGCTATCTCCATTCATGGCCGTACTAGAAAACAGATGTATAAAGGAGATGCAGACTGGTCTTTGATTTCTGATGTGGCTAATAACCCTAGAATGAATATTCCTGTATTTGGAAATGGGGACATAACTACTCCAGAAAAAGCGCTGGAATACAAAGAAAAATTCGGAGTAGACGGCATCATGATAGGCCGAGCTAGCATCGGCTACCCATGGGTATTTAATGAAATTAAGCACTTTATGAAAACAGGTGAGCACCTGGCACCTCCCACTATAGTAGACCGTGTAGAGGCTACTAGAACTCACCTTCAGAAAAGTTTAGAGTGGAAGGGTGAGCGCTTAGGAGTGGTAGAAATGAGAAGACATTATGCGAACTACTTCAGAGGAATTCCTCACTTTAAAGAGTGGCGCATGAAGCTGGTAACAGAAATGGATCCTGCAGTTCTATTTGCCACGTTAGATGAAATCAGTGCAGAGTTTGATGGATTTGTTTTTAGGAAGGCTATTTAAATTGACTTCATTTGTTTTTTCTTTTCGCGTTGCAATACTTGACTTAACCAAATAAATGCGTTAGCATCACAAATGGTTAAGCACGTGTAAACCTACTAATCAAATAATTCACCATTAGAACTGAGGCTACTGCTCCGATTACTATTACAGTCACTACGATAAATGAAACATCTGCCCATTCTATTTTTATAGGATAGAAATCTACAACGGTACCATGAATTCGAAGCAGTCCGAACGTCTGCTGTAGCCAGCATACTGTGAGTCCTATAGCAGTTCCTATGGCTACTCCTATTACATTTATGAGAATGCCTTCTAACATAAACACCTGTTTTACAAAAGACCAAGTGGCACCCATAGCCTTGAGTACAGAAATATCTCGTTGCTTTTCTAAAACGAGCATGGTAAGTGAGGCCATGCCATTAAACACGGCTATGATGAGTACAAACAACAGTATTAAAAATGTGGCCCTTTTCTCGCTAGCATTAGTTTCGTAAACTAGTGGTTTTTTCTCTTTTCTAGTTTTCACCAAGTAGTTATCCCCCACTACTTCAGATATCTGATTTTTAATGGCTACCGACTGCTCCTCATCACTTACCTCTATGCCCAGAAACGAACTCTGGCCTTCATAATTAAAAATCCTTCTGGCAAATTCTAAAGAAGAGATGACGTACTTCACATCTAATTCGGCATTTATAGTAAATGCTCCTGTGCTCACTGCTAACTCTTCCTTAAAGGCCTTTTCTCTGGCTAGAGACAGTTTTCTGCCTCTGGTAGGGGCGTAGATTCTAATGTTTTCTGGCTCGTTATTTCTTATGAGTAAGCCTAAATCTGAAGCCACACCAATGCCTGGAATTACAAAGTTCTCCCCAGCCTTATGGAGGTTATAGCTGCCATACCTTACATCATCTTTTAAACCAGAAAGAGCTACGAATGCCGTATCTACCCCTATGAGCTTGCAGAGTGTTTTACGTTCATCACCTTTGGCTAAAATGGCCGTTTCTTCTAGTGCTGAGCTCACGTAAGTTACCCCATCTATCTGCTGTATGGCGGTAAAATCTATGCTATCGTTAGTGAGAACTTTTCCTTTGGCAGGAACTATGGTAATATCTGGATCAAACTTATTGTAGAGCCCATCCACTAAGTCTTCTATGCCATTAAACGCTGAAAGCAATATGATCATAGCAGCTGTAACACAAGCCACCACTACTAAAGAGATCCCGGAAATAAGGTTTATAACGTTTCTGGTCTTTTTAGAAAACAGGTATCTAGATGCTATGTGAAGTGGTGTAGAGTTCAAAAGAAATCTTATGGTGCGTGTTCCTGGTTATTGCAACGCGCAAAACAAACGCCTAAAATAAGCTGAATAATGCTAAAAGTCTATTTCCAAGCCTTAACGATAAGACCTGTTCCTGTAGGATGGCCACTTCTCACATCCATCATGTTTAGCACAAAGGCTATAGGAAAAGTGAACAGGTAATAAATAGGAAGTATAATCAAGAATAGTTTACTCACGTTTAACATCTTCATAGGATACTTCATAGATAAACGCCAACTGATTTTACCCGGTGCGCCATAAGAGTAGTGGGCTTTTACTTTAGAGAAACCTGCACTTTTCAGCTTGTCTTTGATCTCATCCATATTATAGCCATCTCTGGCGTGTTCTTCTATAAAACTAGTGTCATCATCTTCATGTACATCACTCCCTCCCTGATCTGAAGGTGTAGAAATCAATAACATGCCCCCATCTTTAAGTGATGTGCAAATGTTAGCCATTACTTTTACATCATCTTCTATGTGTTCCATAACATCTACACATAGACACATATCGAATGTGTCTGGTTTCTGAAAATCTAATAGATCTGCTACTTTAAATAGAACGTTCTCTTTTTTTATGGCTCTAAAGAACTGGTTACACTCAGACACTTGGTCTTCTTTAACATCTACCCCTAAAATGCAGGCCGATGGAAATAGGTTCTTCATGTAATAAGTGTACTGCCCGAAGCCGAAGCCGGCATCTAAAATTTTAGGATCAGGAGTAGCGTCTTTCTTCCATTTTTTAAGCTCCCTCTGTACATGCCACGCTCTAAGTAACAGCAGGTCTAACAGCTGGTAAAACACTTTTCGTAAAAACGGACTTTTATTAAAAAATCCTCCTACGGTTTTCTTTATAGGATCGTAATGCATGGCTACTTTAAAAGTTCATCTATCTGTGCTGCCAGATCTAATGAGTCATCTATTTTAAAACTAAGGATAGGAATTATCCTCATGGTTTTACCTACTTTCTCTGCTAGAAGTTTCCTTACTTTCCAGTTATGTTCATTGATCATTTTCAGATCCGCCTTAGGATCCTTGCTGGCCATTATACTCAGGTAAACATTGGCATTAGCTAAATCTGGAGTAATTCTAACGTGGGTCACAGTAATAAACCTTCCATTAAACAGCATATTACTCTGTCTTTGAAAAATTATGGCAAGCTCTCGTTTTAGAAGGCTTTCTATTTTTTGCTGTCTGATGCTCATTTGGCGGGTGCAAAGGTACTAATAACCTTCTTTAGTAATAAAAGTTATTATAAGGATAACGCTGTTCGTGAATGGTCTTTACCATCTCGTATAATTTCCTACGTAACTCTTCCAAGTTTATCTTGTTCAGAGCAGAAATAAAAATGACATCCTCCTCGCCTAAATTAGATACCCATGAGTTTTTAAGGGTTTCTATTAAATCCTGTTTTAATTCACTAGAATGATAGGCCGATTCATCTTTAGCCCATTCTACAGCATCTATTTTATTAGCCACTACTAAAATGGGTTTATCAGATCCGTGAATTTCTGCTAAGGTTTCATTTACAGTCTTATAATGGTCCTCAAAATTCTTATGAGCTACGTCTATGACATGCACCAGAATATCTGCTTCTGTGGTTTCTACCAGTGTAGATTTAAAGCTTTCTACGAGCTGGTGTGGTAATTTTCTAATAAATCCTACCGTGTCTGACATTAAGAAAGGCAGGTTTCCTAACACTACTTTTCTTACGGTAGTATCTAGCGTAGCAAAGAGTTTATTCTCCGCAAACACCTCACTCTTAGCTAGAGTATTCATTAGTGTAGATTTACCTACGTTAGTATATCCTACTAAAGCTACTCTTACTAATCCACCTCTATTTCCACGCTGTGTTTCTTTCTGCTTATCTATTTGTACCAGCTGCTTTTTGAGTCTGGCTATTTTGTCCCTAATTATCCTTCTATCTGTTTCTATTTCAGTTTCACCTGGACCTTTCATTCCTATACCACCTTTCTGCTTACTGAGGTGTGTCCACATATTAGTAAGTCTAGGAAGTAGGTACTGAAGCTGTGCTAGTTCTACCTGTACTCTAGAATGCGCAGTCTGCGCTCTAGAGGCAAATATGTCTAGAATTAAATTACTTCTATCTACTACTTTTACTTGGTGCTCTGCGAACTCATCTAGATTGAACTTATTCTGAAGGTTTCTGATCTGCGCTGGCGAAAGTTCATCATCGAATATGACCAAGTCTATGCACTTGAACTCTACGTACTCTGCTATTTCTTCTAACTTTCCTTCTCCTATAAATGTCTTAGAGTTAGGACGCTCTAGCTTCTGCGTAAACCTCTTAAGCGTTTCTGCATGAGCTGTTTCTGCCAGGAACTCTAGCTCGTCTAAATAGTCTTTTAAAACGGTTTCATCTTGGTGTTGTGTAATGACACCCACCAGCACAGCCTTTTCATTCTCAATGGCTGTTTCTATAATTTTTCCTTTACCCAAGTAGTTGTTCTATTTTTTTTGGTTCTGAAATGAATGCGCGTATTCCGATACCGACTTAATTTGTGCAGCTGTTAGCTGAGCAGAAAAAGATGGCATCTGCCTTAAACCGTGAGTTACCATAGTTTCTATTTCGGCTATGGAGAGTTTAGATTCGGTGAGCTTCTTGGCTCCACTCAGCTGTTTATCTCCACTCATGCCATGACAGAGGGAGCATTTCTTATTGAATATTTCCTCTGCAGGATTAACCTGTGCTGCTGCTCCTTCACTTCCTGTTTCGGAGGAACATGATATAAGACCACCCGCCAGTAGGCCACTGCATAACATGGCCACCATTACATTTAAACTAAACTTATGCCCCATAGTGCACTTTCATATAGAGTGAAATAGAAATAATAAGCACTGACCCCAGATAGGTTAAGAGCAGTATTCTGAATTTTCTAAAATCTAACTTCATGCGCTTAGCTCTAGAATACCCTACTGTAATTAAAGCTATGGCTACTAACATGAGCACTAAATGCTCTACGGCAAAGTATCTAAAAATACCATTACCCATCTCGGCTTCTCCGCTGGCCAGTGTATTAGGATATCCTTTTAGAAAGTACAGCACCAAACCGAATACTAACTGCAAGTGGGCTAGGATTAGGGTCCAAAGGGCTAACTTCTTATCGAGCGGTTTAAACACTCTGTTCTTATTCCACCCTAAGAAGAATTTAATGATAGCTACTCCTATTACTAGCAGTAGTAAATACCTTAATCCTCCGTGAGTGTGCGTTAGCATTTTCGTAATATCCATAATAATATTTTTACTTTTATTCAGGCCAAAGGTACGAAGCTAACCAGATTAGAAGGTAATTTTCTGGTCAATCTTCTGTAACTTCAATAGGCTTATAACCGCTCCATTTTGCACATGTGTTTTATCATTATTGGGATTCTGGTATGGCCAAATTTGTGAATTCTAAAGGAAAATGAAGGATGATATATGAAAGCACATAAATTTGCGTTTACAAGGTAGTCAAACCAAAACGTACATGAGATTTCTAATCGTTTCTTTTATCTGTCTATTGGCAGTTACCCATTGCAACGCGCAAAATAAAACCCTGACATGGAAAGATCATTTTTCTTACAGAAAGGTGAAACATGTAACCGCTACTTCTAATGCAGTTTATGCAGCTACTGAACTGGGGGCATATAAGGTAGATTTAAGTGATAATTCTATAACCAGAATAAACAAAACCAACAAGTTATCTGACACTGGAATTAGTTTTATGGAAGGAGTTCCTGATAAAAACATGGTGATTATAGGATACACTAATGGAAATGTGGATATACTCATAGATGATAGACCTCTTAATCTTTCTGACATAAAAAATAGCAGTATAATAGCTGCTAAAGGGGTCAATGAAATTTTAGTGGATGGTGATTTTGCCTACGTATGCACTGAATTCGGGATAGTACAAATAGATTTAATTCGGTTAGAGATAAAAGACACCTTTCTGATAGGTAATAATGGTGCGTTCGTGAATGTTTTGGACATGGAACGGCTGGGAGACACTTTCGTAGTGGCCACTCCTTCTGGCTTAATGCAGGCCAATGCCAACAATGCATTTCTCTCCAATTTCACATCATGGAGCACCATAGAAGGCATACCTAACGCTGGTGGAACATATAAAAATCTATCTTTATTTAACGGGCTACTTTTTGCTAACACCACTTCTGCTCTAGGAGAGTTCATTTACACCACTACCGATGTGAGCTCTGGCGTGTGGGAAGAATACTGGTTCAGTGAGGTAGAGGAAGTAAGAGACATAAGAGGTTTTTCTGACCTATTCATCGTAACTGCTAAGGGAAAGACTATAGAATTTGACGCTAACTCTAACACACCTGTAAGAGAGATTCCGTTTTTAGGCACCACATTTACAGATAATTTTCAGACTACGGTAAGTCCTGATGGCGATGGCATATGGATAGCTAATCAACAGAGTGGCCTATTTCATGTGACTGACTTTTCTGGGATTCAGGAAGTTTCACCTAACGGCCCAGAGAACAGTGAGGCCAGAAGAATAAACTCTTATTTCGAGAATGTATGGGTGAGTACTGGTGGCGTGAGCTTAGGTTTTGCCAATAATTTTACCCAAAATGGCATTAATTATTACTTAAATAACCGCTGGGGAAGTCTTACCAGATTTAATGAGCCAGCCTTACTCGGTGAAAATGAATTTGGAGGAGTGGCTTTCGACATTATGGATGTTACTATAGATCCTATTAATAACTCCAGAGTTTTTGCCAGTTCCTGGGACGAAGGTGTGTTCGAAATTATAAATGAAGAAATAGTAGAAACATTTAATGCTTCTAACTCCACGCTTAATGGCGGTGAGGGAGAGAACGCAGACATAGTGCGTGTAGATGGTGTGGTGTTCGATGAAGATAATAATCTATGGGTGTCTAACAGCTTTACCAGTGAATGCCTGCATGTATATACTGCTAATGGTGAATGGATCGGATTTGATTTTTCTCCCGATATAAATGAAACATTTAAGGTAAGTGAACTATTGGTAGACCGAAATAATTACATCTGGGGGGTGCTTCCTAATAATAACGGTGTTCTGGTTTTTGACTACAATGAAACTCTGGCAGACAAGTCTGATGACCGCTACAGGATATTAACTGCTGAAGAAGGAAATGGAGCTTTAGCTAGCGATGATGTGTATTCTATAGCCCAGGATGTAAATGGAGAAATTTGGATAGGTACATTACAGGGTATAAGTGTGTTTTACAACACGGAATGTCTGTTTACTGACGAAGAGTGCGACTCACAGCAGATTTTAATAGAACAAGACGGCAATTTCCAATTGCTGTTGGAAACAGAAACTATAACTAGTATAGAGATAGACGGTGGGAATAGAAAATGGATAGGCACCCAAACTTCTGGAGCATATCTTCTTAGCTCAGATGGTATAGACCAAATAGAACGTTTTACTACTGACAATAGTCCGTTGTTATCTGATAACATTCAAGATATTTCTTTCAATTTCACAACAGGCGAAATATTCTTTGCCACTGATTTAGGTATAGTTTCCTATACAGGCACAGCCACTGGATTTGATGGTGAAATCAAAGAAACTTCTATTTACCCTAATCCAGTAAGAGAAAATTACAATGGCCCTATAACCATAGATGGATTTACGTTTCAGACAGACATAAAGATTACAGACATTAATGGTAATTTGGTTTATCAAACTGTTTCTGAGGGAGGCCGTGCCATCTGGGATGCCACTTCAGAAAACGGAAACCGTGTGAGCACTGGGGTCTATTTAGTGTTTGCCACCACAGATGACGGAGAAGAAACTACTGTAGGGAAAATAGCTGTGGTTAATTAGTTATTCTGCTTTAAAATACTCTTAGGGTTTAACCTGAGTTATGAAGCTGATTTTTACCGAGTATATGTCAGTTATTCAGACTATTGTTGCTGTAAATTTCACTAGATTAGCTTCACTAAAAATATAGTGTGGATATGTGTACCGGTGCACATACACGGTTGTTGTGCGTAAGCTGACAAAAACGTGAACTAAAGAATTTAATAAGAACATAAATGGAGAATTTGAATAAATATGTTTCGATTTATAAAGAACAATTAGAGAAAGGGGACATATTAATAGCCTATAATGAATTAGTGAAATTTGTTATGAATTTAAGAACGGATTTTATTAAACGTCTTTCTGACCAATATTCATTTGCAGGAATTCTACACGGATATATGGACTATACATACTTTTACTATTCAAACGATTTTTTAAAAAGTAGAAAGTTAAAACTCGGACTTGTATTAAATCACTTGGAAATGAAATTTGAGATTTGGCTTTTGGGAAGCACCATACCGAATCAAAAGAAATATTGGGAATTAACGAAAACGACAAGGTGGAACAAAGGCAAAACGGAAATGCCTAAATATTCAATTCTTGAAGCTACATTGGTTGAAAATCCTGATTTCAATAACCTGAGTGCATTGACTGAACAGATAGAGACCAAATTGATTAAAGTTTCTGATGAAATATTGGATTGCCTAAAAACACTAAATTGAAAAAGTAAAAAAGCCTACGCACAACAATGAATATAAAAAATAGGCAAAACAGTAGTAAATTCAGGGGTTTTGGCTCGTATCAAACTTTGTGCTTAACCGAAAGTTTAGTGCTTCGAAATCGCCTACTTTTCATATACTAACCGTTATGGGTAATAAGTAGAAACCTGAGTCTATGGAAATAGAAAATGAATATAATGGACAACTACCAGAGGATTACTTGATGTTTTTGAGAGCAAATCCTGATGGACAAGAAGTTATTTTTAATGAATACAAAGATGAAGACCCTGATTTTGAGGGAAGGCATTGGAATGTTATGGGAGAAGCTGAATTGCTAGAAAGTTGGGAAATGAATGGTGTAGGGAAAGCCATGAACTTTGAGTGTTTAAAACTATACATTAAAGTTCAAAAGGAATATTCTTTAGGAGATTCAACGACTTCCAATGTAGGAAAGATTAAACTAGACAGAATTGAATCTGGATTTGTAATCGGAGACGAAAATGGAGATTATCTATACATGGACCCAACTGACAATTACTCTATTTATATTTACTATCATGATGGTGGAGATGTACTTAGAATTTCAAATTCCTTTAAAGAATTCATGATAAATTAAAATGGGACGTCAAGCAACAGCAATAACAGAAGAAAGCTTCAAAATTACTGGTAGAGGTATTGTTTTAGAGCTTCAACATAGAGAACAAGGGCTTTCCAAGGACACAAACTTGATTTCTGAGAATTCTGGAAAAAATTGGATTATTAAAGTAAGAGTTCTTTTCGACCATGCTGTTCATGAACAACGTTTATTTGAAAATGAATCAACTGATTATATGTTAATGAAGTTTAATTCGTTGGAAAAAAGACAAGCCTCAATTGACGAAATAAAGGAAAGAGAATCTAATAACATATACCAATATCTTGTTCAGCCCATAGACCATGATGAGAAACCAAAACAAGGAGAAAAATTAAATATAAAATACCCATAACACTATGTAAAAATGCATTAAAACGCATTTTACATTAAACGTTGTGGTTAATAAGAAAAATGAAAATAACATTCTACATATTAATATTACTAAGTACACTATCCTGTAATGGACAAGTAGAAAAAAGAGACAGTTTTCAACTATCAATTTCACCAGCAATTGACACAACGAACACAGAAAACAAAGAAGTATTATTGGTCGTTGAGAACTTCTTGAAGACAAAAAACTATTCATTGTCAACTAACAAGTATTGGCTTGATTCGGAATTCATAAAATACATTTATCCGTTTGCTGATATTTATGGTATTGAGAAGAGTAAGAAAAGTGATAATTATTATAAACCAACACTTATGGAGTTGGTTAATGTAGAAGAAAATGAAAAATTGGTAAAAATTGGATTTGTGGGATACGATACTGGTACTCAACAATCCATAATAAGAGCAGTCTACAATGTAATAGCCATTCAAAATAATGGGAATTGGGTTTTAAAGCGAGCAATAAATTACCAAGTTAGAGAATGGAATATGATACAAAAAGGGAGCATTACATATATGCTTCCAAAAGCTAAAACCGCTAGCCAAACCGAAATCAAAAAACAAACAGACGATATTGTAGATATTTGCAACTTTTTTAATTGTTCCCCAATTGATATAACTTATTATTCTTGTGAGAATCCGAAACAAGTTTTTGAGGTAAAAGGGTTTGACTATTTGCCCAATATGTTTTTTAGTCAAACAGGAGGTATGGCTGATTATGGAAACATTGTTTATTCAGGAAATAACTCGGAGTATTATACCCACGAAATAGTCCATATTTATACAAAGAAATTATTTCCAAATATTTCAAGTCTGCTGGATGAGGGGATGGCTACTTATATTGGAGGAAGTGGAATTTATGGCTACAACTGGCATAGAGAAAAAATGTCTGAATACTTTAGTGATACCACACTAAACGTAGCTGAGCACTTGAATCCGTATGAAAGACTTTATATTAAGAATGAAACTCCAATACCATATATGATTGGAGCACTGATTTGTGAGAGAGTAAATCGAATTTATGGAAAAGAAAGACTATTTGAATTACTGAGGTCTAATGAAGACATATGGGGAATACTTGGGGATGTGGGATTGACCAAAGAGAATTTAACGAAAGAATTGAAAAAAGAATTAAAACTAACCACAACAATGGTAACTGATGCACAACCCTAATTTTCTGTAATATTTGGCTTTGAATAAGGTCTTTTAAGAGAGCTTCGTTTTTTATTTAGCTAGATTCCGCTCTTTTTTTGAGTGGATCAAAATCTGTTTAATGAGGTTAC
>JBGCDA010000099.1:0-13025 GCA_045104985.1 Flavobacteriales bacterium | reverse complement strand
CTTACTAAATTTATCAGTGGAGCTTCTCCATCATCCAAGCAAATAAAATCTACGTACTCAAACACCCGAGCATCTGAGAGGGAGCGCAATTCTGTATTTGGGTAGCCTCCGCCCATGGCCACATGAATGTTTGGGTGGTGGCGTTTGAGCCATTTTCCGCATTGCAACGCTGCAAATAAATTACCAGGAAATGGCACTGACAAACAGACCAAAGTAGGCTTGGTTTCTGAAATCTTCTGTGCCAGAATCTCCAGCATCATTTCAGTAATAAAACTAGGAGCCAACTGAAGTTCAGAGTGTAACTCATCAAATGTGGAGGCAGACATTCCCAGTCGCTCCGCATATCTAGAAAACCCGAAATGAGGGTCTACCAACTCTACTAGAAAATCACTTAAGTCTTCCAAATAAAGCGTGGCTATGTGCCTGGCCTGATCCCTAATGCCCATGGAGCCAAACGCCCATTCTAGGTCTTCTAACTGCTGGAATTTAGAGGCTTCTGGCAGAAAATTACGCTCACAAATAAAATGGGCTAGCGTAGGGTCGGCATCTTGCAGAAACCCAATTACCGATTCTATGGTGTGAATGTACTCTGAGCGCAGCGCATAAATTCTAAGTGCGTTTTCTGAGGCTCCATCTAACTGCTTTTCAGCTTCAGAAAACAGCTTTTCCAGTCCTTTTTTAGAGAATAAGTTTAGGATGGTTTCTATACCTAAATCTAACTGTCCACAAAGAATATCTTGCGTATTCAAAAACCCCTTAATGTATGCCGTAGCAGGATAAGGCGTGTTTAACTGAGTAAACGGTGGACTGATTAAAAGCAGGTTTTGTTTCACGTGGTGCAAGTTAATTTTTAATTGTAAATGGTGAATTATAAATTATAAATGAGCCTGATTCTAATACTTGGCTGTGCTGAGAGAAAGAAAGTAATTTTAGTGCGGTGGAGCACCCTTTAGGGCCGGGGAAGCGGGAGGCTGGAAGTTGCCAAAACTGAAAACAACTTCAAAATCTTTTCAGGAACTTCTGCCGTTATGGTTAGCTTATCGTGTGTAAAAGGGTGTTCTAACTCCACTGAATAAGCGTGAAGGTAAAGCCCTTTTCCTTTTAAGAGCGATTTCTCTGGACTGTAATCTGCATCTCCTAAAATGGCATTCTGCATACCTGAAAGATGCTTTCTGATTTGGTGCCTTCTTCCTGACTGTGGGTAGAGCTTTACCAAGTTTAGAGCCTTAAAACGTTTTGACTCCACTGTTTCCAGAACCTCATATACCGTAGAAGCCTCTTTTTGGTCTATTGGCATATTCATCTCTCCATTGGTGACTTTCATGACTCCCATGGCCACAGCTAAATAGGTTTTCTGCACCTTTTTCTCCTCAAACATGCCATTCAATAGCCGAATACTCGAAGCTGTTTTTCCCACCAGTAACACTCCGGTAGTAGGATAATCTAACCGATGAACAGGCTGTGGTCTGCATGCATCTACTTGCATACTCATTTTAAGGTTTCGACTGAGCGCATTGGCTATGGTCTTGAACTTATTTCCACTCACTTGAATGCCTGCTGGTTTGTAAATGGCTGCCATGTGTTCATCTTCATAAAGCACGTTTAGCGTTAGTTCCAGTTTTCGTTTTAATGCTGGCATTTCGTGATCTAAAAGCACAATTTCTTCTCCACCGGAGATGAATGTAGCTGTGCTGGCTATTTGGCCATTGACCTTAATTAGTTTCTTACTTAGCTTTTTCTTTAAAGCCGATTTAGTGGGGCAACTATAAAATATACCTACACCATACTCCTGCAGCCGAACTGGCTTCTCTTGAGAAGCTGCTATGTGTGTTTCTACGGAGATCATGCTAATATAAACTGTTAACCAAAAAATTAGCTATTTCTCAAGACTAGTAATTTCTATTTCTACTCTTCTATCGTTTTTAGGATCGCCATTGAGCGGATATTTTCCTTCAAAACCTATGTAAGACAGCCTACTCTTATCTATACCGCTTGTTACTAGGTACGTGTAAATACTCCTAGCTCTGCGCTCTGATAGATTATTAGTAAATGGAGAAATACAATCTGAACTATAATAACACGGATCATAAATATGACCTTGAATCTGGACACTTACATTAGGGTATGCTTTTAACTGATCTAAAAGGGCTTTTCTGTTATCGAATGATTCTGCCAGTATAACGTCTTTATTTCCTACGAAGAGTATACCATCTAGGACTATTTTATCTCCTACCATTAAATCTTCGCCTAGGTATGTGGGCGCTTCTTCTATCCGCACGTTTTTAGGCTCCACTTCTTTTTTGGGTACTGGTTCTTTTAGCTTTGGTATAATAGAAACTACTAGCTCTGCTTTTCTGTGCTCTTGGCGTTGCAATGGTTTGACTACATTTGACTTATCAAGTGGCAACTCTCCCTTTCCTGCGCTAGCGACTTTATCTACTCGTAAAATTTCAGTAGCCAATGAATGAACAGCAAAAGCTCTTTTAAGAGATAGCTCTAGGTTATACTTTTTAGAGCCTACATCATCACAATAAGCATTAATAGAAGCACTAAGTACCTCAAAGTCTTTTGCTAGACCTACCAATTGAGTACTGAGTTCCATTCTACTTTCTTCTGTGAGTTCATGAACATCTGTTCCAAAATACAGTGTAAACGTGGTGTCTGTCTGAGCTATAATTCCTAATTGGATGAATAAACACGGAAATAATAGTATTGCTTTCATGGTGTAAAGTATCTAGTGTTTAACTTAAAAAGTTGCGCTTTAATTGCAACGCTAAACAGAAGCTTTCCTCAGTTCATCTATGGCAGCCATTAACCTTAGCCCACTTAGCTGCTTTATTTTTAACCCCTTATAGATATCTATCTATCCGGTTCTATCAGAATCTTTGAGCTTCAGTATTTTAATGAAGAAAAATTATTTTGGAGACGTTAAAAAATGTAAATTTCCAGAACCTTATAAAACCAAATATACAATCAACATGAAAAAACTTTACACTTTAACCCTAGCTGTGCTAGGATTATCTCTGATGAGCTACGCTCAATTTACAGACGATCTAGAGAGCTATGATGAAGGCTCTCTGTTTAACGAATACTGGACCACTTGGGATGGAAATGATGATGGTGCCCAAAACGCAATCGTAACCACTGCACAAGCCTCATCTGGAACTAAATCTGTGTTAATAGGAGCTGGACCTGGCCCTCAAGACGCAGTCTTAGACTTTGGAGGAGTGGCCACAGATGGTGCCTGGTCTGCTAGCTGGATGATGTACGTCCCTGATGGAAAATCCGCTTACATTAACTTACAAGGTTCTATAGTTCCTAATGCTAATGCCAGTCTTCAGTTTTTATCTGGAAACATCACTTTTAATGCTGCTGGCGACACCCCCGGATTAGGAAATGACGACAATGCTGATGGACCAAGCAGTTTCATATTCCCTCATGACGAGTGGTTTCCTGTGGTGGCTACAGTGAATTTCGATCAAAACATTTATAACTTAACGGTAAACGGTAATTCTACAGCGGCAGCTCCTATAGGGCTTACCGCGCAAATGGAACCTATAACCGTGTGGGGAGGAGTAGACTTTTATGCGGCCGATGCAGAGAATGAGTATTATGTAGATGATGTAGAATTCTATTCAGACCCACTTTCTGTGGAGGACATAGATTTAGCAGAAGTAAGTCTTTTTCCTAATCCAAGTAATGGTAAGGTGATTATAGAAACACCAGCTAGCCTAGATGAGCTTAGCATTTTTAATCTGATAGGAGAAGAAGTGTTTACTGCTAATGACTTCAGTTCTCAAGAACTAGATTTAACTCACTTAAATGCTGGCTACTATTTAGTGCAAGCCATGAGTGGAGACACTCAAAGAACCTTTAAATTCATTAAGAACTAACCTTAGTTCTAACACCTAAAAAAGCCCATTTGGATCATTCCAAATGGGCTTTTTAATGTGCTAATGTTTTTAGTCTTTACTTGAAAGCATTCTCTCCAGTAATGTCTAGCCCTGTAATAAGCAGATGAATATCGTGAGTTCCTTCATAAGTAATCACAGATTCTAAATTCATCATGTGGCGCATGATTGGGTATTCATTCGTAATTCCCATTCCACCATGTATTTGTCTCGCTTCTCTGGCTATGTTAATGGCCATATCTACGTTATTACGCTTAGCCATAGAAATCTGGGCAGAAGTAGCTTTGTCCTCATTCTTAAGTTGACCTAATCTTAACGTCAGCATCTGAGCCTTGGTGATTTCAGTAATCATCTCGGCTAATTTCTTTTGTTGAAGTTGGAAACCAGCTATTGGTCTTCCGAATTGGATTCGTTCTTTAGAATACCTAAGTGCAGAATCATAACAGTCCAATGCTGCTCCTATAGCTCCCCAAGCTATACCGTACCTAGCTGAATCTAAACAGCCTAGTGGTGCTCCTAAACCAGATTTATTAGGAAGAAGATTAGCTTTAGGCACTTTCACATTGTCAAACACAAGCTCTCCTGTATCACTGGCTCTTAAACTCCATTTTCCATGTGTGGTAGGCGTAGTAAATCCTTCCATTCCTCTTTCTACTATGAGTCCGTGAATTCTTCCTTCTTCATTCTTAGCCCATACTACAGCTATGTCTGCAAACGGTGAATTGGAAATCCACATTTTAGCCCCGTTTAATAGGTAGTGGTCTCCTTTATCTTTAAAGTTAGTAGTCATACCAGAAGGGTTAGAACCATGATCAGGCTCGGTTAACCCGAAACACCCTACAAATTCTCCAGTGGCCAGCTTAGGAAGATATTTCATGCGCTGCTCCTCGTTTCCGTATTTCCAAATAGGGTACATTACTAATGAGCTCTGCACTGATGATGTAGACCGCAATCCAGAATCGCATCTTTCTAACTCTTGCATTAACAGACCGTAAGAAATCTGATCTAATCCAGGACCTCCATACTGCTCAGGAATATATGGGCCGAAAGCCCCTATTTCTCCTAACCCAGGAATGAGGTGTTTAGGGAACTCTCCTTTCTCAAAAGCATCTTCTATGATAGGTGATACTTCTTTTTTTATCCAAGCTCTGGCAGAATCTCTTACCAGCTTGTGCTCATCTGTAAGAAGATCATCCATGTTATAATAATCGTGTCCTGTATATTGATCTGTGCGCATTTTCGTTGATTTTATCGAATTTAACCGATGTTTTTTCAGCGCGTAAATTTAACACTTTCATGCGGTGTTTTAATTTCAAAACTCTAGTTTTGATATCACGATGGAAGCTCTAAAAACCCAAGTAGAAGAAGTTTTTGCGTTGCAACGCGACTATTTCCTCAACACCTTAAAATCAGCACCTATTTCTGTGCGGAAGAACAAGTTAAAACGGCTAAAAAAGTGGATTGTAAGCTCTCAGGATGCCATAATAGAGGCGTTGCAAAAGGATTTTGGCAAGCCCGCCTTCGAAACCAAAATGACTGAGATTTACCCTGTAATGTCTGCTATAAAGCATACAATCAGCCATATGGATGGATGGGCCAGAGATGAGTCTAAAGAAGCCAGCATGGCTTTTCTCTTTACCAGAAGTAAAGTGGTAAAGGAGCCTAAAGGAGTAAGCCTAATTATTTCTCCATGGAATTACCCATTCATTTTGGCAGTGGACCCGCTAATTTCTGCAGTGGCTGCTGGGTGCACAGCCATTATTAAACCTAGCGAAAACACGCCACACACTTCCCAACTGATAGAAAACATGGTCAAGGAAGTGTTTGAAGAAAAAGAAGTGGCGGTTTTTCAAGGTGATGCTGAAGTAGCCAAGCATCTGCAGAGTTTGAAATTCAATCATGTGTTTTTCACAGGCAGTCCAGCTGTGGGAAAACTGGTGATGAAAGCCGCTGCAGAGCATCTTACCTCAGTTACATTAGAGCTAGGCGGAACCAACCCAGCAGTGGTAGATGAAACCGCCCAACTCAAAGATGCCGCTGAAAAAATTCTTTGGGCCAAGACCATGAATGCTGGTCAAACTTGCATTTCTGTGAATGAGATTTATGTGCATGAATCTGTAAAAGACAAACTCATTCAAGCATTCGGTGATGCTCAGAAAAAGCTCTTTCCTGATGGGATTTCCATAGGAGAGAATATGGCGTGTATTGTAAATCAAAATCACTTTGAACGGGTTTCTAGACTGTTAGAATCGGCTAAAAAAGATGGCGGAACGGTGGTTTTTGGCGGGAAAATCGAGGCTGATAAAAGATGGATAGGAGCCACTTTATTAGATAATGTTCCTAAAGAAAGTGCCATCAAGCAAGAAGAAATTTTCGGGCCATTGGTAACACTCACTTCTTATACAGATCTTAATGCGGTGATTTCTCAGATAAACGCACAACCTATTCCACTGGCGGCATACATCTTTACTAAAAGCCGCACCAGTAGGAACACATTTCTAAACGGAGTTCAAGCGGGTACTACTTGTGTGAATGAAACTACCATTCAATTCGCTCATCCTGATCTTCCTTTTGGCGGACATGGAAACAGTGGCGTAGGTAAAGGCCATGGTTATTATGGTTTCTTAGAATTTACAAACCAACGCTCTGAACTAAAGCAACGCACAGGATTTACTTCTGCCAAACTGATTTATCCGCCTTACGATAGGAAATGGAAACAAAAGCTTGCGGATCTGTTTATCAGATGGTTCTAATCAAAAATCTCTTTAATTCTTGAGAAAATCCATCTTAATATTGACTTTATAAGAAAGCGTGCGTCTTAAGTACACGAACTAAAAAAATCAGTACCTTGGAGTTATCTATATCATCAAAGAACAGTGAAATGAAAAGTATGTTATTATTTGCCGCTAGTCTAGCTGCTTTCAGTGGATTCTCTCAAGATCAAATCATGGATAAGGTCATTCGTGGATTTGAAACTGCTAACGTTTCTCAAATAGAAGCTCAGCTTTTAAGTGAGGTGGATTTCACATTAGATGATTTTGAAGATTTCTGCACTAAACCTCAAGTGAGCTCGCGCTTGAAAGACTTCTTTGCAACGCACAAACCACTTTCTTACGCTTCTAAACATAGCGGAAATGGAGGTGCTAATTCAGTATTTCAAATAGGTGAGTTAAACACATCTAAAGGCACCTTTAGACTTACCATTTACCTAGAGAAAAAAGGCAGTGCTTATAAGGTTAGCCAGCTTATGATAGAAGGTTAGACATTAAATCCAGTTTCAATTCCCCTTAATCAGTTCTTTTAGAGACGATAGCGATTTTAGCTCTGGTATCACTCTGAGCATTTTTAATCCTGCCAAGTATAACAATGCGAATGCACTCCCTTTAATGATGATTTCCACAAATGGATTGAGCTCTAATGTGATGTAACTGGTAGCTGTAATCAAGGCTAAGAATAGCACTATTACTTTTATTAAATCTGTGGTGTAAGGCATCAGCTTGAACTTTTGGCGGACATATCCCACTTTTACACAAGTAAATACTAGTGTGGTTAAGGCCGTGGCTGCCGCTGCTCCAGCAGTTCCATACTTAGTAATGAGCCATAAATTGGTGGCCACTGTAAAAAACAGCAGCATTACATTGAGTTTTAGAATGAACTTGTAATACTTAGAATACACTATAAATGAGGAACTCACACTGGCCAAAATAGAAAACAGCTTGGCTAAGCCTATGAAGAACACCACCCACTTGCCTCCCCTAAATTTCTCTGGAAGAATAGCTAAAATGGCATCTATGTTTATCCAAACCACACTGAAAATAAAAGCTCCCAGGATAAATGCAAATAGCGCTGTTTTCTGATAGACTTGCTTGAGCTCTGCAGTATTATTAGCTCCTATTTCTTTACTGACTATAGGACTGGCTATGGAATAAATAGACCTGAACGGAATAATTACCACACTTCCCACAAAGAAGGCTATGATGAACTCACCTGCGAAATCAAAGTCTAAAATCAGAGCTATCATAATGACATCTAACTTCTGGGTGATTATGGCTGCTCCTTTATCTAGCACAGAATAAAAGCCATAGCTGGCCACTTCTTTAGCATTATGGATAGATAGTGTAGGCTGAAACTTAAAGCCCAACTGAACTGTTCTCACAGCTGCTATCACGGCTATGGAGAAGTAACTCAGCACAAACAACCAAATAAATGTGGTGTAGTCAATGAGCTGAAAAAGAAATGCTACCGCTAGAACTAAATAGGAAATCTTAGTAAATGGATCTAAGAGTAGATTGACTAAAACGGTTTCAAATTTGGCATTTAAAAACCCACTAAAAGCATAAAAAAAGACTACAGAACCTGTCATAATCATTACTGGCCACAGGTACTGTTCATACAGCAGTGCATCTGATGCTGAAAGCCATGTTTTTACCAGATCTAATGTGAGAATACTGCCTATGCCATAAATCACTAATCCTAATGCACTTATTAAGAGCAGACAAGACACCAGAGCATTTTCCTTAATTCTATCTTTTAATTTAGGGATATAGTACACAAAAATGTTCTGTGCACTAAACGAAAATATCTGAGAACTGATCATGGCCACAGCCACCATAAACGCTATAAACCCTAAGCCAGCCTTATTATCCTGAAAAGCTCTGGGCAGAATGAACACGTTATTTACAGCACCGAAAATGGTTCCTATTAAAATAACACTCGCATTTCTGGAAGCTTGTTTAGCTACTATACCCAAGTTTATAGATTTTAACTGTGAAGTTACTGTTCAAACGAAGCTTTATCCAACTAATTATCTGAAACTAGTAACAGGGTGCTTTTTAGAAATTCCACCCTTGCAGTTTACCGTTAAAGAGCCAGCCTCCGCTTGAACTCCTCAAACCCTGCTTCAGCCAGCTGTTTCTGCTCTTCCATAAGTTTAAGGAGCTTTTCTCTTACCTGTTCTTTGTTACTTATAAGTAATGTCACAGCGTTTGCAGCTTCTTCTAATGGGCCGTTAAAATCTACGGAGTATTGGCTCAATCCTAAGTAGTTATAAGCTTCTTTTCCTTTGAACTCGTAACTGATATTTAGTGCTGGTGTGCCACTTTTTAAGGCCAGGAGGCACATGTGTAATCTGGTGCCTACCACTAAATCATACCCAGCTAATTTTTCTCTGAGTTGGGATAAGGTATAGTACTCGCTATTTACACATACAGCGTTTTTCAGATCAGATAAATGCTCACTCATGATGTTCTGGGCAGTAGTAGCATCATTCACATAGCCCTCAATGCCCTGGCATGTGGAAAGAAATTCTACCTCATATCCCTCTGCTACTAATTTTCTGGTTACGGCTGCTATCAGTTTAGAGTAGTGCGCCATATCCCTAGCGTCATTCTTCCATTCCCTTACCGAAATAGCTGCTGTTTTAGGCGTAGGTCTAGACGACAATTGGTCTAGTAAAAATGCCGCGTCATTGCCTTTGAAATAAGTGTCAGTAGATATTCCTATTTCTTCCAATTCATTTACAGAGCGCTCATCTCTAGCCATTAATACTGAGAAATTACTTTCCGAATCTTTCAGCAGCTGCTGATCTTTTTCTGAAAATGGCCCGAATGAATTGGCATAAACTCCCACGGTTTTCAGTTTAGCGTTGCAACGCTTAAAAAACGCCACCAACTGCGGAAAATCGTAGTAACTATTCATGAACCCGCCTGGCACCGCTACTACAGCGTCTGCCTCTTTAAATTCCTGCTTTCGGCTAAAAATTAAAGGTTTAAATAGCCGCTTTAGAATGGGTAACTTTCTCAATATGAACTCCGAACCCACATCGGCAATAAGCGGTAACTCAGGATAATGTGCCTTAATTTTATCTAGATGGTGCGTGGCAATTTTTACCTGAAACCCTTCCTTTACCAGCCTCTGATAGAGCGCCAATGTAATGGCCACATCTCCATTATTAGTAAGCACAGCATTGACTAAAAGAATATGTTTCTGCTTTTGAGAAGGTGTCGGCATAAAAATTAATTTTACAGGCGGTAAAACTAGTGTTTTTACATAATCCTGAGGGGCACATGAGTCAAGCTAGACTGTTAATGGTATATGATAAGCGATCTACCTTCGTAGGGCGTGATGTGGACTTACTGTCTGAGGATTACACCGTGTCTGAATTCCATTTTAATGTGGTGCCTAAGTGGAAGACTCCAGTGGCATTTCTGTCTCAGTTTTTCTATTTGATTTTTAGGGGTTGGACATTGAAAAAAGTGGTGTGTCAGAGTGCGGGCTACCTGTCTTTTTTACCTTCTGTGCTCAGTAAAGTAATGCCCTTTAAATGCTACATCATAGCCATAGGCACGGATGCCAGCAGACTTCCCGAGATTAACTACGGGCATTACACCAAGCCTGTGCTGAAGTGGTTTGCTACGCAGAGTTACCGTTTATGTGAGCGCATACTTCCTGTTCATAAGAGCCTCCATAAAAGCACTTATACGTATGATGACATAGCGTTTTCGCAGCAGGGATTTGGTCATTTCATTCCTAACCTCTCTACTCCTGTTACTGAGGTGGTGAATGGTTACAGGCACGCATTATTTACTCAGAACCTAGCTCATAATGCTCGGCCAAAAGACTTTTTAACCGTAGCTGTAAAGTTGAATAAGGCGGCCTATTTCAGAAAGGGGCTGGATCTGATTCTGGCTTCTGCTAGAGCATTGCCCCAGCATTCGTTTACTGTGGTGAGTGAGTTCGAACCACTAGAGTCCATTCCAGAAAATGTAACACTAGTTAAAAACGTGAGTCAGCAGGAGCTGGTGCAGATTTATAACGCTCATAAATTTTACCTTCAGATTAGCATGTTCGAAGGATTTCCGAATGCGCTGTGTGAGGCCATGCTGTGCGGCTGTGTGCCCATAGGTAGCGAGGTAGCTGCCATTCCAGAGATTATTAAGGACACAGGTTATTTGCTCAAACGCAGAGATGCTGATTTACTAGCTGGCCTTTTAAAAGAAGCTCTGGCCAATCCTAATAATGCTGAACTAGAGCCAAGGAAACGCATTCTAGAAGAGTTTCCTGTAGAGCGGAGAAAGCGAGAATTGCTTACTGCAATTTCTGAATAATCTCCCCAATACGTTCTGTTGCTGTTCTGCGACCAGTTAACAAGTTCAACCACAAAAAAGGAAAATCAACAATCTGATAATTAGCAGTGATGCGGTGGCTCCCGACAAAATGCGCGAAATCTTTTTCCGCTAGTCGCTTGAACTCAGATGCTTGATAAACAGCTAAAGTAGCCTGCGAAAATCACTGCATAGAAAGCCGCCAACAAAGGAAAATGATTTGTTTTTTGTCGTGTCTTTTTTGCGGTACTTTTTGGACAAGCAAAAAGTAGCAAGCATTTACCCTTGCATCTGCTTTGGTCTAAACCATCAAAGATCTCATGAAATAGCGAAACAAACCAGATTACTTACTGCAATTTCTGAATAATCTCCCCAATCCGTTCAGTAGCTTTCCCATCCCATAATGGTGGCACTTCTCCCTGCTTGAATGGCTTTTCTAAGGCAGCTATTACTGTTTCTAAATCATTAGGCAGAAGCACATTTGTACCCATAGTAATAGTGCTAGGGCGCTCAGTGTTAGGTCTGAGTGTAAAACACGGCACTTGTCTAAACGTGCTTTCTTCCTGAATTCCACCGCTATCCGTAAGTATGCAGTGTGCGTCTCTCACTAACCTTTGGAAACTGAAATAATCCATAGGCTCTGTAAATACCAGGTTAGAAATCATGGCCAGATCCGTGAATAATCCTTCTTCCTGAAGGTTTTTCATGGTTCTAGGGTGAATAGGAAACACTACTTTTTTGTTCTTAGTGAGGTACTTGATTAAATTGGCCATGAACTCCAGACCTTCTCTGATATCTACAGTGGCTGGGCGGTGCATGGTCATTAAGTAGAACTCTCCTTTTTCCAGCTCATACTTATCTAACACATCACTGGCAGAAATTTCATCTTCAAACGCTACCAGTGTGTCTATCATGGTGTTTCCTACGAAATGCACTTTCTGTTCATCCTTACCTTCTGCTGCTAAGTGGTCTAAGCCACTCTGCTCCGTAACGAAGTACATGTCCGTAATTTCATCAGTGAGGATTCTGTTTATTTCCTCAGGCATGGTGCGGTCACTACTTCTTAATCCGCTTTCTAGATGGGCTACCTTAATGCCGCATTTATTAGCCGCTAAACTGCAAGCCAGTGTAGAATTTACGTCTCCTGGAGTTATTACTAAATCTGGCTTTTCTTCCATAAATAACTCCGAAAGCTTCATCATAATTTCTCCAGTTTGAGGGCCGGGCGCTCTCTGAGAAATGTCTAGAAAAATATCTGGCTGAAACCCGAACTGGTCAAAAAACACCGTGCTCATTTTATGATCATAATGCTGCCCTGTGTGCACTATTTTGAGTTCCACATCTGGCATGGGATCAAACACTTTTCTGAATTGAGTAATCTTGATGAAATTAGGTCTGGTGCCTACTACTGTAAGAATTTTCATTTACTACTTTTTACTTGACAATTGGTTAAGAATATCAGTAAACTCATGGCTTAACGCCCGTCTGTCGTACTGTTCTATGCCTTTATATTGGCGGTGCAATGTACCATTTTTATACTGTTCGAAATTCTGTAGAATTCTAGTCCGCATTACCTCTTCCTGATGATATTCTATAATGGGTTCTGCATCTACATCTCTCATAAGCTGGGCTATATCTCCATCTTCTGGTCCTACAGAAAGAATGGGGCGCCCACTCATGATGTACTCAAATACTTTTCCAGGAATAATGCCTTTAGCCACCTTGGTATTATTCACCACTAGCAGTAAAATCTGAGAGGAGCTCATGAATTTCACTACTTCTCCATGAGAAATGTAACCCACATCGTTCAGAAACTCTGTGAGCCCATTCGTCTCTATATCAGATCTTACAGAGCCATCTACTTGGCCTGCCACTTTGATTTGCAACGCGGCTCTAAACCCCGCGTTTTCTTTTACTAGCTCTCCCAGCACTTTCCAGAGCATGGGCACATTTCTGGTAGGCGAAAAAGACCCGAGGTGGGCTATGGTAAATTTTTCATCCAAAGGAATGG
>JBGCDA010000098.1:0-25161 GCA_045104985.1 Flavobacteriales bacterium | reverse complement strand
AATGGAATCAAACACCCTTTTGATGATTTGGAAACAGTAGAATCCACCTTTAAACTACTTAATAAATAATGTTATATCACCTATTCACATATTTACAAGAGGCCTATAACATGCCTGGCGCAGGTCTGTTTCAGTTCTTATCATTTAGAGCTGCATTGGTGATTATTACATCTCTTACTATTTCTATGTTTTTTGGTAAAAGCTTAATTAACTGGATTAGAAAAAAGCAAGTAGGTGAAACCATAAGAGATTTAGGATTAGAAGGCCAAATGGAAAAAGCTGGCACTCCTACCATGGGAGGTATAATTATTCTGCTAGCTATTCTAGTGCCGACTTTATTGTTCGCTGATCTTACTAATACTTACATACAAGTGATGCTAGTAGCTACTGTATGGTTCGGTGCCATAGGATTTGTAGATGACTACATTAAGGTGTTTAGAAAGAATAAAAAGGGGCTAGCTGGCAAGTTTAAAATAGCCGGCCAGGTAGTAGGTGGAATCATCATAGGTTCTATTCTTTACATGAGTCCTGAGGTAACTATTAAGGAAAAAGTAGCAGACGCACCTACACCTTCTATAGAACAAGTAATTACACAATCTGAAGGAACTTCTAATCCAGATGTATGGAAAGAATCTAAATCCTTCAAAACAACCATTCCTTTTGTAAAACATAATGAGTTTGATTATGCTTGGCTTATAAATTGGGCAGGTGAAAACGCTAAAGATTGGCTCTGGATCATATTCATTCCTATAGTTATTATTATAGTTACAGCGGTTTCTAATGGAGCTAACATGACCGATGGGCTGGATGGGCTAGCCACAGGAACCTCAGCCATAATAGGCCTTACACTTGTCATTTTCGCTTACGTATCTGGCAACTACATCTTTGCTGATTATCTGAACATTATGTACATCCCACAGTCTGGAGAGCTAGTAATATTTGGAGCGGCTTTCGTGGGGGCATGTATCGGATTTTTATGGTATAACTCCTACCCTGCTCAGGTATTTATGGGAGACACTGGGAGTTTAGCCATAGGTGGTATTATAGCTGTGTTTGCCATAGCCATTAGAAAAGAATTATTGATTCCTCTGCTATGCGGAATCTTCCTAGTTGAAAACCTATCTGTTATGCTTCAGGTTTCATACTTCAAATACACTAAAAAGAAAACTGGCGAAGGGCAGCGCATATTTAAAATGGCTCCTCTTCACCACCACTATCAGAAACTAGGATTTCATGAGTCCAAAATCGTTTCTAGATTTTGGATCGTAGGAATTATGTTGGCAGTATTAACCATTGTTACGCTGAAAATTAGATAAGAATAACCTTGAAAAAGAATAAAAACATAGTGATTTTAGGCGGTGGCGAAAGCGGCACTGGCGCAGCTATCTTAGCCAAGAAGCATGGCTATGCTGTGTTCCTTTCTGACTATGGTTCTATCAAGGACAAGTATAAAAAGATGCTCAGTGAAGCACATATAGAATGGGAAGAAGGAAAGCACACAGAAACTGAAATGGCAAGTGCTACCGAAGTGGTAAAAAGCCCTGGTATACCCGAGAGCACTCCTATAGTAAAGTACTTCTTAGAACAAGGTATTCCTGTGATTTCCGAAATAGAATTTGCCACGCGCTACACTCATGGAAAGCTTATAGGTATTACCGGAACTAATGGTAAAACTACTACCACGCTCCTCACCTACCACATTCTAAAGAACGCAGGATTAAACGTAGGTTTAGCTGGAAATGTAGGTAAAAGTTTAGCGCTGCAATTAGCAGAAGGAGACAAAGATTTCTGGGTGCTAGAATTGAGCAGTTTCCAATTAGATGGTATGTTCCAAACTAAGTTAGACGTGGCAGTGCTTCTAAACATTACTCCAGACCACCTAGACAGGTATGAATATGAAATTCAGAATTACGTGGATTCTAAGTTCAGGATAATACAAAACCAAACATCGGCCGAAGCCTTTATCTATTGGGCCGAAGACGAAATTATTACAAAGAATTTACAAGAGAAAGGGCATTCAGGAAGAGCTTTCCCATTCTCACTAAACAAGCCCGCAGATAGCACTCAGGAAGGTGCCTATGTGGATAATAACCAACTCATAATTAACCTCAAATCCCCCTTAAAAATGTCTATTCAGGATTTAGCGTTACAAGGCCGTCATAACATGATGAACTCAATGGCAGCAGGCGTAACAGGAAAACTTCTACAACTCAGAAATGAGAGCATTAGAAGCAGTTTAACAGATTTCGATACGGTAGAGCACCGTTTAGAGCTAGTAGCTAAAGTAAATGGTGTAAAATTCATTAACGATTCTAAAGCCACTAATGTAAACTCTACGTGGTATGCTCTAGAAAGCCAAAACGAACAAGTTATATGGATAGTAGGTGGTGTAGACAAAGGAAACGACTACACAGACCTCATTCCACTAGTAAATGAAAAAGTAAAAGCCATTATCTGCTTAGGAACAGATAATAAAAAGCTGATAGAAACCTTCGGAGATAAAGTAAAATTCATCCATGAAGTGCAGTCGGCTAAGGCAGCTGTAGATGTAGCGTACCAGGTAGCCTTTGATGGTGAAACTGTGCTGTTATCACCTGCATGTGCCAGCTTTGATTTATTCGAAAATTATGAGGACAGAGGCCGTCAGTTTAAGAAAGCTGTAAAGTCTCTGTAATTGGTTATTAAAACTTGAAGTAATGCAAGCTATTTTTCAGAAGCTCAAAGGTGACAAAGTAATATGGATGGTAACCATATTTCTAGCATTGTACTCGCTACTAGCGGTGTATAGTGCCACAGGTGCGCTTGCTGAAAAATACGACACCAGTTCAGTTAAATACCTGTTCAAGCATCTAATAATGTTAGGCTCAGGTATTGCAGTCATTTACTGGGTGCATCAAATGAAGTTCAAGTACTTCTCCAGAATCAGTCAAATACTGATTTGGGTAGCCGCTGGACTACTATTAGTCACACTAGTGTTTGGACTGAACATCAATGGCGCCAGCCGGTGGATTAAAATTCCGATCATCAATCAGAATTTTCAGACCTCGGATTTTGCCAAGATCATATTGATTATGTATGTGGCCAGAATGCTCACTCTAAAACGCACTAAGCTGCACAGTTTTAAAGAAGGTGTGCTGCCTATTTTGATTCCAGTGGGAGTAATTTGTCTGCTTATATTTCCAGCTAACTTTTCTACAGCTTTCTTACTAGGCATTGTTTGCATTATTCTTATGTATATAGGAGGTGTCCACATCAAACACATTTCCGCTATTCTTGGAACTGCTATTCTTGGTCTTGTTCTTATGTTCACAGTTTACAAAATCAATCCTGACTTAGTACCTGAAAGAATGGGAACTTGGATGGCTAGAATTAATTCTTTCGTAATTGGGCAGGAAGCAGAAAATGCTTCTAGCAGTTATCAGGTGGAAGAAGCCAAAGCCGCTATTTTTAGAGGCGGTATTTTCCCTTCTCCTCCTGGTACAGCTCACGCTAGAAACAGCATGCCTCATGCTTATTCTGATATGATCTATGCCTTTATTATTGAAGAATACGGCAGTCTGTTTGGCGGGTTAGGAATACTTATGCTTTACCTCATCTTTTTTTACCGAAGTATAAGAATAGCCATGAAATGCCCACGGCATTTTGGTGGGCTACTTGCCCTTGGGCTCAGTATGCTGCTGGTGTTTCAGGCGTTTATAAACATGGCCGTTTCTGTGAATATTATTCCAGTTACTGGGCAGCCTCTGCCTCTAGTTTCTATGGGAGGAACTAGTATTTTGTTCACGTGTTTTGCCATAGGGGTAATTCTCAGTGTGAGCAGAAGTGTGTATGATGAAGATTATGAACTAGAATCATCTGCTGAAGAAAAACTAGCTAACCCAGTTAAAAAGAAAAAGACTCAAGCCAACACTAAAACAGAGGAGGAACATGTCTTCGCCTAGGGTAATCATATCAGGCGGAGGAACTGGTGGGCATATCTTTCCAGCCATAGCCATAGCAGATGAAATCAAGAGAAGACATCCGCAGGCAGACATCCTATTTGTAGGTGCTACAGGCCGCATGGAAATGACTAAAGTTCCTGAAGCTGGTTATCCCATAGAAGGGTTATGGATTAGCGGAATTCAAAGAAGACTTACACTTGATAATTTGTCGTTCCCTTTCAAGCTTATTTCAAGCCTGTGGAATGCCAATAAGATCATTAAGAAATTTAATCCAGATGTTGCCATTGGAGTTGGTGGTTATGCTTCTGGCCCACTCCTAAAAAGAGCTAATGCTAGAAAGGTGAAGACTGTGCTCCAAGAGCAAAACTCATTTCCAGGCATTACTAATAAGTGGCTAGCCAGTGGAGCGAATAAAATCTGTGTGGCCTACGCCAACATGGAACGCTGGTTCCCTAAAGAAAAAATTAGCATCACTGGTAATCCAGTGCGCGCGTTGATAGCTAATGCTACGGTGGGTAAGGACGCTGCGTTAGAACATTTCGGATTAGACCAATCCAAGAAAACTGTTTTAGCGGTAGGTGGAAGCCTAGGCGCTAGAACCATAAACCATGCGCTAAAGTCGCATGTAGAAAAAATATTAGGAGATAACATCCAGCTCATCTGGCAGTGCGGAAAAAGCTTTTCAGAAGAGTCAGATAGTATTTCAAAAACACATCCGACTGGACTTGTGCTCACACCTTTCATAAAAGAAATGGACATGGCTTATGCTGCAGCAGATGTCATTATTAGCAGAGCAGGCGCCATGTCTATTAGCGAACTGTGCTTGGTAGGAAAACCTACCATTCTTATTCCATCTCCTAACGTGAGTGAAGACCACCAGACTAAAAATGCCATGGCCCTTTCAGAGGTAGGAGCTGCTGTGCTGTTAAAAGATGGTGCCGCCAGAGAGGAACTGTATTCAGTGCTTTCAGACCTAATTAATGATAAAGCCAGAATGCACTCTATGAGCTCAGAAATCAAAAAATTAGCCAAGCCTAACGCCACTTCAGATATAGTAAACCAAATGGAGGAACTCCTCAAATGATGACGGCTGAAAGAAACATATCGGCCACTGACATTCGCTTGAGCGAGATTACTCATATCTATTTTATAGGCATCGGAGGCATAGGCATGAGTGCTCTTGCCCGTTATTTTAAGCAGATAGGCAAAACTGTTTCTGGCTATGACAAAACAGAAACGGCACTTACAAAAGCTTTAATCAGCGAAGGCATTCCTATAAACTATTCTGATAATGTCAAAGCACTTCCTTCAGAATTAATAGAAACTGACCTGAGCCATGCGCTTGTCATTTTCACGCCTGCAGTACCTTCAACTCATACACAGTTAAATCACCTGCGCACATTAGGCTTCAGCACAGTAAAACGATCTGTTGCTCTTGGGTTAATAGTTTCTAATTCCAAAGGTCTAGCAGTGGCTGGAACGCATGGGAAGACTACCACAAGTTCTATTCTGGCTCATTTGATTCACCAATCAGAAACTCCTGTAAGTGCCTTTCTGGGAGGTATAGCCACCAATTTTAATTCTAACTTCATTCACTCTGAAGGCGCGGAACTAACTGTAGTAGAGGCAGATGAATTTGACCGTAGTTTTTTAACGCTCCACCCTTTTGGTGCCATCATAACTTCCACAGATGCCGATCATTTAGACATTTATGGAGAGTCTGATTCGCTGTTGGAGTCGTTTAAAGCATTCGCTGCACAGGCCTCTGATGTTCTTCTAATTCATGAAGGTGTAGCTGAGCACTTTTGTCTTCCTTTAAGTGCCAGAGTAAAAACTTATGGCTGGAGAGACACTTCCGATTATCAAATCACATCTAGAATCATAGAGAATGGATCTTATGTGATTTCTATTAAAACGCCTGAAGGTATCTTACAGAATGTAAAGTTCCACATGCCTGGAAAACACAATTCTGAAAATGCTCTAGCGGCATTAGCTCTAGCCAGAGAAACAGGGATAGATGCTCAAGAATTGGCAAAAGGTCTGGATACATTCAAAGGCATAAAAAGACGTTTTGAAACTCTAGTAAATAACTCAGAGCATGTTTACATAGACGATTATGCTCATCACCCTATTGAATTAAACGCAGCTATAGCAGCGGCTAAAGAGCTCTACCCTACTAAAAAATTAACTGGCATTTTTCAGCCTCACCTTTATAGCAGAACTAGAGACTTTGCAGATGAATTTGCCAGAAGTCTCTCTGCATTGGATGAACTCATCCTTTTAGACATCTATCCTGCCAGAGAAGAACCTATTGAAGGCATTACCAGTGACTGGTTGCTGTCTAGCGTTGCAACGCAAAAGCAACTCCTCTCAAAAGAAGAAAGCCTGAGCTGGATAGACACACATAGGCCTGAACTCCTAATGACTTTAGGTGCAGGCGATATAGACCAATTAGTGAACCCTATAAAAACACTGCTTTCATGAAAAAAATCTGGAAAAATATTGGAATTGGGTTAGCTATTGTAGGAGTAATCACACTCACCGCATTTGCTGTAAATAAGCAAAAAGACATAAAATGCTGGACTATAGATCTGCAGTTGAAAGTGGGTACAGAAGACGCCTTAACCTCTGAAAAACAGCTCAAAAGAGATTTACTAGAAGCAGGCATTCCTATGATAGGAGCAGCCATGGATGACATAGATCTAAAGCGCATTCACACCGCATTAAGTGCGAACCCTCTAATTAAAGATGTTACTGTTCATAAAACTGTTGATGGAAAGCTGAAAATCAATGCGGAACAGCGCGTACCGTTTATTAGAATTATTAATACAAATGGTGAGAGTTTTTTGGTGGATAAAGAAGGGGTGAAAATGCCTGTTCTTTCTAAAGGAAACCCTCGGCTGGTGTTATTTACAGGAAGAATTAACGAAGCATTAGATGGAACTACATTAGACCTCCTAAATGTCAATGACCAACTGCGAAAAGCATCTGTATTGGACGAAATTTTCAGTGTGGCCTCTTTCATTGAATCATCAGATTTTTGGAGCAGCCAGGTAGAACATGTTTACGTTAACGCCCAAAACGAATTTGAGCTGGTACCTAGAGTAGGGAGTCATAAAATACTTTTAGGAACCGCTACAGAAATAGAACATAAATTTAACCGACTTGAGGTCTTTTACAAAGAAACCATCGGTAAAAAAGATTGGAATAAATACGCCACTATAGACCTTAGATTTAAAGATCAGGTGGTGTGCCAGGAAAATAACTTTTAACTAGAAAAGAACTGTAACATGTCAGAGATAGTAGTAGGATTAGACATAGGAACCACTAAAATAGCTTGCTTAGTAGGTAGACAAAATCAACACGGAAAAATAGAAATCCTAGGTATGGGCGTTTCTGAATCTGTGGGTGTAACCCGAGGTGTAGTTTCTAATATAGAAAAAACCGTAGCCTCTATAAAAGCAGCTGTAGAAGAAGCTGAGAAAAACTCTGATGTGGAAATTAATGTGGTTAATGTGGGCATAGCTGGCCAGCACATTAACAGCTTGCAGCACCGTGGTATCAAAATGAGAAACAGTCTGGAAGACGAAATTTCTAGACAAGATTTAGACGCTCTGATAGATGACATGTATAAGCTGGTTATGCTTCCTGGTGAAGAAATTATTCATGTACTTCCTCAGGAATTCATAGTAGATAACGAGCAGGGCATTAAAGATCCTATAGGCATGAGTGGGGTGCGTTTAGAAGCTAATTTCCATATTATTACAGGACACATAGCTGCTGCACAGAACATTTATAAATGCGTTGCAAAAGCTGGCTTAACCGTAGATCAACTCATTTTAGAACCACTAGCCTCTAGTGAAGCGGTGCTAAGTCAGGAAGAGAAAGAAGCAGGTATAGTGCTGGTAGACATAGGAGGCGGAACTACAGACATGGCTATTTTCCAAGATGGAATCATTAGACATACGGCTGTAATTCCATTCGGAGGTAACATCATTACCGAGGATATTAAGAAAGGCTGCACCATTATGAAGAACCAAGCAGAAGCACTGAAGAAGAAATTCGGTTCGGCTATAGCCAGTGAGAATAAAGAGAACGAAATAGTATGTATTCCAGGATTAAGAGGAAGAGAGCCTAAAGAAATCTCTTTAAGAAATCTGGCTAACATAATAGAAGCGCGAACATCTGAAATCATAGAAACAATATACTATGAGATTAAGAACAGCGGTTTCGAGAAAGAGCTTATAGGAGGAATAGTAGTAACTGGTGGTGGATCACAACTGAGACACATTACTCAACTATTCGAATTCATTACAGGAATGGATTGTAGGATAGGTTACCCGAATGAGCATCTATACAAAGCGCCTAACGAAGACGTAGTAAAACCTACCTATTCTACAGGTGTAGGATTAGTGATGAAGGGATATGAGGATTCTGCCAAAAATTCTACTTCTGATGAAGTAGCTAAGAAACAACGTGGAGAGAGCAGAAAAGGAGCTATGAAATTTTTAGAGAATATCAAAGCTTGGTTTGAAAATGAAGAAGAATAAAAACTAACAATTAAAGAGACAGAGTATGGATAAGTAGGAAAGGAATTATTTAATTAAACCAAAACCTTTTTGCTTTTTCGCAGACTCTTTTATTACAGAGTAAAGAGATAGAAGTACAACACAAAAACCCATAAGTAATGAGTGAGAATATAGCAGACATAATGAGATTCGAAATGCCTACAGAGCATAATTCTATCATTAAAGTCATAGGTGTTGGTGGTGGAGGTAGTAATGCCGTAAACTACATGTATCAGCAAGGAATTAACGGAGTAGACTTCGTAGTTTGTAATACCGATGCGCAGGCACTAGACGCTAGTCCAGTTCCTTTAAAAATTCAATTAGGGGCTACCCTTACTGAAGGAAGAGGTGCAGGCGCTATTCCTGAAGTAGGAAGAAATGCTGCTGTAGAGAATTTAGATGATGTGATGAGAATCCTCACTAAAAACACAACTATGGTTTTTGTTACTGCTGGAATGGGTGGTGGTACAGGAACTGGCGCAGCTCCTATCATAGCCAAAGCGGCTAAGGATTTGGGCATTCTTACTGTAGGTATAGTTACAGTTCCTTTCATGTTTGAAGGAAGAAAAAGAAAAAACCAAGCCGAACAGGGGTTAAAAGAGATGCGTGATTCTGTAGACACGCTTCTAGTCATAAAAAACGATAAGCTCAGAGAACTATACGGAAACCTTACACTGAGAGATGCTTTCTCTCATGCAGACGAAGTACTTTGCACCGCAGCTAAAGGAATAGCTGAAGTGATTACTTTAACTGGTGAGGTGAATGTAGATATGAATGATGTTAACACGGTTATGAAAAATAGCGGTGTGGCTATTATGGGATCTGGAAAGGCTACTGGCCAAGACAGAGCCATGACTGCTGTTATGGAAGCCCTAGAATCTCCGCTGCTTAATGATAATGATATTACAGGTGCTGAGTTTGTCTTACTAAATGTAACTCATGGATCTGACGCTGTAACCATGGATGAAGTAATGGAAATTACAGATTACATCCAAGATAAAGCAGGAATGAGTGCAGAAGTAATTTGGGGTTATGGAGAAGATACTACCCTTGGAGATGACTTATGTGTTACTGTTATAGCTACTGGTTTTGAATCTAGTCAGATTATTTCTGGCATTCCAGTTATGGAACCAGAGATTAAAAAATTCTCTTTAGAAGATAAAGAACCTCAGCAGATAGTGGCTCCTATAAACAGCCCTACGATTCATACCGATGAGCCTTTACATATAGAAGAGACTCCTTTAGAAGAAGAGCCTTTTTTAAAGTCAGAAGTAGAAACTGAACCTACAGAAGAGACACCAAGTGCGCCTATAATGAGCGAGGCTCCTGAATGGCTTAATGATGTAGAAATCTCTGAAGAAACTCAAAACCGAAGCACACTATTTCATAATGAAATAGAGGAGAAAGGTGAAGAGCCATTTATGAAAGAAGTTCAAGAACCTGCAGAGCCTGAGCCATTTCAGCAGCCTGTTTCTCCTGTTGAAGATAAAGTAGAGGAGCCAAAAAAAGTGGTTTATAGATTAGAATCAGATGAATTAGAGCCTACAGAAGAAGCACCTAAAGCTCCTACGAACAGTGCTATAAAATTCACTCATCAAGACCCTACAGACTCTATTAGCAGAGAAGACTTAAACAGACTGAATAAAGAAAGAGAAAACAGAGTAAAAGAATTTTCTCACAAGCTAAGAACTCCAGGTGGATTAGCACAGCTAGAAAACGAACCTTCTTACGTAAGAAGAAACGTGCAATTAGACGACACACCTCATAGTTCAGAATCTCAAGTAAGCAGATACACACTTTCTGAAGAAACAGATGAGCAAGGAAACTCTGAAACTAAATTAAAAGACAATAATTCATTTCTACATGACAATGTAGACTGATAGAAAAATAACCTTATAGTAGAAGGGGCAGTTTTTCTGCCCCTTTTCTTTTTGCTTAATTTTAACCACAAATAAGAAACGAAATGAATCTTACGGAACAAATAAACAACGATATAAAAACGGCTATGAAGGCCAGAGAGGCTGACAAGCTTTCTGCTCTAAGAGATATAAAGTCTAAATTGCTTCTAGAAGCTACTAAAGGCGGTAGTTCAGAATTAGATGAAGCCACAGGTTTAAAGATTTTAAACAAGCTATATAAGCAGAGAGTAGAGGCCGCTGGAATTTATAAAGAACAAGGAAGAGAGGACCTGGCAAAGGATGAACTTACTCAAGCGGAAGTTATAAAAGCATATCTCCCAGAGAAAATGAGCCCAGATAAGCTTAAAGAAGCCGTTCAAGCTATCGTAACACAAACAGGAGCTTCTTCTATGGCAGACATGGGGAAAGTAATGGGAATGGCCTCTAAACAACTGGCTGGTAAAGCTGATGGGAAAGACATTAGTAATATCGTAAAGGAGCTACTGGGTTAAAGCTTGAAATTTTTAACTGGAGGCTCATTCACCTTTTTATATTAAATAAAATTAGTAGCCTAGTTATTGTCCAGACACTTTTACTCAAATAACATTACGAAATCAACATTATTCAAAATAGGTCTAGCGCACGCGCTTAGGCCTATTTTTTCTTCGTTCAGGATCCTCGTGAAAGAAGTACCTTACGTCTACTGTAAAAAAAGCTCCAGTAAAAAAACCATCAGTAAAACGCTCCTCTCCACTCTCCCTTCTAATAACTGCACGTGATCCTACGAAGTTTCCTAAAGGACGGTCATACGAGACACCTAAATAAAAGTACCCATCCTTCTTAGTCCGATACTCAAATCCATAATTGGCTAAAAGGGATGTTTTTAGCCAACGCTGATTCCCTATTCTATAAGTGGTTTGTCTGTGCTCAAATGTGTTTGTTTTCACATCAGAAGGCATAAAATTCACACCTAAACCACCAGAAGCATTCATATATAAATTATCAGACAAACGTGCATATATAAGACCTTGAATGGGTATTTGATATGCTATTAAACTGTACTCCATAGTACCCGTATGCAATGAATCAGCATCTTCCACGTCTACTCTAAAATTTCTCTTGATATAACTTATGCCGGTCTCTAATGAAAGCGTACGCGTAAACCCTCTTCTTATAACCATTCCAGTGGCATAACCACCTTCGAAAGAATACTGAGAACTTAACCAGTCGCGCTCTATGTCTCCACCTCCGTAATCTATAAAGCCGGTCTTCACCATAGGTTTAAACTGAAACCCTACTGTAGTTACATTCTGCTGAGCCACACCATTAAGCTGAGCACAAAACATTAATATGATTAAAATTCCTAATCTCAAAGATTCGTTTTACAGTAACCTACAAATGCTAACGCCACTACCCCTATCATAATTATGACAAAGATATAGCGTGCATATACATTTCCAATCATAGGAGTTCTGTACTTAGACTCGGTTAAATTATTAGCGCGCAGTGACTCCTTAAAAAAATCTTTAGATATGGCATATCTCGTTAGCCAGTCTTCATCGGTCTCTCCCTCTACCATTTTCTCAAAAGTAACTCGATATTCGTCTAACAAGTTCTCAAAACTTATGGCCTTTTCTACGTTTCTAAACTCAAATATGTAGTATCTATTATCAGCAGGGTGCTCATAATAGTTCATTAAATTTATCATTTGTCAAACCATTCTGATACGTACTCTAGAGGTTTTCGGTGACTTTTAGGCCATTCTTCTGCAGGATAACCCATGAAAAACATGCCTAAGCACTTATCTCCTTCCTTTAAACCCAGAAAATCATTCATTTCCTTAGAATACACATAAGAAGGACTGCTCCAGTAGCTGCCTAAGCCATAAGCAGTGCACGTCAAATACATATTCTGAACTGCACAGGCTACAGCGCTTACGTTTTCTATTTCAGGAATAGAAGTATTTCCATCTGGAGTCATGCATATAAAGATGAGTACCGAAATAGACTCTGTTCTAGATTTTAACTTATCTAATTTTCTTTGGCTCCACTTCTCTTCAGGAACCACCGATTTATAAACCCGCTCCAGCTCCATTCCAGCTCTTTTAACAGCATCACCAGTAAACACTTTAAACCTCCACGGCTGCACCATACCATGCGTAGGTGCCCAAATGGCATTATTCAGCACATCCTCTACCATTTCAGGATGTACTACCCTAGATGTATATGCTTCAGGATAAACGGACCTCCTGTTTTTTATGACCTCTGTAATTTCGCTAAGGTTAAATTTCATTTCCACTTTATGTTGCAGCCTATACTTGGGCTTTGGTTAGTAGTAGGTACTTCTTTGCGTTGCAATAGTAAATCGCAAACCTCACGAATATCTCTTCCAGATAAAGGTTCGTTATTTCCAGGCCTACTATCGTCTAGCTGACCACGATATACACAATTGTCATTCTCATCAAATATGCTAAAATCTGGCGTACACTCTGCCTTGTAATCTCTAGCTGCATCCTGTAATTCATCATACAGATAAGGAAAAGGAAAGTTTAACTTCTGAGCTAAAGCTCTCATAAGCTCAGGTGAGTCTTGAGGATAATTTTCTACGTCATTAGAACTAATGGCTACAAAACCTATTCCTTTAGAGAGATAATCATTGGCTAGACTTACTATTTCTTCTTGAACATGAATCACGAAAGGACAGTGATTACATATGAACATCACCACCGTTCCAGACTTTCCTTTGAGTTCTCGAAACGTTTTTAGTTTTCCAGATACCGTATCTGGCAAGCTAAATTCTGGTGCTTTATAACCTAATGGCACGCTTCTAGTAGGTGTTAAAGACATCTCGCTTTTATTTAAATGCAACTATAGATCAAAATTAACCTAATATATTGCAACGCGAAACACTCTTTTATCAATTCTGAAAACGAGCGACTCAAATGCCCTTCATAATCATATCACCACTATACTCGCCAACCCACCGATTAAATTCTTCAGAGGGGAGGAATACAACTGTTCTATTCATATTCACTAATCTATTCAATAGTTGAATTCAAGAATAATCATATTCATTTTCATAATGGTCACTTTGATTGATTCGGAAGTGGGGCACACTCAAATCTCGCTAGACACAGACACAGTGTTCAAAGGAGATAATGACTTTACACTCATTTACACCCTAGATGAAGACACCATTTCTTATGGTTCAGTTAAAAGGCTTATGAATCATGGCATATGGCGAGGTTTGTTCTCTGATGGCACATTAAGATTTACGTCAGAATATAAAAATGGATTAATTCACGGAGCTTCCACTCACTATCATAAAAATGGAGAAGTAAAAAGTAGAATAGAGCATACACTTGGAAAACGTTCTGGCACGTGGAGTTCATTTTATGACACTAAGGAAAAGATGAGTATAATAACATGGAATTCACTAGGCATGCCTATTACTGCAGAATTCTTTTCTGAAAACGGAGCCCTGTTGCTGTCCAAAAATTATGTGTATGATGCTACAGAATGTGCTATTTCTATCAAACGATTTTACAGAACCGGCAGCAGACTAGAATCTTACACTACGTACATCTCTAACTTAGAACTAGAAAAACTTCTCACAGAAAATGGTCTTGAACAAATACTAGATATCACTCCTCATTTTGGGCTTCCTTTTTCTAAGGAAGGACGTATTTCAGGCTATTACTACAGGCATTTTAACTCTGGTAAGTTATGGATGCATTTAGAATTTGATGAAGGTAAACTGTTAGAAGTATTCACACAAAATACGGCCAATGGCAGTGAAGTAGATTCTGAATTTAACAAGGGGACTGGCACTTTAGTTCATTTTCACCATTTTGGCGATACAGCTGCTATTATCAATTATAAAAATGGCTTGTTACATGGCAGTATTAAATATTTTTACTCGAGAAATAACACTTACGCTAAAGGAAACATCCACAATGGTTATCCCAGTGAAATTTGGACTTTTTATTCCTTCTCCGGGAAAACCAAATACACACTAGACTATACCAATGATACATTGGTCTGGTGCCTTTATGGCCCAAAGAGTAATAAGCACAGAGAATACCCAGTATTAGATGGCCTACTAACGGGTCAGGGAAAAGAATTTGATTTCTATGATCAAACCTCTGCCCAATTCTCATTTGAGAATGGTCTGCTAGATGGCTCTTTTACCCGTTGGTTAAATGGAAATGTCACACGTTTTGGCTCTTATACTGCAGGAGAACAAGTAGGAGACTGGGTTACTCCTGGTCTCTTCAACCCAGTTTCTCATACCACTCGTTTTTCCGATAAATCTGTTATCACCAATAGCAACTTACTTCCAACATTCGAATTTAATTTAGCTCCGCGTATAGAAATGCCTAAGCTCAAGCTAGCTAAGGAGTATGCTGTAAAGGCTTATTCTAGAGAATTAGAATTATACTCTAAGGACCAGATTAAAACTGTGCTCTTGGAATTACCAGATTCTGACGATATTAGAGGAACCACCTTTATGGAACTAAGCATAGATGAGAATGGGAATTTAGTAGATCTTAGCCCGATTAAATCTCCCTCACTAAAAGATCTCACTTATGCTAAAGAGTTTATTATAAAAGATGCTCTATTTAGTACTCAATATGTCTTCGGTTTACCAAACTTCTGCAAGAGTTATGTCATTGTAGAACATTATAGAAACTAAACTTTTAAAGTATTACATAAAAGATTCAAAACGCTCAAAGTGACATGTATAACCCATAGGGTTTCTTACTAAATAGTCCTGATGTTCTGGTTCAGCAGGCCAAAAAGTAGAATAAGGCTCTAAATTGGTTACAACCTTGTCGTTCCATTTTCCTGAACTCTCCACTATTTTTATTACTTCTTGAGCTATTTGTTTTTCCTCTTCGTTTTGGAAAAAGATGGCAGATCGGTAGCTAGATCCTACATCATTTCCCTGCCGATCTATGGTAGTAGGATTATGAATTCTAAAGAAGTAATCCAATATCTCTTTAAAGTTAGTTTTTTCCGGATCATAAGTAATTTCTATACCTTCAGCATGTCCGGGGTGATTTCGGTATGTTGGGTTTTGATTTTGCCCTCCTATGTAGCCTACTTCCGTATCTACTATTCCATTCCTGACTCTAAATAGGTCTTCCATTCCCCAGAAGCACCCTCCTGCCATATATACTTTTTTCATTTTTCTATTTTAATTCACACAAAGCTGAATGACTAAAATTAGTACTATTTGGTTCAAGAACTAATGCGTAAGTCTAACTGCTTAATTTGATTCAAAATTAGTGATATAAAAAAAGCCCCTACCAATCTTGGTAGGGGCTTTATAATTAAAAGCTCTATCGAACTTTAGTGTTAATCTTAGTTAGCACATGGGAAACCGAAAGCTCCTAGGAATCCAGAAAGATCGACAACAGAAACGTTTCCGTCATTGTTGAAATCTCCAGGACACGTACAAGAGTTAGGGAATTCACAAGTACCATTATCTAATACTGCTACTGGGTTATAGTTAGTAGCTGCATCATATGTACAACCTTCACAAACACCTTCAGTAATAGTCACTGATCCTTCAGTTCCTAAGAACACATTTGCTGGGTTAATACCTACTTTAAGGTAGTAAGTAGTTCCAGCAGTAACAGTAACTAAAGCATTAGCTGCTCCATTTAAAGGACCAAAACATCCAACCTCTGTTAACTCTCCACACTCTCCTGTGTAGATCCCTACAGAACCAGCTCCAAATCCTTGGAGTGCTGCTATAGTGATATCGTTATCACAAGTAGCTTCATATACATACCAAAGATCACCATCACCAGGACCTACAGGACCGTTACAGTCTAAACCACTATTAGTAGCAAATGTTACATCGAAGTTTTCTGTATTTCCAGCTGTGATTGGAAGAGCTCCATCACAATCGTTGTTAGCAGCTGGGTAAGTACAACAAGTTAAATCTGTACCATCTATAGTTCCATTACAATCTAATGTAGCATTAGGGTTATAGTTTAGTGCAGTTTCATCTGTACATCCTGCTACTGGACATGACACATCTCCAAAAGTAATCACTTGGTCTACGATTAAATCAGTAGCTGCGAAGTCATCATCATTTAGTACATCAGTAGTTTGGTATAAGATTCCATCTTGAGTCTCTATTGTGAAACCAATTTCACTTGGGAAACCTCCAGCAGTGATAGTAAGATTTAAACAACCATCCGCTAAACACTCATCATAAACTACGAAGTCTCCACCATTTTGAGTTCCCGTTAAACCACCAGTAGAAACTACCTCATCAGTATCTATGTTAGTTAATGTGTAGATAGCACCATTCCATCCATCTCCGAATGCATCAGTAAGACTGATAGTAGCACAGTTACCTAAACAACAAGAACCATCGTCAGTTAACAGACCACCATCATCTTCAGAAAGACCATCGAAGTTACAAGCAGCTTCATCAGTACATCCCATAAAGTCACATAACTCTTCGTTCTCTACATCACAGTCACCTGGCTCAGCATTGAAGTTAGTGGCTAATGGATTACCACAGTACTCAGTAGGAGCAGTAGCAGAAGCCGCTATTGTTAGTGTAAATGAACCAGTAATGGTAAATCCACTGAAACTTTGAACTTCTACTATGTAAGTTTCACCATCAGCAGCACAGAAACCATTGATTGCAGACTGAAAACCACCGAAGTCATCATTGAAAGCAAGAACATTTCCTCCACACTCGTCATATAGAACTAAATATGAGTCTGTAAGACCTATTCCTAAAGTAGTAGAGATATCCACTAAACTTCCATCACCTACAAATGAGAAGTACACATCTGGTGCCGCAGCACTTCCTTGAACATTTGGTAAAGATACTGTAGCCCCTCCGTTAGTTCCGATCACTGAATCACCTATTGTCATTTCTTGAGCATCTACACACTCATCATTAAATGCACAACAATCTTCACAAGAAACTGAAGCTTCAGCATCAAAGTTGAAAGCAGCTTCATCAGTACAACCAATACAAGAAAAATCACAATCGATTTCTATAGTAGCGCTTCCATCAAAGTTACATGCTGTTGGATCAGTACATCCTGCAGATCCAGCTACCACAGATAAATCAAATTCACCTTGGTCTAAAACAGCATCAGTCCACACTAAAATGAAATAGTTAGTATTGATATCAAGACCAGCTATAGCAGTAGCATCTTGGTCACCATTAGCACAGAAAAGTTCTGTTAAACCATCACAGTCTCCAGAGAACACTGCTACTTCTACACCTACAGCAGCTGAATCTAAAGGAGCAGCAGCAGGAGCTAAAGTTAATTCGATAGCATTATTAGCACCAGTGTTAAATGTATACCATACACCTAACGCATCACCAAATTCACAAGAAGCGTCATCTGGCTGAGCACATTCGTTTCTTCCAGGGAACGTTGTTCCATCAATAGCTACTGGGAATGCTCCTAAACACACATCGTTAATAGGTGCACAGAATGTACAAGTAGTGTTATCTTCTACCCAGCAATCTTCTGGGAATTCCTCAAACTGGTCTGCTCCAGGATCAGAACAATAAGTAGTAGCTGGTGTAGCTGACCCTTCTACTGTGAGCGAGAAAGCACCAGTAGTAGTGAAACCACTAAAACTTTGAACTTCTACTATATAAGTTTCACCATCAGCAGCACAAATGCCGTTTATACGAGACTGTAAACCATCGAAATCATCGTTGAACGCTAATACTGTTCCACCACACTCATCATAGAGCACAAGGTAAGAATCAGTTAGACCTTGACCTAAAGTTGTGTAAATGTCTACCAAAGATCCATCTCCTACAAATGAGAACCACACATCTGGAGCAACTGCGTTACCCTGAGCAGTAGAAGTAGGAGTAGCCCCTTCATTAGATCCTGTTACAGTAGAACCAATGTTCATAGCTTGAGCTTCAGCACATGTATCATTAGCAAGTGGGAATAGACAAAGGTCATTATTTTCCACAGCACATACAGATGGAGCATCATCAAAGTTGTCAGCAGTTGGATCACTGCAGTACCCTGGAGCATCAGCAGCAGAAGTAACAGCAGAAATAGTGAAATCACCTACAGTTCCATCCCATCCCTCTACTTCTATAAAATAAGTAGTTCCTGCTTCAGCGCAGAAAGTTACGAATGACATTAATGAAGTACCGAAGTCATCATTACAAGCAACTTGAGTTCCTCCACAAGCATCGTACACAGCTATCTGAGTGTCATCATTAGTACCCTCAAATGTCTGAACGTCTATTTGGCCATCTATACCGTCTATCGAGAACCATACATCACCATCGTCTCCATCTGTAAGCCAACATGCGCCTTCATTTTCTACACCTAGATCGTTTTCATCTATAGCACCGGTGTTATCGCCAGTTACTGGTGCTGCATCAAGCACTAGTGCCGTAGCGTCTGCACAAGCGTCTTGCGCAAAAACCCCGTTGGACACACATAAGAGTGCCATACAACAGAGTATCGTCAAATTTTTATACATTTTCTTCATTTGAATTGATTTTGGTTAATTATTATAATTTTGAATTTTAATTGATTGCAATTGATGTGTCCTAGAGAATAAAAAATCTACACATTTCTGTAACATTTGGCCATGTGCACATAAAGAGTATTTAAATAGTATACTTATGGTTGTCATCGATTTAGACATGGCCGTGGTCAACTCAGGTTAATTCTTTAGGTTGTATTTTGTTCCAAAACTCTTCGAAACAGTCGCCTAAGTTAATCAATTTTATCTAATATCACCTAAGAATCCATTGTTATTTTTTCGATTAGTTGTGGTTTTAAGCACATTAAACCACCATTTTATTATGCCAACTGTCTTTTAATGGTTTTAACCACTCATTTTCATATTCTCCTAAAGTTTTCACTAAAGTGTTAATCATTACTGTATCTTGTTTGACCTCTCCTTTCTCTACCAAATGGGCTAAATCGTGCAAGTGGCAGCTCTCTATTCTTCCATTTTTCTCATAAAACACAGCCATTCTATCGAACAAATCTTTTTTTAGTGATTTTCCAATCTGATCTATAACAGAAACCACACTATCTATGGAGCACCCACTAACACCTGCTTTAGATTCATCTGCGGCTATAACTATAAAGTGCCCATACACAATGTCGAAATCTCCTGCTACTGGCACTCCATGAGTTTGCCACTGCGCCATAAAATCTCCAAGCTGCTGCTGGATGTAGCTTACATGTGAAGAAAGGTCTTCCTTGCATTGATATACCCAGACTCGTGCATGGGAAGGTAAATTCTTATTTAACTGCATGAACATTTAATTTAGAAATGAAAAATACGAAGACTACTGGAATTACGGATTGCAGAAAACCCACTACCCGCCTTGAAAATGGATAAAAATCTAAACCCACTAATTTCCCAATGGCATAAGCTCCTACAGCCAGCCCAAATGCAAGGACATATATATAGGTGTATGCCTTTTTTAAATTGGGTTCTGTAGAAATCAGTTGGGTAATTATATTGTGCCCGAGGCAGAAATGTAGGAACACAAGCACTACAGTAAGCAACCATTTAGAATAATACAGTCCTTTTGAATCCAGATGATATAATAAGTCTATTTTTTGATGGCTATGGTAATAATTATAAGGTATAGCTGTCAGCCTAATTTTTACGGCTTCTCTTCTGAGTTCAGGTGTAAGCCCATCGTAATTCATAATGTGAGGCACGTGGCTTAAATTCGAATTGATATTGATTTTCACTTGCTCCTGAAAGGCCCCTAAAACCAGCGATAAAACAACCAACCCTATGCCAATGAACAGCTTCACTTGGCCACGGTTTGAGAAAACTTATTGACCCAAATCATCCAGAGCAGAAACACAAACCCATAAGTAATAAGCACAAAGGTGTAATCATGATTAAAGGCTAGCCATTCTGGACGGTAGAGGACTATAATGGCCAGTATTGCAACGCGCAATACATTTAAACTGTGTATGAGGAGTATACCTAAAGGTATGAACCATAATTTATGACGAACGGGGCCTGCGAATAGACTGATAAATATGATGAACAACGCTATAATAACTAACCCATCACAACCAGCGCCAATAATTACACCTGGAGAGCCCTGAATCTGAACAAAATCGGAGAACCCGTTACCGCTATAGTCGAATAGTAAGGTGGAATAACCTAGGAACTCTAAAAACCACTGCCCCTGAGAAGCTATGGTAGCTATAACATGTTTATCGTAGAAATCATTAGGCTTAATGACCACTTCGTACAAAAAGTACCACGCGGTTAAAAGCACTAGAAACCATACCCCAAAAGAAATGGCTGCTTTACTTAAAAACTTATTGTTCTGTTTTGGAATCTCTGAATTTCTTTCCTCCATAGACTAAGCCTGCTGCTATTAAAAACCCTACCCCTCCATCTAATGGAATAGGACATGGGGCACCAAAAGGAGGTCCACAAGGTGGGCCACTAGACGATGGAAATCCTGGGCCGCCACCAGAGGGGAATCCCTGCGACAGACCATAGAGAGCTAAGCCACTAAAGAAGAGAACCAAAAGAAATTTAAACATTCAGATACTTTTAAACAAAATTACTACTTATTTCATCAACAGACGCATGTCGGTTTATTAAGTTTTACTTCAGAATGCAAATATAGTTCTAACTATTTCTAGTAAGCATATATATTTGTTCCTTCAATAGAAATTCACCTATGAATCAAAACGGGAATATTATATCTGCTGACGACCTCAGACCCATCTTTAAATTCCTGTCTAAAAACTGGCTCATCTTACTGCTATTTCCTCTTATAGGTTTTGGACTGGCCTATCTCTACACACAACGCCAAGCTAAGATTTATGCAGCCAAGACAGAGATTCTACTGAAAAGTGAGGAGACGTATAACTATCAGAATGAGCTGCGTAGCAATTTTGGTTACTTCAGCCAGTATGCCGATATAGAAAACCAAAAGCGCATCCTCAAGTCGTATGACATGATAGATAATACGCTGAAAAAACTCAACCTGAATGTAGCCTACTACATTCAAGGCAGATTGAGAAAAGAACAAACCACGAATTTCCCTGCCTTCGAAGTAAAGGTAGACTATAAAACCATGAGTGGCTCAGCGCTGAACCTGCCTATAACCTTTAAACTGATCAGTGCGGAAGAAATAGAAGTGAGCTACTCTCTAAATGGAGATGATTATTTCTACACCCAGAAACTGGGTGTACCTCTAAGCGCAAAAGATCCTCACCTGGGAGACTTGACCATAAGCGCTAGCAGCCAGCTCAGCCCAGCTAGCGTGAGTCAATTTTCTGAATCTACTTACGTCATAACCGTATCTTCAGACAATAAGCTGGTTTCTGATTTTAGAAGTGTATTAAACATTCAGAATGTAGAGTTTACCAGTATACTTAGCCTAACGGTAAATAATGAAGTGCCAGCTTATGCCAAAATGTTTCTGGATACACTTTCTAGTGAATATGTGAAATATTCTCTAGAAAAACAATACCGTGTAAACCAAAACACACAAGTATATATAGATAAGCAACTGGCAGAATTAGAAACCATTATAGACTCTTTAGGATTTTCAAGCCAGGTGTATAAAAATCAGAAAAACATTATAGATCTGGACAAAGAGCAGGACTTTTTATTTAAGGAGCTACTCCTGAAAGAACAAGAACGCTCTGAACTTGAACAAATTAAAAATTCTTTTGAAGAGCTCACAGAATTTGTGAAATCCGATAATAATACTGGTGAGTTGCCACCAAGTTTCTACATTTATGGAGAAGATGAACTGCTTAAAAAACAGGTGGTGGAACTTTATGAAAGCAGACAAGAGCGCGTGGAATTGTTAGACAACTTTACAGAAGCTACACGCTCTGTCATTAAAAAAGACTCTCTCATTAAAATTCAAGCTAGTCATATTCTGACCTACTTGGAAAACTCCAAAACTGCAATTTCTAAGGACATTTCTGCCATGAATGCTCAGATCAGACGTATGAATTCTAAGCTACTGAACCTGCCTAAATCTCAGCGTACCTTATTAGAAATAGAACGAAAACTAAAAGTCAATGAAAGCTTATATGTTTACCTGTTAGAGTCTAGGGCTTCTACAGTAATAGCTAAAGCAGCCATACTTCCAGAAATATCAGTCATAGAAAACGCTAGAAGCATAGGCATGATAGGGCCTAACAATACTAAGACCATCTACTCATTTGTAGGCGCGTTTTTTCTACTGGCTGCCATCATAGGCTTTTTAAGGGTAACTCTTTTAGACCGCATAGAATCCTTGGGAGAATTGAAATCCATAACCAAACTTCCTGTGCTGGGATCTATTCCGAACTACCTGCAGATAAATGAACAGCCTATTTCTATTCTAGAAAACTCCAGATCTAATGTGGCTGAATCATTCAGGGCTTTGAGAACGAACCTGCAGTACGTCATGAACTCTAAGGAGACCAAGACACTTCTGGTCTCTTCTCTGCACCCTTCTGAAGGTAAAACATTTGCCAGCACCAATTTATCTTCGGTAATTTCTAAAGCAGGAAAGAAAACAATCCTATTAGACTTTGACCTTCATAAACCTAAGGTGCATAAAACGCTTCAACTGGCTAATACAAAAGGTATTTCTTCAATACTAGCAAATAGAAAGGAGTTGGAAGACTGCATTATCCCTTCAGGTATTGAGAACTTAGATGTCATTACTGCCGGTCCTATTCCACCTAATGCGTCTGAACTTATTTTAAGCAAGCGCACAGAAGAACTCATTAACTCTTTAAAGCAGCAGTATGAATACGTGATCATAGACACACCACCACTCATGCTCATAAGCGATAGTTTGGTTCTGCACACACTCGTAGACAATTCTATCTTCATACTCAACACAGAAAAAGCACAGCGTGCAGGCATTCGCTTCTTAGAAGAAACCTTAGAGCAGAACAACATCAGTAATGTATCGCTCATCCTAAATAATGTGCGACTTAAAAAACTCCAAAGGCTTTATGCTAAATATGGCAATAAATACAGCTATGGTTATGGGTATAACTCTGGAGGATATGTGCATTCGGAGGAGTAGTTACAGTTCGGGGTTTGCACGTTCGCACGTTCGACTCCGCTGCGCTTCGGTCAGTGACCAAGGTTTGAGACCTGCCAGCCCGCAGGCTGGTTCGAAATTCGAGGTTAAAATTATAGCTGACTGAGCGGTGCACTGAGCGTTTTTCGAATGTGTGAAAGTCGATAGACTTTTGTACCTAAGGCTGCGGGTTCGAGGTTGGCACTTCGACTACCGCTCAGTGACCGGGATTTGAGACCTGCCAGCCGGCAGGCTGGTTTGAGGTTAAAATGTGCGAAAACTAGTGCGACTGCAACACTTATAAACTTATAAACGTGTCAACTTATCTGGTATTAGAATCCAGCAGAGAATCCAGCAAACAATCTAAAATAGTCCTTCTAAAATCTAAAACCCTCCACATTCCCACTTCCATGCATGTGCTAAAGCGTCTCTTACCGAGTACTTGCACGTCCAGCCTAGGAGTTCGTTGGCTTTGGCAGCGTTGGCCCAGATTTTTTCTACATCTCCTGGTCTGCGTGGGCCTATGGTATAGTTGAGTTTTACGCCTGTTTCTTCCTCGAAAGCTTTTATGATGCCCAGCACTGAAGTGGGTTCTCCAGTGCCTAGGTTAATGGCTTCGCAGAATCCTTGGGGTTGGGTTAAGGACCATTGCAACGCTGAAGAATGTGCCCTAGCTAGATCTACTACGTGAATGTAATCTCTCAAACATGATCCATCTTCTGTATTATAATCATCTCCGAAGACGGTGAGCTTATCTCGCTTGCCTGATGCTGCTTGGGTAATGTAAGGCACTAAATTATTAGGCACTCCCTCTGGCAGCTCTCCTATGAGGGCAGATGGGTGGGCGCCTATGGGATTAAAATACCTGAGCAGTGTGGCTTTTAACTTGGGGTTAGCACGGCATTCAAACTCTATGAGTCGCTCGCAGATAATCTTGGTTTCCCCATAAGGCGATTCACTTTTAACTATAGGCGTACGTTCAGTGACTTCTGGCATTGATGGAGAACCATACACTGTGCAGGAAGAAGAGAAAATAAGGTGTTCTACTTCATCAGCCTTCATAGCCTTGAGTATGGCCGCTAGAGAGTTTATATTGTTCTGGAAATACATGAGCGGCTGCGCCACCGACTCCCCTACCGATTTATAGGCGGCAAAGTGCATGACAGCCTCTATACGCTCATACTTAGAAAACACCTCCAGTACTTCAGCTTCATTGGCACAGTTTACTTCATGATGCAGAATGGGCTGGCCAGTAATGGTTTTTAGGCGGTCTAAAATCCAGCGCTTAGAGTTTCTAAAATCATCTATCACCACTGGGGTAAACCCTTGGTCTATAAGTTGTACCACAGCATGTGAGCCTATAAACCCTGTTCCTCCTGTTACTATTACGTATTTCTGTTCTTTCACTTGCGTTGCAATATGTGTTACGGCCTCCTAAACCCTAGGCAAAAGTAACGGACTAAGTTCAGTCTGTTTATGAGTGGGAGTAATTCTTTTACACCACTGGTGACACTAATTTTTTTCCACACTGTTCAGATGGGCGCTGGTATTTAAAACTGAATAAGAACCCTTTAACCAAAGAACGATTCAAATTGTATAAGCCAAGGGCAAAATGCAGAATTCTCTTAAGCGTAAGATTTATATTTGCACCTTAATTAAGGTTCAGCCCTAAGAATCATACATGTTAATTTC
>JBGCDA010000097.1:0-15610 GCA_045104985.1 Flavobacteriales bacterium | reverse complement strand
CTGGCGAATATAAGGAGAGATGTATTTTGACTCATCATTTGAAATCTATTGCCTTGCTTACTTAAATTCTGTGGCACTAGAAGCGAGTGTCAATTTGGTATGAGCCGAGAGTAATTCACTTCGCTACTTTCTGCTATCTTGCCAGCCTAACCTAGCACTAAGTGAACCGCAGGAAATTCATCATAAATACTAGTATAGCTGGAATAGGAATGGCAGTAGCTAGCTCTTTTTCTGATAGAATGCTTCTTCATGAAGAATTAATTATAGGTCATAATACCCACCGCTATAAAGTAGATATGAACTGGGGAGCTTTAAACGCTACTAAACACCCTGTGAACGACTGTCATGAGATGGTTCAAGACTCCAAAGGCAGAATAGTGATGCTCACTAATCACACCAAAAACAATGTGATAATCTATAATAAAAAAGGAAAACTCAAAGAAGTATGGGGAACAGAATACCCTGGTGCACATGGCTTAACTCTTAACGTGGAAGGTGGTGAAGACTTCCTCTACATTACAGATACTGTAAGAAATGAAGTCATAAAAACCACCATTAAGGGAAAAGAAGTGCAACGCTTCTCCTACCCTAAACAATCTGGAGCTTACTATGACCCCGAACAGTACAAACCAACGGAAACTGCAGTTCATAGCAGCGGAGATGTCTATGTGGCAGACGGTTACGGTCAGCAGCTGATTCATCATTATAATTCTAAAGGTGAATTATTGAACTCCTTTGGTGGTTATGGAGAAGAGGATGACAAGTTCTTTAACGCACATGGCATCTGTATAGATTCTAGAGATGCTGGAAATCCTGAATTACTGATTACTGCTAGAATGAAGAACCAACTGAAAAGGTTCACGCTGGAAGGGAAATATATAGATTCCATAGATTTACCAGGCTGTTACATCTGCCGGCCTGTGATTCACGGAAAAAATGTGTACCTAGCTACTATTTGGTCTGGGGATAAAAAAGATAATTCTGGTTTCGTGAGTATCTTAGATGAGAATAACAAGCTTATTTCTGCTCCAGGAGGATCTGAGCCTATTTATGAAAAAGGGGAGTTAATTGAACCTACAGTTTTTGGAAAGCCATTCTATACCAGAGGCCCTTTAAAACCGATGTATCAAACATTAGAGCTTTTCAAACATCCGCATGATGTATGTGTAGATGAGGATGAAAACCTGTATGTGTGCCAGTGGAATTCAGGAAAGTCATACCCAATTAAACTGATTAGACAATGATGAGAATTGGAATTTACCTATGGGTTAGTTTACTGCTGATAGCCTGTTCTCAACAGAATGTTTTTCTAAAAGAAAACCAGGTAAAACTGAGCAAACCTTCGGTAACCTTGGACTCTGTGTTTTTTTATGATAAAGCCACTATCAACTATGAACATAATTTACAGGGTACAGTCATTGAAGAATATAATGAGAATACAGGCGCATTTGAGACCAGCCAGAGCTACGGAATAGTTTCTTATGAAAGCGGAAGCATAAAATACAGAGCTTCCAAAAAACCACTGAAACCGAGCGATCCCATAGAAGTTTCATACTACAGAATTAATCCAGACTTAACCCCATCTTATATCAAATCTGTAGAAAAACCCAATTCTAGCTACGAAGGAAGGGGAATTCAAAGTTTGATAGATTTAGATAAATCAGAATTGGATTTCAGATCTGGGAAATGGCTGGGTTTTGATCAAGATTCAGTTACAATAGTTCTGCGGTTTGATGACCAAAAACGAGTTTCAACATTGGTTTTAAGTTCTCTACAGGATCAAGGAAGCTGGATCTTCCCTCCTAACCGAGTCCGTATTACACATGATGAGGAATTAATTCATGATTGGCTTCACTGCCCATTAGTAGAGAACGCTGCTGCACAGTTTGAATTTCCGCAAATAGACTTAAAACAGACAAAAGTTACCAATCTAAAAATTGTAATTTACCCTTCTATTCTTCCTGACTGGCATGCTGGGGCTGGAAAAAACGCTTGGTTATTTTTAGATGAGATAGTAGTACAGTGAAAAACACTACGCACTATTATATATTTACAGCTCTAATTCTTCAATGAATAATTTTTGATATTTCAGTCCATCAATATCGGTCACCTCCACCCTTTACTAGTCCATCTACCTATTGGCATTTTGATTGTGTTATTCGTATTGGAGTTTTTACTTCGCAATAAAAAAACAGATGAATCTGAAAAGATTCTTTCTTACATCCTTCTATTGGCATTCATTGCTTCTGTTCTCTCTCTGTTAACTGGATGGCGACTTGGAGGCGAAGGCGGCTACGAAGGAGATTTGATTAGACTTCATAAATGGACGGCCGTAGGATTAACTGTAGCAGTAGGATTTCTCACAGCTTTAAAACTGGCTAAAAAACCAGAATTGAAGAAACTCTATTGGCCGCTGCTCATGGTTGTACTTTTACTTCTAACCATTACAGGACATTATGGCGCCAGCATGACCCATGGAGAGAATTTTCTATTTGAGCACAAAGAACCTACTGTGGTTTCCATTTCTGACGTGAATGAAGCCTTGGTTTATGCAGACATTATCAGGCCTATGTTTGAGAATCACTGCACCAGTTGCCATAACACAGGAAAAACCAATGGTGGTTTAATCATGACTTCAAAAGAAGCTCTTTTAAAAGGAGGAAACTCTGGAAATTTCTTTGCTGAAAGTGGAAAAAGTAGTGCGTTGCAACGCGTAAACTTACCCTTAGAAGAAAAAGAACACATGCCGCCAAACGGAAAGCTACAGCTCTCTGAGGAACAATTATTCTATTTAGAATGGTGGATGGAAAACGAACACTGTTTCGACTGTAAAGTAACAGACTTAGCTCCTACAGAAAGAGAACTAACCTTTCTTAGAAAACTGGAACAAGACAATTCTAGTACTGCTCTACTTGAACGCACATTAAAACCACTTCCTAACGAATGGGTAAACCAATTAGTATCTGAAGGAATTTCAGTAACCCCTTTAGATAAGAGCAGTAAGTTATTGAGTATTAAACTTAGTCAATCGTCTTCATTAGCTGAACATCACTTCAAATTACTGACTAAACACTCTGAGCATATCATAGAACTGAACCTGTCTAGTTCAGATTTTTCTGACAAATGGAAGAGCTATTTACCTGAGTTTACTAACCTCATTAAACTTCAGCTTCAAAATACATCTATCACAAACCAGACTGCTTCAGCTATTAATACTTTAGAGCTTTTAGAATCTGTCAATTTTTACGGTACTAGTATAAATAGACAAGCTTTAGAAGAATTAGAAGCTATGCCATCTCTAGAACGAATTTATGTTTGGAAAACAGAGGTTACTGCAAACGATGTAAAAGAGTTCAATTCTAAGAACAGTAATTTAGAAATCATAGGACAGTTTGAATCTCCACTACTAGCAGAAAGTAAATTAGACAACCCATACATTAGGTTTAGAAAAACCTTATTTGAGGATACTCTTCATGTTAAGCTTGAAACAGATTTTGATGGAGCCCGGCTCTACTACACACTAGATGGAACTAGACCAGACACCTCTTCTTTTCTTTATACTGAGAATTTAGTTCTAGATAAAAGTACTATTGTTTCTGCTATGTGTTATAAACCAGATTGGGGGAAAAGTGAGGTAACCGCTGCTACTTTTAAACAACTAATTTTACCTATTCAGAAAGCCGAGATTAATGGAGCTCTGCATGAAAACTACCAATCTAATGGCCCAAATGCCATAAAAGACGGACTACTAGGTTCTACAGACTTTAAAGATGGCAGATGGCTAGGGTTTCAGGGAGTAAGTCCTGAATTCATCCTTTCGATAGATGATGATAAAGAATTCTCCAACGTTTCTGTAAGTGCTATGAGTGCTCAACCTAGCTGGATATTTTATCCAAAGGGATTTACGATTTATGTTTCTGATAATAAAGTCAACTGGAGAAAAGTACACTACTCATCAGAAGCACCCGTGAAACAAGAGCCAGAAACAGAACGTAGATTTTTTGACCTACGATTTGAACCAGTAGTCGCTAAATACATTAAAGTAGAGATAGAAAGTTTCATGAGACTACCGGAATGGCATGCATCTCCAGGCGAACCATGCTATGTGTTTATAGATGAAGTAATAGTAGAGTAATCCAAGACTAGGAATAAAGAATATTCCTCTTTATAAAACCTAGCGTAGCGAGTAAATTAAACGAATCTCATTTAGGCTATATTTATTCTAACCCTTTACAAGAGCACTTCCTTTCTTAGATGGTTTGTACCTATAATTTGACTTTGACATTTTAACTAGATGCATGAAGAAAATAATGAAATCTAAATGCAAACGTCCATTCTCCGTAAGTGGAAACGGAGCTTTTTACATTCACAGCATAACGCTCATGAAAGCTCACTATGGCTCCAGCATGAAATAAAAAGGCATTAGGTTCAGGAAAAGTTATAGGCTCACTTAATGCTGTTTCTTCAACCGGAATTACATTTGAGTGAAATAGTCTGGCTGTCGATACTCCTCCAGCTCCTTTAATAGTTATTCTACCTGGAAGCTTATTTCTATATCTGGGCTCCAATACTAATAAGAGTGGAACTTCTAAATAATGTAGTCTAATACGTTCTAATTCTACATTAAGAAACTGATCAGGGTTAATATAAATTCCGTTCTGACTGTAGAGTAGTTCCATGCCAAAACTCAGTCTATCATTCAGTTTCACCATTAGTCCTGGGCCAGTATTCAGGCCTATACGTGTGCCTACCTGACTTGTGCCTGATGAGGTGAGTTTATCATTCATTACATTGGACCCCAACGCTATGTAACCAGAAAAATTCTGAGCCTCCACCACTCCTATTCCACTTAAGATTAAGGCGAAAGTCCATCTGAAAAAGCATGTCATCCTCTTATAACTCATATCCTTCTGTTTTATTCATAAAATAACGCTTTTAAAACTGTTTTTTTAAGAGAAAGATAGAACAGCGCAATGGAATTGTGCCTCTCCACGTTCAATTAGTTGAAATCTAGAATCTCATGAAACCTTTCTCTGTACTCCTAACATTGGCTGTGTGTATCCCGGCATTTCACCATTGTAACACACCTGAACAAAACCACTCTTCTGAAATGGCTCCGATTAATGAGAATGGGCCACAGACAAGAGAAGAAGAACCAATAGGAACATCCATTCCCAAGCCCTATGCTGAAGCTAAAGCAGAAGTGTTAAAGCGCAGAGTTGAATTCAAGGAACTTCTGAACAAGGCTAACGATAAGCAGAGAAAAAACAAAGTGCTGACTTCGGCAGGTAACTATTTGGATTCTGCTGTATGTGAGGTGTTATTCCCATACTGGAAAGGCACACCGTGGGATTTTAATGGACATACAGATGTTCCTAATGAAGGCGAAATAGCCTGTGGATATTTGGTTTCTACTATTCTTAAACATGCTGGCGTAAATGTGAATCGGTATAAAATGGCTCAACAAAGTGCCCTTAGCGAAATCAAGACGATTTCTGGAACTACTGGCGCTAAATACTTAGGAAATGACAGTAGCATGGCTTTGGAAAAAATAAAACAACTCAAAGATGGTTTATACATCTTAGGACTCAGTAATCATGTCGGGTTTATTCAGGTTGCTAAAAATGAGGTACGGTTCATTCATTCCACTTATCTAGAACCTACAGCAGCCATAAATGAAAAGGCTGGAAATTCAGATGCTTTTAAGTACTCTAACGCTTATTATATAGGAGAAATCTCTGGAAATAAACCTTTCATTCAGAAGTGGCTTAACAACAAAACGGTAACCGTGGTATTAGATTAAGAAGGTTAAAAATCAAATTCTCTCCTCTGGTTTACTCAAGAATGATATCCTGCTCTATTACTTATTCTTCACTGCCGTCCAAGGCATGGTGAAATCTCTCTTAGGACAAAACGTTTGGCCATACATCTTTCCTTTTAGAATATAACCTGTATGATAGTATTCACTGCTACTATCTCTTGTAGAAAAAGCAAAATATACTCTATCCCATTCTGTGTTTATGAGACCATTCTTAAATTTAGAATCATAAAATTGACCTTCAAATTTTTTCTCTTTAACTGAGCCGACCTCAAAACTTTTAAAATAAGGAGCGCTATCTGCAGATGTTCTTAGATCTACAGACCATGTTCCTTTTAATTCATCTTGATCAACGCTATCTTTTTCTTTGTCTGCATAATTTGTAAAACCTAAATTGATACATAATATGGTAATAATACTTAAATACTTCATAGTGCTTTTTTGTTTTAAAATGAAGTACAATGTTCTGATTTTAAGATCTTGAAATCGCCCCAATTCACATTTTGGGACGTATTAATCTCTTTTTTGAGTCCTTTTTATATACTCCGATGGACTTTCGTTTAAATGCTTCTTAAAAACTCTATTGAAAGTAGACTTGGAATTAAACCCAGAATCTAATGCTATAGAAAGTAAAGTAAATTCTTTCAAGTCTCCATCATTTATTCTATTCAAGACTGCTTGTACACGAAAACTATTTACAAATTCCACGAAGCTTTTGTTCATTCCATAGTTAATGTGCTCTGATATTAGTTTACTAGGTTTATGGATTGATTGGGCAAACTCTTTTAGGCTTAGAACTGGATTTAAATAGAACTGCTCTGTCTCCATAGAATTATGGATAAACTTCACCAACACTTCATCCACTACTCTCTCTTTTCCTGACACCTTGGCCTTTTTATCAGAATCATAGAAAACTTCTTTAAGACTGGATTGTTTCACCCCTCCATATGCTAAGAAAATAATGACAAATCCTAAGCTAATTTCAGAATAGTCATACTGCCTGTAAATATGAAACTGACTTTTTAATACTGCGTCCACACCCCAAATTAGACTCAATACCATTAAAACAATCAGTAACACCTTTAGCCAATTCAACTTAATTTTAGAATACTCTGAGAAATTTTCTTTAAGCCAATTCTGATATCCTGCTAGTACTCTAATAGATAAGAAGAGGTAAATGACCAATGAAATGAGGGTCAAGTAGAACTCCAAATCATAGGTTGTAGGCTGATGTACTTCTAGCCAAAACCACCTTCTAAATTCATAATCTTGTAGAGTTAGATAACAATAAAAAATAATCTGAATGAGGACTGGAATGAAATGAAATAAGTCGCTCTTTTTAAATTTAAAACCTTTATTTATAAGGCTTTTAATATAAAAATAGATCAATGGACCGAATGCTAGTGAATATAACACTGGTTGGAAATAAAGATTCGGGTTTTGTATATAAAGCCCAGAAACATTATAAAATGTGTCTAACATCCAGAATGAAAAAGCCAGTATAAGAAGCCCCAAAAATCTATTAGGAAGCCTGTTCTTTTCAGAAGTAAAAAGCAACACGGCAGCGAAAACTCCCTGCGCCAGCACTACCAGAGTTAAAATAGCCAGTATGTTAAAATCAATAGTCAAGATTTTAAGAGTAATTCACTAGAAGTAACTAAAAATCTGCGCTTAGACGGTTAGTCCTTGCCTGCAGTGCATAGTTCAAATTATGCTTTTATCTTCCAGAAATCTTCTATTTCTTCAAGCGACTTGCCTTTTGTTTCAGGAATGAATTTATAGGTTAAAAACACTATCAGAAGAATAAAACCTATGAAGATAAAATAAGGCAAGGAACCGTTCCAAGTAGACCCATTGTTTACTTCACTACCCATAACTACTGGGAATGATTGTGATACAACATAATTAGCTGCCCATTGTGCTGCTACAGCTACAGACATGGCTACACTTCTAATGTTATTAGGAAACATTTCAGAGAGTAAAACCCAAACCACAGGCCCCATAGAGAGCGCAAATGACGCTATGAATATGAGAACTCCAAGCAGAGACACAAACCCAACAGCCTGCTGCTGAAGGCTAATTCCTAACAGTAGAAATCCGAGAATCATTCCAATAGAACCAATATAGAGCAATGGCTTTCGTCCTAACTTATCTACTGTAAACATGGCTATAAATGTAAATACGAGATTGACAAAGGCAAGTAGTATTTGCTGGAGTAACACATCTTCCTTACCAAATCCTAGTGCTTTTTCGAAAATATCTGCTCCATAATAAAGTACTGCGTTTATACCAGTAAACTGTTGCAACGCTGAAAGAGCGGTTCCTATAACAATGATACCTAGAATAACTTTACCAAAGTAATTGACTTTTACACCTTTATCAGTTTCTTGGAGAGAACTTTTGATTTGAAAAATTTCTTTTTTTGCCTGCTCTTCTCCATGTATCTTGGTCAGCACCACCATTGCAGCCTCATCATTACCTCTAAGCGCTAACCAACGTGGGCTTTTGGGAACAATAAATAATAGAGCCAAGAAAAGACCACTCGGAATCAACTCTGACCAAAACATACGTTTCCAGCCAAAAGCTATATTTTCTGCTTCAGACAAGCCATTTCCGATGAAATAAGTAACTAAAAACACGACAAAAAATCCAATGACAATTGCCAATTGGTAATACGTCACCATTCTACCCCGAATGTTACTTGGAGCCACTTCTGCTATATACATAGGAGCATTCATAGAGGCAATTCCTATTCCCAGCCCTCCTATAATCCTAAATACTACCAATAAAGTAAGTGACTCTGGAAACATTGAAGGAAGCCCTGAACCAAAAGCTGAAAGAGAAAACAACACCGCGGATATGATCAAGGAGTTTTTCCTTCCCCACTTGATACTCAATGGACCTGCTACAATGGCTCCAACTAGACATCCAATCAAGGCACTTCCTACTACCCATCCTTTCATGGCATCATCTAAATTAAAGTGCTTGCTTAAATAGAATTGTGCTCCGTTTATTACACCGGTATCATACCCAAATAGGAGTCCTCCTAATGCAGAAACTGCCGTTATAAGGAGTAAGAAAGATTGTTTAGACATAGTGGTTCTTTATTAATTAAAAAATTGGTTAAGAGAGTAATGCGAATGTTGATGAATGCTTCATCCAAAACTCTTGGCAAAGCACTTAATTAACTCACTAACAATACAATGAGGGCAACACTCCATTTATCTGGGTACAAGCTAGTAAATTTTAGAATAGACTTAGTGTATTTTGTACATTAAGTAGATAAACTTAAACTGATAAATAGTGAATATGAGAGGTTAAAACTATGCTCTGCGTAAGCTGCACAAGGAATTCACTAGAAAGCCTCGCCAATAAATATGTAGAACCCTGCGCCATCTGGAGTAAAGCCTACATCTACTCTGGTAAAAATATCTCTTTTAGGAAAAATCAACACGCGAAGTCCTCCACCTGCGCTCCAAAGAAATTTTTTGAAATCTAAGTTTGGCGAAACAGATCCTACTCCAGCAAAGACAGCTCCACCAATCCTTTTACTGAATTTAAATGGCAACCAACGATGCTCTGTCTGAAATGCAAGCAAGTTATTATCTCGGTATTTCCCTAAATAGTAGCCCCTCATCATGGTTTCTCCTCCCATTAGACTAAGCTGGTTAAAAGGAACATTTCCTGCTGAAAACCTTCCTAACAACTGAAATGCCAGAACATTTCTTTTTCTCACTTTAAGAAACGCCCTGTTGTCTGTAAAGAGAGATCTGAATTTATTTGTAGAACCCCAAGCAGGTTCACTGTACAGCACACCTACTTCCGACAAAAATCCATGTCGAACATTCAGTACATTGTGCCTATTATCATAGACCAATCCTAAGCCTAAGCCCAAATTGCCATAACCATCTTCACCTAGAATGGATTCAGTAGGTTTCCTGCCCTCTATCCAATCAAAGCTTACCTTACTCAATCTTTCGAAATCTAGTTCTAAGCCTACATACCAATGTCCTTTGACATTTCTCAATAAGCGTTCTTTTATTTGAATAAAATTAGCATTTACCACTCCTAACTCATCTCCAGAAACATCAGTACCTATGCCGTAGTAAGATAACGGATAACTCTGGAATTTCAGCTTACCTAGGCCGAACCACTTGTTCTGATGGGAATACAAAGCATGCTCAAAGAGAGCACCATACTGTCCTTCTAAAGTGAAAAATGAGAATCCGCTGGCTTCACTAAGGCGGTTTGTGGTATCTTTCTTAGCGTAGTAGACTAATACTGATGACACTCCTATTTCCCAGCTTGTTTCTGGTGCGTAGGATAATGTGGGGTATGCTAACCATTTGGTTTTTTCTACAGACGAAGTGTCATTGAACATTCTATTCAATATTCTAGAAACTTTAGATTGTGAGAAACCAGCTTGGCATACGAGCATCAGTAAACAAACAAAGAGAAGACTGTGAGGTCTTCTCTTAGTATATGTTGGTTTAAATGCTTTCATAATTATCTTCAAAGTAACGAATGTATGAAAGTACGTTGAACTTAAATTTTATTTAGAACAGGTCTGCTCTAAACTTTAGATAAAGTTTTATGCTATCGGGTAAAAGAACTGCTCATTTACAATCTTTCCGTTTTCTACTTGAAATACCGCCACCTCTTCATCTTTTCTTCTAGGCATTCCTTTCATCTTAATATCCATTTTCATGGTGGCTGTAAAATGATTTCCTGCCACTATAGGACCTTCTATTTCCATTCCATGAAATTCTTCTACCATATCATCCCATTTTTTACTTTTTTCTAATATAGCTTCAATACCTTCAGTTCTGTGTGGGTATCCTTGGGCACCTTCTACTTCTAAACTCACACAATTCTGATCATACAATTCCGCATAAGCTTTGTCAAATTGTCCTGTATTACAGTATTCTGCCCATTTGTTTGCTACGTCTTTAACTTCCATTTTTTTTGTGTTTTTATTGATTGATTATATGATTTTAATGCAAATTTATCGCTTGTTCATGTCAAATAGTGTCAGGGGTCTGTTTTCAATTTCTGCGCACCGAATAAAAAATTCTCCCATGTCAAACTTTCTATCATCGAAATTCTCTTTTAAGATTTGAAAATTTTTTATTCTATCAAGCCTGAAAGACCTGTAATCCTTTCTCAATCTGCACCACGCTATCACTATCCATTTTTCTTCCATACTGTAAATAGCTAAAGGTTCAATTAATCTCTCTGTAGGTTTTGCATCTTTAGCTTGATAAGCTATTTGTAACAGTTGGAAATTTGTAATGGCCAATTGAATAGCCGATAAAGAATTGGACTTGTCTTCAAGAGTAGACTCTTTAAAAATATGAATCTTTCTGTTAAGCATCTCACTTTGAGATTGCAGCGCTCCTCTAAATACTGATTTTATTTTAGTTAAGGTGCTATTAAAATCTCTAATTAAAGACACGTCATTAGTCTTAGAAACCAATTTTTCGGCCATTACCAATGAGTTGACCTCTTTTTCATCAAACATAATGGGTGCTACTGTGTACCCTTCCATTATAGAGTATCCTCTGCCTTCTATCGTCAAAACAGGAACCCCCGAGTCTTCTAGCTTTCTAATATCTCTATAAATCGTTCTTAAGCTTACCTGAAACTTTTCGGCTAATTCTGTTCCAGTGACTATTCTTTTAGATTTAAGAATTGTGAGAATTGAAAGCAGCCTTGATAGATGATTCATTAATTAGTTTTTCTCAAAAGTAAGAAACACTTGTGACATTTTATGTCAGGGGTTTTTTACCAATAATTCCACTAAAGGAGATCCGGTAGTAACGGCATAATTTGTTAATAACCCCTCAATTTTATATCGTTTTGATATTTTAACAACCCACTCAAACTCAGTGAGAATAAAGATCACAGAACAATAACGTTTGTTAACAGTAACAAACCCATACAAAGTAGCGTCTTGATAGAAACAAACAATAAATCTCATGAAAAATTCTCTTTTAACGATCGCTCTCGCTACTTGCTTAACAGTTCAAATGAACGCTCAAATTGACCACTATAAAGGTGACACTGGCTATAACTCACCTCCTAGTGAAATGACTCAAATTTGTGGTAATGATAAAGCTCCTTCAAATCCGTTTCTTCATCGAAAAGCTCCTTGTTCTAATTCTAAGATGGACTTTGTGATCATAGAAAACACGAATGGGATAATTATAAAGGAGGTTCCGTTACCAGAAGGTCCTTTACAAATAGCTAATCTACCTGCGGGTAACTACATTATCTCTACTATTACTAGCGGAAAAGTAATTAGGGAACGTGTTATTATCAAATAACATTTTTATCTCTCACTTTAAAACGCCTTCCATTAAATGAAAGGCGTTTTTTCGTTAGTGTAGTGTGGTCCTAAGTACCTTTGTGGTGTAAATCAAAATCACAATGAATCTAGACTTAAACAATCCATGGCATAGAGTTTCAGCTGGAAAAGATGCTCCAAGCATAGTAAATGGAATCATAGAAATTCCTAAAAACACAAGGGCAAAATATGAACTCGACAAAGACACAGGTTTGCTTATTCTAGATAGGGTGCTTTATAGCTCCATGTACTACCCTGCTAACTACGGGTTTATTCCTCAATCATACTGTGATGATAAAGATCCTCTCGATATTTTAGTGCTTTCACAAATTACAGTAGTGCCTCTTTGTATAGTTCCTTCTAAGGTTATAGGTGTAATGAGAATGTTAGATAATGGAGAGCATGATGACAAGATTATAGCTGTAGCTGCACATGACATGAGCGTTAATCACTTAAATGACATTTCAGAATTACCTGCTCATTTTTTAAAGGAACTCAAACACTTCTTTGAGGGTTACTCCCAATTAGAAAACAAAACTGTAGAAATTAGAGAGTTTCAAAATGCTGAAAAAGCTCAGGAAATAGTTCATCAAAGTCTACTAGATTACAAGAAGTTAAAAAACATCTAGAATTGGAAAGATGCCTGACAATATGTAACCTATTCTAAATGGTAACCCTGCTTTCATCACCTCTTCAGGGATTTACAGATTTCAGATTCCGAAATGCATTTCACCACTATTTTGGTGGCATAGATACCTTTTATGCCCCTTACATTCGCTTAGATGGAAAACTAAAGATCAAGCCGAACTACGATACAGACATTCAGCCTAAAAATAATTCCACTTTAAATGTCATTCCCCAAATAATGACTAATGACGCAGATGAATTTCTTTTCGTAGTAAAATTCATAAAAGAACTCGGTTACAATGAACTTAACTGGAATCTCGGCTGTCCTTACCCTATGGTGGTGAATCGCTGTATGGGCTCTGGATTAATATCTGATCCTGAAAGAATTAAAAACATATTAAAACGAGTACATGATGAATCGGACATAACCGTCTCTATGAAAATGAGAATGGGTTTTGAACATGCTCAAGAAATCTTAGAGGTTCTGCCTATTTTAGATATTTTCCCTATAAAAAACATAGCCATTCACGCCAGAATAGGCAAACAGTTATATAAAGGTGGGACTGATTTAAATTCGTTTCAAGCCTGCATGGATAATACAAAGCATCACCTGTACTTTAATGGAGATATAGTTTCTGTGGAGTCTTTTTTAGCGTTGCAACGCAGATTTCCTTCTATTACCCACTGGATGATAGGTCGTGGATTAATTTCTGATCCTTTTTTACCAAGTATGATTAAAGCTAATAAGCACAGCTATCCAATAAATGCACGTGAACAATTTTCTAAGTTTCACGACACACTCTTAGAAGCGTTTATTGTCAAACTAAAGGGAGAAAAACATGTCATTCAGAAAATGGCTAGTTACTGGGAATACTTTCAGGAAGGCATATTTAACGACCTAATTCGTGAAATTAAAAAAGTTAGAAAAGCTAAAAATTTAAAGGACTATGAAGCTTCTGCTAGAGACATAATCTCTGAGCTATAAACAGCGTTAGCATAAGACCAAAAAAACTATTTGTAAAAGATGAAAAATAAAATTTTACTCGTGTTACTTCTTCCTTTTATAGCTGAAGTATTCATTTCATGCTGTGACTGTGAAGAACCATTAGAAATAAAGTATAGTCACTGTAGTATAGGAACACGACTTTTAGATTTAGCTGGTGTAGACCCCGTGGTAGTTACAGAACCTGAATTTATAGTGGCCTCTTCTTTTGGTATAGAGCTGACTTTAGAAAGGTCAGAGTCTACTTGTTTTTATGCACCTTCTGAATTTTCGCTTTTTAGCGAAGCTCATGCTACTTCTTGCGATTGTCAAGACTTTGACTCTAAACCTAGAGAAACAGTTTCGGATATAAGAGTTTATACACTGGTCGATTTTAACGAAGAGTTCATAATGGGAGATGACATATCCTCATTGTTTATAGAACGAAAATTCAACGGTTCTACCCTAGGGCTAATAACCGCTATAGATGAAATAATTTATGATTACAGCTTCACAAATTATGAAAACTATGTAATGGACTTAGTGCTCACTACCTCACCAGACACTCAAGCAGATTTTCAATTCAGAGTAGAAGTAGAACTTTCAGACGGGAGAGTTTTAGAAATGTTTACTCCTGTGGTGTTTTTAGCTTAGAATGATTACTCACGTTTACTGAGTTTTAGTGACTCTGCTTTCAATTTACAGCCTTAAGGTCCTCAATTAAAAATTACTACGTAGATATTCCTTAAAATCAGGATATGAATTCTTCATTTTAATGGAAACCTTCTCCTGATTAACAATCTCAGCCAGTCTATCTGGCAATGGATAATTAATCGTTAATGCATCATCTACCACATCTTTGAACTTGGCAGGGTGAGCAGTTTCTAGGAATACGCCACATGTTTCATCATTACACATTCCACTCTTTAGTAAAGCATCATAACCTATGGCTCCATGTGGATCTAAGGTATACTCATGTTCAGCATAACACTCTCGCATAACCTCTTTAGTCTGTTCATCAGTTAAGAAATGTCCACTTAAGTCTTCACGAATATGATCGTAAGACTTGTTGTACATTTCAGTAAGTCTTACAAAATTACTTGGTGCGCCTACATCCATAGCATTAGATATCGTTGGTACCGAAGGAGCTGGAGAATAGATTCCAGTCTTCAGATATTCAGGTACGATGTTATTCATATTAGTAGCGGCTATAAAGTGTTTCACAGGAAGCCCCATTTTAGCACCTATCATTCCTGCAGTTATGTTTCCAAAATTACCACTAGGTACAGAAAATACTACATCTTTAAATCCTTGCCTTCTAGCTTCTGCTACAGCTAGAAAATAATACATGCTCTGAGGTAACCATCTAGCTACATTAATAGAGTTAGCAGAAGTAAGTGCTAACTGCTGATTTAGTTCTTCATCTAAGAAGGCTGATTTAACCATAGCTTGACAGTCATCAAATACACCATCTACTTCAAGAGCAGTTATATTCTCTCCCAATGTAGTCAGCTGCATTTCTTGGATTTTAGAGATCTTACCACTGGGATAAAGTAGTACTACCTTAATCCCAGGAATCTTATAAAAACCATTGGCCACAGCGCTTCCAGTATCTCCACTAGTGGCTACAAGCACTATAGACTCGCGCTGGGCCACAGCACGAAGAGAACGACTCATAAACCTAGCACCTACATCCTTGAAAGCCATAGTAGGCCCATGAAATAATTCCAATGAAAAGATGTCTTTTGAAACTTCTTTAAGTGGAAAGTCAAAATCAAGAGTTTCTCTCACTATTCGTGTAAGCTCGGTTTCAGAAATATCATCTGAAACAAACGGC
>JBGCDA010000096.1:0-21872 GCA_045104985.1 Flavobacteriales bacterium | reverse complement strand
TGTGTGTGCTAAAAGCACTGCTAAAAGTGTGTAGATTGTTTTCATGGGTAAGGGGTTTTGTACTAATCTACGACTGGATGCAAGTTCTGGAGCAACATTGCAACGCAAAAAAAAGCCCTTAAACTACAAGTCAAAGGGCTTTAAATCATTTTATTAAGAGGCCTAATTGGCTACCTCACTGAAGAACTTAATCCTCACTGCTCTCAACTCCTCTTCTGTGAAATCTCCATCAAACTCTTCTTCTGCAGCGCCTATATCTGGTGTTTCCGCCTCCATGAAGTACTCGTAAATTTCTTCTATAGAGTCCTCATCTAAAATCTCATTTATATGGTAGTCTATATTCAACTTAGTTCCACTAGACACTATGGCTTCCATCTCGTCTAAAATCTCTGGCAACTCCTTACCCTTAGAGGAAGCTATATCCTCTAACGGAAGCTTTCGGTCTACAGTAGTAATAATATGCACCTTAAGTCCACTTTTATTCACCACAGACTTGAACACCATATCGTTAGGACGTTCTATATCATTCTCTTCTACATATTCTTTAATAAGGGCTAAAAAAGACTGGCCAAATTTTCTGGCTTTACCTGCTCCTACCCCACCTACTTTAGTCAGTTCTTCTACTGTAAAAGGATACTGCATAGACATTTCTTCCATGCTAGACTCAGAGAAAATTACATAAGGAGGAAGCTCTTTCTGCTTAGAAACTCTCTTTCTTTCATCTTTCAGCATCTGAAATAACACTTGGTCTGTGGTTCCACCTCCAGCTTTAGTAGCAGTTACCGCAGTGCTATCATCCACTTCCTCAAAGTTCATTTCCTTAATAAGAGTGAATGACTTAGGAGACGCTATAAATTCTCTTCCCTCTACCATAAGCTTTAATGTGCCGTAGGTTTCTACTTCTTTGCGTAGCAATCCATGAACCACACACTGCCTAGCTACTGCATTCCAGAACTTGGCATCTTTATACTCCCCTTTTTTCCAAAACGGATTCTGATCCATTTTATAAGTCTTCATTTCTGAAGAAGACTTTCCTACTAAGATGTCTGCTATGAATCTGGCTTTATGATTTTCCTTCACACTCTCTACAGTCTGTAAAAACATCTGTACCTCATCCTTCCCCTCATATTTCTCCTTAGGATAACGCATGTTATCGCACAGCATGGCACCTGGGCCGTTTATCTCATCATACTCTTCTCCGAAGTAGTGTAGTAGGAATTTTCTTCTGCTCATAGAAGTCTCGGCATAGGCCACTACTTCTGCTATGAGCTGCATGCCCACCTCCTGTTCAGCTATGGGTTTTCCTTGGAGGAACTTTTCAAGCTTCTCCATATCCTTATAGCTGTAGAATGCTATACAGTTCCCTTCTCCGCCATCTCTTCCTGCTCTACCAGTTTCTTGATAGTAACTTTCTAGACTCTTCGGCATATCATTATGAATCACAAACCTCACATCGGGCTTATCTATTCCCATCCCAAAGGCTATGGTGGCCACTATTACATCTACTTCCTGCATCAGGAAATCATCCTGAACCTTAATTCTTTGGTTAGCATCCATTCCGGCATGGTAGGCCATGGCGTTAATACCATTTACCTGAAGAGTTTCAGCTATTTCTTCTGTTTTCTTTCTGCTTAGGCAGTAAATAATCCCTGATTTACCCTCATGCTGACGTACATATTTAATGATCTCCTTCAGCACCTCTTTCTTAGGGCGGATTTCATAGTAGAGGTTATCTCTGTTAAAAGACGCTTTGAATACCTTAGAATCCTTCATGCCTAAGTTCTTCTGAATATCCTGTTGAACTTTAGGAGTGGCTGTAGCTGTAAGTGCTATAATAGGCACATCTGCTATTTGGTTTATGATCTCTTTGAGTCTTCTATATTCTGGTCTAAAATCATGGCCCCACTCACTTATACAATGTGCTTCATCTATGGCCATGAAACTTATTTTTACACCTTTTAGAAATTCTATATTAGCCTCTTTAGTGAGTGATTCGGGGGCTACATAAAGTAACTTAGTCTCTCCAGAAATAACATCTTCCTTAACCTGAGCAGTTTCTGTTTTATTTAAGCTGGAGTTTAAAAAGTGTGCTACACTATCCTTTTCACAGAACCCGCGTATGGCATCTACCTGATTTTTCATTAAAGCTATGAGCGGAGACACTACTATAGCCACACCCTCAGTCATGAGCGCTGGCAGCTGGTAGCACATGGATTTTCCTCCACCTGTGGGCATGATCACAAAGGTGTCTTGTCCTGCTAATAATGTTTTTATGATTTCTTCTTGTTCCCCTTTGAAAGTCTTAAATCCAAAGTACTTTTCTAAAGCCTCTTTTGGCTCTGCTATTGACGTGGTCATGTGTGTAATTTCCTACTTTTGTAGACTAAAGATAACACATATTTAATGTGCGTTGCAATATTTTTTTAGACTTTCTATTTAATTCAGACTCATTTGAAAGATAATAATCGGATTCTCACCTCAGCCTTAAAAACTCTAGAGTTAGAGGCGAATTCACTTCTCAGCTTAAAAGAGCATCTAGACCATGAGTTTGAACACATTATTTCTACCATTCATAAAATGAAAGGCAGGCTAATAATTTCAGGCATCGGAAAAAGTGCCATTATAGCCCAAAAAATAGTAGCCACCTTAAATTCTACAGGCACACCCGCCATATACATGCACGCAGCAGATGCCATTCATGGAGACTTAGGCCTAGTTCTTAAAGATGACATAGTGCTCATTATTTCTAAAAGCGGTAATAGCCCTGAAATTAAAGTGCTAAGCTCACTGGTGAAAAGCAGAGGAAACCTACTCATAGGAATGGTAGGAAATGTAAACTCAGATCTAGCTGCTAAATCAGATCATATTCTTAATACCACCGTGAGTGAAGAAGCCTGCCCTAATAACCTGGCACCTACTTCTAGTACCACTGCACAAATGGCCATGGGAGATGCGGTGGCTGTGTGCCTTATGGAACTCAAAGAATTTGGCAGTGAAGACTTTGCCAAGCACCACCCTGGTGGTTCACTGGGTAAAAAGTTATTTACTCGATTATCAGATATACTAAGTGACACCTCTTCTACCGTAGCTACAGATACACTAGTAAAGGACGTGATTTTGGCCATAAGCTCTAGCAGACAAGGTGCCACCACAGTAGTTAAAAATACAGAAGTGTTAGGCATCATCACTGATGGAGATTTAAGAAGAATGTTAGAGTCCGGAAAAGACATTTTATCTATGAATGCTGAAGATATAATGACAGCAGCCCCCAAAACCTTAGAAAGCTCTGAACTGGCTGCTGAGGCCTTTAGAGTAATGGAAAAACATAACATCACACAAATAGTAGTTACAGACTCCGGAGCATATAAAGGACTAGTACATTTACACGATATTTTAAAAGAAGGCATCTATTAATGAGTGGAGAAAAAGAAATGAGTTTCCTAGACCATCTAGAAGAGCTAAGAAAAAGGCTCATCTGGATAGTACTTTCCATAGTTTTAGGAGGAGTGTTAATGTTTGTCTTTGCAGATGTGGTGGAGTTAATCATTAATGGCCCTAGAAGTTCTGACTTTATCACTTACAGAGCGTTATGCGCCATAAGCCAAGCTACAGGTTTAGATGATTCTTTATGCGTTACAGATTTAGACTTTGAGATCCAAGGGCTCACAATGCTAAGTAATTTCACTGCAGAGTTTGTAGTGGCTATCATTGGAGGAATCATTTTAGCATTTCCATTCATTTTTTACCAATTGTGGTTATTCATTAAGCCAGGGCTCAAGAAAAATGAAATAAAGGCAGTAAACGGTATTACTCTTGGCACAAGTGTCTTATTTTTCTCAGGTGTATTCTTTGGTTACTTCATTCTTTCTCCACTTAGTGTAAGGTTCTTATCCAATTATGAATTCTTGGACTCGGCCATGAAACCTAGTATTATGAGCTACATAAAACTCGTAGCTACCCTATCTCTGGCTACCGGGCTCATTTATCAACTACCGGTGGTAATTTACTTCCTGTCAAAAATAGGTTTAGTTACTCCCGAAGGCTTGCGAAAATATAGGAAGCATACGTTAGTGGCCGTGTTAATTTTGGCAGCTCTTATTACTCCTCCAGAACCATTTAGTCAAGTCATGGTAGCGCTTCCTATGCTATTACTTTATGAAATAAGCATTAAAATTTCTGCTAGAGTGCAGCGGCTAAATGCTGGCACCGAGGTGAGTGTGCAATAGGTCTTAGATTATACTTTCTCTCACACAAAAGTAGCAATGGTTTATTTTATATTTTATCTCTAGACTTCAGATATTCTGAAGGAGACATAGAATACTTTGCCTTGAATACCTTATAAAAAGTGGCCTTACTATTAAAACCACTCATTTCAGCTTTTGCTGAAATAGTATATTTATCTTCTTCTGGATTATTAAGCAGTTGTACCGCGTGTCTAAGCCTACTAGCATTGATAAATTCGTAAAAACTAGATTGGTAATGTATAGTAAATAATTGAGAAAGTCGGTTAGGTGATATCTCAGCCAATTCCGACAACTTATTCAAAGTTAATTTTTTGTCTAAGAAAGGCCTCGAATCTAACATTGTTTGTTCCAGCCTTAAGGCTTCTTGTTTAAACTCGTCATTCGTGGTAGTGCTGTTTCCATAAACAGATGCACCTAATACTTCTGGAAGTTTAGCGAATTTAAATAGCCTGTAAATTAGGACTAATATAAAAATCTCGAATAACCCAACTAATACGTATTCAAACATATAGCTATAGTGCATCCTTACAACAAGATATAGACCTCCAAATACGACTAAGACGAAAGAAATTAGGTAAACGAAATACTTCAGTTCTTTCATGCTAATTCTGTTAGATTCAGAATTAAGAAGTCTTAAACTCCAAAACATAAAATAACCTCCTGAAATAAAGAAATATCCCATCCATAAATCCAAGAAAAGCTGAGGAGAATCTATTAATCCGAATAAGGAAACCCGACCTCCTAAAGTATTAATAATGCCTTCAAGAATAAACAATAGAGATATAGGGAACCAAAATAGGTGATGGGTTCTTAACTTAAATCTAGGTTTAGCGAGTGCTAGGCACAGTAAGTATAAAATTGGACAAAAAGACATCCAAGCCGCGCTACCAAGTGAGTCTATATAGGGGTAGATTAGTTCAATTCTATTTATTAAGACCAAATAATATGAGATAGCTACAGCTATAGAAAAAAGTAAAAGTGTAGCTATTTTTTTTAGTGGTGTTGAAAATGGTTTATTCAGATTTAAACCTATACCTAGTATGATAGCCTGCAAAACTCCTAATAAATATAAGATAGATAATATCTCTAAATTCATATAACAAATCTACTATTCAGAGCTTGTCTTAGCGATAAAATTAGAATCAGAAGTAGTTCATCTAGGCTTAAATGAACCTCAAAGAGTTGAAAATTAACCTGTTTCATTTACTCTGAATATATCTTTACACCACAGTTTTTTCATTTACTTACTAGATAATCTCCACAACCATGAAATTCTCTTTCATTTTTTTTCTGACTTTTTTGTTCTCAAAGTTCAACCTTGTATTTGGCCAAGAAGTATCCACATTAACTACATATATTGACAGAAGGTTCGAGGCTCTCCATTGGCACGAAGATGGAAGAATCTATGCAATAGATTATTGGAATGGGAGTCTTTATCAGTTATATCTAGATGGCACAATCGAAACTGTATTGTCTGGTTACCCAGCATTAGCTGGCGGAGGGTTTGACAGTTCAGGGAATTTTTATGTATCAGGGGCAAATACTGGAGAGATCTTTAGGCTAAATCCAGACAACTCGGTTTTGAGTGTGGCCAGCGGCTTTCTTCAGCCAATAACTCTTCTAGAAGATTTAGAAGACCCAGACTTGTTTTACATTACAGAGTATCAAGATAGTAAAATCACAAAGCTAACTATGAGTACTGGTGAGCTCACACCCTTCGTATCCGATAATGGGCTGAATGGACCAGATGGTATTATTCATGATTGGAACGGAGATTTATTGGTATCTAATTGGGAAAATCATAAAATTCATCGTGTAGACCAAAACGGAACTGTTTCTCTTTTCACCAGTTTACCAGAACTTGGAAACATGGGGTACATAACTATTGTAGATGAATTCCTGTATGTGCCATCAGTTTCAGGTAATAAAGTATATAGAATAGATACAAATGGTCAAGCTACCGTAATTGCAGGAACTGGTTTAGTTGGAAATCTGGATGGAGCTGGTAGTATAGCCACATTTGACGATCCTAACGGAATATGTAGTAATTCTACTGGAGATACTCTTTTGGTATCAAGCTCTAACTCTGTGCGAATGATAACCAATTTTTCTCCGATTAATAATATTGAAGAAAAAACAAGAGCCGCCTTTAGTTTATATCCAAATCCATCATCATCTTCATTAAAAATTAATGTGGCAACTTCAAACAGTCCTTTAATAAATTGGGAAATAATAAATAACCTAGGAGAAAATATAATGTGCTTTAAAGAACTAACTGACACAAGTTTATCTGGAATCTACGAAATAGACATTAGCTCATTGAGCTCTGGAAACTACATTATTCAACTCTTCACTTCAGAGGGGAATCCTACTACACTCTCATTTATAAAAGAATAACCCCAAAAACAATCTTTATTCAGTACACCTGCTTTTATAAAAGCTTAAAGCAATTAAAACCTCAAGCCAAATGAATGAAAGCTTCTGGTAAGATTTCTAAAAGTGCTATGGGTTAACACCAGGTTTGTCCGTGATACTTTAACTACTCAAAAGTTCACTTAACGTTAGGCTCTATAAAATCCCATTTGTTTCCGTATAAATCTTCAAATACTACCACTTTTCCGAAGTCTTTTTCTGTAGGCTCGGTTATGAATTTGACACCATGCTTTTTCATGTGATCCACATCTCTCCAAAAATCATCAGTATAAAGAAACATGAAGACTCTACCTCCTGTTTGGTTTCCTACCGTGGCCAGTTCTCTCTCATTTTTAGCTTTAGACACGAGTAGAGCGCACTGAGTCTCTCCAGGAGGTGCTATGATTAGCCATCTTTTAGTAGGGCTGCGTTGCAAATCTTCTAGAACCCGAAAATTCAGCACTTCTGTATAGAACTTTAGCGCTTCTTCTTGGTCTTTCACCATTAGGGTAACTCTAGAAATGTATTGTTTCATGGCCGTTTCAGATTTATTTACTTATCTGATTCAATGAAGATTAGCGTTGCAACGCTAAGAAATAAGTATTCAGCACCTACAACCTTCAAAATATTTTTACCGTAAACATCGGTTATGAGATTATTACTTTTATGTATTGGTGCCATTCTTTTACTAGGTCGATGTGAAAAAATACCAGAACGCAGTGCCATAGAATTAGAATTGGTGGAAATACATCCGGTTTTGGAGGACATGCAGTGGCTGCTTATAAATTCATGAACCTGAGGTACAGCTATATGTATAACTGGCAGTCACAAGCAAGAGAATTTAAAGGGAATAGCATAACTAACGAAGTAGTGCTTTCTATGGGAATGGCTCAAGTAGGAATGTTCTTAAAGTTTGCACACATATACTCTACTACTAATGGCGGCTATTTACCAATAGACCGCACTGAACTCTTTAATAGCGAATATGAAAATGCAGATTATTCATGGCAGTCCTCTCACTATGCCACTCAATTTCAGTTTAGTGTAGGTATTTACGGAGCAGGTCTATTCTCAGGAATTTCTAAAGCTGGAACCAAAACCATATCTGAAACGGAACGTGGAGTGGCCAAAGAGCGTAGAGAAGACCGTAAACGAAAAATTATTTATAAGGAGTAGAATCTTTATTTATACGCAATCTAAAGAATGCTAGTGCTTTAGAAGGTCATTAAAACAGATTGACGATTTCTCTTTGATGATTATATGCTAATTCCTGATCACCGTATCCCACCGCCAACTCATTGGACTTTAAAACCGAAGAATTCACTTACCGAAACATGCTTGGAAAGTATAGGAGAAAAGAAACTTAGTCAACATTAAGCTCCTTTAATTCGCTTACTATTTTAGATAATTCATCAGAAAACACCTGAGATAAAGTACTAAGTTCTTCAGGGTCAACCTCAGTTCCTATCTTTTCTAGTTTTCTCACCGTTTCTTTCAATTGAGTAATAGCAAGATTATCTAGGCTCGGCTTAATTTTATGAGCTAGCTTCCTGATTCTTTCTAAGCTCCCGGTGCTCTGTGCCAGTTGAATTTCTGTGATAGTCTTTTCTGCTTGTTCTATAAAAATCGAGAGCATTTTGGTTAAAAAAGCTTGATCTCCTCTGCTAATGGCCTTCAGCTTATCTAATGAATAACTCTCATTAGAAACCACATTTCCCCCGCCATTTACAGAGCTCACTCTATTACTCCCCCCGAGCCATTTTAATAAAGTAAAAACCACATCATTCTCATCAAAAGGTTTAGGGATGGTATCATTCATACCGGCTTTTAAATAACCTTCTGTATCTCCTTTAAGTACGTTGGCTGTTAATGCTATTATAGGAAGATTCATTTTAAGCTCTTTACGAATGTAGTGAGTAGACTCTATTCCATCCATAACTGGCATTTGAATATCCATTAAAACCAAATCTACTTGACGCTTCGTCAGAAGTTCGATGGCTTCTTTTCCGTTTACTGCAAACAACATATTAAGATTGTAATAGGCCAAAGTAGACTCTATAACCAATCTATTCAACTCATTATCTTCAGCCACAAGGATGTTCTTACCATTTAACACTTCTAAATCAATCTCATTTATCTTATCTTTTTGTTCAAGGTCAATCTCTTTATCTGACGATAAAAATGGTACGTTTATAATCACTCGAGTACCCTTCCCTTTCTCACTTGTAACAGCTATTTCTCCGCCCATTAAGTCGATGAGCTGTTTAGTGATATTCATACCTAAACCAGTGCCACCAAACTTTCTAGCAGTAGAACGATCTTCCTGGGTGAATTTCTCAAAGATTTTCTGGAGGTACTCTTCATCAATCCCAATTCCTGTGTCTTCTACTGCAAGTCTTATGAGCTGAACGTCCCCTTTTTGTTCTAGGAGCGATCCTGAAATTTTAACACCTCCTTTTTCAGTGAATTTTATAGAGTTACCTACTAAATTAAATAAGACCTGATTTAATCTAAAGGGATCTCCAATCAGCGTTTGTGAGATCTTAGAATCTACTTCTATTTCTAATGCTAGGCCTTTCTCTTCTGCCTTAGGAAGCATAACATTACAAGCCTTTTTAAGAGAATTTGCTAAATTAAAAGATACATTCTCAATACTTAGTTTACCAGCCTCAATTTTAGAAATATCTAGAATATCATTTAAAACCACCATGAGATTGTCAGCTGCTGATTTAATCACACTCAACTGAAATTCTTGGCTTTCATTTAAGCTACTTTTCTCAAGTTGTCTTGCCATCCCTAAAATACCATTCATAGGCGTTCTTATTTCATGGCTCATATTGGCTAGAAAAACCTCTTTTACTTTGGAAGATTCTTCGGCTAAATATTTAGCTTCTACTAACTCTTTTTCGGTTTTCTTCTGCTGAGTAATGTCTAAATGGATTCCTACAGAACCATTAGATTTTCCTAATTCATCGAATAAAGGTGCCCCACTTATTAACCACCACTTGGCTTCTCCACGTTTATTCTTAGTGGCTATTTCATAAGCGTCCACAACACCTTCAATTCTTAAGTTTCTCTTGTCTTCCATGAGTTCAGCGTTTTCGCCACGCACAAAAAGATCTGTGGCTACTCTAGATAAAATTTCGTCTAACTCATAGCCTGACATTTTACAAAAGCTCTGATTCGCATAAATAACTCTTTCATGTTTATCTACCTCTAAAAGGCCAAGATTCATGTTTTCTATGATACTTCTGTATTTTTCTTCGCTTCGCTTGATGGCTTTAACATAAGTGCGCTGTTCTGTCACATCTCTATAATTCCATAAGTGTCCACTATACTGACTTTCTATATAAATTGGAATATAATCTCGCTCAAAAATTCTTCCATCTTTTAAGAATAATTCATCATTTAGCACCTCCTTCTTGTATTTCAAGATCTCTGTTATTCTATCCACAAAACCACTCTCATCATCAAAATGGACTTTACTTTCTTCGGCAGAATTGGAACAGTCTACTCCTACTAAGTCCTCAGGATTTATTGGAAAACCAAACAGGTCGCAGAAGGTTTGATTAACTAATACTATTTTTCTGTTCTTATCTTCTAGCAGAACACCAGCTTGAAGGGTTGATATTAAGTTGTGCAGTCTTGTCTGAGAAAGCTTTATCTCAGTAATGTCTCTAGCCACGGCATTGACTTGTTTAATACTGCCATCTTGATTGTAAATAAAAATTATGTTTTGTCCGATCCAAATGGTCTTACCCGCGGCATTAATAACTGGGAATTCTCTGTAACTACCAGATTGTTTATTAACGAATTGGTTATGATAAAAGGCAACTAGCTCTTCTCTGAATGAAGTGTCTATCAATTCAAAAAACTCCATTTTGTTTAACTCCTCTAGAGTATATCCGATTTTTTCTATGGCTGTTTGATTAGCATAAGTAATCATACCATTAGGGTCAAACATATAAATCAAGTCACTTGCCGTTTCTACGATCAAACGGTATCGAGATTCTGTTTCTCTCAGCTCTTCGGTTCTTTCTATGACTCTAGCTTCTAATTCACTGTTCGATTTTATAAGTTTTTTGTTAGCATGATATAACTCAAGACTCTTCTTTTCTAGGATTTTTTCAGCTCTTTTTCGGGCATTTTTTTCCCTTTCAAACCTTCGTTTCAGAATGTCTAGTTCAGTACCCATGCTAAATTTTCTCTATTCGAAATTTTACTGTTTGGCCGCTGTTCTCACTTGAGACTTGGTCTACTTTATACTTTTCGTTAAAATGATTGCCACACCCATGAATTAGTCCTTCTGCCACATCGCCCATGCTCCTATGAGAATTATAAATCAATTCCAAGGTGTTTTCGTTAATTCTAGTTCCTGTGAAACGAGGTGGATTGGCTTCGGGATAGAGCTTCCTTACCTCAGTGTGAATTAATAATTCTATGTTCAGCAACATTTCGAAAGGATCAGTAATTCCCTCCAGTAAATCTGGATAATTTTGAGCCAAGCTGCTGAACAAGTACTCTCCATATGTCTTTAACAGATCACTCAATGGTATGTTAGACCTTTTGTGCAGTGCTACCACTAGATTTACCAGTTGACTATGGTCATATGAATCCACAGAGGTGTAAGCTCCATCCAAAGGGTCGCTGGCATCACTAATAATTTGATCTACCATCTCGTAGTCAAATTTTTCTTCTACCATTTCTAAAAATTCCGTAAATATTAATCCTTTCATTTCTGTTTTAGTCTATTTCTATTTCTTTATCTGAGATCATTTTATAAATGGTAGATTTTCCCACATCCAATCTCTTGGCAGCTACTACCACGTTATTATCATACTTATTTAAAAAAACCTTGACTATGTCACATGTGTATTCTCTAAGGGTTTTTTCTTCTCCTAAGAAAGCTTGATCTCCTCTCACCGAGGTGTAACTGATGTCGTTTGGAGAAACCATATTATCATCGCACAGAACTACTGCTAGATCAATTACAGCTTTCAATTCACGCACATTTCCTGGAAAGTTATAGTGAAGTAATTTTTCTTTAGCCTCTTCAGATAGTTTAGCCTTGGTTTGTATATTTTCCTTAGCATAAAGCTCTATAAAGTGATTGGCCAGAATTAAAACATCATTCCCTCTATCTCGGAGTGGTGGAAGTTCTATAGGTAATCCCATTATTCTATAAAACAAGTCTTCTCTAAAGTTTTTCTCTTGCACCTCTTTTTTTAAGTCTCTGTGCGTTGCAACTATTACTCGGACATTCAATTTTACCACTTCAGACCCGCCAACTCTAATAACTTCACGTTCCTGTAGAACTCTGAGCATCTTGCTCTGCATATTTAAATCAAGCTCGGCTATTTCATCTAAGAATATAGTTCCGTCTTGAGCTTCTTCAAACTTTCCTTTTTTTCTGGCTATAGCACCAGTAAAAGCGCCTTTCTCATGGCCGAATAATTCACTTTCAATTAACTCCGAAGGAATGGCTGCCATATTCACCGCTATAAAAGGTTTCTTTCCTCTATCCGAATTATAATGAATGGCCTGAGCCACTACTTCTTTTCCGGTTCCAGTTTCACCAGTAATAGAAACGTTAATGCTAGACTTACAGGCTTTTTCCATCATTTTAAAAGTGCCCTTTATAGCCGGACTCTGACCTATGATGGTTTTTTCAAAGGTGTACTTTTGCCCTAGCTGCTCCTGCAATTGTTCTACCTCATCTCTTAATGCTTGAGTTTCTCTAGCTCTTATTACTGAGTTCCAAAGCAGATCTTTCGTGTTATCATCTTTTATCAAATAATCATAAGCTCCCTTCTTAAGTAGCTCTAAGGCCACGCTAATTTCTTCCTGACCACTAATCACAATTACTGGTATTTGGGCATTCCATTGTTTGATTTTTTCAAGCAACTCAGAACCACTCATATCATCCATGCTGTAGTCTACTGTGATGAGATGAGGACTTAAATGCAAATTGTTCATGCACTCTTTTCCAGAGCTAAAAGAAAAAATTTCAAAATCAGGATTTAACGAAAGGTGATATTCCAAAATCTGAGAATACCACGGATCATCATCGACTATAAATATTTTATACGAACTCACTTTTCCATGTTTTAGATGGATTCCAAATTACGGAAAATATGGCCTCCTTCACATTAAAGCAGATTTTTCATTACTACGCAGCTGTTCCTGCCATTCAGAGAGCATTTTGTTTATCATTAAAACTTTAGAAATTATAATTTGTACACTAAATAAACTCATTAATAAGACTGTAACGCTAGTAAATTCAGAAAACAAAACACCTAAAAAGAACATTCCTACTTGGAGAAGGACTATCCTCTTTACTACCTTCTGATGGTTTTTTTTATCGTTTAGAAGTAAATGATGAAGGTGGCTATTGTCTGCTTTTAAAATAGAATAACCTCTAGAGAAACGCTTTATAAATACTCTAAGAGCATCTATTACAGGCACTATCAGTGCACACGAAATGAGAATAAATATCATCTTCGAACTAGAACTTTCTGCTCCTTTTTGAAGAAGAACGATGCTTATTAGAGTTAGTAGAAAGCCTAGAGTCATGGAACCTGCATCACCCATAAAGATTTTAGCCGGGAACAAATTGTGTTTTAAGAAAGCTACTAGTCCTGCTATCAAACCAAGACATAAAAGAAATAAACCGTTCAATCCCAGATGTAAAGAAATGATGGCTAGAACTATAGTAATTACTAGTCCTAAACTCCCTGCTAAACCATCTATTCCATCTATTAAATTAAAGGCATTAGTAGCTCCTACTAAAATAAGAATCGTCAGCAAATATTGGAGATTAATCGAAAGTTCGAATATGCCGAACATTCCAAATAAAGATTCTATTCGAACTCCAGAATTGGCAACGAGAATAGCCGCAGCTATCTGAATAAAGAGTCTCAGTTTAGCCGAAATATCAAAACGATCATCACAAACTGACATTAGAAAAATGAGAACCAAGGCAAAAAACGGGATCATTAAGTCATGTATCGTATCGAACACTAAAGGGCTTAAAAATGAAGACAAAGTCAAAGAACTAAATAAGCTTATCCCTCCTACTAGGGGAATGGAATGCTCATGCACCTTTCGGTTTCCAGGTTTATCAACTAACCCAAGAAAATGGCTAATCTTAGAGTAACATTGAATGAATATCCATGTGAGCATTAAGCATGAAAATACAAACGCTGTTGATTGAATAATAAATGTGTCCATGTCGGTAGTAATTTTATTCATTATCTCTTTTCGAAAAAGAGATTTTGATTATTCAAGTGAGCAACATCATAATCAAGTAAGCTCCTATTTGCCACTAAGCTGACCTTAGACTTTACAGATTGCTTCTGAGATATTCTCAATGCCTTTTTCACTAAAAAATCGTATTTATCTGCTATAGTTTTCCAAGTATATCTGTTATCTGCTATGCTTTTCATGGATTCTCCAGTCATCTTCAACTTTCTTACTGAAGTATTTTCAACTAAATGAATAAGGTCTTTTTTAGTGCTAAAATAAATCGCTCTGTGAGCAGTAGTAGTCCTATTATAGGAAACACCAAAAGCTATAATTGGAAGTCCTAAATACATAGCTTCAACTAAAGAGGGGTTTGTACCTCCTGCGCTATGACCGTGTATGTAAACCATGGCATTGCTACGCAGAACATCTAGCTTACTCTGGTTATAGATAGGGTCTAACATAATGATATTACTATATTCTAGAAACCTCTTCCTAAGCTCCTTACCGTACTCATTTTTATCCCAGTTTCCTACTATAACCAAGGAGTATTTTGGCATTTCTGAAAATGCTTCTAGGATGATATGCACATTATTCTCAGGTTCTATTCTACAAACCTTAAAGGCATAAGACTTCTTTAAAAACGGATACTGTTTCTTATCTTGGGCTGTAGGTTTCACATTGAGTGTATGGTCAGCACCGTACTCGATAATTTGGCTTAAACTTCCATAGCGCTGAGCGGTGTAATCCTGAATACTTTCATTATCGGATATATCTATATGTGAGTACTTCACAGCCAATCCTTCTGCCCACCATAAATACCATTTGGCGAACTTATTCCACTTATCTCTCTTCCATTCTATTCCGTCTATTGACACTATTATTTTAGTAGATGTGAAGAGTCTTACAAATGGGAATAACCATGCTCCGGCTACTCCCAGCACTAGAAGTACATCTGACTTAAACAGTGAATGAACGATAGAGACGGTATCATATATTATGCTTTGAACGCCATTAGCATTGAAAGGTAAAAACTTTAATCTGGCTCCCTTATAAGTGGATCTTCTTTCGGCCTTTGAATACTTTTTACCAGAACAATACACTGTGATGTCATAGTCATCTGAAGTGTGCTCCACCAAATGCTCAGCCAATGTTTCAAAACCTCCGTAACAAGCTGGTAGGCCAACTGTACCTATAATGGCTAATTTCTTTTTTTCTTTCATTTCACTAATTTCTATAGTTAATGCCAATGCTGTTCCTTTTACATTATAAGTCTTAAGTAATTTATTATTAATTAGTTACGATTTAACCCTGTTAAACCTTTTCCAAATTCGGGAAGAGATTTCTATATATTGGAAATCTTGAACGGATTTTAAGAGAAGCCGTTTATGCTTAAAAACGCCTTCCAATTTCTATTAAAGTGCTCCTTAGTGAAGTGTGAAAGATATTTTTGACGAGCTAACTCACCCATTTTTGGGATCAGGGACTTTTCTTGTATTAACCTTAAGATGCTAGCTGCAAGTTGAGCTGGTTTTCCAGGCTCTACTAAAAAACCTGAATTACTATCTCCAATAGCTTCTTTAGCTCCGCCATGATTAGTAGCTATAACTGGTCTACCAGCACTCATGGCCTCTAGGACTGTGGTAGGAAAAGGATCTTTCATCATGGAGGGTACCAAGCATACATCTGCACTGTTCATAGCAGCCGTAATGTTCGGGGAAAAGTCTCTGATTTGAACGATATCTTCTAATCCAGCTTTTCTTACCTCATTTTCTAGCCTTTTAAGGGATTCCTCTTTTCCAGGCACTGCACCCCCCATTAGGGTGAAATTTACATTGGTTAGATGTTTTATCGGAATTTCTTTCAAAGCATCTAATAAAAACCACTGGCCTTTTTTAGGCATAATCCTGCCGAACAGATAGAAGTTTATTTTCTCATTGTTACTCCTAGGAGCAGCAAAAATCTGGTCTATTCCATTATGTATAACTAAGGTTTTTTTTCCAACAGAGGAGATGTATTTCAAAAGCCCTTTTTCTACAGCAGCAGAAACGCAAACTATTTTCTGGGCAAATACTTTAGCCAAAAATGCTGTTAACCAACCTATGGCCTTAGGAGAATCTATTATTTCATGAACATGCAAGTATGATGGCATACTTAAACCTCTTAATAAAGGTAAGATAAAAGAGGTGCTCAAAGTATTAACATAGGCTGAATTAAACCTGTGCACTTTTTTCTCCGCTCTCATAAAAGAGGCAAACTTGGCAATCTCAAAAGTGAATTTCAAAATACCTTTTGGATTAAAAATTCCACGGTAAATAACTGGCATGAATGGTACCACCTTAACTGTAGTGTTTTCTGTGTTTTCTTGAATAAACGTTACTAAAGGCCCATCAAATTTCAGATAAACTACTTTTTTCATTTCTGAAGGCATGGCATTTATGGCGTTTACTAATATGCGATCTGCACCATAAAGTTCAGAAGAAGGGTGAAACACTGCTACTGATTTGTCTATGTTATCATAGGCCGCTTTTATTTGATCTCCCTTAATCTTCCATGTAAATGAAGAGTTAAATCGGCTTAGAGATAAGTCTGAATATTTCTCGAACACTTTTTCATCCTGATATAATAACTGAAGTTTAGCCGCTAAGGAAGTAACGGTGTTATCATAAGAAGTTACTTTTACCTTTAAACCAGCTATTCCAGCTAATTCTCCTGGACCAGGATTATCTAGTGTAATCACTGGCAATCCATAACTCATAGCTTCTGGAATAACCATTCCTGCTCCCTCATGAGATGGAAAAAGAAAAGCACTAGCCTCTGCATATAGTTGCTGCATATCTTTTCGATCTACCCACTCCACCCATTTTATCTTTTCATTAATATTTAACTTTTCTGCTAACTGAACTAATCTACTTTTTTCTGAGCCATTTCCTACCAGAACTAATTGAGTGCCATCTCTAGACTCCTCATTTAATGAATAATAAAAATGAGCAAACGCACTTATGGTTAAATCAAAACCTTTCATGTAATGGAAACGGCCTACTGATAAAACAGAAAACACTGGTGAGTCTTTCTTAATTACATGAGCAGGCTTTTCTGTAGCCACTGCAGGTACTATTACTACTTTAGAAAGAGGCGCCTTCATAGCCTTCGCTATGCTAGAATTAATGACAAATATGGTATCTACTTTTCTAACGGCTAACCTGAAAAAAGGATCCAAGTTTCTCAGTGACCACTTAAACATGAAATAACATCTATCTCTTAAAAAGGCTTTTCTTCCATATATAGGAAGTATGAACTCCTTAGGAACTTTAGCATGATGCCCTACTGGGCCCCAGAAAGTAGGTTTACCAAGTGTCCATAAAAAAGTAGGAACACTATCACTATGGAAATTAACAGCATGTGCAGTATCAAACTTTAGCTTTCTGCGCTTGACAAACAACGGTAAGAACATCTGCCAGAAATAATAATATAGGACATAGCCTCTTTCTCCCAGGCGCTTTTTTAGCCACATGGCCCAAGCTGGTAAATCATAGCCGATAAAAACTGTTTTAGCATGGGTATCTTCAGGATTTTCTTGTAAAAATTTCTGAATGTGTGGAATATTGTTTTTTCTGGTAATGACGATAGCTTCTTGATCTTTAGCTATTTCTCGGCTAATATTCCATCCAGTCCCATCTTCTGAACCTTTATAAGGGTTTACTGCATAAGCAGAAATAAGCGCTGTTTTAGTTGGCATGATAATAATGTTTAGTGAAGTATTGTAATTAGGCCACAATAGAAAATTCCTTAAGTACGGCTGCTACTGTATCATCTAGTACATTGTTTTCAATACAGGTATATCTTGATTTTTTTGACTTAAGACTTAAACCAGTGAATAAGTCATAATAGTTTTGAGTGAGCTCTTTGATGTCTTCTGCCTTTAACTCTTGTTTTCTGGCCAGTATAGTTTCTGGTTGAGCATACAGAAAAATGTTAAGCTTAGGCTTCATAACGAATCTGTATAATGCTTTAGAGAGCTTTCTATTCACTTCTATATTGCTGCGTTTGGCATCATTTATAAAATCAAAATAGTATCTATCATACAGCACTATTTTTCCTCTTAAGATATATCTGAAGTAGACATAGATCTGGCCTATTAAATAATCTAAATAATAGTATGAAAATCTTAAAGTAGAAGAGAGAGGGCTTCTATTCTTGCCCTGTCTCGGGAGAGTTTTCCCCGCTATTTTCTCAGCCTTGCTCTTACCATGCTTTATAGCACTTAGAATAGGTAATACGCCAGGTCTATGTCTTAATAATACTACTTTCTTTCTGTATTTTGTTTCAATATTTTCTTTGACTATTTCTATTATTGTAGACTTTCCTGCACCATCTACTCCGCTAAAAGTCACTATGTAACCTCTTCTCTTAATTAAATCATTAAATGTGTCTTTTATATAAGTAAACTTGGACTTTAATGCTGCAGTAAAAGATCTCCTTCTCACCGCTTTTCTTAATGACTCCGCTCCATGATGACCTTGAGTTAACACTTCTTCAATACTTTCAAAAGAGGTTCCGTAAATGCTATTTAAATGGTTCACAGCCCGATTTGTAATTTTAGGTTCATGATTTAAAAAATGTTCAAAGTATCTAAGCGGAATATTCGAATGATTGAGCGTGTAAAACGCATAGGTATAGGCTAAATCATGCTTTAAGTCTGGAATCATGACTCTTTTTTTAGAATACGTTCGATGTTCTAACAAATCATCAGTAGACAAAAAAGTCACATCTTTTCTTTTAAACTCATAGATTAAATCTATGCTTAAAAAACTGCCATCAAGAAGGTGAATTTCGAGAATGCTCATAAAACTCTTATGATAATTTTTAAACTTTTTAACCCAAGGATTTTGTCTGCAAAAAGAAATTACTTCGTTTACATCTTCTTTTCTAATGGCTATATCCAAATCGGAGGATTCTGGAAAATGTGCTAAACTCTCGTAATCAAATTTTAAAAATGCATGCTCGAATTCTTCTAGACAATCGTTCAGATCTAGAATGAAATGTTCTCTACAATCATCAACCTTTAAATGATTAAATTCTTGAGTCAGAGCGGCCGTCCAACATTGGATCTGCCAATGGTTTTGGGCACTTAGCTTTTGATGACTAAATACTTCTACGAAATAACTAACTGCTGTAAGTAAGTATAACCGGTGATACAGTTGAATATCCGCACCTTTAAGCTGGATGGATGATTTAATGTCTTTAGATTCTAATGAGAATCCTAAATCTTCTTGGATTCTCAGGAGTGATGCACGGTCCATTAAGATCCCTTTTTGATAGTGGAAATGGAATAAATCAAATAATATTGGCGCCTCAGCACGATACATTTCCCAATCATATAATGAAATTCTATCGCCTGAAACGAACATATTCCAGGGTGTAAAATCGCCATGAGCCCAATTAGTCCAAACAGCTATTTCAGTATTTGACAGGTCCATCACTTTTGTTCCTAGTTCAGCTAATTGAGCCAACTTAACATTGCTATTGTCCTGACTTTTCTCAAATGATTGCCTCGCATTTTTCCAAAATTCACATTCGCCAAGGTGAGATTGGACTCTAGAGGTTTCTATGCTATTAGAAATGAAGGCTGAATGAACAGATGTAAACTCATCTGTTCTTATGGAGCCATTTAGTCTCAGATTTTCCATTCGAATGGCATTGTCATAAGTGATAGGATAAAGTGCTGGGACTTTAACATATTCAGAAGGTTGAAGTCTAAATCTTAAGATTGCTTGTTTTTCATTTTGGATTAATTTGGTAGTAGCGGAATTAGTTGGGATTTTTAAAAATTCAACAACTTTTCTTGACTGTATAAGTCCTATTAGTATGGATCGTTGTGCACCAGGCGTGCCCATAAACACATTGTAATCATCACAACAGTCATCGATATGGTTTTGCAAGTGCGTTGCTCTCTTAGAGTAAACCTTAAAACTTCCGCTCCGGACTAAATTCTTCAATCGGAAAAATGATAAAAGCTTTATAGCGGTGGAAATTAATTTTGCTCTTCTTCCAGATGCATTGTAAAATGCTAATACACTTTTTAAATTGGAACCTTTGAATAACCATCTCATAGGTCCTTCTGGATGATTAATGTAACTTATACTTTCACATTTAAACTGTGACGAAATAGAAGACCTGCCAAAATCCAAGATTAGTTCAAAAGAATCTAAAGACATTTCCTTAAACTGCATTAGATCACCTCCTAAATTGGCTAAGATCTGACTTCCACTTGAAGGAAGGGTCTCTTTAACATCATCAAGGTTTAATCTATCATAAGGATCGAATATGAAAGGTACCGAAGGGTTTTCTGAGTACATTTTTATCAACTGTTCGATATCGGAGTAATGAATTTGACTTTTTTTCATGTTCATGAATCTTTCTAAGTTCACTTTCCTATATATCAAAGCCGTGCCAAGGCAACAAGCAACCTCTATTTACCTAACAAACAGGTTATTACGCAATAAATAGAGGGCTCAGAAACACATGGTTTTTCCAGAATTCGTCCATGAATTCCAAAATTTGGAACAGGATAATAGTGCATAAAAAAGGGTCAGCCTAATGACCAACCCTTGCGAACTTAACTCTCTCCAAAACTAAGCCGCTGATGCTTGTGCTAGGTACAAGCTTCTCTCCCATAACCACGAATGATTCAATGCTTCTTCTAAACTAAACCTAGCCTTCCAGTTTAATAGTGTAGCAGCCTTATCACAATTGGCATAAATAGAAGCTACATCTCCATTTCTGCGTGTAGCATATTTTACCGGAACATTTATCCCTGTAGCCCTTCTAAAAGCTGTAATTACTTCCTGCACGCTGCTACCATTTCCTGTGCCTATGTTGAACACATCGGTTTTTCTATCAGATAAGAGTCTAGTTAAAGCTGCTACATGTGCTTTAGCTAAGTCTACTACATGAATGTAATCTCTTATGCAGGTGCCATCTGGCGTATTATAATCAGCACCGAAAACATTGAGCACTTCTCTCTGTCCAGCGGCTGTTTGTGTCAAATAAGGAATTAGATTTTGGGGAATTCCGCTAGGTAATTCTCCTATCAATCCACTAGGATGCGCTCCTATTGGGTTAAAGTATCGTAAAATTATAGCTCCAGTTTCGAGCTGATCCATAATCATTTGTTCTCCCAATTGCTTGGTTTCACCATACGGTGAACTAGCTGTTTTTAGAGTGGCATTTTCAGTCACAGGAAGCTCATCTGCTTGTCCATATACAGTGGCTGAAGAAGAAAACACTAAATCAGGAATATTGAATTTTTCTTTCAAATTAATTATAGTCTGTAAGGAGCCTAAATTATTCTTTGAGTAAAGCTCTGGCTGCTTTATGGACTCACTTACGGATTTATATGCTGCAAAATGAATTATACCGAAGATTTGGCCCAAGTCTCTAAACACTTTCTCCATTTCTTTCTGGTCACAGCAGTCTACATCAAAACACCTTATGTCTGGAGAGGTGAGCTGTTTTATACGGTCTACCATCCAGGGCTGTGAGTTAGAGAAGTTATCTATGATAATAGGCTCATAGCCTACATTCCACAGTTCCACTACTGTATGAGACCCTATAAAACCTGCTCCTCCTGTCACTACTATTTTAGGTCTATTCATTATGCTTTTCATATTGTTAATGTTTTAGTTGAGTTAAATTATTGGTACTGTAAATAGGGTAGCTAATTTTATATTTTTCTTTAAACTTTTTCAGTCTTAACCGCTCATCTACTCTTAATCTATCTGCTGGTTTTATGACAAATAATAAGGTAAGAAACTGCCAGAACAGTATGCCGTAGTTAGCATCTCCAAATATTCCGAATTCTGTGAATGAATTAATAATAACTGGGATTAGTAAGGCAATAAAAAACTTAGCATAAGGATGCTTCTTGTGAAATAGAAAATTTCTAATCGAAAGAATGACATTCCATATGCC
>JBGCDA010000095.1:0-20977 GCA_045104985.1 Flavobacteriales bacterium | reverse complement strand
TTTTCATGCTGAAAAGGTACTCAATTCTAACAGATCCAATCTATTCATTAAAACTCTATCCTGTAATTAAAAGTAGGGAAAAGCCCTGTCTGCGTGGCTATGCTAATTTCTCCAGTGCCAGGATTAAATATCTGGAAGGCTGGGTTTTCTCTATTGCTCACGTTTTGAACGTTTAAAGAAATGGTATGGGTCTTATCCTGCGCCATGATTTTGTAACTGAACCCTACATCTACCCTCATGTAAGCGCCTATGAGTTCTTCATAGAGTTGATCTTCTTTATAAATAGCATATCCTGCTTCTCTGGAAGCTGGTAGGTCTAATGGAGTTATTCTATTTCCACCTGAGAGTGCGTATTTAGCGTTAATACCAAAAATATTCTTGTCATTTTTCCCTACTGAAAACTCCTTACCTCCTATTATATTTAATTGGTAGTTTCCATTAAATCGGGTGTTATAAGTGTTTCCATCTTTAGGGGTGAACTTAGAATCATAAAGTGAACTAGTAACCATAAAATAGTACTGGTCTGAGAAGAATTTTTCTAGGGTAAGATCTATCCCTATATTCCTTCCAGTGCCTTCAGCTACAGCTTTATCTATGCCTATGATATCCCATATATCTGTGGCATTTATGAGCGAGGCCCTGCTATCTGGATGGTCTTGAACAGGAATGTCATATAAATACTGGTAGTAGATTTCAGATTTTAATCTAAGCTTAGGGCTGAACACATAATCGTAACCTAAGACTGCATGAAAAGCTTTAGAGAGGCCAAGGTTATTTTTAGCAGTTATTTCTCTTCCATCGGCAAATGTTCCTTCAAATGTGTAGGCTGCCAAGTGTTCCATTTTACTGTGAAGTCCTGCTGAAATGGCCAAGGTTTGTTTAGGGTGAAATCTCCATTGCAACGCTGCTCTGGGCTCAATAGCATTTTCATTATTCAAAGTCATCTGGCTGTAATGCACACCAGCATTTAATGTGAGAACATCAGTAATTCTATGCTTGACATGAGCAAACCCCTGTATGAGTCCTGACTCACTCTCGTTTTCGAAAAAGCGAGTAGAAGTAATGCCCAGAGAATCATACTGATCCCAATTGTATTTAAAAGACATTAAACTGGCTATTCCGCCTAATCTAATAGTGGTTTTAGCATTCAGTTTTTGGGTGTATGTAGAGCTCACTCTGAAAGTTCCACTCTGGGTATCTTCTATATCCTCCGGAACCTCTTTATAATTCTCGAAAGGATCTAAACGATAATCAGACTCTTCCAGTGTTTCATAAGAACCCATTACCACGGTTTTCAGGTAGTTATTATTGTTAAACAAAATGTTATGGCCTAAACCTACAGTTCCTACTTGCTGTCTTTCGAAGAATCCATAACCCTCACTTCCTGTCAGTTCCCAAATGGTGGAATCAGCTTCTGGCGCCTCTACTGCCTCATTTATGCCTCCTAAGCCAAAGAGAGAAAACGTTCCCGCCTTTTCAGTAGGCATGTTTAATTTAAAGGATAGATCTTGATATGCCGGAAGAATATCCCCTGTAGGGCTAATCCCCAGCTTTTCTATCATAGCCAGAGTGGAATATCTGTAGTTTACCAAATATGAGCCGCCATTGTTAGCCATTGGTCCTTCGGTAGCCAGTTCCACTCCGAGCAGACCAAACTGAAAAGAGTGCTCTCTTTTTTCAGTATTTCCAGTACGCATTTTAAGGTCAAATACTCCCGAAAGAGCGTTTCCATATTCCGTAGGGAAAGCACCTGTGTAAAAATCAGAATTAGTAAGAGTGGTGCTACTAAGCATGCTAATTCCTCCACCAGAATTACCCATAGAACCGAAGTGATTAGGATTAGGAATTTGAATTCCTTCTAACCTCCACATGACTCCACTAGGTGAGTTTCCTCGTATCACTATTTCATTAAATAAATCATCTGTAGAACCTACAGATACTCCAGCATAGTTCAAAGCCATTCTAGCTGGATCGGATAAACTGGCAGCATATCTACTAGACTCTTCTACTGAAAAACTTCTAGAGCTCACCGTAGCCATCTCATTAAGCGGCTTGGTTTTATCCACACCAGAAACTACAGCTTCATTCAGCTTGAGAGTAGACTCCGTCATCTGTAATTCAAGTACAAGCTCCTTTCCAGAAGTAACCAGCACACTGCTCATAACTATAGGCTCATATCCTATAAAAGTCACTTCAAAATTATGTCTGCCTACAGGTACATCTAAAATGGAGAATCTACCATTAACGTCTGCTGTAGCCGTGAGCTGAGGATCTATGGAAGTTACAAAGACGTTAGCCCCTATGAGTGGTGTCTGAGAATCAGAGTCCAGAATAGTTCCTTTTACTGTTTGGGTAAGGTTGTCTTGAGCGTTGCAATAGATGACTGCCATAGAACAAAACATGATTAGTAGTAGCTTTTTCATTTTGAGTAAGGTGCTATTAAAAGCTGACGAATGAACTCAATAAGAGTTACAGCCGAGAGTGTTAAAAGAGTTTTTAATTAGTAACACGCTAAAGACAACGGGAGAGTCTTGGGGTTGCATTTTGGAAGGTGAAAAATTTTTGGAAGATGACTATGGGGTGAATTTTTAATTAATTAAGTACAAATGAATCAGCGAATTCGACTAAAATTTATATTTTGCCATTGAATAGATCCTACAGCACTAAGTATGAATTCAGGCTATCTATAAATTTAATATTGTCATCGTTTGAAAACAATAAGAGAAGCACGATTATATTTTAAAGACGATAAATCAGATAAAGTATATCAAGTCGATTTATGCTCAGTAGAAGATAACCTTTACACTGTTTTATTTAGATATGGGAAAAGAGGTTCTACACTTAGAGAAGGAACTAAAACTATCTTTCCAGTAGCTGAAGAAGAGGCTTTGAAGATTTTTAATGATTTGGTTTTGAGTAAAACCAAAAAAGGATATAAATATCAAGGAGCAGAAGCCGAGACTCCAGCACCTGATTATACCACTCAGAAAAATGGAGAGCAAAGTATAGCAGAGAAAACCATCATTAACTACCTAAGCTCAAACAGCTATGATAGGGATTGGCCAGTTTCTAGAGTGCTGTGGCGTGCTGGTGAATTAAAAATTCAAGATGCAGCCCCTCACATTCTGAAGCATGTAAACAGTACTCATTTTATAGAACAGTATTCGGCCATTTGGGCACTTGGAAGATGCTCCACCAAACTAGCTTTAGATGAGCTCTATAAAGTTTGGGACAGCACTACTGACTTAAGAATAAAACGTATAGCTGCCAAAGTGCTTCTCTCTGTAGATGAAGCAGCTGGGAAGAGAATAGTAAAAGCGATCAATGAGAGCTTACCATTTAACCTTACAGAACAATTGGCCTCATTAGATGAAGAGAAAATTTACCAAAGCATTTCAGAATACATCAAGTTTCCAAATGTTCAAACCTCAGAAACATTAGTTAGCCTATATCTGCTAGTTGAGTTTAATATGGGACTTGAAAGAGCCTTATTAAGAGCCATAGAAAATTTAGACACAAGGCTAAATACATTCAAAGCTTTAAGACAGCTTTATAAGCTAGCAGAATTTGACTGTAGGTACGACTACTTGGCCATGTGCGCAAAAGTTATGGGTTTAAAATCGTCTAACTATAGTAGCTCCGGATACGGAGTTTGGATAGAAGGGAAGTACGTGAATATATCAGAGAATAAAGCCTCTCATAACACAGTGCTTTCGTTCTCTTCTAAGACGAAAAACTATTTTGCCAAAAGAACCTTAAGAAACCTTAAAAAGGCAGGATCAGACGCCCCGTTAGATTATATAAAGCTAGCTACTGAAATTTTACTTTCAGTTAGTGATGAAAAGGATGGAGAGAGGGCATTCAAGCTATCATTTTATGATTATACGGATGGCTGGAAACTCGTAGACCGATGGTTCCCAAAGTATCATCATTTTACAGCATATAATCAAATTATTTTTGGTGCATCTGAGAGAGTAGATACTTTAAACCATAGTGCTTTTTCATTTGTAATAGGACAGCAGCCTTTAAGTGAAACTGTCGCGCTCAGAGAAGACTATCTTCCACATTTATGGAATGATTCACCTCAGGAAATATTCAAATTATTAGGAGCCGCTCAAGTAGTGGAAGTGAATGATTTTGCATTAAAAGTATTTCAGGCTAATTCTAAATTTGAAGCATTACTCACAGAGTCGGATTTGGTTTCTATTCTTAAATCTTCTTATGACGTTACCAGCGCCTACTTTGTCAAAGTCATTAGAAGTAAATATTTGTTATCTCAGCCTTCCTTTGAGTTAATTGTTGGTTTATTGGATTCGGAGTTTACAGATTCTATTGACCTTGGAACGAATTATTTAAAAAAGCATATCGCTTCTCAAGAAGTAAATGCAAGTCAGTTTTCAAGGCTTATCTCGCTTGGAAGAACGCCTGTTATAGAATTTATTACCGACAACTCACGAGATTTTTCTAATGTTGAGCCACTCGTTTTTTCTCAGTTGTTAGATCTTATTTCTAGTGATGAAAAGTATGGAGAGGAGTTTTTTACATCTTTAATCAGGCTTATTAAGACAGACCAGTTAAGGCGCATATTCGCTCAACTTAAGTCAAGCGATTTAGAACATTTTATAGCTTCAGATAGGAGCATTATAGTTGAACTAGGCATTACTCTTATTTTAGTAAATGAAATGCCCACACATGAGTTAGCAGCAGAACATATTGAGTCTATTTTAAATTCTTCACATCAGAACATTAGGGCAGCTGGAATGGAGTTATTATTGGAATTTCCTGAAAGTTATTTGGAGGAAAAAGAAACATTGCTAGTGAGCTTCATCTTTTCTGAATATTCTGAAGTAAGGGAAAAGGTAAAGCCATTGATAACCCGTTTAGTTCAGGAGAATGAAGACTTAAGAAAAGACATTTTCATTCAGTTAATTTCGGCCATAAGTGAAATAGAAACGGTGGAAGGAATTCATCAAAGCCACATAGAACTCCTAAATGAGAGCTTTAAAACACTATTAAAAAGCATTTCTATAGCTGCTGAGAAAGACTTACTTCTATCATCTGTGGATGCATCTCAGAAATTAGGTGAGCAGCTTTATCATGAACTGAATTTCTATGAGAAATTTCAGTTGGCTGATTGGGTAGAGTTAAAAAACTCAGATGTGTATGAAGTAAGAAAAGACATTATAAAATTCTATAAGGCTAACTCTATTCTAGTGTTAGAGAATATGGAAACAGCACTGTTAAGCATAGAGTCTAAATGGGCAGACTTAAGAGATGAACTCCTAGCGTGGTTTTTAGAAAACACCAGTGCAGAAAACTGGACTTTGGAACTGATTCTTCAAGTTATAGACAGTCCGAATGAAGATTCACAAGCATTTGGAAGATCAGTAATTACTAGGGTATTTTCAGCAGAAAAAGGAAAACAGCTTATGATTCACTTGAGCGAGCACCCATCTAGAAGTATGATGTTATTTAATTCAAACTACTTAAACCTACATGCTAAGGGTAATGAAGATGTGGTACTCCAGTTGAAGCACTATTTTAAAGCTATCCTCTATGCCGTAAATGAAGGGGCTGCATCTAAAAAGCGTGTGTTTGCTTTTTTAAGGCAAGAAATTCTAGGCAGTAAAAAAGTAGCTGAGATGACTTTAGAAATCATTAATGATCTTCTTAAGATTCAAGCCAAAGGAGACAAGTCTAGAACCATAGATTTAGCACTAGAAATTAACGAATATTATTCTGATTTAGAATTACCAGTAGTTCTTACCCCTTTAAAAGCATTTTCACATGCAGTTTAATCATAAATATAAAGGCCAGAGCAGTGTTAGTTCAAGTGGCTCTGAAGTAGGGATTTCATTTGCTCCAGACACCCTCCGAGAGCCTACTTACTTTGTAGGAGATCTCCATGATAAGCTTAATTTTAGAGAAGCTATTTCTGCATTGCATTATGTGGTAGTGGCAGATTTCAAGTTCAAACCTTCTAATAAAGATGACTATAAAAATTGGTTAAAGGATCAGGAGAAACTTTGGCTAGCTGAGGCCATGAGCGGAACAGATGACTTAGAAAGGAGAATAAAACAAGCTAGGTTAGAATTAGAAACGGTAAGAAAATCTGGAAGAGAATTAACCAAACCATTTTATAAAGCTCAGAAAGAATATTTCAATTACCTGTATAAAAGAGATTATGCAGCATGGTATGTTTTAGATCCCGTAATTACAGTTCATCCTGATCAAGTCTTTTTTGAGTGCTTTAGCCAAGATGAATCTGTGTATGGAAAGTTATCTTGTAGTCATAATGTGTTTAAAAATATAAATGAATTCAAATGTGGCACTACCAATATTGATTATTCCAAAGCTCTATTTATCGAGTTCCAAAAACTAAGAACATATAAGGAAACCAAGTTTACCATAGACCCATCAGGATTTGATGTGCAGACTGGAAATGAAGATGCTTATAGAGAAGTGAAAATAGACTTGCCAGATAGCTGGATGAGAGGATTTCTTCAAGTGAGTTCAGCTATGATAATGGATCAAGTATCATTTGACCTCCATCCTGCTGACATAGCTAACTTCATCTTCGTTTTAAAACGAAATAAAGAAAGACATGGCCCCAGGTCTATCAAATATATCCTAAAACCAGGCTATCCTGTTGAAGCCATTTTTGAGCCTTGGAACCATAAAGTAGTCTGTCCTCAATCCATCTATAAAGGAGATAAGCCTAGAGAGATTCGAGTCTGGGGTAGAAGAAGACTTCTTCTTCTAGAAAGGCTTCTTCCAGTTTCAAAGAAATTTACAGTGAAGCTTTTAGGTTCAGGTTTGCCATCATTTTACATAGCTGATTTAGGTCAGATGGACTTTACGCTAGGGCTTTCAGGATGGAGTGCGAATGACTGGACCAGTAGCAGCAGACTGAATCTGCTAAATGTAGGCGGTAATGTGGATTCTAAAATTATGTCTGAGATATATCAGCATGTGCGTAAGAAATGGTTCAGTACGGATGCTGCTATTGCCAAGGAGTTAAACCACAGCATTTCAGATGTGAAACTAGCGTTAAGTAAATTTACTCAGGCTGGTAAAATGATTTTCGATTTAACCAATGGCGTTTATAGAGTAAGAGAGCTGAAAAAAGAAGGTGTAGATATAGAAGAATTAAGGTTCTCGAATGAAACGGAAAAACTAGGGTTTGAACTGTTTGATAAAAATCAGATGAAGCTTGCTTCTAAGGATGAGTTAGATGAGAAAGTTCTGCTCAAAGGAACTACAGAAAATGGTGTGAAAACAGAACTAGAGTTGAACATGGATCAAAAAATTATTGGAGGCAAATGTTCTTGCTCTTATTATTATACAAATCAGCTTAAAAAGGGTCCGTGTGAACATATGATAGCCCTAAGATTAAGTGCTGATAATTAATTAGAATTACGAATTAAACTATATTTGAACAGGCAGCAACTAGGAACTAAAAACTTGCATTATGATTGGCGGATCGCCAATCTTGCATACAGACTTTACACGCGTCACTGACCTGAGCTTTACAAAGTGAAAGGCACTACCTAGTGCGTTTCCGGTATGACTTCTGCGAAGTGAAAAGCACTAGGTAGTGCCTTTCACAGGAGTTGCTCAATTCAGTCTTGAGATTGTTAGAAGAACGTTCCTATTGCTGCCTTTTTTATTGCAATGCTAGATTCAAATAAAAAAAGACAAGAGGTTAGAGATAAGGTTAAGGCCTCAGGATCTAAGTATAAGTACATCTATTCAGAAATGAAACGTTTAGGTTTCTGGAAAGAGGGCGATTATGATTTTAAAGTCATAGAGGAGTACTTCCAAAAAGAAAAAGATCTGGTAAGTGAACTAAATAAACTCTTAGTTCAAAAAAGAGCTATCCAAAATCCAGATGCTATTCTTAAACAAATACACCAGAGAAGAAAAGAAGAGTCTAAGCAAAAACAGAAGGAAACCAAGGAGAAAAGAGAGGAGGAAAGGAAGGCCAAAGCAGATAAGTGGGCTAAATCTAAAAAGGAAGAAATTCTATTTCTAGGAGAGGGTTATTCGAATACGCTGAATCAGACCAGTTCTGATACGGTTAAACTCAAAAACGCACAGTTACCGGTTCTATCCAATTCGCTAGACTTAGCTAAGGCTATGGGAATAAGCGTGGGAGAGTTAAGATTTTTAGCGTTTTCTAGAAAGAACAGTAACATTTCTCACTACAAGAAATTTACACTGCCTAAAAGATCTGGAGGGACTAGGGTTATTTCAGCACCTATGCCTCGACTGAAAAAAGCTCAGCATTGGATATTAGAAAATATACTCAACCAAGTGCCCGTTCATGAGTCTGCTCATGGATGTATAAAAAAACGATCCATAAAAACGAACGCCCAAAAGCACTTGAAAAAAGAGATTTTAATTAATCAGGATCTTCAAAACTTCTTTCCGAATATCACTTATCCCAGAATAAAAGGTCTGTTCATAGGCCTTGGTTATAGCCATAACATAGCTACTGTGTTGTCCCTTTTATGCTCCGAACCTACTACTCAAGAATTAGTAGTGTTTGAAGAAACATATATTTCACAGCGCACTGAACGCTTCCTTCCGCAGGGCTCTCCATGCAGTCCTGCCATTACCAATATTATTTGCAGAAAACTAGATGCTAGACTTTTAGGATTAGCTCAAAAGTTTGGCTTTTCTTATACGAGATATGTTGATGATATATCTTTTAGTGCAGAAAAAGCGTCAGCTGATAACGCTAGCAAAATCCTCCAATATTCTAAGAAAATCATCATGGAAGAGGGCTTTATTTTGAATGCTAAGAAACTTAGAATTATGAGGAAGGGTTCTAGCCAGCATGTAACCGGACTGCTGGTTAATGAAAAACCAAACATTAATAAAAAGACCTTTAAAAAGCTTAGAGCAGTTATCTATCAGATAGAAAAAGATGGTATAGAAGGAAAAGACTGGAATGGTAGAACTGGTGAAGCACTTTTAGCAAGTTTACATGGATATGGCAGCTTTCTTAATCAAATTAATCCGGAGGTTGGTAAATCCTATAAGTATAGGATAGACGTTATTTTGAATAAGTATAAATACACACCAGCTAACCCGTTTGCACCTGATCAGAAAGCTTCTTTTAAACTTAGTAGTCTGTTTACTAAAGCATTTTGGTTCGGGAAGAAAAAATAATCTACCCCTGATTTTCCCTTAAATAAACTGCCATCAATTTCTCAGCTAGCTCTTCAGTAGAAAGATGCTCTATTTCTGAGCGGAATTCGTCTCTCTGTTTTTGTGGAAGTAATTCTCCCGGAATGGGTTTTTCCTTGGCTACTTTTCTAGCCCATAAAACAGCTCTGTTAATGAGTTGATCTTGAGGACTGGGTAAAGGAATTTGAGCCAACTCAAAATTCAGCTCTTCCTGAATCTCCAGCAGTTTTTTCTTCTCTTCTTCAAACACAAACGTAATGGCAGTTCCTGTTTTCCCAGCTCTAGAAGTTCTTCCTGTTCTGTGGAGGTAGGAGTCTCTGGTTTCTGCTAAATGGTATTGTATGACATGAGAAATATCTTCCACATCTACTCCTCTGGAAGCTACATCTGTGGCTAGAAGAATGTCAATGTTCCCATCTTTAAACTGAGTCATCACTTTGTTTCTCAATCCCTGCGGAAGATCACCGTGAATGGCTCCACTTTTGAACTTATTGGCAGAAAGTTGCTTGTAGAGTTTCTGTACTCCAGACTTGGTTCTACAAAAAACAATGGATCTCTTTCCACTGTACTTCTCTAAATAATGTAGCAGTACATTTAATTTCTGTTCAGGAATTAATTCTAGGTATTCATGAGAAATGCCATCATTTGTTTGATCTGCATCTCCTATTTCTACATGCTTTAAGTCATTAGTAAGCCTAGTTTCTATGATCTCATGCACGCCTTCTGGCATGGTGGCAGAAAACAGCCAAGTGGTATATTCTGTTTTTACGTTAGTCAGGATTTTATCTATATCTGCCTTAAAACCAGTGAGAAGCATTTTGTCAGCTTCGTCTAGAATGCAGTATTGCAACGCGGCTAAATCAACTAGCTTGCGTTCTATCAGATCCATTAAACGCCCAGGAGTGGCTATCAGCACTTGAGTCTCTGAGGTTAGATCTTTAGTCTGAGATTTGAGAGAAATTCCACCATAAATAGCCGCCACATGCACATCTTTCATATAAGCAGAAAGTGCCTGCATCTCTTTTCCCATCTGCTCACATAGTTCTCTGGTAGGAACTATAATGAGCGCTTGAATTTGTTTTTTGTCTCCTTCTATGCGTTGCAATAATGGGATGCCAAAAGCAAATGTTTTTCCAGTTCCTGTGGCTGCTCTGCACACAAAATCACCTTTATGTTTCAGTAAGAGAGGAATGGTTTCTTCCTGAACGGGAGTAGTCTTCTTAATGCCTCTGCCTTCCAGCACCGTTCTAATTCCCTGGTGAATTTTAGTTTTAGTAAATGTTTTCATGAACTTTTTAGAATGGATTAGTGGCCCACACAGTAACTTCAGGTATAAACCCTCTACTGTCCATTTCTACTACAGAACAGATGGTATGTGCTATTTCAGTAGGAGAAAGTTTATTGGCCTCTTCAGGTTTTTCCTCTCTGGAGTCCACATTGAATGCTGTGGTAACTTCACTTGGGTTAACTAGACAAACTCTGATGTTATCCTTTCTTAGCTCTGCCTGCCAGCACTGAGTCATAGACCTTACCGCAAATTTAGATGCCGAGTAAACCGTTCCTCTCCCAAACCCTTTTTGTGCAGCCGTAGAACCTATGTTAATAATGGTTCCTGCCTGAGCATCCTTCATAGGTTTTACTACCTCCTGAGTGAGCAGTGCCAGACCAAACACATTGGTATTGAACACATTATTGAAGTTCTCTGGAGTAATGTCTCCCAGAATTGGGAAGTCACCTATGCCTGCATTATTTAAAAGCACATCTACTTTTCCGCCTAGAACAGCTAGACATTCATCTGCTTTGGCCTTGATAGAATCCAAATCTGAAATATCGAACACCACCGCCTTGGCTCCCGTGACTCTAGCCGCAGCTTCCAGCGTTTCTTTGTTCCTTCCAGTAATAACTACGTTAGCTCCCTTCTCTACCAGCATTCTGGCAGTTTCTTTTCCTATACCTAAGCTTCCGCCTGTAACTAAAATGTTTGCTCCTTTGATGTTCATGTGCTGTCTTTTTTGCGTTGCAAAGGTAGGAGATATTCTTCCTAGCTAGCGCAGACTTACAGTCTGTGCTCTCCATTACTTCTGAACACGTCAATATTCAGTTTCTATTTAACAGTCTGCCAATTCTACTTATTAAGAAATTCCACTTTTAGCCTACCAACTAGACCACTGTAATATCTTGCAGAGCTATAGACATAGTCCTCTGCACATTCTACTACTGTGCATGTTATGAAATATGATGTTTTTAATTCCGTGGCCTTGTACTTAGGGGACATATAGTAAAATTAGCAAACAAGTTGAGATGATTGTACGTCTCTGCTTGAGTGATACGCAGACTGCAAGTCTGCGCTAGCTTCTTAGGAGAATGTTTAGTGAGCGCGAGCTGGGGTTAGTATTACACATATTAGTACCGGTGTAAGAAGTAATGCTCTTTTTATTTGTTCTAGTGTTTAGGCGAATATATGAAAACAACCTAACTAGCAAAGAGAGTGTTACATTTGAGTATTAGTAGTTAAATGATAAAAGACCATCTCTATGCTCCAGCCTGCCTTCATTATATTATGGCAGACAGGCTTGTACTTTTGCATCGGCAAAAAAACTCAGAGCAGCGCTTCCCGCGCCTAAATCCAAAAAAACTAACACATAAAAAAAGAGACCGAATTTCTATGATCTCTTTTCTCTGTGCACCCACCTGCCTTCATTACATTTCGGCAGGCAGGCATGGGTTTACTTGGACTCCACTGCGTTTCGCTCAGCATAAACTCCTCGCCCAAATAAGTAATAGAGAAAAAAACTGGAAATAAAAAAAGGCCTTCGTAATGAAGACCTTTCCTTGTGCACCCACATGGGCTCGAACCATGGACCCCCTGATTATGAGTCAGGTGCTCTAACCAGCTGAGCTATGGGTGCTAATAATCTCTTTTCACTCGGTCACTGAGCGTTAGCCGATGTGTAAGCGAGTGCAAATGTACAGCCTACTTTAGAAAAAACAAGAGTTCTTCAGAAAATAAATTTACAGAGTTGGGCTATATTTGCTCAAGCTTTGGCGTAAACAAACTCTCTTTGAAAAAAACCAAGTTCATATCTCAAGCGTTTAAAAACATGAAGTCTGTGGGCGCTTTGGCTCCTAGTTCTAGGTTTTTGGTAAATAAGATGCTTAGAGAAATTGATTTCTCTAAAGATTTGAATATTCTAGAATTAGGCCCTGGTACAGGCGTAATCACTAAGCAGATTCTTTCTCAGATTTCTCCTAACTCTACTCTAGCGTGCTTAGAATTAAATGAGCAATTCTGCAAAGATTTAGAGTGTCTTAAGAATTCAAACCTAAGTGTAATACAAGGAAGCGCTGCTGAAGTGAGTCAGCTTTTCGAAAACCACTCCTTCGATTATGTGGTTTCAGGATTGCCTTTGGCTATATTTAAAAAAGACTTTGTAAATACCATTTTAGATGGGTGTGTAAATTCTCTAAAACCTGAAGGGAAGTACATTCAATTCCAATATTCATTGGCTAGCAAAAAAACATTGCAACGCCACTTCTCTAAAGTAGATTTAGCCCTAGCAGCCATTAATCTTCCACCTGCTGTAGTTTATACGTGCACTATTTAAAGAATGTAAGTCAATTAGTTAGGCTAAAAAATCAATTTTTTATTCGAGTCGCTGTAACTTTTAGAAACTCTGTGGCGTCATACTTCCAAATCAAACAAAATGAGAGTTACAATCACACTAATAGCATGTTTTATGACTACCCTATGTTGGAGTCAAAACGATATACCAGAAATAACTGAACCTGAGAATATAGAGGGAGCTGACACTACTCGAATTTCTTTAGGAAATGAAAATGAGATCATCTTTATCAATAAAGGCAAGGAGAATAAAAACGACACGATTATAGATAGAGATGAGGAAGAATATGACATGGATGACTTCACATTCTGGTCTGGAATAGAATTAGGATTTACAGGCCTTGCGGTAGATAATGACGTAATGGACACTAATCCATGGTTAGATATAGATGAAGCTAGATCTTCTGTAGTAAATCTGAACATTATAGAAAGAAAGCTGCCAATATTTAAGCACCACTTTGGTATAAGCACGGGGTTAGGATTCACATGGCAGGACTTTGCTTTTAATGACACTATAAACTTGGTGAACCTGCCGGGAGACAGCATAGTAGGCGTAGGTTTACCAGATAATATTGGAAAATATGAGAAGAACAAGCTTAAAACTGGTTACATCAAACTTCCTGTATTTGTAGAGATCAATACAGGTAAAAACCCAGATAAAAATTTCCACATTTCTGCTGGATTAATTGGGGGCTGGAACTTTCGTTCAATCTTAAAGCAAAGATATAAGGAAGATGGAGATGTCATAAAATCTAAGATCAGAGGAGATTATAATCTAAGCCCACTTTCACTAGAGGCTGCTGCAAGAATTGGATATGGTTCATTCACAGTCTTTGCTACGAGTAGTTTAACTAGTCTCTTCGAAGAAGGCAAAGGTCCAGAGGCTTATCCATTTACTGTAGGCTTGTCCATAGCAGCTTTTTAAGTCACAATTTAAATTAACAAATAAATATTTATGAGTCAGCGCTCTACTTCGGTTTGGACGAAGCGGAGCGTTGGCTTTGGTGGGAATACTAGTTGTAAAGCATAGAATTATTATAGATTATAACTCTCAGATATTTTCTATTAAAAAGAAAGAATCAGGTCGAAAGTGACCTGATTTTTTTTATGCCAGTGTGATTGATTACTTGTCATATACGCACCTAAATCCTAAATCGCACCGAAGAGAATTCGAAGGCACCGCCACTTTTACATCAGGTAAGAATCCACCTTGGGCATAATCTGTAAGGTAGCTGCCACCTTTTATAAGATAACTCCCGGCCACTTCTGTGCTGGTCCATTCCCAAACATTGCCACGCAGATTATACAACCCATTTACATTAGCAGAAAAAGCATTTACAGGCGCATAAGTCATCAAATATCCGTCTTTCCCTTCATCCTTAGTAGGGAAATATCCTTCCCAAATGTTTCCAGGAATCTCTTTATAATCTACTAAACCTTCCCACTCTTCTGCTGTAGGAAGCCTTCCTTTTCTAGCGTTGCAATAAGCGCATGCATCCTCCCAACTCACATTCACCGCTGGAGCTAGAGAATCTATTTGATTATTAGATAGCCTGATGAGGTAGTCTAAACCAGATTTCTCTTCCCACTGAAGATGGTTACGGTTAAACACATATCCTGTTAAACTGTCTAGAGCCAATTTATGCTCAGAACTAAGAACGAATCTTTGGAATTCTATGCCGGTAACCTCGCACGAGTCTACCCAAATGCCCATTTCCGGAAAATGAACAGATTCTATAGGGTGCTCTGGTTTAACAGAACACGTCACTAAAAGAAGCGCACAAATGCTGTATGTAATAGTCCTAAATGACATTATCTTAGTGAAACAAAAATCGACAAAAATGTCAAGACTTCTTTTAAGTGCTTTAATAGTGCTATGTGCCTCGTGCACCTATAAATATGAATCAGTTACTCAAGTGGGCTATAAAAGTGGTGATTTAGTGCACACCGTAATACTAAAATTAAAGGAAGATACAGACCAGCATAGAATACAGGAGGTTATAGCTGAATTACAGTCGCTCAGTAGTATAGAAGAAACCAAATGCTTACAAGTGGCCGCTAAAGCTCAAACTATAGACCCTAGAGCTAAAATAGACTATGACCTTATTCTTCAGATGGCTTTCGAAAGTATAGAAGACTTAGAATCTTACGGTGCAAATTCCTTTCATCTGGAGGTAAGGAGAGGTTTAAAAAATGATTTAGCACAGGCGCCAGTGGTGTATGATTACTGGGTACAATAGTGAACGTTAAGGTGGTATAACCCTTAGCTTTATTTATCCGTATTTTAAAGTTCAGAATTTAAACACATGGAAACTATAGAATTACTTCAGAAACCAGCACTTACCAGACAAGACAAGGTCTTGCTTAGAGGCCATATATTCAAGCACTTAGATGGAATAGTTACTTCGTCTCCTGCTTATGTTCTTCACAAGAGAGGAATTACAAATTACATACTGGAGCATAAAAAATTCTCGCTGGAAGCCATTTCTGAAGCATTTAATGCCAATGAGGGCTACATGAACGTAGCTTTAAGAATTCTGTGTGCCCAGGGCTGGCTGAACCAAAAAGTAGACAACAAGAAAAACACTGTAGAGTTCAGTACCAATAAATCTAGCAAGTTTGCTTTCTCGCTGTTTCATTTATATGAAGATGCGCATGAGTTGATTAAAACTCCCGCTGTATTCAGAGGTATAAATTTCAATGACGATGGCTGGGCCATTTTAGAAACTATGTTTGACAAGTTTAGAGCTAACTATGGTCTTAAGCTTTCTTCTAAAGAAACAGAATTAGCCATTCAGAGACAAGTTCTGAAACACATAGAAGGTGTAATGGTAGGTCCCGTAATAGTAAGTATGGGTATGAATGGTATGTTTCACAAGTACTTTTCTATAGCTTCATTCCGCCCAGAAGAGTTTCATAAGGATCACACAAGATTTAAAATTTTATTGGACTTTTTAGGTGATTTAGGCTGGTTTAGAGTGAAAAATGAAACCTATAAATTCACCGAAGTGGGATTGTTCTTTGCCAAGCGGGCTAGTGCCTATGGCGTAACAGTTTCTTATATGCCTAATTTTAGAGCTGTAGAAGAATTGGTGTTTGGGAATGCCAATGCATTAAGAAACATAGGAAAGGGAGCTGATGAACTCCATGTAGATAGAGAAATGAATGTATGGGGTAGTGGTGGTGCTCACTCTACCTATTTTAAGAAAATAGATGAGGTAGTAATAGACCTCTTTAATAAGCCCATCCATGAACAGCCTAAGGGAATTCTAGATATGGGTTGTGGAAATGGAGCACTGCTTGAGCATATATTTGAGATCATTGCTACGCAGACTAAACGAGGCGAATTATTAGATGAATACCCGCTGTTTTTAGTAGGTGCAGACTTTAACAAGGCCGCTCTTAATGTAACTAGAGGAAATTTAATTCAGGCAGATATTTGGGCTAAGGTAATTTGGGGAGATATAGGTCAGCCAGAGCTTTTAGCAGAAGATCTAAGAGAAGACTACGGCATAGAGTTAGCAGATCTTTTAAGTGTAAGATCGTTTTTAGATCATAATAGAGTGTGGACAGATGTGAAACAAGTAGATGCTGGAAGAGTTTCGGATTCTACAGGATCTTTTGCCCACAGAGGAGTGCGTATAGATAATAATTCTGTGGAGCAGAATCTTAAAGAGCACTTTGAAAAATGGACGCCTTATGTGAAGCGTTTCGGTCTTTTAGTTATAGAACTTCACTCAATAGATCCAGGGCTTACGTCTAAGAATTTAGGGAGCACAGCTGCTACGGCTTATGATGCTACTCATGGATTTTCAGACCAGTACATTGTAGAAATTCCTGTGTATTTAAAAGCTGCAGAAGAGGCAGGTTTAGAGCCTGCCGAGCACCACCAGAGCAAGTTTCCGAATAGTGAACTGGCTACGGTGAGTATAAATCTGCTTAAAGGGGTTTAAGAGTGGCGTTGCAATAAGTAATTTTACATTTTAACCACCTGAACCTGCTGAATTCCATTAGCTGTTTGAATATGAACGGAGTAAATTCCGGTATTCAGTCTCAAGTGTTTTATCGTGAACTTTTGAGTTGATGGCATGTCTTCATGCACCAGTTTTCCACTTAGGTCAAATATTCTGATACTTGAGATTTGTTGTTCACTCTCTACAGTAATTTCAGAGGTGAAAGGGTTTGGGTAAACCATGGCTGCGCTGGCACCCTGCTCCTGAACATTATCTACCACACCATTTTCTGTAAGCTTATAGGCTACAAAATCTTGACCAGAGCCACTACTAAAGAGATCTATGGCATGCCCAGAAGTAATAAGGCTGCCATCATTAAGTGGAGTGGTAGAGAATAGAGCTATAGTGTTTTCTGAAATTTCAAATGAAGACAATCCCCCTTCAAAGAAGGCATCGTCTAACACTCCAGAAGTATCTGCTCTAACCACATAAGAACTGCCTTGGAAGGTTCCTGTAAAGTAAACCTTTCCGTCTTCACTGAACCAAGCATCATCTGTAAAACCATCGTACCCTAAATCCACTTCTCCCTGTATTCCATAAGATCCATCCAGCCCGTTTTCATCGAATTTATAGATGAAAGAACTGGCACCTGAGCCAGTACTAAGGGCATAAAACCAATCGCCATATTGCTTAATGGCCAGAATTTCACTTAATCCAGGGGTAGCTATTTCTCCAGAGCCATTAAACCCACCGTCTAGAGTGCCATCTGCATTAATTCTGTAAATATTTACTGGACCGTTGTCTTTGCCAGCCACTAGCAGCTGACCATTATCCAATAGTAAACCACCACTTAGATAGTTGTTAGAATCTGCAGTATTAAACGTTAAGATACCATCTTCAGAGAAGCTTTCATCTAGCTGTCCATCTGCTGTAAGCTTTATAATTAGGTGCGACATATTCCCAAAACCTGGCTCTCTAACTCTACCTAGCATGTAAATTTCATCTGTAGGAGAGACTATAATTTCTCCTAGGTAACAGTCCTGATCTTCTGGGGCATAAAAGAAATAACCTAAATCTCCGAAAGAGGCATCTAGATTACCTCCAGCAGTAAATCTGGCCATAAATAATGACGATACAGAAGCCCCTTGAACAATCCTTATACCTCCCACTACTGGCAGGTCTGAAGACTGCATTTCTATTTCATACCCATTAATAGATTGGGTTTCTGACGGGGCATAGAATCGATTATAAAAAGGAGCGTAGTTCAGGTTAAACTCTCCATTAGCATCCATACTTCCTATTACCAAAGAGTTAGAAGGTTCATTAGTCCAGCCTGTGAAGTATATTTTATCATCAGGGCCTGTGGTGCTGTCATACCAGTAATCTATAGTTCCATTGGCATCAAAAGCGTATGGATTCTCATCAAACCCAAAATTAGGGTCTAGTGCATACTGACCAAATGAAAAGTGACCACATAAATAGAAAAAGCTAATAATTAAGGAGTGTTTCATGGTTAAATGTTTTATCAAGACAAAGTTAATTTAACCCTCTAATTTTTACAATTTAAGAAATGTAGTAAATATGTAGTCTATGCATTAGCCAACTAGATTTAGGTATCTATGACTGAGTAATCTTTTCTTACTATTACATCTGCGTTTTCAACATAAGGCAATATTACTGCTTGTTCTATAGCCAATACTTCTTCCACAAATGGCGAATATGCCTCTCTGCTTCTTTCTTTTCTGCGCTCCAGAGAGTCTTTATAACTTCTAGACATATAAATTTTGAAGTCGAGTTCTTTTAGTAAAAAAGTATAAACCCCTTCCACTATTAGCACGGAGGAGTGGGTTATGTCTGTAATTACTTCTGAGAATTTATTTTTTTCATAGTTTACAACAGGCACTTTAAGCTGGTTTTTTCCTGCTTTAAAATCCTTTATATGTTTTTGCATACGTTCTAGATTAACCTCATTAGGACCAACCCAACTAATGTCTGCTAGACGTTTTTCATGATTGGTTTTTGGCGGAAGGTGAAAGTATGAATCTTGATGAAGGATGACTGCTTTCATGCCTAGTTCTTCAAATTCCTTTTGTAAACATAATGCTGTTATAGATTTACCGCTGCCCGACTCTCCACACACAGCCACTATGAGTTTGTTCTTTTTAAGATCTCTTTTAGTCTTCATTTGTTTCATTATAGCTGATGATACATCAAAGTATTTTCTTTTGAGTAACAAGGGTTCTTTTATAAGAGACATAGGAGAAGGTTTTAACAACGAAAAATTAAAGCCTCGTTCAGATAAACAAAGCATAGATATGCCAGCGGCAGTGAAGCATAGTTTTTTGGTTCCGCTAGGAGTTAATTCATCTGCAGATAAATATTCTTCAAAATCAAAATTGCTGATTCCCGATAATATTTCTTCAGAGATAGATAAGAGTTGGTTCAGATGCTTGGTATCTTTTCTTATTGAAAAACTAACGCTTAACCATCCTAACCAAATCCACCAAATCCCACCATTATGAAAGTGGTTTGGCATATTTTTAAATCGATAAAGGTAAAACCTGCTTAAGTTATCCCATTCACTGTCTTTTGGCTGTATAACCGGAAAGAACACTTGTGGTAAACGATTTTCATCTAAAAAGACTTCTGCTAACCAATTGAAAGCCTGTGTTACTTCGCCATTATCCGGTTTGGATATGATAGCTAAAATGGCATGTGCTGCTAAATCAAATTTATTGAATTCGCCTCCAGGGTAAACACTTGCTTTGTAATACTTATCTGGCTTTTTTTTATAATCCTTATGAATACGATTTAAAATATCATCTGCTTTTAATGCCCACTTAGGTTTTTCAAATATGGGCGCTAATAATGCCAAGGCCCAGGCTCTTAATGCTTGATCATATAGCACGTAACCCTCATAAATATATTCATCTGCCCAGTTCCCTCCTTTAGGAATGTAGACTAGATGTTTACCGTTGTACTCAAGACCTTGCAGGAGGTCGACAGTTTTTTTTACACTGTGCTTGAATTCTTTTTTTGTGGCTTTACCCTCTTTGATAAGAAGGGCTACACCTATTAAATACCAGGTACAAGAATCTATTTTAGGACTTAAAGTACCAAAGCTAACCTTCCCAATTGCACCATTTTTAATTGAATAGTTAGAAGCTATTTGACCCTGTTTTCCTTGAAGGTCACGAAAGTTGGAAAGACTGATTGTTAAGCCTTGAATGATCTTTTCGTCTTGAGAGCATAGGCCCACTATTCCAGCCATCACAGCATCTCTGCAAAATACGGCACCATAGTTTTCGTCATTATTTAAAGATGCAGTAATTCCTAGTGGTGTGCAGGCTTCTCTGATTAAACTTAAGGCTGATTTTAACCGGTATTCAATATTCATAATTACTTTGCCTCTGTGGCTTGATTTGTTGTTTTCTTAGGTAGCTTGACAAAGAGAGTGAATATACCACCAACAATTAAAAACACCCCTGCCAGGCGCAGCACATTAATAGGATTTGAGCCCAATAGATCGTAAACAAAATACTGCATAGAAAATATCTGAATAATCATAGGGATGACAATGAACATATTAAATATACCCATATATACACCGACCTTACCTTTAGGAAGAGAACTCGTAAGCAGTTGGTAAGGCATAGCCAACATAGATGCCCAGGCTATACCTAGACCTATGGCAAATAAGAATATAGTTGTAACTGTTAATTCCCCATCTCCAAAAGGATTGGCAAAACTAAAAAGCACTGTGGTATCACTCAGATAAGGAATAGATAGAATACCAATGCCACCGAGAAGCATACACCCAAAGTGAACACCTCTAGTCCCTATTTTTCTTGCCAAAGGCACTAGGGCAAACGCTAGGGCAAAACAAATGATGTTATAAGTACCATTCACCTGGCCAGTTAGTACGTTAGCTTTTTCAAAGCCAATACTTGTCTTCTCCAAAGTATCATATAAAGATAAAGATAGACCAGAAGTCAAATACTGCCAATAACAGAACATGGCATACCATGTAAAGAACTTTACAGGGATTAACTGTTTCATGGTTAGTGGCATTTCTTTAACGGCTTCTGTTATATCTTTCCAAGTTCTGCTAATTATAGTGCCTTCAGATTTGACCTGTTTTAACTCTTCTAGTTCCTCTTTAGTAGGAGGGTATTCACTGGTGGTGAATACAGAGTAAAGAATAGTA
>JBGCDA010000094.1:0-33522 GCA_045104985.1 Flavobacteriales bacterium | reverse complement strand
AACCTTTGGAAACTGAAATAATCCATAGGTTCTGTAAATACCAAGTTAGAAATCATGGCCAGATCCGTGAACAAGCCTTCTTCCTGAAGGTTTTTCATAGTTCTAGGGTGAATAGGAAACACTACTTTTTTATTCTTAGTGAGGTACTTAATTAAGTTGGCCATGAACTCCAGTCCTTCTCTGTTATCAACGGTGGCTGGGCGGTGCATGGTCATAAGGTAAAACTCTCCTTTTTCTTGCTCTTACTTATCTAACACATCACTGGCAGAAATCTCATCTTCGAACGCTACCAGCGTGTCTATCATAGTGTTTCCCACAAAATGAACTTTCTTTTCATCCTTTCCTTCTGCTGCTAAATGGTCTAGCCCACTCTGCTCCGTAACGAAGTACATGTCTGTAATTTCATCAGTGAGGATTCTGTTTATTTCCTCAGGCATGGTGCGGTCACTACTTCTTAATCCGCTTTCTAGATGGGCTACTTTAATGCCACATTTATTGGCTGCTATGCTGCAAGCCAGCGTAGAATTCACATCTCCAGGGGTGACTACCAAATCTGGCTGCTCTTCCATGAATAACTCGGAAAGTTTCATCATTATTTCTCCCGTTTGAGGGCCTGGCGCTCTCTGAGAAATGTCTAAAAAGATGTCTGGTTGAAACCCGAACTGGTCGAAAAATACGGTGCTCATTTTATGATCGTAATGCTGACCCGTGTGCACTATTTTCAGTTCCACATTTGGCATCGGGTCAAACACTTTTCTGAATTGGGTAATCTTAATGAAATTAGGTCTGGTACCTACTACTGTAAGAATTTTCATGTACTACTTTTTACTTGACAATTGGTTTAGAATATCTGTAAACTCATGGCTTAGCGCCCTTCTGTCATACTGTTCTATGCCTTTATATTCGCGGTGCAATGTACCATTTTTATACTGTTCGAAATTCTGCAGAATTCTAGTCCGCATCACTTCTTGCTGATGGTATTCTATGATGGGTTCTGCATCTACATCTCTCATAAGTTGGGCTATATCTCCATCTTCTGGTCCTACCGAAAGGATGGGGCGGCCACTCATGATGTACTCAAATACTTTACCTGGAATAATTCCTTTGGCCACTTTGGTATTATTCACCACTAGCAGTAAAATCTGAGAGGAGCTCATGAACTGCACCACCTCTCCGTGAGAGATATAGCCTACATCATTTAGGAACTCTGTGAGTCCGTTGGATTCTATATCTGCTCTTACAGATCCATCTACTTGGCCTGCTACTTTGATTTGCAACGCAGCTCTAAATTCTTCATTTTCCTTTACTAGCTCTCCCAGCACTTTCCAGAGCATGGGCACGTTTCTAGTAGGCGAAAACGACCCGAGGTGGGCTATGGTGAATTTGGAATCTAGTGGAATGGCCTCTGCAGAGAAGTCGGACTTATCGTAACCGTTTAAAATCACCTTGATTTTTTCTGAATCCACCTTCTCGCTGAACTCGGTTTTCATGAGGTGCCAGGCTGTAGATACTACATCTGCCTGTTCTAATACTTCCGTTTCCTGACTCTGGTGTTTGGCCATAGAACCTTTAGTAAGCCTCAGTTCTTCTATAAAATCTATGTTGGTCCACGGGTCTCTAAAATCTGCTATCCACGGAATATTGAACTTCTTTTTTACCCCTAGAGCTATAAGGTGCATGCTGTGAGGCGGGCCAGTGCTAATGACTGCGTCCACAGGGTTTTCCTTTAAGTATTTGGCTAAATAACTCACACTCGGCTTGATCCAGAACTTGCGCGCATCTGGAATGAACCAGTTACCTCTTACCCATCTGGCCAGTTTTTCGGCAGTGCCTATTTCTCCTTTTTCAGAGGTAAAGCCTGCGCCTATTTTATCTTCCTTTTTTCTAGAAGTAAACTTTTTATAGAGTGTGTAAGGTTCCCAAATGGGTGTTTTCACTACTTCTATATCTGGGTGAATGTCCTTCACCAGTTGCTCATCTATGGCTGGGAACTCCGCATTTTCTGGCGTGTAAATTACTGGCTGCCAATCTTTCTCCGGAAAGTACTTGCTGAATTTTAGCCATCGCTGAACTCCTGCTCCACCGCTGGGTGGCCAATAATAGGTTATGATGAGTACTTTTTTCATTGAGGTGCTAATTTATGGGAAATGGAAGCCTATGAGCGCATAAACAAGTCTATAAATCCAGAATTTTTAGACAGTTTGACCCAAACTGTAAAATCACAATTCAGAGCGAAGTGAATTCCCTTGGATTTTCTTAACTTTTCAAAATGAGAATTATCGCCCTCTTTTTTATTCTTCTTTTTTCAGTTCTTGGGATTCATTCCCAGACCTTTAATGAACATTTTGGAGTGTTTGAGTTTAGTTGGGCTGATGTAGCTTGGGATGTAGAATACATAAACGACAGTATATATATTAATTATACTGATCAAAATCCTGGTGGAGGTTCTCGAGCGTGTGTTTCTAACTTATCGCTGGAGGGAGAATTGATTTGGTCTAAATGTTTGGATAGAGATTCCACCATTAGAAGAGGGGGGAGTAATCGCGTTGATGCCTTTTCTGACAACAGTAAGTTTGTTGTGGGACATACATTTCAAACGTTAAATTTTGAAACAAACGAAGTTCTTGACTTGAATGAGTTAATTATGTATGATTCTCAATTTGACACACTTTTTACAACTGTTGTAGGAGATAGTATTAATTTTTTTAGAGCAAAGCAGGCTAAATTTACCCCAGATGGAGGGTCGGTTATGGTTGGATGGCATGTAAACACTCAGGCTGAAGAAGGTTATTCAAATCTATTAGTAGTAAAGTTTGATAATGAAGGATACGAAGAATGGCAAAGTATACATTCAACAAATTCTAATTCTTGGGATTTCGGATACAGTATAGTAGCTCTTGCAAACGGAAATTTCATAGTTGGAAGTACAACTCGTGAAAGCCTAACTGAACCCAACAGACCAGTGATAACGTTATTCGATAATGAGGGTAATTATTTGAATCATCAAGAATTTGGAAATGAAGAATATTCAGAAGGCTGGGCCAATGTTACTGCCCTTTCTGACGGTAATTTCATTTTTAGTGCTACAAAACAGGATACAGTAGATGATGATAGGTATTTTGTGGTCAAATTCAATGAAGATTTAGACGTCATCTGGGAACAAGATTACTATTTCTATTCTGCCGAAGTGGCCTTAACTCAAATAAAGGAGAATGAAGATGGAACTCTAATCGCCTGTGGTGTATGGGAAGATATGATAAGCACTCATGATTATGGCACATTGCTAAAATTAGATGCTAATGGAAATCTGCTTTGGCACCGTTTGTATCAACACGCCAATGAAGGGTTTTTCCAGCTCAACAGACTTTATGATGTAGTTCCTATTCCAGATAATGAAGGTTATGTAGCGTGCGGTGAACGTAACGCTCCAGATAATGGCCAAAACTACTGGGTACTTAAAGTAGATAGCATGGGCTGTTTGGTGGAAGGCTGTGATACCATAACTAGTGTAGCTGAAATTAAAGAAATAGAACAGATAGAATTCATTACTGGGCCTAATCCAGCTACGGATTATCTGAATGTGTTTCTGCCTGAAATTCCAGCGCATCTAGGCATAAGAGAACTAACTTTAGAACTAAGAACTCTAGAAGGAAAACTCATAGAAGAATACTCCATGGGTCCCTCAGAAAACACACTCATTCTAGATGTGAAAGATTATTCCAGAGGCACATACCTAATCAGCTTAATTTCAGATTCTAGGGTGATAACTTTTAAGAAGATTGTACTAGAATAAAAGAAATGCCACTCATTATGAGAATACTAGCCTTAATAACAAGTTTAATTTTACTTTCTAACCTAGAAGTGAAAGCTCAGGATTATGTTCCTTTTCCTACGGATTCTGCCACTTGGAAAGAAGCCACACAGTGGATAGCTCTTGGCTATAATCCTTGGCTCCCTGTCGAGTACAAGATGAATGGTGACACCTTAATTTCTGGTTTGACTTACTCTAAAATTCAAATGAATCTAATAGATAATCCTTACGGTTCATCTGGTCAGTATTACATAGGAGGTTTGAGAGAAGATGAAAATAAAAAAGTGTACTTCAGGCCAGACTCACTGGTTGTAGATGAAGACACTGCATTCTATTATGTGCTTCCATTTTTATTCCCTTCAGATACTACCGAATATCTACTTTATGATTTTTCCCAGATCGAAGTAGGTGATACACTCGTGGATTATTATAACCCAAACCCAAATGATTTTGATATTGTTTCAGGTATAGATTCCACCTTGATTGGAGATCAATACAGAAAAGTATATGAGTTCACAAACTCATTTTTTTCGTTTCCTACTTCTTTTTTTATAGAAGGAATTGGCAGCTCTCTCGGTTTATTTGCCCCTTTTGGAAATCCTTTTGCTCCAGGAGTTACCGATTATCAATTGACATGTTTTACTCATGAAGATGTGTTTTTCGAAAATCCTTACGAGCAGGAAGTTACGGATTGCCTATTACTTAATTCTATTTCAGAACAAAGCGCTTCATTATTTCAGCTTTATCCTAACCCCAGTTCCCAAAACCTTACCTTAGAATCCTCAGGCTCGCCTATTCTCTCCGTCCTTATTTATGATCAAACTGGAACCACAGTTAAATCAGATTTAGAAGTAAATCGTAACCAATTAGTCATAGATGTTTCGGATCTGGCTTCTGGGCTATATTTTATAAACATAAAAACTGACCAAGGACTTCAAACGGAGAAGTTAATAATAGAGTAAACCGCGTTACTTCACTCGAGTTACCCTCATAGTCCTATGCACATCATGCAGCTCATACTGGCCTTCTATGGTTTTCAGAAACTCATCAGTGGCTTTTCGGCAGCCACCCCAGTCGTGGTAGTCGTCTAGTATGATGCTGCCACCAATGATTAAGTGAGGAAAAATGCGCTCCAGACAGGTTTTAACAGGATCATACCAGTCTACATCTACATGGGCAAAAGCTACTGGCTCATTGATTTCCATGGTATCTTGAACGAGTCCTTTTACCAGCTCTACATGATCTCTTTTTTGGTCTATGCCAAATGCCTCCAGTGTTTTCTTAACTCGCTCATACAGGTCTGCTTCATAACCATAATACCTATCTCCTTTTATACCAGCAGATTTCCCTTCAGAAATAATTCTATAGCGCTCATGAACTTCCTCTGGATCTTCAGCTGTAGGTGGCGGAATCATACCGAACACATCGTACACATTTAGCGAGGCATTCCGCGGTTTTTGTTTGGCTATGAGCACAGCCGACCCTCCTAAGGCACAACCAGCTTCTATAAATAGCCCAGATTTACTCTGAGCTTTAAGGTCATTACACACCTCTACTATGTGGTATAGCTTCATATCTGCCAGATAAGTAAGCCGCTTTTTTCTGATGTCAGAAATCAATGCACGTTCAGACGAAGAAAGCTTGGAAAGCAGCTGGTAGCCTTTAACTCTGATCTTTACTTTCTGCAGTAATCTGTTCATTTATCTGGAAGTTATTTTGCATTGCAAAGCTAACAGAACAAGCACAATGGCTTAATCTTTTATGCAAAAATCACAGTAATCTGCCTCCTCTCTATGATAAAACGCTTCTTCGGCAGATAGCATTTTAGCGAAAATCTGATTCAATGCTCCTGAAACTGTAGCAGCTACTTCAGTACTCATCTGCACCACTTTTCGGTCTGATTTTACATTTATCAAACCTTTACTGATATTCTTTAAAGAGATATTGCCTACTGTAAATAGCGTCTGCCCGTAATCTGGCTCCAGTGTTCTTACTAGGAGTCCGTACATTAATAATTGCAACGCTTTACCCTTTTTATGATCTAGCTCAAACTCCTTATTCAACGACACATCTCCAGGTTTCACACCACCAGATTTGTAGTCAATCACTCTAAGCTGCGCTCCTATGCGGTCTATCCGATCTACATATCCTGAGAGTACCACAGGGGTTCCATCTGGCATCTGCACCCCAGGAACCTCCGATTTATAATTCTGCTCTAAAGATTCTAAGGTAATGACCTGCCCCATTTCTTTAAAGCGGTTCACTTCAGATAATTCCCAGCTTAAGAACTTGAGCAGCTTTTCTTTCATAACTATGTACTCTAGCTTATTCTCTCCAGAACTCATGAGCTTGGTGAGGTTCCATTCATCCACATGCCTATCTAACACATTTACAGACTCTTTTTTAATGGCTAGTAGCACCTCTTTAGTTAGTACTTTCTTAAGGTAAGGGGTATACAATTCTTCTAGAGTATCGTGTAAAATGCTTCCAGTAATGCTCGGGTGAACCACCTCATCTAACTTATCTGGTTCCTTTAGTCCGACCACATATTTGTAATAAAAATCTGCCGGACAGGTAAGAAACGTATTGATGGCAGAAGCCGAAACTCCTCTGGTTAAAAAGTCTTTTATGCGTTGCAAATGTGCTTCAGTTTTCGCAATTTCCAGCGGTGCTAATAACTGAGAATTAGTCACCGACTGTGCCTTTTTATAAGTGATTTGGGTAGGACTGTACTTGGGCAGCTCAAACTCTATTTGACTCAGAAATCTGCTTTTTTCATTGGCCACTAGGCCATCTTCTGTTTCTACATAAATGAAATCTATGTGCTCTGCCCTCTGGCATAGTCTGTAAAAACTGTAAGCAAATACCGCTTCTTTTTCCCGGTGGGTAGGCAGGCCGTAATAGATCTTTAACTCAAACGGAATAAACGAATTATCTGCTGAGATAGCTGGCATTAAAGCATCTGTGGCACCACAGAAAATAACGTGTTTAAAATCGAGTGCTCTGGCCTCTAGTAGTCCCATAATCTGCACTCCACCATAAGGTTCTCCTACGAAAGGCACCTTTTCATTGGTGATAAGTTGGTCTATGAAGTAGCCTAAATTCTGAATGTGATTCAGCTCTGGCACCTGACTTACTTTAGCTGAAATACGCTGTAGAAAACGGTGAATGATGGCTGTTTGTTCCTTGATAAAGTCTACCTGGTTAGGATACAGTTTAAACGCTAGTTCTAACAAGGCATTTAATGCTTCTATAAAATCAGTGGTTTGTGCCGACTTAACACATGCTGCCAGTTCTAAAGATGGTGTTTTAGGGTTAGCCTCCTCTACTGTGCCAGTTACTTCTTCCTGATTTAACCAAACTCTATTTTCTAATCTGAATGCTTCACAGTTTTGCCTGAATTCCTTAGGGTATTTAATTAGGGTAGAAATAAACGGATCATTGGCCAGCTCTTCTAATGCTTCCAGTGGGGCTTTACCCTTAGAAGCCAATTGCATTTTGAGTTTCACTACTTTAGAGAGGCCACGCCATACGATGCCATCTGCCACAGGATACCCCATGGTAATATTAGCCTCTTTCACATCTGGGTGCACTGCAGATAATAGCGGCTCTAATAACTTTTCGTCCCCTAAAATGAGGGCGGTTTCTTCGGTGTCTGCGCTAATTAAATTAGCTGCTACACTAGGCATGCCTAAAGTGGTATTGGCTTTTATAAAATTGATGTTTTTCTTGTGCTTAAAGCCATCAGTGAGCTGGTGCCTGATCCGGAAAAAGTCTTCTTGCCTGCGCATAAATAATCCTGCTTCCTGAATTTTAGCATCGTGGTAATAGTGATCAGAATCTGAGATGACTTCTGCCAGTCCCTGAGCTCTTAAACTATTTATGAGTTCTTTTTCGGAAGTAGAAATGGCATTTAGACCTACGAAGTAAATCTTCTTCCACTGGCTCATATTTAGGCCATTCTCTAAAGCTGAAATAGCTTCTCTGATGAGCAGACCTGAGTACCCTTTTTTATCAGATTTAAGCTGCTGATCAAAAGCTGTTTTTAACTTCCCTAAATAAGTCCAAAACTCGGCAAATTGAGTTTGGTCTTTACTCAGGTTTTCATCGTTAAAACTCCACTCTTCTATTTCTTTTATATCTCTTAAATCTGAGAAAATACGTTCGCCTTCTAAGAGGTAATTCTCTATCTCATTAAAATCTGAAAGCGCGGTGCCGCCCCACTTTAAAAAGCCCTCTAGACTGTCTGCTGGATTGAATAATTTATGGGTATTAAACAGGGTTAACGTGAGTTCTAAACGGTCTAATAATTCTGATTCAGATAAATTCTGCACCAACTGGCTAATACCCAAACATGTTGGTAACCAACTTACTTTATTATTTATAAACGTTTTTAAATGATTAAAAATGAACCTTCCGGCCCTGGTGCTTGGCACTACTATGAGCACTTGGTCTAGTTCAGAACTGTGTGCATTATAAATGCGTTCTGATACTGAAAGCAGGAAGGATTTAGAAGCACTCACTCTTTGGTTTTAAAGCCGTTTTTAATGAACTGGACGAACTCTTTAAACACATCTTTTTTCTTAAAGACATTTCCTATTTCTTGGGTTAAAGAACTAGAAGTTTGCTCTTCCGATTCTGCGTCTATTTCTTTTTGAATATTGGTTGGTTTTTCGCCTACAGATTCCAATAATTCTCGTTCTGTAACTATGCCAGTTTCTTCTAGCATTTTAGCCAGATCATCTGCTTTTTTAAAGCTCTTTTTGCTGGATTCCATGTAGCCTAATTTCTCTTCTAGTAGGCCTAGATTATTATACGAAACCGCATCTTCTGGATCTAATTCTACTGCCTTTTGGTAATCTGCTATGGCTCCTAACACATCTCCGCTGGCATCCTTAATGTAGGCTCTGGAAGCATAGCGGTAACTGTAATCTGGATCTAGCTCTACGCTTTTATTCATATCCTTCAGTGCAGACTTGAGGTCTTTTAAATGGAAGTAACATACTCCCCTCTGACTGTAATAAACTGGATTATTCGGTTCCGCTTTAATGGCAGCTGAAAACAAGGTAAAAGCTGCTTGGTAGCTTCCTGCTTTCATGAGTGTTTCTGCTTGTAAAAATTGTGGACTTAGGTTTTCCATGATATACTTTTCTAGACTTTAAAGGTCTTAAATACTGCTCTATTTATGATGTTTAAAGTGTAAATCTTTCCGACAGAAATAGGGTTATTTTAAAACACAACAGAAGTCAGCACTTCTGGCACAAAAACATGCTGATCTTTCCATTCATGGATACTAAAAAAACCAATTACAACCTATGTAACACTTAATTTTGTTCTATTAATGAATCACATGCAGTACCCTATATACCTTCAGTTCAGTGCTACTAATACATGGTACCATATTCTGAATGACCACACCTTTATAGAAGTGAAAACACTGGGTAATACCTATTCTGCTTCAAAGTATTCGGATGATATTCTTCCTATGCGCAATCACATTTCTGATTTGATAGTGCACGATGGCACCAAATCAATATCTGAGCAGGAATTCAATGATTATTTGGCCAAACTCAAATCTGAGAAAAGCCTCAGAGACTTTTAGAATAAATTTTCTCCAGCACTATTGCTTCGTTCTGCCACATGCATTCCTTTGAAGCCTCTTTAAGGTTCAATTGCAACGCACTGAACAATTCTGACCCTTCCTTTCTAGACTGTATTAGGGGATTCATATAGGCCTTAATTTCTCTAGCCATTACTTCTGGAGCATGACTGCTAAGCACTGTGCCCACTTCATAATTAGAGACAATGCGCTTTACTTCAGGCAGATCAGACACTATGCTAGGAATGCCCGCGTGTATAAAATCAAACAGCTTATTGGGTAGACTAAACCGGTAATTGATATTGGTATCCTTGTCTACACTCATGCCAGCATCACTAACCGCAGTGAATTGTTTCAGTTCTTCGTAAGGCATTTTATCTTTGAACATTACACGGTTTTCTAGGCCATCTTTCTCCACCTTTTCTTTGAGCATGGGCAGTACATCTCCAGAGCCGATAATAAGTAATAAAAACCCGTCTAAGTGTTTCATGGCTTCTGCGAGCTCTTCATTACCTCGGTCCATATTTATGCCCGTTCCCTGCACTATGAGTATGATTTTATCTTCTGGCAATCCTAATTCCTTTCTGCTTTTTAACGGCTTGGATTTAGAAGCTTTTGACTTGACTTCAGGAATGTTTCTCATCACACTTACCTTACCTCCATATTTTTTCTCATAGAGCGTAGCTATGCTTTTATTCACCGTAATCACCTCATTTAGCTTAGGGAAAATCCATTCTTCTATACGCTCCCATATGCGCTTAGCTGAGGGGTTATCCTGAAGCTCTGGCACTTCAGTAAAATACTCATGGCTGTCATACACCAGTGGTTTTTTCCTGAATCTGCTTCCCAAATAAGCGGCCAATAATGTATCTAAATCATTGGCATGAATGCGGTTATACTTTTTAAACAAGAGAAACAGAAACAATCTGATGTTATACTCCGCATAAAACACAGCCCCTTTCTTAAAAATAAGTCTGAATCGCTTGATAGGATAAGGACGTTCTATAGGCTCACTGGTAAACAGTTTTCTACCCACTAAATGTGGTGTGTACCCTAATTTCATCAAACTATCGCACACCTTTCTCACACGCTGATCGTGAGTGAGGTCATTGGTTACTGTTACTATTACTTTAGGGTTGGTCAATTTAGCAGGCTCCTCTATATAGATAAACGCGTAAAGATAGGAGTTTGGATTACTTCGTCTAATAGACCTTTTAGATTCGACCTAAAAGATTTCAATACTTCTCGGCTACATATTTAACTATAACTTACCTCTTCTTAAACACAGGAACAGAACTACAAGCCTCTCCGAACATGAGCGACTTTACCACAGGTCTCAAGGCCTTGGTGAATTCTAAGAAAGCCACTTCTGGTGCGGCTATATCTGAACATCCTTTTACAATGACACGCTGATCTCGATATTCTGATAAATCTAGGCTTTTTATGTGGTTCTGGACTACTGATACTTCCAAAGCTTCCATGTTTCCGAAAGTTACTGATGCGGCTAGCGGCTCTAATTCTGAAGCTACTAGCATAAAAGCCCAAGTAGGTACAATAGCATCTGCCGAGCAGAATACTCCTACATACTGATCTTTATAAGTGAGCCAGTCATGGCCTTTCACCCACGCTCTAAAGTCTTTCTCTTTCAGTACCAACTCCTGCCAAAGTTGATCTCTAAGATCAATCACCACACGCTCACCCCTAGGATAGAAATCCTTGATATCCAATGATATCAAACCTGAATTGGCTACTTTATTTACTATTTCTTCCAACTGTTCTTTTTTGAGATTCGAAAATTGAAATTGGGCCAGATGGCTTCTGTCTGTAATTCTTTGTTATCAACGTCTATTACACGGCCAGCTTCTTTTCAGCTTTATCCATCAACTGCAACGCAGCTTTCTTTATGTCTTCTACATTATAGCCACATTCTGAATACAACTCTTTTTGTGTACCATGTTCTATATACTTATCTGGAACTCCAAGCCTTTTTATTTTGGCAGTGTAACCATTATCGGCCATGAATTCCACTACAGCAGAACCCATTCCACCTTGGATACAGCCATCTTCTACCGTTACTACCTTCTTAAATTTAGAGAACACCTCATGCAGTAATACCTCATCTAAAGGTTTAACGAAGCGCATGTCGTAAAGTGCTGCACTTATTCCTTCTGCCTCTAATTCTTCGCACGCTTGAAGCCCTAAATTACCTATGGCTCCTATAGACAACACGGCCACATCTTCTCCTGCTTTTACTTTCCTACCTGTACCTATTTTAATTCGTTTAAAAGGTGTTTTCCAATCAGTCATTACCCCTTTTCCTCTCGGGTATCGTATACTGAAAGGACCATGTCCTCCTTCCTGAGCAGTGAACATGAGATTTCTTAGCTCCTCTTCATTCATAGGTGCAGAAACCGTCATGTTAGGAATACACCTCATGTATGCTAAATCGTAAGCTCCATGGTGGGTAGGGCCATCTGCTCCTACCAGTCCACCTCTATCCAAGCAGAACACCACATCTAAATTTTGGATGGCCACATCATGAATGACTTGATCATAAGCCCGCTGCATAAATGTAGAGTAAATGTTACAGAAAGGCATAAGACCTTGAGTGGCCATTCCGGCAGAAAATGTTACCGCATGCTGCTCCGCTATTCCCACATCAAAAGCTCGGTCTGGCATGGCCTCCATCATGTATTTCAAAGAACACCCAGAAGGCATAGCAGGTGTTACTCCCACTATCTTCTCATTTTTCTCAGCCAATTCTATAATTGAATACCCAAACACATCCTGAAATTTCGGAGGCTCTGGATTTTTAGGTACTACTTTTACTATTTCTCCTGTGTCTTTATTAAACAGACCTGGAGCATGCCACTGTGTAGGACTTCCTTTTTCTGCAGCTTCGAATCCTTTTCCCTTTTTAGTGACGCAGTGTAACAATTTTGGACCAGGAATGTCTTTTAGATCTTTTAGCACTTTAGCCACATACTCTACATCATGCCCATCTATAGGGCCAAAATACCTGAAGTTTAAAGATTCAAATAAGTTACTCTGCTTTAATAGCGCAGATTTTACCCCATCTTGTATTTTCTGAGCTATGCTCTGTGCATTAGGCCCAAACTTACTCACTTTCCCTAACAGGTTCCATACCTCGTCTTTCACCTTATTGTAAGTGTGAGAAGTGGTGATATCTGTTAAATATTCTTTGAGCGCACCCACATTAGGGTCTATACTCATGCAGTTATCATTAAGGATAACTAATAAATCTGCATCTTCATCTCCAGCGTGATTTAGTCCCTCGAAGGCCAATCCTCCTGTCATGGCTCCATCTCCTATTACAGCTACGTGCTTTCTCTTAGTGTCTTTCTGTACCTTACTGGCTACAGCCATTCCTAAGGCTGCAGAGATACTGGTAGAAGAATGTCCTACTCCGAATGTATCATACTCGCTTTCCGTGCGTTTCGGGAATCCGCTTATGCCTTTATAAACTCTATTCGTGTGAAATACATCTTTTCTGCCTGTTAGAATTTTATGGCCATAAGCTTGGTGACCTACATCCCACACCAGCTGATCGTAAGGTGTGTTATATACATAATGTAAAGCCACTGTGAGCTCTACTACGCCAAGGCTGGCACCGAAGTGACCGCCTTTTTCAGATACTATATCTACTATGTATTGGCGGAGTTCGTCTGAGAGCTGAATGAGTTCATTCTCAGCTATTTTTTCTCTTAAATCTTGTGGAACTTGGATTTTAGAAAGTAAAGGGCCAGCGGTGTATTCGTTCATAATTTTTTTATCCTATTCTAACAAATGTACTATTCATTAACTGCCTAAATGTCCCAGAATTGTGAGAGAAAGTAGATTTAAACTAAAACTGCATTAAGCATGGCTTCAAATATTTCTCTGCCATCTGTATTAGACAGTTCGAAATCTGCAGCACGTTCAGGGTGTGGCATCATTCCGAATACATTTTTATTCTTATTGCACACACCAGCTATATTTTCTATAGAACCGTTAGGGTTAGAGCCATTAGTTACTTCTGCGTCTTCATTACAGTATCTAAATAATACTTGATCGTTATCATGAATTTCTTTGAGTTGTTCTGGCGTTGCAAAGTAATTTCCTTCCGCATGAGCTATAGGGATTTTGTAAGCCTTATATTCATCTAAATTCTCAGTTAAAATAGTGCTGTCTGATGCTGGCTTCAAAAACACGTTTTTACAAATGAATTTTTGATTCTCATTGTGCCTCAGAGCTCCAGGCAAAAGACCTGCTTCACATAAAATTTGAAATCCATTACAGATTCCCATGAGGTACCCACCATTCTTAGCATGCTCTATTACTTTTCCCATAATAGGAGAAAACTTAGCTATAGCACCACTCCTGAGATAGTCTCCGTAAGAAAAACCTCCAGGAATTACTATAAAATCACACCCTTTTAAATCCGTGTCTTTATGCCAAAGTTCCTCTACAGGCTGCATTAAAATGTCTCTTAACACGTAAATGATATCTTGGTCGCAGTTAGACCCTGGAAAAGTGATTACACCGAATTTCATTGAACTAAATTTTTAAGCAAAAGTAGGGTTATATATTCTAATAAAACACATACCAAAGCTAGGGATTTCAACAGTTTTTTGAAACTATTAAATCCTCTAATTTCTAAGTAAGTTAATTTCTGTTTTGGGCTGAGGCATGCGTTGCAACGCGCAGAAAAAACCAAGTTAAAATTCCAAGCCACAAAAAAAACCCTAACTAATGTAGCTAGGGTTTCTCACTATTTTCATAGTGGTATTTAGGTTGGTTAAGTTAAAACCTTGAAATCTTTCTAATCGTTCTCTCTCCGGTATCTTGGTTATAGACAGAAACCATGTAAAGTGCATTGGCTTGATCTAAACTCAATGACAGCTGATGTTCTCCTCCTAAAATTCCTTCTTTAGAATCTAAGACTTTTCCTAATAAATCATACAGCTCTACTGTGGCTCTGGCATTTTTAGCGGAAGGTGCTGAAATTACTACTTCTTCTCCATTAGAATCTATAGACACTAAATCTATCAGATCACTTTCGGTTATCCCCACATGAAGATTCACTGTAATTACGGTCTGGAAATAATCATCACAATCTCCGTTATCTGCAAACATAGATACGGTGTAAAATCCTGGCTGAGTGAACGTATGAGGTAAAGACTCTTCAGTGCTAGACGTGAATCCATCCCCGAAGTCCCAGGAGTAACTCGTAGCTCCTGTAGAAGTATTAGTAAACATAACAGTAGCTTCATTATTTTCATCTAGTGTAATAGCTTGGATATCTGTCTCGAAACCTGCCACTACATCTGCCGCCTCTGAAATAGTAACCACATCTGTTCTCACACAGCCATTACCATCTGTAACTGTATAAGTGTAATCTCCTGCATCTAATTCTTCTATGTTTGCTCCTAGCATTTCGTTATCCCATTCTACCATGATAGGCTGGAATCCTCCTTGTAAATTTAGCAGAATCTCTCCAGTGCTATCATCTCCGCAGCCTATATGCCATAGTGAATGATTCACCTGAAGTAGCTCTGGCGATTCTATAACAGTAACAGGAACGGACAGTGTAGAGCAAAAATCATTATTCTCCACTTGCACTACGTATTCACCAGCGGTTAAACCAGTAATTTCAAAAGCTTCTGCCTCTTCTAGTGTTTCTCCTATGAGATTCATATCAGTATCAAACCATGAAAAATTCCATGGACCTTCTCCTGTTCCTTGAGTAAGGATAGTTCCTGTAGCATCTCCAGTGCAGGCCACAGCGCTAGACTCAGCTGTTACTGGCGCTCCTAAATGGAACACAAATCTTACTTGATCCGCTACTTGCTCAGAGGTAAAAGAAAACTGATCTACCTCTGTTAAGTCATACGAATCTCCGGTAATGAGATCTTCTACTACCACGCATCTGTTATTTAAAAACACTTCTGCTCCGTTAATACTCATGTTATAATCTCCTGCTACAGGTATATTAATCATGATATCAATGTCATATACATCTGTTAAATTCGGAAGGTTGTTAATGGCTAGTTTTACCCCATCTTCTGATATGGTGCAAATGTTAGGCACTACATTATCTCCATAGAATTTCAATGCATCATAATTAGAATCAAATGATTCCGTAGCGTTTTCATTTGAAGCTATTACTAGTTGGTCTGAGAATAATTCATTGCTAATGGATACCATCATGTTTTCCCCTGCCTGATTTGTTTCTGAGTTATGAAGCATTTTAGCGCTCTCATTTACTGTGAGGCTCGGATTAGCATCTGAAGCCATTACCCAGAACGCTTCCATAGGTTTAATAAAAGCTGTTCCTCCATTTATTCCTGAACCATTTATGTATGTTCTAAATTGCTTCTGAGAAGCATCCCATACGTATAGGGCTCCTAATAGATTTTCCTTATCCCATCCATTCGCACTATCCCAATTTAAATTGGCTAGAAGTGGATTGGAAACTAGATTCAATCCATCAGTAGCAGGGGATAAATTGTCAGTATAATCTACAGCTATATCTACAGAACCTACATTAGGCACTCCTTGATCATTAAATACATAAGCTCCTGTTTGCGCGAACACATAATACCCTCGCCCAGGAACCATAGGATCTAGAGAACTCCCTACTGGAGCATAATCTGTAGTGTTATCATCAGATTCTTCTACATAGTAGTTTACACTTTGGAAATCGATATTAGGAAAATCTGAACCTTCAAAACCAGCAGTTAAAAAGTCATCCACTATGGTTTGAATAGTAGCGTTAGAAACTGATGTTCCTAATCCAATAAATCCGTCTTCAAAAAGTAAAATTTCTTTACTAGTGTTTACTTCGCCATTTATAACCCCTCCAAATACCGGGGCTATCTGTGCTAGCTCACCCCCGAATGCTGTGAGATAAACTCTGTCTGAAGTCGTGAGAATGGCATCTCCGATCCACAATTCTTGCTCTATAAATAGATTTCCTTCTACGATAATTTCATTTGAATTTGAAAGAAATAATTTTTGAATAATACAGTTTCCATATACTCGCTGCACTTCTGAGCCGTCTAATTCCAGATTATTTCCTAAAAGGTTTAATCCTCCGTAGACAGCTAGATCTCTTTTGACTTCTAGTTTGATTCCAGGCTCTAATCCAGTTAAGACTGCATCTGGCCTAATGTGAACTGTATAAACTTCTTTGCTACTAGTAAAAGTAACTTCATGACTGGAAGCTATAGTAACTGAATTTTCATCGCTGGGAATGCAATCACAATCCCATGTAGATGGAGAATCCCAATCGCCTGAGGCTATAGATGTTACTTCTGGAAATAGCTCGTTTTGAGCTGGAAACACCGAAGGGTCTACTTCTATAGTATTAAAGGAAATGGTAGGGGAAGATTCTAGACCTTCAATCAATCCAATATTATCTAGATTAGGAAAACCTAGAGATTGACAATAGCTATGATTTATAGCTAAACTGGCCAGAAGGCACAGCATAATAATTCTTTTCATTGTTGATGATAGTTTAGGGAAACATTACATTTCTCCTTCTACTACGAAAACAAAATGATTTGGTTCTTTTTATTTAAAAAAAAGCATAACCAGCACCCCTATAAGAGCCAATAGACAGAGCTGAAATAGAACACGTAATGGCCTATTCTTTATACTAGCAGCGTAAATAGTAGCAGCCATAGACGCAGGTGCTATAAAGAAAGAAAATTCTAAATGCTGATCGGAATAATAACTCCACACATAGGAGAGCATTCCTATAAGAAGTGTAACATAAGTGAGTATTCGAAAGCGGTACTTAGCCCTATTACTTAAAACAGCAATATATCTTTCAGTGGCCAATACACCTACTAATAAAATTAGGCCTGAAGCTGCTCTAGCTATATGTATTAAAATGACCGAATAAGACTCCGGAGAATACTCACCACTTGAACATAAAAATTCCCAATTAGGCAGCACACCTCCATAAACAAAGTAAACACCTAATGCTAAACTCAACACATTTACAACTCCCACTACAAGAATGAATAAGTCTCTGATTGCAAGTTTTCGAAGAGAGAGTAGACTAAAAAAAATGAATGGAAATGCCAGCCATAATCTGGCATCCATTAACGCTCCTGCTGTAAGTAAAAAACCAGTGTTAAATATTTGACCAAAAGACTTGGACTCTCTCTTCACATGCATCAGACTATTTATGGCCATAATGTAGAAAAACACTGCCAGATAACTCAATGAATACCCGAATAACAAGACCCCCAGAGATCCAAAGAGAGCCGCAAACCCTGCTGGTAAAAAATCACGTTTTCTTAGTAGTTCATGGTTAGAAACAGCCGATCCTATGCTCCATGAAAGCAGCATAACAGAGACTGAAGCCAAAATATACAGCCCTACATTAGTTGAAAAGTAAGGGATCAATTCATTCATAAACCCAGAAGAAGAGGCCTCAATATCAGACTGACCAGAAGAAGAAACTAGTAAGGGTAACAGAAAAATCCAACTTAAAAGTGGGAGTGCAAATTCCCAATAAGGTTGTGTAAAATTGAATCTATTTCTGTTCATTTTCAGTTGCTGAAATTATAACAAACTTTCGTAAATTCGCTGCGTAAATTTGATGCATCACCATGAACAGTATTTTAAGAAGTATAGGAGACCTTATCACATGGACGTTCGACACGGTTTTAGTACCGTTAGGCCAACTTCCTAACTATGCCTTTATAGCTCTAGGGGTAGTAGGATTATTCTTATGGTTATCCATGCAGGCGAAGTACAACAAGAAAGCTCAAAACCAAGGCACCATAAAGTAGCTCCTTAGTGATCACTTGCCAATTACTTAGATTTTTTTTGAGATCATTGGCTCTGTGAATTAAGCCTTTACTACTGCTTTATCCTTGATAAGATCAAATCCGATATCCTTCCTGTACGATTTCCCTTTATACTCTATAGCTTCAATAGACTCGTAAGACTTCTTAAGTGCGTTTTCCATATCCACACCATAAGAAGTAATGGCCATTACTCTTCCTCCGTTGGTTTTTACTTTTTGATCAGTAAGTTTAGTTCCAGCATGGAAAACCATGGATTTCTTAACCTCTTCTAATCCTGAAATTTCATCTCCCTTTTTATACTTATCAGGGTATCCTTTAGCCGTTAACATTACTGTGGCTACTGTGCGCTCATCTATCTCTACATCGCACTCTGAAAGTGTTTTAGTAGCTATTCCATCCATAATGTGGAGCAGATCCGATTTAATTCTTGGAATAATCACTTCAGTTTCAGGATCTCCTAAACGCACATTGTATTCTATCACATAAGGATCTCCTCCTACCTTCATCAGTCCAAAAAACACAAAACCTTCGAAATCAATCTCATCTGCCTTTAAACCCTTCAGGGTAGGTATAATAACCTGGTTCTTGGCTTTTTCCATAAACTCTCTAGATACAATAGGCACAGGTGAAATGGCTCCCATTCCACCAGTGTTTGGCCCAGAATCTCCTTCACCTACTCGTTTATAATCCTTAGCTGAAGGTAAAATTTTATATCCGTTTCCATCTGTTACCACAAACATAGAAACCTCTATCCCATCTAAGTATTCTTCTATGACTATGCGTTTACCGGCTTCTCCATAAGCTTTATTTATGAGCATATCCTTGACTACAGTTTTAGCTTCTTTCAAAGTTTCACAGATAATTACACCCTTACCAGCCGCTAATCCATCTGCCTTAATTACATAAGGTGGTTTTAAAGTAGCTAAAAACCCAGAGGCTTTAGACTTGGTAGATTTGGTAAAACTCATAGATTTAGCCGTAGGTATGTTATGCTTTTCCATGAACTGCTTGGCAAAGTTTTTACTCCCTTCTAGCCTAGCCGCAGAAGCACTAGGCCCAATTATAGACGTCTTAATCTCTGGCCTGTCTGAAAAATAATCTTTTATCCCTTCTACTAAAGGCTGCTCTGGCCCTACAAAAACAATAGATATTTCTTTCTCCTGAACAAACTCAGCTATGGCTCCAAAATCTAAAGGATCTAGATCTACATTTTCACCTATTTGTGCGGTTCCAGCATTACCTGGAGCTATGTAAAGCCGCTCCATTAATGAAGACTGAGCTAACTTCCAGCTAACGGTGTGTTCTCTACCTCCAGAGCCTAAAACTAATACGTTCATGAGAATTGATTTTACTAGCAAAATTAACCATCTCCATGCCCTACGCAAACAATTCTTATTAACAAGAAAACACCATTCTTGAACGGTTATTCTTCAGAATACAGCTTAGTTCATCTTCCTTTCATAATATTGTGTTCTAATGACACACACTATTTCTGCAGTTATAATCACTAGGAATGAAGCAGCTAACATTGAGCGGTGCTTAGAATCGCTTAAAACTGTAGCAGAAGAACTCATAATAGTGGACTCAGGAAGCTCTGATGATACCGTTCACATAGCCGAATCTTTAGGAGCTATGGTTATTAACAGTGAATGGCTAGGCTACGCCCGCACTAAAAATTTAGGCCATGAACACGCCAGCCATAACTACATCTTAAGCATAGATGCAGATGAAGTTTTAAGCCCTGAACTTGCCTCCTCTATTTTAGAAGCTAAGTCTAAAGGACTTAGTGGTGTTTTTAACATGAATAGACTCACCAACTATTGTGGCTCGTGGATCAAGCACTCCGGCTGGTATCCTGATACTAAAATCAGGCTTTTCCCTAAATCTGAGGTGAGCTGGGAGGGAAAGTATGTGCACGAAACTCTGAACATTCCTCAAGGCACTGAGGTTACACATTTAAATGGGGATTTATTTCACTATTCTTATAAAGACCAAATAGATCACCGTGCTAGAGCAGATAAATATTCTAAGCTTACCGCACTTAAATTCTCAGAAGAAGGAAAATCCTCTTCACCTCTGAAGCCGTTTACCAGTGGCATAGTGCGTTTTATAAAAATGTATATACTTAAACTGGGGTTTCTAGATGGTAAAGCAGGACTACAAATAGCTTGGATATCCGCACTTAGTAATGCCTATAAATACAAGGAACTGAAGCGTGTAAACCAAAAGAAAAAATTAGCACTCCACTTGAAGCATATTCTAATTTCTAGAACAGATAGTTTAGGAGATGTCATGCTTACACTACCTATGACTGGCATGCTCAAAGCTCAGTTTCCGGATGCTAAAATCTCTTTTCTGGGAAAGAACTATACTGAAGCCCTAATTACTTCATGTGCACACATAGATCAGTACATATCTTATGACGAACTCACAGCACGGTCTGAATCTGAGCAGGTCAAGTTTCTTTCATCATTAAACGCAGATGCGGTTATTCATGTGCTTCCTAATAAATCTTTAGCCTCAATGTGTAAGGCGGCCAAGATCCCCGTTAGAGTAGGCACTTCCAGAAGGTTGTATCATTTATTGCGTTGCAATAGATTTGTGCATTTTACCAGAAAAGGGAGTGATCTGCACGAGAGCCAATTGAATGTTAGGATGCTTGAAGCCCTTCATTGCAACGCTAAAACAGAGCTTAAAGACCTCAACAGCTATTATGGATTTTCTGCTCAAATGGAGCAATCAAAACTGGTGCTTACTGAACTCACTAGCATTATTCTGCACCCTAAATCTCAAGGCAGCGCCCCAGAATGGCCACTAGAACGCTTCCAGATTTTAGCTAACAAACTGGCGGATTCTGGCTACCAAGTTTATGTAACGGGCACTAAGAAGGAGGGCGACTTAATTAGGGCTAACTTCACTTTTAGTAATCACATTACAGATGTTACAGGAATATTCGATCTTAATGAATTGATAAGCTTTATAGGTCAGTGTGATGGCCTGATAGCAGCCAGTACAGGCCCTTTACACTTGGCGGCTGCTTTAGGGGTAAACACACTAGGGCTTTATACTACTGAACGCCCCATGCACGCTGGACGGTGGGCGCCTGTAGGGAAACATGCCGCAGTAATTTCGGCAGAAGCAGTAAATAATGAACTGGAGATTTCTCCAAATGAGGTTTACGATTTAATGCACAACATGTTAAGCAGGACGAAGCGAAACAAGTAGTCCAGAAAAAAATCCTATAAATGTAATTCCAGCTTGAGAGGAAGCTGTATCCTCACTTAAAAACGACAATAGCACAATTAGAATAAACGATCTTAGGATGGTTACACTCATGTCTGAAGGTGATCTCCAAAGGCTCCAAAAGAACAGAAGAAATAAAATCAAGCCTATAACACCAAACATGGCACCTACTGTAAGAAACTGATTGTGCGGTTTTCTTCTATAATTTTCATTCATGCTAGGATACTGATCTCTATAATATGTATTTAGCTCAGACTTCAAATCGCCAGTGCCCGCACCTATGAGCCAATGGCTAGAAAACACATGCCATCCTGCCTGCTGGTACATGAGCTTTTCTGTAATAGAGTTCCCTGTATAATCTGCATTCAACTGGCTTTTTTCTATCTGAAAGAAAAACCCTCTTAAACGCTTGCTAAATCCTTTATATTTCCAGTGGTTAGGATAAGGATTTCCACTTATTATTCGCTCTATATCTTCATCTGAAAGAGCATTTACCCCTTCTCTATCCTTCGTGAGATTAGAATTATTTAAGTACCTCGTTATTACTGCATAGTCCGCAAACTCACCTCCCTCCTGTACCCAGACAGATCGGTCTGTGCGTTCTTTCCAGGCTTGTTCTAATTCGTCCTTACATATGTAACTCCATAAATAACTGCCATTTTCTACAAAATTATTTTCAAACTCAGTATTATACTTATTCCCGAATTTGGTGAACTTAGGAGTAGGGACTTTAGTTTTAACGCTATAATAATCTATAGTAGTAAATCCTAAAAAGACGAATGATAAGATGAGTACTGTAGCAGTTATGCTTCTGAGCATTCTGATGGTAGAAATACCTTTAACAGGAATAATCCCAAGTAATACAGCTATACTCAAAAACAGCAATACACTTATACCAGTGATAGACTGAACCACCACTATAAAGCTCAGTAAAATCAAAGACAATAGCAGCTTTAACCAAGGATTAAGCTGAGAAATGACCACCCACAATACACTCAAACAAACAAACAACGATAATCTAATATGAGAAGTTAAAAATGAAATTTCCCTAGGGTCTCCTGTAGTTAAGGTTCCTCTAGCTAGTGCCACTCCATAACATACTAAGACTGAACTTAAAGTAGCAGCCACGAAAAGCCACATGAGTCCTTTTTTCTGACGGTGACTTACTCCTGTTATTCCAGAAAAGACCAACGGAATAACCACTAAAGGTAAAATTTTCAGTCCCTCTTTCCAACCTTGAGTCAGATCTTGGGTCCAAATAAGCGCCACAAAGTAGTAAGTCAAAAACCCCAACAAACAGAGTACTACAGGTGATCCAGCTTTTTTAAGTTTATCTCTGTAATTCCCTTGTAGTATATAAACTGAACTGACCCAAATGGTACCTATACTCATTAACACCAAAGAGTATGGCATGCCCACAACTATGAGTCCTGCTCCTATTAAAAACAGGATGTTTAAGTGTTTATCTGTTAAAAAAGGTAACACTCCTGCCATTAAGCTTACTGTAGAATGGTGCTATAATTCGTGTCGAATGTTTGAATGCTGGACTGTATTAAAGGATCTTTAGTCAAATCAGACTGAATCTGGCCTTTTTTGTAGTATAGCCTATTGGCTATTTCAGATTCTAAAACTGGTGAAATTTCAGATTTGTACCGCTCTAAATCTTCCGCTTTATTAGGAGTAAGTTTGGACATCAACTGATTAAATTCTGCCTCGGAAACTCCATAATACTTCTCTTTCTTGGCTATTTCTAAGAGCTGTTCTAACTGCGCTTCAGATTCTGTAGTGTAAGTAAATTCCTGACCCATAACGTAGTTCTTAAAACTGTTATAATCGTTATAGGCATATTCTGTTATGGTATCAGGCGTTTGGACGCCTAGAGCATAATCATTCACATAATTAAAGATAATGTCATTCTCTACCAGACTTTTATAAAGTGCACTTTTAGGTGTTTTAACTATTTCTACATCCGGGTCTACACCTCTGCCGTCATAAACTGGTCTTCCATTTCTGGTCTGAAACGGCTGAATTAATGAATCAGCTACTGCATTAGCCTTTCCATCTACTTTATTAGAATAGTCTAACCGCTGTATGCATCTTCCTGAAGGGATATAGTACTTGGCTATAGTGAGCTTCATTTTAGAATTGTAAACCAAGTCTTTTGTTTGCTGCACTAGACCTTTCCCAAAACTTTGTCTGCCTATTACCACGGCTCTATCTAAATCTTGGAGAGCACCACTAACTATTTCTGAAGCACTGGCGGATTTCTCATCTACTAGAACCACTAGAGGAATATCTGGAGCTATAGGTTCTACTGTAGTTTCATAAACTTTATTCCAGCTTTCTATTTTCCCTTTCGTGCTTACCACTAACTCTCCTTTAGGCACAAAGATGTTCACAATACTAACTGCCTCCCTTAGAAGTCCACCTCCATTTCCTCTAAGGTCTAGAATTAACCTTTCTGCTCCTTGTTTATTCATTAAATCGCCTATGGCGGCCTTTAAACTTCTAGATGAAGTCTGATTAAAGGTGGTAAGCTTCACATACCCATCTTTATCACTTACCATCCCGAAGTAAGGCACTTCCTTCATTTTAACTTCAACACGCTCTAAGGTCACCGAATTTTGTTCTCCTTTCCTTTTGTACATCAGTATAGCTTCAGATCCTACACCACCTTTAAGGAGGCCATCTAGCTCATCTTCAGACAAACCATAAACAGACTGGCTATTAATAGTAATTAATTCATCTCCAGACTTTAGCCCTTCCTTATCTGCAGGATAGTTCTGTAATATTTCACCAATAATCACTCGATCATCCGAAAACTTTAAGGTAAGCCCAAAACCTCCGAAGTCTCCACTATTCTCTATTCTAGCATCTTCTATTCTAGATTCAGGGTAGTAAACTGTATATGGATCTAGACTCTTCATCATGGCATCTATACCTACTTTCATAAGATCACCAGGATTGGTTTCATCTACGTAGTAAAGATTCAGTTCTTTATAGAGCGTAGTAAATATTTCTAGATTTTTAGAGACATCAAAGTATTTAACTACTGCTGCAGATGTGAGCGACACTACCATCACCACGGCCATTAAATTAACCAATAGCCTTTTAGACATTTTATACTTCATTCTTCTAGCTTTTTAGCTTCTTTCTCAACTATTTTAGATAGTGCCTTTACCATTTTTCTTTCGATGGTAGCAAAAGGCACATCATCTCCTGTTACCTGAATGCACATTAACTGAAAATGTAGCCCAGATGTTTTAGAGAACTCTAACAAAGATAACTTATTGAGCCGATACGCTTCTTTGAGTCTTCGTTTAATTCTATTTCTTCTGGTGGCCAGCTTTTGCTTTTTCTTACCAATAGAAAACATCAATTCTACACCGGGTTGTTCAGATTTTACTGCAGAATACGAAATAAAAATAGGATATGCCTTTACCACTTCACCATCAGAAAGCAAGCTTTTAATAGCAGTTCTGCTGTTAAGACGCTCCTTTTTGGATAGGGTAAAAATTGGTTTCACTAAATTCTGTCGGCCCTATTTGTAAGACCTTTCTAAAATTATTTTCCAGTAATGTACTGCTGAATAGCCATAGACATAGATGGTGCCTTAGCGTGTGGAGCTAAGATATCTATTCTTAGACCTGCAGCCTCTGCAGCTTTAGCAGTGGTAGGCCCGAATATGGCAAGCACAGTATCGTTCTGTTCAAAATCAGGGAAATTTTTCATTAATGATTCTATACCAGAAGGGCTGAAGAACACCAGCATGTCATACTTTACATCTGCAAGATCACTTAAATCACTACACACTGTTTTATACATAGGTGCTATGCTGTGGTGAAATTTATTTTCCACTAATAATTCAGGAATACTTGGCTTCAGTAAGTTAGAACATGGCACAATGAATTTTTCCTGCTTGTGCTTTTTCATTATCTCTACTAACTCTGCGAATGTTACTCGGCCATGAAAGATTTTTCTCTTTCTGTACACCACATACTTCTGTAAGTAGAATGCCGTAGACTCACTAAGGCAGAAATATTTCATGGTATCTGGAACAGTAGCTCTAGTTTCCTCACACATTCTAAAGAAGTGATCTACTGCCACTCTGGATGTGAAAATTACTGCTGTATGTTCTAGAATTGAGATTCTATTCTGACGAAATTCTTGAGCGTGAATAGGCTCTACATGAATAAACGGTCTGAAATCGATTTTTAATTTATGTTTCTTAGCCAGCGCTGTATAGGGAGATTTTGTATCGCCTTGAGGTTTTGGTTGAGAAATTAAAATAGTTTTAACTTTTTCCTTTACTTTGGCCTCCATAGTGTTTCCATTTATAGAGCAGTTATTCTTAGAAGTCTAAATTAGGACTTTCAAAAGCACTGCTACAGGTAAAAATTCGAGCGTGCAAAGGTATAAAATTATATACAGAATAGAAATTCTGTTAGAAACTGCATGTGCCACTCCTCTAAGCCACCTCCACATCAGACTTCCAGTTAAAATTAGCGCTCCTAACACTATCCAGATGAGCTGAAAACTGGTGCTGAAATAAGCCAATAACAGCGAAACAGGAATCAATCCTACTCCAGCCAATTTTAACATCAGACTCACATTAAATTCATATTCTAATAGCTCATTATCTGCCAAGAATAATCGTCTTATAACAAATATTACGAGAAGCTTTACAGAATATATGCTCAGCATAAATGCTATGATCCATACATACTCTAAAAAACCAGTAAGTTGAAAACCTAGTAGTTTAAAATCCAAATAGTTAAACACTAGTTTAACATAAAGCCCAATGCTTAAAAAAGCCGAGACGATGAGGAGCTGGCTGGCTCTACTGGTAAGTATGATTTCTTCACGCAGTATTTCTCTCAGTAAGCGTATGTTTATTACTGCCTGAAATAGTTCTTTAAAATTCTTAGCATAACTCCATCTTAGCACTGCTAGCAAACTGAATATAAGCAGAAACACAAAAAACATCCAGCGTTCCCCTAAGACAGGATTCGGTTTTAAAATGGGTTCTATAGCGCCTATAACACTCATTATCTATAAGCTACTGTAGCAGGAACTTTATAAGAGTCTACATCACCACCTAGGGTAAACACCTCGAAATAGATCACATAAATGCCCGTAGAAACTGGATTACCCTGCTGGTCTTCACCATCCCAAAAGAAGGTGCCTGAAGGTCCTATGAGAGTGTTAGTCTTAAGTTGCCTCATTTTTACTCCTTCTTTAGAATAAATGACCACATTAGCAGATCTGGCAGACTCAGAAAACTCGTATGATATTTCTAAATTATTCACATCTCCTGAACCACCTGGTGAAAACACTTCTGGAAATACACTTATTTCCCCTGAGCTACCCTCTAGTTCTTGTGTCTGAGAATTTCTATAACCAGGAGACCCGTAATTTTCACTTTCTGCTGCGCTGGACCAATTATCTGGATTTTCAGTAGCTACATTAAAATTAATCCGTTCTAACGAAACTCCATCTGTGTCATCCAAAAGTCCGAAATGGTAATCTGAAGAATAAGAGAATTCATCACTTACCTCTCCATCTGGCATGACTAAAGCCACTACTCCTTCGTCATTACTGTATGAAGGCACATCCATTTCTATAAAATTAGCCACTACAGCATTCGGGTAGATATCAGCTACATTTTGGGTAGATTCTGTGAGTAGTGCATACCCACCAGGGAAAAGTGGTCTAGGAAATTCTACTATGATCTGTGCATCATCTAAAAGGCCATCATCTCTGGTAGCCAGCTGCCAGTTTTGGAGGCTAATGATTTTATTAGAATTATTATAGATTTCTACGTAGTCTGAGCCAGAACCTCTCGGGTTAGAAAGCACCTCATTTATAATTAAATCTCCCACCTCTGCCGTTTCTGGCAGTCCTACTACTACTTCTTGTGTAACAATGGCATTTCCCCAGCAGTCTTCTATTCCACTAATAATGAGCGTAAATTCTACTTCTGGCTCTAGCCCATCTTGGAAATTTATTATGATGCTTCTTAAATCTTGAGCTGTGATGCTGGAAGGGGTTTCTCCATTCAGAGAAATTTCTGCCAATGCTAGAGAGGCTTCATTTAAAGGCTCATTGAACTCTACAAAAAGCGAATTAGAAAGAAAGGCATAAGCCAGCACTATTTCAGGAGCTTCAGTATCTTGGGCTATGGAGAACACAGAGTTCTGCTCCGCAGGAGAACCTCCTAGTGCACTTTCCGATGCTCGCCAGTTGGCCTTATCACTACACGGGTGATTTGGGTTTATGAGCTCTAAAGACCAGCCTCCATTGTCTTTTTCTGCATCTTGATACCAAGTATTGTCGTAAGTAACTTCATCTATTACTCCATTAGCTGTGGTAAGAATTAGATCCTTTCCAGAATTGGTTAGAAACGTGCTCCCCCAACTTTCCATTCCTGAAGCCCCTGAGAAAAACAAATTTTCTTCTAAATCTTCTTGACTCATAATTACTCTATACTCTCCAGGGGCTAAAATTACTGGCCCGACAAAGGTGGCTCCACTAAAATCAGCATCAGAGATGTCTATGAATAAATCACTGGCGTTATAGAGCTCGGCATATTCCACTTCTGGAAGACCCACCTGAGGAGAAGGATCTGCCATAATTTCTGTAATGAGCACATCTCCAGCCTCTGCAGGAAAACCTGAGGCTATTTCCCATTCTGAAGCTGTATTGTTTTCATTTCCTTCACAGTCTGTGAGGCTAGAGACTGTTACAGTAAAAGGCACTCCTATTTCTACAGGCTCTTCTAGGGTGAGCAGAATACCATTAGAAGCACTGGTTAATTGCACCGCAGAAATGATGTACCCATCTGAAATGGAAAAATCTGCCAAGTTTATAGCTTCATTTAGCACTTCACCGGCTTGCAGAAAAATCAATGTTTCGTTAACTAATGCGGCAGATATAATTTCTGGTGCTTGGGTATCTGGTGTGTTATCATAGACAGAGTTTTGAGCGCCTAGAGATGCGCCCAAGGCAGAATTAGAGGCTATCCAGTTTTGACTGCCACTGCAGACAGCCTCTGGATTTATGCGCTCTAACGACCACCCTCCATCAGATTTATCGGCATCTTGGTACCAGTCGTCTTCATAAACTACTAGGTCTATAATGGTGCCGTTATAGACTAAAGTTAGGCTATCTCCACCATTACTCAAGGCTGTGAATGTGCTGGTCGAGACGGTTTCCCCAAAAGATTGCAACGCAGAAACTCCTGCTTCATTAGACACTATGACATGGCCTCCAGCGGGAAGAATGTAGCTTTCTAGGGCGTTTAATGTAGTGGTGTTGTAATATTCTAATGAGGCTAAATCGTATGCATTGGCAGAAGTGTTATACAGTTCTATCCACTCCACTTCTGGCAATCCTACAGACGGTGTGGGGTCTGCAAAAATTTCATTTATGATGATGTCTCCAGGCTGTGGTTCGGCCACTTCTACATATGTAAATGCCTCTTCTGTAAGCGGCATGGCATTTCCTATGGCATCTGTAACATCTGTAATGGTTAGCGTTAGTTCCTCATCTGAGGTAAAGGCCGTACCGAATGTGAGCAGCACCAGATTAGGAGTGGTTAATTCTGTGGCAGTAGGATTTCCTATTCCGTTACTTACAGAATAATTAGAGCTAGTTTCTGCCGAGGCTTCGTTTAAAGGTTCATTAAACTCTAGAATTAGCTGTGTAGAAGAATCTACCGTGAGATCTGCTAACACAGGAGGCTCAGTGTCTATTACTGGCTCGCCAATGTATATGTCATCTAAAAAGAAATTATCTGCATTGCTAGAAGTGTATCGGCATACCCAACCTATGTATTCTATGGAATTATAGGTATTATCAGAGCCAGTAGCCTGCAGCGCGTAGTCTTCTCCAGCCGCAGCATCGGCCCAAAGTTCCCATTCTCCTAGTGGTGTTCTTACCACTTTTACAGTGATTTCGAATGAGCTAGAAATGAAGCCGTCTGTGCCTCGGGCTAGAGATTCTATGCTTCCGGTGCCTATGCCACTTCCGTCATTTCTGAACAGCTCTATGGCGTCATCTGAGCCGCCTTCTCCGAATTGTAGAAAGTAGCCATCTGCATCTGCCCCTGAAGCTCCACCGTTTCCATTAATTATGAGTTCCTCTGCCGAAGACATGAGATAAACTCTAGACTTGTTATTATCTGACGGAGAGAAACTCTGTTTGATATAAAACTGCCATTCGGTAGTGCCAGAAAGTGTTTGGTTCAGTTCTGTAGAAATGTAAGACTCACCTGCAGCAGAATCATCTAACTGTAATTCACTGGATGCATTCACTATAAACTTGTCCGTATCTCCTGCCCAAGCGGGGTTAGTGGTGAAGTCTCCATCTTGGAAATCTTCTGTGAGTATTTGGGCGTTTAAGTGTTGCGTTGCAACGCAGAAAACCATTACAATTAAACTGCGTAAAAAGGAGTTTACTATTTTAAATTCAGTGCACATTCTAGTGGGTAAATATAGTAGATTTGTGTGCGTAATATCCAATAAAATTAAGCATGAAAGTAGCAGTAGTAGGAGCCACAGGATTAGTAGGTACCATGATGTTAAAAGTTCTGGCAGAACGTAATTTTCCGTTAGATGAATTAGTGCCGGTAGCCTCAGAACGCAGCGTAGGAAAACTCATTTCTTATAAAGGAAATGACTATGCCGTGGTAGGTATGCAAACTGCGGTGGAAATGAAGTGTGATATAGCTATTTTCTCAGCAGGTGGTGGCACCAGTTTAGAATGGGCGCCAAAATTCGCTGAATCTGGCTGCACGGTTATAGACAATTCTTCTGCCTGGAGAATGAGTCCTGACCATAAACTGATAGTGCCAGAAATAAATGCTTCTGAATTAACAGCTACTGATAAAATCATAGCTAACCCTAACTGCTCTACCATTCAATTAGTAATGGCACTTAAGCCTTTACACGACAAGTATGGTGTAAAAAGAGCCGTAGTTTCTACTTACCAGTCCATTACTGGAACTGGTGTTAAAGCCGTAAATCAGCTAGAAAACGAACGTGCTGGAAAGGAAACAGACATGGCCTATCCGTATAAAATAGACATGAACTGCTTGCCACACTGTGATGTGTTTATGGATAATGGTTACACTAAGGAAGAAATGAAACTGACTAAGGAAACTAAAAAGATTTTAGACCCTTCTATCAATGTAACAGCCACTGCAGTGCGTGTGCCTGTAACTGGCGGACACTCTGAGGCCGTGAATGTGGAGTTTTTAAAAGATTTTGACCTGGGTGAGCTGAGAAAGCTTCTTCATGAGACAGAAGGAATTACTGTTCAGGATAACACAGATACCAACACCTACCCTATGCCACTAATGGCTAATGATAAGGATGATGTGTTCGTAGGTAGAATTAGAAGAGACGAGAGCCAGTCTAACACATTAAACATGTGGGTGGTTTCTGACAACCTCAGAAAAGGCGCGGCTACTAATGCGGTGCAGATTGGTGAGTATTTAGTTCAGAAGGGGTTGGTTTGATTCGAGGTTTGAGATTCGAAGTTTGAGGTTTGAGGTTTGAAAATGGACTCATCTCTAAATTTAGAAACAGATGATCGTCTCGACTCTGCAAAGCAGTTTGAAGCTGCCCCTGTCTACTTTTCAAATTTTGAATCGGTTAATTTGTTCACTCTTTCTAATTCATATACTCCTGCCACTTTATGAGTTTGTACTTGATTTTCCCTTGGTATTCAGTTTCTAGAAACCCGAATTCAAAAATAAACTTGTACTCCTCCCCTTTTCTGTTTTTCCAAGAGTGTGTAGTAAACCTCGGGTTAAAGCCTTCATTTATTAACTCTTGTTTTCTAATGGTGGCATAGCCGGAAGCATTGTACTTTTTCATAATTTTTCTATTCACACCCAATGCTCTTTTTACACGGTAGTAAATAGGCTCCTCCTTTAATGTCTTTTCATACTGGTGTGCAGATCTGCAGTGTGCGTTGCAATACTTTTTATCCCTTCTTCCCTCTAAGATGCTCTGATTACAGTGCAGGCACGTTCTGTTATTCATTTTTCAAATACTTACAAATGATTTAAGCGCATAATATACGTATAATATATATTTATCTCCAAGTACTTTACGATTTTGGCTAATTATTACATCAGAAGTATACTTTATGACACGCCAGTCAAAGCAAATTACTTTAAGACACCTGTATCTGAACCAAACCGCCTTTATAGGTTTAGAGTTCAAAGCTGACAAAGTACTAAATGCCTTAGTGCTAAGGCTGACAGATGTGGTGTGGAACGAGGAATACAGTATGTACACCACCCCTAACAGAAGACATGCACTAGATCATTTGTTTAACACCTTTAGAGGCGTGGCTTGGGTAAATTGCAAGTACTTTTTTCCTGACAGACCTGTTTCTATGGGAGTAAATGAACCTATACAACTAAAAAGAAAAGCAGCCAGCACTAAGAAAAAATGGCTCACTTGTCCTGAGAACTATTTACAAAAGCTAGAATTAAAGCGCTATGCCTTAAATACAGCTAACACCTACGTTTCTCATTTTGAAAAGTACATGAACCACTTCTACTCAAAACCAATAGACGATCTTAATGAAACTGATATACGCTCATATTTAGAACACCTTATAACTAAAGGGTATTCAGACTCCAGTCTGAATCAAGCAGTAAATGCCATTAAGTTTTACTACGAAATAGTGCAGGGCATGCCTAACAGATTTTATCACATAGAGCGCCCCAGAAAAAAGCAAGCTCTGCCTAAAGTAATCAGTAAAGAAGAGGCTAAAGCGCTTATAACCTGTACTAATAATTTAAAGCACAAATGTATAGCTAGCCTGCTTTACTCTGCCGGGTTAAGAAGAAGCGAAGTCATAAACCTTAAAATAGCAGATATAGACAGCGCACGCATGCTTATACATGTTAGAAACGCCAAAGGAGGGAAAGACCGAAACACCCTACTAGGAGAGAATTTACTTAAAGATTTGAGAGACTATTTTAGGAATTATAAGCCAAAAGAGTTCCTCTTTGAAGGAGCCACTGGAGGAAAGTATAGCGCAGCAAGTGTAGCTAAAGTAATAAAACAAGCAGGCATAAAAGCCAATGTGAGAATCACCGTTACACCACATGTACTGCGTCATAGTTTTGCTACACATTTACTAGAAGCTGGAGTAGACCTCAGATATATACAAGTGCTATTAGGACATAGCTCTTCTAAGACAACCGAGATTTACACTCATGTAGCAGTAAGTCAGCTAAGTGTAATTAAAAATTTACTAGATTAGTAAACAAATAAATATAGCGCGGATATGTGCACCATGGTGTTCATACACGTACGTTAGCATTAATAAAGAATTTGAAAAGTAGAACTAATATAGTCTTGGCAATTTGTTTCGCTTGTTTAATATTCCCTTGTTTAGGCCTATATTTCGGATTAGCGTATGAGATTAGCCTGAGGGGAAGATGGTTCGAAAGGACATTCCTGCTAATCTATATTCTAACCTTAATCTATGGATTGTTTTACGCGACAAGACATCAATTAAGGAAGAAAAAACAGTTGTTTATTGTAGCCGGTTTAATTCCTGTTGTTGGTTCAATATTTTTAGTGTTATGGTCTCCAATTGGATTTCTCAATTTGTCCACTATGGCAATAGGAAATACTTTGAATAATCAAAAGATATTTTTTGAAAATGATGAATTTAAAATCATTCAAGCTCATAGTTTGTCCACAAATAGTGCGTTTGAAATTCATCGTAAAGGATTTATAACAGAAACAAAAGAAAAACAGTTTCAAACATCTTTGAATCTCAAGGATTGTGATATTGAATATTTTGAAAATGGGTTTAACATTGACAATAGTACTGGTGAGAAATTAAGAATAGAATTAATGAAAAAGAAATAATGCTAATCGAGTAGACGGCCGTGAGCTGTAATGCCCACGGTGCGCCTCTCACACCACCCAGCGTACGGGTCTCGTACTGGGCGGTTCGTAATTCATCACTCCAAGGCTCTTTACACCCTTGAAACTATCTTTTAGTTTAAG
>JBGCDA010000093.1:0-23719 GCA_045104985.1 Flavobacteriales bacterium | reverse complement strand
CGTACTGGGCGGTTCGTTAAATCAGAACTTAACTTTCTGGTAGTATTCTAGCATACTTCTGTAACCTCTTTTCTTTAGACGTTTCTCAGTGATTGTAGTCCGAAGTATTGGGCTCTGAGCTACTGCCCAGCCTCCCATTCTGGTTCTACTCCAAGCATAAGCTTGTCCCTGTTTTATGCCTAAACGAATGAGGTTTTTCCGTTTCCGCTCAAGTTTCTTCCAGTCATGCCATATGCAATAACGTAGTCGGTTTCTTAGCCATTCATCTAGCTTTTTAAGTTTGGCTTGGATATTCCCTAATCGGAAGTTGTTTAGCCATCCCTGATAGATGAGTCTTAGGCGTTGTAACCGTTCTGTTAGTGATAATGGCAAGGTTTTCTTGGTAGCATACTTTGAAGGTTTCATCTAAGCGGACTTCTTATTTCAATTGGACTTTTTGCTTTTATGTTTTCTTATTGGGGTGACCACGGAATTGGTGACAGCGCAAGAGTTCCTGTTGGGCATTTTCAAGTTGTAAAAGAAATTAATGGAAATGATGCATATATCGAAAAGGAGAAATATAACCAGTTAAGAATTAAAAACTTCGCGTTCGACAATGATAACTTGTATGCAGAAACTCAACGAGAATTTAATGGTGAAAAAGGCGACTATGTAGTATGGAACCTAAGAACAGACGAGTGGACATTTTATAAAACCAAAGAGGATTATTTAATTGAAGCAGAGAAAAATAATTATCCGAAACCAGCTGAATTTGAAGAGTTCTTTGAACATTACAAAAGACATTGGAATGGTTGGAGATTTTGGCTGCTACCTTAATGACTTAAAAAATAAAAAAGCCGAACAAACAATTAAGCATTAATAGAGCGCAGTGAGGCTGCGGTTTATTATGCTTCATGTCGCACTCTGTCTTTCGGGCTGCTTTAGCTCAGATGAACTCCCCCGTTGTGAGCTATGGGGTTTTAATAGATGTTGTTTGTCCTGAGGTTTGTGATTTGAATTCGATTTACTCGGATTAGTTCCTTACAAGACAAATGCGAAAACAAATCGCTAAATTTGAAATAAAGACTACCGAAATAAGCCTTAAATAACTACTCAATATCAAGCGATTACTAAACGTTAGTCAGAAGTATAGAATAACCTTGATCAAATGAATCAAATATTAATTTTCGATTTAGACGACACTCTTTTTGAAACCAAATCAATTGGTAAAAAGTCAGTTAAACCAATTTTTGATAAGTTTGAGGCTTTATTGATAGAAAGATATGGAACGGAAATGACCGAAAAAATCATTCCTGAGTTATGGAAATTTCCATTTGATTTTGTTGGTCAAAAATATAAGTTCGACAATAAATTGAATTCAGAGTTTGCAAGCCTAGTAAATAACTTTAAATATCAACTAAGTATCAAAACCTTCGAAGATTTTGAAGTTGTTAATAATTTACAGCAAGAAAAAATATTGGTTACGACTGGTTTTTTTAAACTACAAAGTGCTAAGATTCGGGATTTGGGGATAGCAAAAGAATTTGGTGAAATTTATATCGACAATATACTTGACCCAAAAAGAATCCACAAGAAAGGGATTTTTAAAAATATAATGTTAGAAAAAAATATTGATCCCAATCTAATCTATATAATAGGAGATAATCCCGATTCCGAACTAAAAGCAGGATTTGAACTAGGTGCAACTACAATCCAAGTAGCGAAATTCGGACAAAAAAAATCTCAATATGCTAAGCATTGGATAACTGACTTTAGTGAACTCATAACAATTTTGAAATAAAAAGCCTAACAATTAAGCATCAATGAAGTGTAACGGGGCTGCAGTTCAATGTGCTTCATGTTACGTACTTCGACTGAAAAGTTCAGCATAACACTCAGCACATCGCTCAGTCTTTCGGGCTGTCTTTGTTTGGATGTACTGCCCCGTTTTTAGCTATGGGGTTTTAATAGATATTGTTTGTCCTGAGGTTTGTAATTTGCATGCGATTTACTCGGATTAGTTCCTTATGAGTGCTCATTTGAGTCTTTTTCATAGCGGTTTTCGTTTACTATGTTCTTGTCCTTTATGCTTGGACATAGCTAGCTTGCATCCGTCTTTTTGTGGGGCAAAAAAGAAAAACATTCAACCTCCCACCAGTACAAGAAAGCTAACTTTGTTGAATTACAAGCTGTCCTAAAAAAGGGAAGAGTACAGCCCGCAAGGGATTTGCACCCTCTAGTATCTCTAGTATATATTTACACTTGCCCGTACTGGGCACACATAGTTTGTATATTGCACATGCCGCCTTCGGCAGGCAAACACATCATACAGCAGAAGTTGGGCTTAATTAAAATTATATATAATGAAACAGACCTTAAGCTATTACATTACCTTATTGGCTCTTAAGCTAAAAGGTGTAAAAAAGGACTTCAGTAAGGACCCAATAGATTTCAAAAAAATCAGAAAAGAAGATGTTCATTCGCCAAAAAGCAAGTTTTTTCAACAAAATATCCTTAGAGATTTTAAAGTTTTAGATTCCTTAATTACTGAAATAGGATTGAATCATACTTCCGATAAACTTCTTATATACGTTCATGGAGGTGCCTTTATTTCTGGGCCCACTCAACTTCATTGGGATTCTGCAAAAAATATTGCGAAACAAACGAATCATAAGATTTGGATGTGTGAGTACCCTAAAGCACCTGAAAATAAAATATCAAAAATATCAGAAAATATAGACTCAATATATAATGTCGCTTTAGAGTCTTTTCACCCAAATAACATTTCTTTTATTGGAGATTCTGTGGGAGGCACGTTAATATTGTGCTTAATTCAACGTCTAATTATTAATGAAAAAATAGTGCCTAATAAAATAATTTTAGTTACACCTGTTATGGATGCAAGCATGTCTAATCCTGAAATTGAAGAAATAGATAAGCTTGACCCAATACTGTCAAAAAATGGAGTACTAAGTGCAAAAAACATGTGTGCTGAGAATAATAATCTAAAGAACGTTATGATCTCGCCTTTATTCGGGAGTTTTGACAACTTCCCACATACGTTTCTTTTCCTTGCAGAAAATGACATAATGTATCCTGATGGCAAGCTAGCTGAAATGAAGATGAAAAAAGCTAATGTGAATCTTGAAGTAATTAAAGGAAATAATATGCCTCACATTTGGCCATATTTACCTTTAATGAAAGAAGCTAAAACAGCCTTGAATGAAATAATTAAAATAATAAACAACTAGGCACAATCGAACAGACGACTGTGAGCTGTAACGGCCATGGTACGCCCCTTCACACCGGCAGGCAGGTCTCACATTTATCTGTCGGTATAAAATGAAGGCATGACATCCTAACGCACTCGAGCCATGCTCTTTCCCGAAGGATTATCCCTGCCCATACGTGCCTTTCACCCTCTAGATTAATTAATTATCTTTCCGATAATTAACAGATGCCCATGCTGCGCAGACACAAGTGATATGAGGCCTAAAAAGAAACAAATGAATAAAGTAATTACTTTGTTGGGCTTGGTCATGCTTATGGCCGCTTGTCAATCGAAAAAGTTACAGAATATCGAAATAACTTTTCAAATTGATATGTCTGAAATAATCGAGGATATAGAAGATCCCTCAACTATAGGCATTGTTGGTTCAGGCCCTCTGAACTGGGAAATCACACCTTTGGAGGATAAAGGAAATGGTATTTATGCTATTACCTTTGATTGGCCAATAAAAGATACAACAGACATTGAATACACCTTTATTCATAGTTACGATACATTTGATGAGGGAAATATTGGGGAAGCAGCGTACAGGAAAATTAAGCCGACTCCAGGAAAGCAAATTTTACCCCAGGTAAAATGGGGAGATCTGCCACCACTGGCAATTGGTCGTGCCAATCCAGCGCCAATGCTCAAAGTGGAGCGTGCAGATACTGATGCAGAAAGGAAAGCTTTAAAAATCCCTTTTTTAGGGGTAACATCTGAAGGATTGATTGAATCAAATTTGTTTTCAATCAAAAAGACAAACATAAGTACTTCCAAAATAAAGACTGCAGTTGAGGAATTTCTAAGTTCATTGTCACCCAGCCAACGAAATAATTGCACCTTCTCTATAAATGATGAAGAATGGAGAAGATGGTCTAATATCGATTATTATGAAAGAAAAGGTGTGGGATTGATCGATCTTAACAAAACACAAAAGGCATTGGTTTTCCAGATACTGAAAGAAAGCTTGAGTCCCAAAGGGTACAATAAAACACAAGACATCATGAAAATGGAGCAATATTTGGCGAGGCTAACGGGCGAAAGCGAGCTTCTAGGTCCAGATCTTTATTGGTTTTCTTTTATGGGTACACCTTCTGAAACAGATCCTTGGGGTTGGCAGATAGATGGGCATCATTTAGTCATTAACTACTTTATTCTGGGTGATCAAATTGTAATGACACCTACATTTATGGGCTCAGAACCCAACTATATTGCAGATGGAGAAAATGCAGGTACACGAACTTTTGAACATGAGGAAAGATTAGGGTTGAAATTCTATAAATCACTTAACGAGCAGCAAAAAACAGCTGCAACATTGTTTGACAAAAAGGACTATAATTACTTACAAACTGGAGCTTATAGTGACAATGCAATTGTACCCTATAAAGGATTGAAATTGTCCTTATTAGATAAGTCTCAAAGGGTAATTCTAGAAGAGCTGATATTCGAATATATTGGAAATGCTAAAGAAGGACATGCTGAAATCAGAATGAAAGAAATACTAGAGCATATGGAAGAAACTTATTTTTCATGGATAGGTGGATCTAATGGCAAAGAACCTTTTTATTATAGGGTTCATAGTCCAGTTGTTATGATAGAATTTGACCATCAAAAACCAATATTCTTGGAGGGTAATGCACCTAGCAAAAAGCATGTACATACTATTGTTCGGACCCCAAACGGAAATGACTATGGAAAAGATCTGTTGAAACAGCATCTTGAATCACATCATCATTAACAACACACCTCATAATCGAATAGAAGGCTGTGAGCTCTAATGCCCACAGGGCGCCTTTGTATGCCATCAGCCAGGACTCACATTTATCTGCCGGAATAAAATGAAGGCATGAACACCCAGCGTACTCAAACGATGCTCTATCGCTTCGAAGAATAATTCACTGGATTATTTCTCTAATGAATGGACTGTGCTGTTCGTGTTCCTCAGTACCGAGTTTTGTAGTTTGTCACCTCTACATACTGGCTCGTTAACTAAAACTGTCCCTCAGACATTTTCTTTACATTCCGCCCTCTTCAATCCTCACATTAAGGGCAGCAACCTTGCCACTTACTAACCGTTCAAATAGGACTACCGTATGCTTTTTGCCGAAGAGTTACCTCTGCCCATAAATGACTTTCACCCTCTAGAATAATTAATTATCTTTCCGATAATTAAAAGATGCCTATGCTGGACACACATAGTTTATAACGCATAGTAAACCTTCAGCATAGCTGCACACCATATACAGATGTTGTCTATAACATAACAAGAAGATGAAAATAATTGGAACTATAACATTCATATTTATCTCGCTATTAGCATATTCACAATACCCTTCTATACCTAACCTTCCTAAGATTTCACCTGAAGAGATAGGAGTCAATAGAGATTCATTAAATGCCCTTGATGATTTTATATCAAATTTTGAACAAAATGATTTTAGGGGTATGGTGGTTATTAAAAACCATCAGATAGCAATAGAGTATTTCTATACAAACACTGAAAGAAGCGACATTAATGATGTGCGCTCAGCAGGCAAAAGCTTAACGGCCTTACTTTTAGGAATTGCAATTGACGAAGGCCATGTTAAAGACTTGGAGCAAGATGTATATTCATTCTTTTCCAAAGAGAAATATCCAAATCTAAATGAAGATTTAAAAAAGGTAAAAATCAAGCACCTACTTGATATGTCATCAGGGTTAGATGCCGACTCTGACGATTGGAAATCACCCGGTAATGCCGGAAAATGGATAGGAAAGGACGATTGGACTAGCTATATTTTAAGTATTGGTTTGAAGAGGAAGCCAGGTGTAAAATGGGTATATGCAGATATCAATTCAGCGCTAATAGGTGCTATTATCGAAGAAACTTCAGGAGTTAGTTTAAATGATTATGCAAATGAAAGGGTCTTTAAGCCTTTAGGAATTAAAAAATACTATTGGTACACTAACCCATCTAATCAAACTGTAGCTTCAGGTACTCTATTTCTATCTACACTTGATTTTGCAAAAATTGGAGTATTAGTCGCAAATGAAGGCAAATGGGCTGATCAACAGATAATTCCAGCAGACTATATTGAAAGTATAATCAAATCAAAAAAAATTGAGATTTATGAAATTTGGTCGTACGGCATGCTATGGTATAAGAATAAAGCAGTTATTAAAGGTAGAGAGGTTGAATATTTATGGGCCAGTGGTAATGGAGGGAACCAGTTGATTATAGTACCAGAAGAAGAACTAGTTATTTCATTAACATCAACAGCATATGGGCAAAGGGAATATATGCATACTCGCTCTCGTGCAATTATGAATAAAATTTTCAATTCTTTTGAATAGAAATAAATAACCAAAAGTAAACTCTATATATGAAATCATAGCCGCCTATTGGCAGGCTCCGCTTCATATACTGCATATAGTAGCAAATTAGAAAATGACAGGACAATTCATAGATACCTTAAGATTTTCATGGAAGTCGACTCCACAAATTGGGGATGGCTTTTTCTATTTGGAGACTGATTATGGAAGGATTAGAGTTTTCGATACAAAAGGAAATTTACCAATTATCATTAATGTACCTGATGGCCCCAATGTTATTGAACATCAAATTACTCTTATAAATGATCTAGCCAATAATTATCGCGTCATATGTTTTGAATATCCAGGCTTAGGATTTTCATTTCCAAATAAAGAATATGATTACTCTTTTTCGAATGGCTCAAACTTATTATTGCAGGTAATGGACAGCCTTCGACTCAGTAAAGCGTCTTTGCTTTTTTCCTGTTCGAATGGTTACTACGCCATCAAAGCAGCCATTCGGAATCCTGAAAGATTCAATCATATTTTTTTATCGCAAACACCTTCTATTGATTCTATTATAAAATGGACTGAAAAATCAATTCCGAATCTGCTCAAAACACCTTTAATAGGGCAATTAACAAATGCTATTCTTGCAAAAAAACTTGCTGATGTTTGGTATAAATATTCTTTGCCGAAAAACTACGGATCACGGCATAATTTTGTGCAGATAGCTAAAACTTCTATTGAAAAAGGTGGCTGTTTTTGCCTTTCATCTTTAGTTCAAGGATTAAATAAGGACAAAAAATCAGAACTAAACCTAATAGGAGTGCCGACTACTTTAGTTTGGGGTTCAATGGACTATACACATAGAAAAACAGATAAAAACTCCATAAAGGAACATATTAAAAACTGTGAGATTATAGAGTTTAATAGTTGTGGACATTTCCCAGAACTTGAAAACAGAAGGGATTATGTCAAACTGATTAATGAAAGAATAAACAAATAACTTATAGCAATTAAGCATTTATAGAGCGCAGTGAGACTGAGGTTCATTCTGCTTCTTAAGAAGATAAAATTAATTTCTCAGGCTAACACTTTGGGGTATTAATTTGAAAATTATCATCAACTATTTACACAACTTTAGTCAGAGTTAAACTGAAATAAAATGCCGTCTCCTCTTGATGAAAAAAATCTATTAGTGGTGAATTAGCGGCTGATGACTAAAAGTTCGAAATGTATACATTCTTTGATAAGCCTGACAAGGAGAGAATTAGAAGGACTTGCAACCATATTGGATTAGAAATTAAGAATGCTCTTGAATGGAATGAATTTCCTAAATATGAAATTGCCATAGCCTCAGATGGATTTGGCAATCAAGTAATTCTACTTCATAACGGAAATGGAAACTTGACAGATAAAATTCACTTTTGGGATCATTAGACGTGTAAAACTGAGAAGATTGCAGAATCAATAAGACAATTGGACTAATTCTACATTGAATAAAGGTTTATAAAGGAAATAAACCCTTTTTAACTATAGTATTCTACTTACTAAATAGATTACTACTCGGTTTCTCGCTTCTTAACTACTTCTAGAGTAGCTTTGCTGCAGAATGAAAGATAGAATCACCCGCACCGTTCAGCCTAAATCATCTGAGAAGAAGAGCTCAGGCATTTCTAAGATTAGTAGAAATGAATCTAAACGGCCACAGGCTCTCAAACTAGAGAAAGGCAAGACTTCTAAAACGTTTTTTCATATTAGAAGCAAACACCGTGGACAATATGATTTTCCTGAGCTAATAAATTCGCATTCAGTGCTAGAGGCACACGTGAGACCAAATAAGTATGGAACAGACTCTATTGATTTTTCTGATCCTAATGCTGTTAAAGAATTAAACACTGCGCTCCTTAAACACCACTATAATATAGACTACTGGGATATTCCAGCTGGTTACCTCTGCCCTCCTATTCCGAGCCGTGCAGACTATCTGCACCATGTAGCTGATTTATTTGAAGATTTTAAACCTGCAAACAAGCTCAAACTAAAGTGCTTAGATATAGGTGCAGGTGCTAACATGATTTACCCTATGATAGGTGTTAAAGAATACGGCTGGAGCTTTTTAGCCTCTGAAATGGATGCTGTAGCGTTGCAAAACATGGAGCTCTTAATAACAAAGAATCCAGAGCTTGAAAAGAAGATTACTGTTAGAAAACAAGAAACTCCTTCTCAGATTTTTGAAGGCATTCTGAAGAAAACAGAAAAAATAGATGCTGTGGTATGCAATCCTCCATTTCACGAATCTGCCAGTGCTGCTGCCAAAGCCACAGAACGAAAGTTTAAAAATTTAGGCTTAAGTAAAGATGGTAAAAAGGCAGTTTTAAACTTCGGTGGTAAACCTTCTGAGCTATGGACATTTGGCGGAGAACAGTTTTTCATTAGCAGTATGATAGCAGAGAGTGCTAACTACGCTAAGAACATAATGTGGTTTACCACACTAGTTTCTAAAAAAGAATCTCTCATCCCACTTAAAAAGGCAATGAGTAAAGTAGCTCCTACTCAAGTAAAAACCATAAGAATGAACCAAGGAAACAAGTCTGGAAGAATTTTAGCCTGGACATTCATGGATGAAGAAGCTCAGAAAATATGGGCTGGCAAGCGGTTTAAGTAGAGTTATCTAACCATATCAATCAAAAAACCAAAACTCATGGAACTGGCCTGAGTATGTGCCTTTGTACTTGGCTCGTTTTAACTTTATGTTCACATTCAGCTTCTTATAGCCTTTGCGGAATTTTCTAGGAACTCGTTTGTAGGTGTTTTCGGGTCGCGTTGCAACGCTGAAATATGTCTTATTAGCTTCATTAAAAATAGAAGGACTAGAGAAGTAAGCTTTAAGATTCTGTGGCGTGTTTAGCAAATCCAATTGCGCTTCAGAATTGTAATCAAACCTCACCCAGCCTAACAAGTAATCTACCAGCTCTTGGGTCACTGGCTGTATAGACATGGAGTCGGTTTTATGGTTCCACACCCTGGTTAAGCTCACGTACTCTAAGGAATCCTGAAGGTCTACACAGCGTGAAAGGGAGCAGTTTGGCGGCACATTTTCCATAATATTAAACTCATGATCTAAGTAAAGATCTAGCTTGTAGGTCACCAGATTAGCAGAGTCAGTCACGTAATGCTCACATCTAAACTTGTATGGCATCTTTTTCTCTAAGTCTTTTTCTAGCTCTATTTCAAAAGCTTCTATGTAATTCACCTCATGCACTGTAGACAAGAGCATATACTCATTAACTACCGAATCTTCAGATAGAGCCACATGCTTAGTATAAAGATTAGGCAGCGCGCTATACTCATAATTTAAAGCCACCAGCCGTGTTTCTGACTCAGGATAAGAAAGCGTATTAAAACTAAAAGTTTTAATACACTTGAATTTCTTATCACTCCCACTCTGAGAAAAGGACACAAGAGGAATGAGTAGAAAAACTAGAGCTGCGCTTCTCATATAAAGATTGTTGTTTAGCATTTAGCGGGAATTCTTTAGACAAAAGTACTTCTTATCTTAAGCCATACTTCATAAGAGGTTACGGTGTGAAATCTGCTCACAGTGTAGAATGTATTGCACTTCCCTTCATCACATTTGACATTTCCGAATATCACAACTAACTGTTTACAAAAACCTTAAAGAAGTAATCAGCGTTTATTCTTTTAGTTCATCTATAGAAAGCGTGGAAAATATAGAATTAATACTCATAGGATCACTAGCACTAATATTTGGACTAGTCTTATACCAACGAATACAGAATTCAAGAAAAAATGATGAAGACTTCGGAATGAGAGAAGCAAAAAAAGAATCACTATCGTAACGCAAAAAATGAGAACTAATTAGCTCCAGTTTAGGACATGAAAATGGTTTTTTAATAATATGATTTGATGAAGATAGAGTTACACCTCTACTCAATAGTCAATTTATAAACATCTAGAAGACCACTCACCTGATCTAGAGAAAAACTAGCACCTTTTAACTTATTCTCTTCAGGATGTATAGAATAGCCTTCTGCTCCTCTGAAATCAGCCTTTTCTAGATTAGTTTGGAAAAAGATAGCGCCTGATAAATTACTCGATACTAAAGAAGCATTCTTGAGATCTGCTTCTGTGAAATCCACACCTACTAGTCTACAGGAATCAAACGAAATTTCCGCCAGTTTCATCTGATAAAAAGAGGCATGATCTAAGAAACAATACTTAAAGCTTAACTGTACTCCAAAAGGATTAGCGTGTTCAAAATGAACGCCTAACAACTTGCAATTGTTAAAGTTTACATTCTGTAGTGCCGTGTTGCTCAACAGCACATTACTCATATTACATTCCTTAAAATCACAATCGATAAACTTCAGCTTAGACAGTTTAGCCTCAGAAAAATCACAATGAGAAAAGCTGCAACTCTCAAACTCTTCCGAGTGAGAAAGTAGTTCTGAGGTGCTTATGTTTTTAAATGATTCTTCGAAAGGCATGGGGTGATTTGTTATTGTGTAAAGCTAGAGATTAATCCCTTCACCAATACAAATCCGTGAACTCCTAGTAAGCACTGAAATTTATCTTTGTTCGCTGCATGGAAGCTTCAAAACTCAAAGAAAATTTAACGGAACGTGAACTGGATAGAATCATAGAAATGGCGTGGGAAGACCGCACTACATTCTCTGCTATAGAGTTTCAGTTTGGCATCTGCGAGGGTGATGTCATTAAAATCATGCGTTCTGAACTGAAGCGCAGCAGCTTTAACCGCTGGAGAAAACGGGTGAATTCTGGCATAAGCCAAAAGCACGAAATGAAGCGCGTAGATGGAATCAATCGGTTTAAATGCACCAGACAGCGTGCTATTTCCAATAACAAGATTTCTAAACGATGAGTTTTATTACAGATTATTCTGAGATTTTAGCCTTAATAGATAAGGCAGATCCTCCTGAGTATGCCAGAAGTAGAAATTATTTAGACGGTGCTGTGACTCGGCTCTCTCCATACATCAGTAGAGGGGTTATTAGCACGAAACAAGTATTGCAACGCACCTTAGAACGAGGCTATGAGCCAGGTAGAATGGAGAAATTCACTCAAGAACTGGCCTGGCGAGACCACTGGCAGCAAAACTGGATAGCCAAAGGAACGGCCATTAATAAGGATTTAAAACACGAGCAGTTTCCTGTAGAAAATAAAGAAATAGCCAGCCATTTAGTGGACGCCAACTTAGGCATAGAAGCCATAGACGCAGCGGTAAAAGAACTGTATGAGACTGGTTACATGCATAATCACGTACGCATGTACACCGCAGCCATAGCCTGTAACATGGCTTACAGTCACTGGTGGATGCCAGCCAGATGGATGTATTATCACCTCTTAGATGCTGACTGGGCCAGTAATGCGCTGAGCTGGCAGTGGGTGGCTGGTTCTAATGCCAATAAAAAGTACGTGGCCAATCAAGGAAATGTAAACAAGTACTGCCACACAAATGACCATGGAACCTTTATGGACGTAGATTACAGCGCGTTTGAATTTCCGACCAACGATCATCCTGAATGGAAAGCACACCATTTTAAAACTCCAGAAAAGCTCAAGGACACTGTAAGTTTAGAACTGGTTACTAAGCTACCTGAATCACAGCCTATTATTTTAGACAGCAAACTTCCCTCCTACATTTATAACTGGTATAACTTAGACCCAAAGTGGGATGAGGAAACAGTGGCCAATAGAATTTTACTCCTTGAGCCTTCTGTATTTAAGGAGTATCCTATTTCTGATAAGAGTGTTCAGTTCATGCTGGATTTGAGTAAAAACATAGCTGGCATTCAGGTGTTTGTAGGAGAATTCTCTGATCTGATTTCTGAACATTCACTGACTGATATTCATTTCAAAGAGCACCCATTAAACACCGCCTATAAGGGCACAGAACACTCCAGAGATTGGATGTTTTCAGTTTCTGGCTACCACTCATCGTTCTTTGGGTTTTGGAAAAAAGCTAAAAAACAGTTCCGCTATTAGTCTGGAAGCCATAAACATAGTGTGGTTAAAGCGTGAGTTTCGATTGCAAGACCAAGCCGCGCTTCATGCCGCTGAACAGCATGAACTCCCCTACCTCATTATTTCATTGTTAGAGCCTTCTGTCATCAGTCACCCTGATACTAGTTTAAGGCACCTCCAGTTTATTTTTCATTCTGTAAAAGATCTAAATAAGCGGCTAGCTGCAGTAGGCCGAAAGGTGCATTTAATGCATTGCAACGCTGAAGAAGCATTTCACCTACTTAGCTCAAAATTTACCATTAAAAATGTGTTCAGCTACCGAGAAACTGGCGTTCTAGTGACTTGGAAGAGAGACAGAAAAATCAAACAGCTGCTGGACTCCCAAGGCGCTAAATGGACAGAATTTCAGAGAGATGGAATTCTACGTGGCATTCATAATAGGCAAGGTTGGGATCAGCAGTGGTACGCACAAATGACCGCGCCTATCATACACACTGATTATAAAAAAGAACAATCGCTAGAGTTTTCTCATCCGTTTAAAATGAGCTCTGAGTTAGCGTTGCAATTAGAGGATTACTCAAAAGAATTTCAGCCTGCTGGAGAAACCAAGGCTTGGAAATATTTGCGGTCCTTCACTGAAGACAGAGGGTTTAACTACCACCGTCACATTTCCAAACCCACAGAAAGCAGGGTGAGTTGCGGCAGAGTATCGCCATACATAGCTTGGGGAAACTTATCTATCAGGCAGGCTTATAAGTTCATTAAGAACCACCCTAACAGGCCTTCAAACAAACGCGCTTTCTCAGGAATCCTCACTAGATTTCACTGGCACTGCCATTTCATGCAGAAATTTGAAGTAGAGTGCAGGTATGAAACCCACTGTGTGAATAGTGGTTACGAACTGCTAGCTCACGAAAATGATGATGCCAAACTGAAAGCTTGGAAAACAGGAACTACGGGCTTTCCGCTGGTAGATGCCTGCATGAGAGCAGTGACCAAAACAGGCTGGATTAACTTTAGAATGCGCGCCATGCTGGTTTCTGTACTTTGCCATCATCTAGACCAAGACTGGCGCAGAGGTGTATATCATTTAGCTCAGCAGTTTTTAGACTACGAGCCTGGCATTCATTACCCTCAGTTTCAGATGCAGGCTGGTACTACTGGTGTGAATACCATTAGAATGTATAACCCCATAAAACAGAGCCAAGACCATGATCCTGAAGGTATATTCATTAAGAAATGGGTGCCTGAACTGGCTAATGTTCCTAAGGAGTTCATTCACGAGCCATGGCTTATGACAGAAATGGATAAGGTCATGGAAAACATTACAGACTGCTCCTACCCTAACCCCATAGTAGACTTAACTGCTAGTGCTAAGCATGCTAGAGATAAAATATGGGGACACCGAAAAGACAAGCAGGTAGTGGCCGAGCGAGGACGCATTATAGAAACACATACCAGAGATAAATTTAAAAAATCGCCTAAGAGGCGTTAAGACCTTATAATTATGAAACTAACTAAAGACGATATAGCCAACGCAGAAAAGGTATTCAGACTGAACCTAATCAATTCTATTACAGGAATAAAACCTGCTAATTTAATAGGAACCATTTCTAATGACGGTCTGACTAACCTAGGCATTTTCAGTTCTGTGGTGCATTTAGGAAGTAACCCAGCATACCTTGGGTTTATTCTCAGACCTACTGGAGATGTGCCTAGACATACCTACGAAAACATCATGGAGAATGAGGTGTACACCATTAACTCTGTGCCTACAGATTTGGTAGAAAAAGCACATTACACCTCTGGAAAGTTTTCTAGAGAAGAAAGCGAATTTGAGCACTGCCATATAGAACCTGAGTTTATAGATGGTTTCAAAGCGCCATTCGTAAAGGCCAGCCCTATCAAACTAGGCATGCGTTTCCAAGAACAGGTGCCTATTAAACTGAATGGTACTTCCATGATTATAGGCAGCATAGAGCATTTAATTATCCCTGATTATTTGGTAGCTGATAATGGTTACGTAAATCTAGACGAAGGAAATGTGGCTGGCATTAGTGGGCTAAACACCTATTATGATCTTAAGAAGTTAGACCAGTTTCCATTTGTGAGAGATAATAAGGTGCCTGAGTGGTTGAAGTAGCTGAGGCATTGCAACCACCCCGCCCTGCGGGCACCCCTCCAGTGGAGGGGAACTTGGCATACTTGAGTCGAGTTGTTTTGGTGCTGTTATCTTGGGGGTATTGAAAAATTCATGAGCCTCTACCTAACAAAATGTGTAATTCTCTGATTTCGAATATCGAATTTCAAACCTCAAATCCTCAACAATGTCAAACAACGAAAAACTAATAGTAGAAGAGCGCAGCAGAGACATTGGCAACTTTTTAGTTGGCAGGCTATTGCCTTTTTCCAAAAAGCGTCAGGTGGGTCCGTTTACGTTTATTGATCACATGGGGCCTTCTACCATGGGCCCAGAAAAATTTATGGATGTGGATCAGCATCCGCACATCGGGCTTTCTACGTTAACATATCTTCTTGAAGGAGCCATAGAACATAAAGATAGCACAGGTGCTCATCAGATAATTCATACTAGAGATGTGGGCTTTATGACTGCTGGAAAAGGCGTGGCCCACACAGAAAGAACACCACTGCAGTTTAGAGATGGAAACACATATCCTGTTCATGGCTATCAAGTGTGGGTGGCACTTCCTAAGGAGAAGGAAGAAATGGAACCCCGTTTTGATTTCGTACCGCACTCAAAGCTGCCTAAATGGGAAAAAGATGGAATGAAGCTCACCCTTATAGCTGGAGAAGGGTTTGGCAGAGTAGCTCCTCTCCCAGTGCATTCACCATTATTCATGATGGAAGTAGAAGCTACTGAGGATGCTGAGCTTTGCATAGCTGGAGAGCTAAAAGGAGAAATAGCGGTGGTGGTTTGTGAAGGCCAGATTCAGGATGGTGAGAACACCATTTCTGCAGGACAGATGATGATTTCTAAAACTGAGGATGAATGCAGTATTGCGTTGCAACGCGGAACCAGAGTACTACTATTTGGAGGCGAACCTTTTCCAGAAGAACGGTTTCTGCTCTGGAACTTTGCCTCTCATTCTAAAGACCGTTTAAAGCAGGCAGCCGAGGATTGGAAAACCCGTAAATTCCCAAAAATAGAGGGTGACCACACGTATATTCCTATGCCAGAACCCAAGTTCAAGCAGAAATGAAAAAACAGCACCTGCCTCAAAAAACCTGCGTAGTCTGCGGACTGCCTTTTACATGGCGAAAGAAATGGGCTAAGGTGTGGGAGGATGTGAAGTATTGTAGTGAGCGGTGTAGGAGGAGTAAAACCATTAGAAGAAGATCTTAAGCATTCAAAACCAACGCTATCCAAGAACTGCAAATGAGCTTCCTTGCAGATTTTTAAGGCTAAATATTGCTTTTATTTGAAATACTACCCATACGGGTCTTATTCAAACAGATAATGAGTTCGACTTTTGCTCAAAAGCAATTGTATGTTGAACTCACAAGTACTAAAAATGAAAACACCACACGCAGCCACTGTTGAGGTACAAGAAAAATCTATTCAAATAGCCCCACCTCGAATATTAAAAGCCAGAAATGTCTCTCTTCTAATATGCACTTTCACTCTCCTCTATTTCAATGAATTTTACATTACGGGTATCGTTCTTATTATCAGTGCCTTTCTAGCCTCTCGAATTTATAGACTTTACAAAGAAATGGTAGATTTTGACTGGACCATAGATGAATTAGATTTTACAGAGGAAGATGTTATTTCTGATCTAGTGGGTTAGAGAAGTATCAAGATGTACAGTAACTCTCCCAGAGAAAAATGCCAAACCTCTTTTATAATGTGAACCACGCAGTTATATTTCAGTAGCTTGGAAATGTTAACTATATTTCAGTAAACCTATTATTTAAAAACCGCCTCTAACCTATGTAAATCTCCAACAATGGATTAATGAATATTTTAAGCAACTATAATGTCAGATTCGGAATATAAAATATTAGTAGTAGAAGATGATGGACTGATTTGTGAAGATATCAGCTCGCTTCTAGAGGTTAATGGGTATTCTGTGATAGGAATGGCTCACAATGGTATTCAAGCCATAGATATGCTTCTGAATCGCACACCTGACTTTGTATTATTAGACATAAATTTAGGTGTAGGCCTTTCGGGAATAGATGTGGCCAAAGTGATTCATGATAAATATAAAGTTCCTTTTGTCTTTTTGACATCCTATGATGATGAAGACACACTGAAAGCCGCTCAGGAACATTCTCCTTACGGCTATATTGTGAAACCATTTCAGGACCGCACACTACTGACTACTATAAAAATGGCTCTTTTTAATCATGACAGCATGAAAAATAAAAAGGTCATAGACAAAGAGAAACTCGAGGCTAAAACTCATAAAAAATTCACAAGTCAAGAGCTCAAAACCTTAAAATTGTTACTAGATGGTTTGTCTTATAAAAACATAGGCGAGGAATTATTTATCTCAGTTAACACGGTGAAACACCATGTGAAAAATCTTTACCAAAAGCTAGAAATTAAAAGCCGTGCAGAATTGTACACACGACTATTTTAACATATAAATTGAATACTCTAAACTAACATAGAACCAATTTTACTGAATGATAGAAGAATTATTAAAAATAATGTTTGAGGCAGATGTCATCATTTCTAAGTGTCAATATCTAAATCTGAACGAACAGATGCAAGCAATATCCTCTGGAATAGAGGAACTTCAAGAAATAGATGACAAAATTTATCAGCACTTTCAAGAACAATTAGGCTTGTGAAACCATTTATCTCTTGGTCCATTAGTCTGTTAGGCAACTGTATTTTACTGCTGTTCCTCTCCTGCTCTGTTACTTCATTAGGTCAAAACCAGGATGAGGCGGTAAAGTCTCTCTTAGATTCATCCTACCAGGTTTCTAGATATGACTATGACAAGTGCATTCAATTTGTAGATAGCTCTCAATTGGTTACGGGGTATGCTAATGAGAGCTATTATGATCAATTATCTCTTTATTATTATGGCGTTTGTAATTTAAGGCATGGGAAGTATGAAGAAGCACTAGATTTTTTTGAACAGGGAATAGAGAGCTTTGCAACGCTAAAAGACACTTCAATTATATCTGATCTGTACTACCAGAAATCTTTAGTTTTTAGGCAACAATCTTATTACAAGGAGTTTTTAGAAAATGTAAATAAAAGCCTAGCTCTAGCAGAGGCTATTAATTATTCTAAAAATATAGGCATGTGTAACAATGCCAAACTGATACACTTTAATGATAGAAAAAGGTTTGATAAAGCGGAAGAGTGCGGATTAAAAGCGCTAGAAATTTTCCAAACTATTCAAGACAGCAGCAGCATGGGAGATGTCTATAACAACCTAGGGGTGCTTATGTCTGAACAAAGCAGATATGATAAAGCATTAGAATACCATCTTTTACAGCATGAGCTTAATGAAAAATTAAATAATGTTTGGGGGAAGGGATACAGTAACTCGAAACTAGCGAATATTTATGCCCAACAGGGCAACTACTCTCTGGCAAACTTTCATATTAATGAAGCTTTAAAGCTCTCTAGGGAATTAGGCACTCCTTATGAGCTTTCTGGAACTCTTCTGAGAAGTGCTAGGGTGAACGCCACAATAGGCAACTATAAAGCAGCCAATAGAGACATTCACGAATCAATAGCTATTTGTAAAGAATACCACTTATTAAAATCACTGGCAGGGGCGTTATCAGAACTTATTAATATGCATAAGCAACAGTCTTTATCAGACAGCGCTCTGTTTTACTCAGAACGATTAATGACAGTTAAAGATTCTATTCTTAATTTGTCTATAGGCAAACAGCTTAACGAATTAGAAGTTAAATATGATACAGAAAAAAAAGACAAAGCCATTTTAAAACTACAATATGAAGATGAATTAAATGAAGCTAGAATAACACAGCAGTGGATTATTATAAGCAGTGGATTACTAGCTCTTGCACTACTGGCCGTCTTATTCTTTAGAGTGAAGAGTAAAAACCAAAAAATTGAAGAACAAAACGCTATTATAAATAAAGCCCTAAAGGAAAAAGACATTTTACTCCGGGAAATTCACCACAGAGTAAAGAATAATCTTCAGATGATTTCATCTCTTCTAGGCATTCAGTCTAGAAATGTAAAAGATAAAATAGCCAAAGAAGCCATTCAGGAAGGCCGAACAAGAGTTTTTTCTATGTCGCTCATTCATCAAAACCTTTACCAAAAAGACAATCTCTCAGGAGTTCCTATGGAAGATTATTTACCTAGACTCTGTAAAAATCTAATTGACACCTACAGTATAAATAGTGATCAGATCACCATGACTACCGGTATAGAGGCCATAAAACTAGATGTGGAAACGGTAATCCCTATAGGATTAATAGTCAATGAACTTATAACTAACGCTGTTAAATATGCATTTCCAGATGAAAGAAATGGCGAAATCTTAATCGAATTAAGAGAAACGGAGAAAGGTCTTTTGCTAGCAGTTCAAGATAATGGGGTGGGATTTTCTGAATCTCAGAAAGAAGATAATCAAGATGGTGGCTTTGGTCATAAACTCATCACTGCTTTTAAAAGCAGATTAGGGGCGGATATAGAATTCATTCACGATAATGGAACCAGAATAGAGCTATTAATTCAAACTTATAAAAAGATGTAGTTTGCTTATTTCTGACCTTCGGGTGCACTAGATCAACTTTTCATTCTTTTAAATATCAAGTTGACTCAGTTCTTAATTCTGCAATAGTGCTTTCCATTTACAGCGTAAGACTTTTCAAAGATGTAAAGACTATCTCCATCATTTTTTTATGAACTATAGTGTGCTATAAAATGCTGTAGGCGTTTTCTTAAAATCTATTTTAGTTAAAATAAATCCCATTTTCGGAAGTCTATTTATAGAATTTATTTCAACAACTTCCTCTGGTACTCAAAAAACTCTATTAGCATGTTACGCTGCTCTTCTGTTAATCTGGCTTCTGAATGGGTAATTTTATACGTGATTATAGGCATCCATTTAAGGCCTACCAGCCTACTACTTCTGGTTAAGACACTGTCTTTCTCTATGGTAGAATAACTGCTCCAGTCTGCGAAGTTAGCCTTACTCAAACCAGTTTCCACATGTCCTTTTAGCCACCAGGAAACTGGCGCTATGTTAGCGTACCACGGGTATCTTACCTGATGAGAATGACAGTCGTAACACACCTCATGCATGAGCTCAGCCACTCCTTCTGGAGCATTTGTCATCTCTAGAAAATCATTTTCTGGTACTATTGGTGGGTTGGTTTTGTCAACAGTCTTAAATTGAATTAATACAAACACCAAAAGCAGGCTAACGAGGATTTTCTTTTTCATACTCATATGGCAAATTTAGTGGATATAGCCACTACATAGGTATGGCAGTTATAACGGCATGCTTAAAAATACTGCCCTACTCCTAGCACAAAACCTTGTTGTTCAAACGCTCTTATGTCTATGCCGTAATCTGCTCGGAATACTGCTCTAGAAAACTTCTTGTAAATAAAGCGCAACCCTCCGCCAGAAAACAAGCGCAAATCATCATTCACATCATTCAAACTCCATGGTCTTCCTGGCAATCTCCAGATGCCTGCGTCTACGAATCCTACTAATTGCACCGCAATATCCCCTTTTTCAAAAACAGCCTGTCTGTGCTCTACATTAAGGGTTACTGCAGATGTGCCTCGCTCCTGCCTGTTTCCTGAGCCTCTAATGTTTACATTACTATCTAGCACAAAAGGAGCGAATGGCGAATCTGTATTAGTAGATATTCCAGCAAACAGCCTCATGGCTAAATTACCATTAGAGCCTAGTTTAGCGAAATACTTTCCTTCCGCTTGAATGAGCGAAAAATCAAAATCTTGATCTAGATTAATGACCTGTACTGCCTTTATATAAGCAGAGTAGCCATTTACTGTGTAGTAAAAATAGTTCTCATTATTATGAGAAAACTCCTCTGCAAATAGAACTTTTCTATGTATAAAATCACTTGGGAAATCGAGCGGATTTTCTCCTTTTAGGTTATAGCCTTCTGTAAAGTATGAGCCTGTTAGCGTAAATATGTTTCTAGGATTAAAATAATAACGCCCACTTAGAGCCACGTTATTTCTGTCGTATAAATATCGCTCACTCTGTTCTCCTAATCTTACAGGCTCTAACGTGGCATCTCTTGACACCAATATTTCTACACCGATAGGCTTTCCTTTAATGTAAGGCAGCTTCACGTTAAAGAAATAATTACTCCGCTGGTCAGTATTTCTATAAGACATATTATAGTTTAACCCGAAACCTAAAGCACTGGAATTGGCCACTCCTAACTGCCAGTAAATGTTTTCTTTAATACCTCCAAAATCAAAGACAGGTGTAATCGTTTGAACTTCATAAAGCTCAAAAGTGGCATCTACATACATTGGAAAAGAGTCTATCTTTAAATGTATATGAGCGTATTTAGGCAAGTTTACCAAGTTCTTACGATCTGCCTCTAGCTGCTTTAGAGTAACAGGCTCGCCCACTTCAGAGAGCACATAATTCTTTAAGTAGCTGATCTTATTTCTAGTTTCACCATAAAAGTTAACGCTATTTAAGGTGAGCTGACCTAGAGCAGAACTACTAAATAAAATAACATATATATAGGCTAGAATTTTCATAAAAGAGTGTGCAAATATACCTTTGTTGTTATACTTTTTTCCTGCCAGTTTCCCTATAAGTTTACAATGCTGAGCCAAGGTTGTTAAGGCGGGGTAATCATAATTCTGGTGTATTAGAGTTTATTTGTAACACACCAAACACTCCTACATGAAGTACCTTTTATTAGCCATAGGCCTATTTTCTTATTCATTCATACCCATGGCTCAGAATGGGCCTTCTACTGAAGAACTAAATGCGTTTTACTCAGAGGTAGTAAAAAATGGTTTGGTGGATTATGATTTAGCGTTGCAACGCGAAACACAGCTCAACGAAATAGTTACTGCTATAGGAACTGCAGATATCTCTAGCCTCACCAGAAATGAGCAACAAGCATTTTACATCAATGCCTATAACGTGCTGGTGGTAAAGGGCATCTTAAATAACTATCCGCTCAACTCCCCTTTGGATGCGGCAGGGTTCTATAAGACAGTTCCTTACAGTATAATTGGAAACTCTTGGACACTAGACTACTTAGAGAATGAAGTACTGAGAAAAGAGTTTATGGATGCTAGAATTCACTTTGCTCTGGTATGCGGTGCATTAGGATGTCCTAGAATTAGAGCTATGGCATACACTGGGAACAACTTAGATGCCCAACTGGATGAGCAATCTTCTTTAGCTATGAATAACGGCTGGTTTGTGTATGAAAATAGCCAGGAACAGACAGTATATGCCTCGCAGATTTTCGACTGGTTTGCAGATGATTTTGGTGGCAAGAGTAACATCACCACCTACATTAACCTGTTTAGAACTAAGCCTTTTAACACAGACTATAAAGTGAAGTTTTACGACTACGACTGGCGTCTAAATAAAGTAGGTTCTGGCGGTGCAATGCTAAAAAACGCATTAGAACAATTAGGAACACCACCCACAGACGATGAGTTTAACCTGCAAACCTTTACAGGGGGAAGTCTTTTAAAACACAAGCAGTTAGACCTTACTTCCTTCAATACAATTTACACTCACACTAAAGTAAACTGGATGGGACAGCGGTTTGACGAAAACAGAGAAACCTTTGCTACGCATTTATTACAAGCCACTTATGGCATTAGTAAGTCTGGCAGGTTTAACATAGGTGTGGAAGCTAATTTTAAGGCCTCTGCTAACCGAAGGGACTTATCTGCAGGCTCGGTGTTTGACGTGTATAATTTTGCCAATGACGACTCTACACGTGTAGGCTTTACTAATGTAGGTTTACGACTAAAGGTGCAGCCATTTAAAGCTGTGAGGAACTTTTCTATACAGAGCACCATTTCTGTTCCTACTATAGGAGATCCTGAAGGAACTGGGGCAGATAGGTACTTTATAGATTGGGACAGAATGATAGTATGGAACCAGTTCTTTTTCGATAAGGCATTTGGCGATTTTCAGTTGTTTACTTCCGTAGAAACACTTTTTAGAGTAGGAATCAGATCTGAACAATCTTCAGCTGTGGACCTTCCTGTGAAGGCCTTTTTTAGCTACTTCCCTACAGATAAAATCACTTTTTATGTAATGACAGAGCACGTGCCTAGGTTCAGGTATAATCCTAACCCTGTAGATCTAGAAACGGGCTTTACAGATGATATTACTTCTGCTGCCAATTACACAGCCAGTGGCGCTGGGTTTAAGTACCAGGTAGGAAACCGACTAAACATGGAGCTGCTCTATACTAATTTCTGGAGAAGTAAAAATGCAGGATTGGGTAATACGTTTAATTTGGGGTTGAAGTATATTCTTAACTAGATAATCAGATCTAAGAAGTATAGGCTGAACTCGCTGAGTTTCTTTTGTCTTCCTGCTTCTATCCCCTCTTAAATGCAGCCTTCACGATAATTATTGGGAAGGCAGAATTGCGATGTACTGAGTATGAAGCTGGCAGAATCGTCTTTAGCATTCCGATAGCTATCGGAATGGGGTGGTTTAGACTGGCAGAACTAAGTGTTTTTTAATCAGATGATCTTTTTCCCTATTCAAACTTTTGGGTGTTTTCATCTGGTAATCTAAAGATTAAAGTATCCCCATAATTCTGCTTTCCCACATAATCCCAAAATTTTACTTTTTGATCCGTAGAAAAATCCGTTTTCCAATCTATACTATCTCCATTTGATCTCATGATTTGAGTGTTCTCAGATCAGTTGTAAATAACAATTAGGTCGTAACATGAATAATAACCTTGCTCTTCAATTTCTCCTACACTATTAAAATCGCTATAAACTCCACATTTCTTACCATCTTCATATGTTCTCACGTTTTTTAATTTATTATTTCTAATAAAAATGTCTTGCCCTTGTTTCTTTTCATTTTCATTATAGTGCTCAATGATAAAGGCCTCACCTTTTGAATCAAAATGAGCAACGCAACCCATTAGTTTTCCGAATTTGTGAGATGAAACCCTAGAAATTACTCCTGCATTTACATCG
>JBGCDA010000092.1:0-11889 GCA_045104985.1 Flavobacteriales bacterium | reverse complement strand
ACTTACAGGTGATGCTAAAATAGTAACCTGTACGCGATGCAAATCTCAAAACACCAAGCTGGTTTCTCAGTTTGGCAGTACGGCCTGTAAAGCACTATTCCAGTGCAATGACTGTCATGAGCCTTTTGATTATTTTAAGTGCTTGAAGTAAGATATTATTTAACCAATCGCTTGACGCCAAGTAAACTTCCATTCTTATTAAAGATGTATAGAAAATAAGCTCCAGAACTGAACGGGGATAAATCTATTTGAGAAGCGTTCTGTTCAGTTGATTTCAAGATAAGCTTTCCGGTTGAATTATAGATTTCATAGGAAGTTAATTCCTTCGAATCAAGAAAGAACACACCATTTAATGAAGGGTTAGGGTAAACGTTGAGCTTTAAAAAGCCCTCTGATTCAGAAACACTGAGAGGCTCATAATATGCACCACATTCCTGGCCAGATTTAGACCAATAGGTTAACACGGTTTCCCCCCAATTTCCCAGCTCCCAACCGCCATAAAATGATTCCACTCTGCCCAGACCTCTAGTGTAACCGGAATATTGAGTATCTATCCCAGATAAAAACGGAATGCATTCTGTTACATGAAAATTTTGGTTCACTTGATAAACAGTATCTAAACACGCCACAGACCAGTCATAGGTCATGTAGTCATTACCTAAATCATCAAAGTTAATTACGCAGAAGGAAGAGATGGAATCTACTTCATTCAGAATAGGAACAGGTCCTGAAACAGCTAGAACAGAGTCTAAATTAGTATAAGAAATGACAGAATGAACATCAAATTCAGAGATCAAGTCATCCTCTGCAGCAAACGGCAGATAGATATATGATGAAGATATTTCATAAAATACACTATCAAGATTATCAGAAAACCACTTATCCGCCACATAAGTTTGACTGAAATTTGGCGGACTAAAATTAGAAGTGAAAGTATACTGAAATAAATCTCCAACTTCATAATCATAGATCTCACCTATGGTAGGGTTCTGCTGAGCTATTACCCAAAATGAACAAAGAATGCCTAAGAATAAAAGAGAAGCTTTCATGTAAAGATTTTGAACTAAAGTTAACTCAAACATGGTATTAGTTCACTCAAAAAGGTCAGCATTATAAAAAACCCAACCTTCAATAGTTAAAGATGTGTTCAGATAAAAATTGAACTTTCTTAAATACACTCAAATGCACAATTTACCTTTAGCCTCTGTATCTATAATGTCCTCATCTTAAATAGAAAACACTCTTTATGAACAACTGAGAGTTTTTAGAATACTATTCTCTCTAGTTCTCTATTTATATTTACATCTTAAATATTAGAACTAACCACCATAATAATTACTATGAAATGCTTAAGTATTACTCTTCTGAGTCTATTTTTTTTAAGCTCAATCCATTGTCAGATTGAAAAAGGAATACAGACTCTTGAAGAGGCAAAGACAATTACTGACACAATCTTAATGGATCTAACGCAAGATAAAGTTTCAGAGGCTTTTGATAAATTAAGAGAAATATGGATATTACCTGCTGCAGAAATTACTCTTCTAGAAAAACAGACCTTAGAAAACTTTGACTTAATTAAAGGAAGGTATGGCAAAAGAATCGGCTATAAATATGTCGGTAAAAAAACAGTTGAAGGAGTTGGATGCCAATACATATATGTTCTTAAACATGAAAAGCACGCTTTGAGGTTTAGAATTACTTATTATCAAGGAGTCGGAAATCTATGGTATTTAAATGCTTTTACATGGGATGACTTACTACCTGAGATAATAGAAGATCAACCTATAATTACAGATTAATAAAAAAACCCACCCCTCAATGAAGAGAAGTGGGTTCTACCAAGTTATGCCTCAGAACTACTGTCGCTTTTTTAGTTTCTTAAATTCTGATGCACACTTGGCCGTTACTCATGCACTAAGAGTCAAACGAATGTTCTTTCTGTGAAAATAATTTGGTGTCTCTGGTGTTCTTCTGAACTGCTATGGCGCTGAATAGAGCCAGCGTAAACGACATTCCGTAAAAGCCTTTTTCACTCAGTTCTAACTCGGCATTTCTTAATCCTACCACGAGCAGAATCATGGCTACTAACGTCACAAACCAGCTTATGCCGTAATAAATATCTGTAACCTCTATGCCTTCTGCTTTGTCTCTCACACACTTCTGCACTGAAATCACTGCGAATAACCCCATTAAAATGACTGTGAAGTAATACCCTTTTTCGTTTAAGAGCATTCCTGAATTCCATAAACCTATGCAATAGGAAATGAGCCCTATTCCTAAAGCCATCCATGAGGCTCCTATAAATGCAGGCGTAGGCTTAAAACCTAACTGTGTATGCTTTTTTACTTTCGATTCTTGCTTTGGTTGTGAAACCACTTTTTCTTGTTCTAACATAATCTTTGGTTTTAATTATGGCCCAAAAATGTAGCCTCACTTTCTTTTCTCAAGACTAAAAAACACATATCTATTACGATATAAAACACTCATAAATTACACTTATTTAGACTATACATTAACTTTAAGCATTTACAATTACGATATATGAGTACGATAAAAGAGCTTATTTCATTATTAAACCCAGGTGAGCGAGCTTCGTTTATTCAGTTTTTAGACCATAGAAATAAACGTCATGACACTAGAAACATTCAATTATTCAAGGCACACCTAAAGAATTCTGAATCAAGTATTCGTTCAGAAATAGGGTCTAATGCTTTTAATGCACTGAATAAAAGACTAACCGATCTGCTCATAGATTTTACTGCTACTAAAACGCTTTCCTCTTCACTCTCTGAGGAGAATAGCATTATTAAACTGGTGGTTACAGCCAGAAAACTCATTTCTAATGCCTCCTTTAAAGAAGGAATGCTTATTCTGAAAAAAGCAGAAAAACTGGCCCTAGCCTTAGACCAACACTCTCTGTTGAATGAAATTTACCACACATCTATAGAACACGCCCATAGGCTAGAACAGGTAGATTTAGAACTTTTATTTAGCAAGCTTAAAAAGAATAACGAACAGTTTATAGCTCAAGAAAAGCTGGGCGTGCTGTATGCTAAAATGCACAGAGAGTTTCTCTCTGGAAAGTTTCACCATGTACCTTCTAAGCTGAAAGAAACCTTAGGTAGTGGACTAAAAACGTTTGATATTAATCCTGAGCTCATTTTAAACTACAGAAGTCTAAATCAGCTCTGTTCACTCACAGACCTTTATGCTTCGCAAACCAAGTCTTACTCTCAAGCAGATTTGTTTTTCGAAAAACACATTGCTACGCTGAAGGGAACAGAGAAGGATACAGAAAAAATGCTGCCCTACCATATAGAACTTCTCTACACCATGGCTAACATTTATTTCAGAAAAAGAAATTTTAAGCGTAGCAAATTTTACCTGATCAATATGAAAGAGCAGATGGAACGCTTTCCTGAGGTGAATCAGAGCGTCTGGAAAGGCAGATACACCAATCTGCTGGCACTAAATCTGAACTTTTCTGCTCAGTACGGAGAGGCATTAGATATAATTCAAACGCGGCTTAAGGAGCGTAATCTTACCCAGCCTGAAAAAGCACTACTAACACTCACTTTGTGTATGATACATTTTCAGCAGGAGTGCATAACATCTGTAAAATCTGCGCTCATGCTGCTTAATCGAACAGACCAGTTTTACCTGAACCACTTAGGAAACGAGTGGCTCTTTAACTTTAAAGCCATAGAAATTCTCATGCATTATGAACTAGGAAATGACCTTCTGGCCGAGTCAAGAATTAAAAGCTTCAAAAGGAAATATGGCCAGCTCCTCAAAGCAGATAGTCAGAATCCCATTTGGCCTTTTCTCAAACTTATTCAGATCATAACGATTGATTATAAGCACATTACGTCTCCTGAATTTACTCAGAAAGTGGAAGAAACTATTCCATGGAAAGGAGTGGATGAAGATTTCTTTAACATCTGCTTTTACGCATGGCTTAAAGCTAAAATGCTAAAGCGGCCTATTTATAGCACCACCTTAAACTTAGTGGGAACAGAAGAAAAGTAACACAATTTATACAGCCTTAGTGCTAACTAATTCACCTCTTCTATTAAAAGCGGGAAGTTTCCTGTGGCTACATTATCATTACCATCATGTGCAAAGAGGTACACTCTATATTGACCTGCCCGGTATGGAGCGTTAAATGTCACCTCATTTTTAGACATATCTATCTTTTTAAATACACCACTTAATGGTTTCGGTGCCCGCTCTGCATCACCACCTGTTTTCTTATCTGTACTTTCAGGAATGAGCTGCCATTGGTACCTAATCTTGTCATTATCCTTATCATTAATAGTCACACTTACCGTTACTTCCTGACCAGTTTGAACTTTAACGTTATTTTGTGGAAGTAGCCCGTTCAGCTTAAAATCACTAATTGTAGGAGCAAAATTATCTGGATCTGTTCCTCTCCAGCCTTTAATTAAGGCATCCATTACCTCGGTTTCATCTCCATCTTCTGTGAACAAACTAAACCATGTTGAGGTATGCTCCTGCTTCTGTCCCCATAAAAACACATAAGAACCCAAACAGTTTTCTTTATCTCCTAGAATAGCTTCAAAACTCTTTTTGTATGTGTCAGCTTTTTGTGAGCTGGTTTCTTCTATAGAAGCACCCCATTCGGTTTTAGCTACTTCCCACCATCCATATGGACCCCACTCTGCTACAATGTAGGACTTTTTCCAGCCATAAACTTGAACAGCTTCAGGGAGGTAAGCTATATTACCGTATGTGTTCAATCCTAGAATATCTAAACTAGGTGTGTGCTTATTAATGAGTTTGACCTCTGCTACATCTAGACCTGCGGTTACAGCCATAGTAGGGTGATTAGGGTCTTCTTCTCTAATCATCTGACATATTTCCTCTAAGTATTTCCAGACATCGAAATTAGAGTAGTCTAAATCCATTTCATTTCCAACGCCCCACAAAAGAATGGCTGGATGGTCTTTATACTTTCTTACGGTTTGTCTAAAAGTCTCAAGTTGGGCTTTTACAGCTCCTTCATTAGCATAATCAAAACCTTGTCTCTCCTGTCCCATCCATATTCCGAATGTAACGGTGAGCCCATGCTTTAGGGCTGCGTCTAAGACTTCATCTGTATTGGCATCTACACCCCAGGTTCTAATAGAATTTCCACCATATTCCGCCAGCTTATCTAATTCTACTGTTCCACCAGCACCATTTATATAATAAGGTTCACCATCCTTAAGAAGTTGAAATCCTGATTCAGTTTCTACCACTTTTACTACTGAAGCCCTGCTTAACCCGGGCAAAAGAGCCATTAGTCCAATTAGAAAAAATCTGTTCATATTCTTATTTTTTTGGCTTTGCAATAAATTAAAAAGATTGATTTTCGCTCATTGCAAAGCAGATAATTTTATTCCTCACTTAACTGCTGGTACACCCTAACGAATTCTACCTCCATAAATTTAGGTTCCTGCAGTGCTGTGGCATCTACAGACCCTCCTAAGTTACCTCCTACAGCAGTATTCAGTAGTAGATGAAACTGCTCATCGAAAGGCCATGAATCTACAAGCAAATCATTTGTTCTAGACACCTGGTAAGTTTCTACATCATCAAAAAACCAAACTATAGAATTTTCATCCCACTCTACTGCATATGTGTGAAACTCTGACTGCTGAGGATAAGGCTCCAACTCTCCTAATTGCTGTTGATTTCCTGCTCCATCTACAAAATGAATTGTATTAAAAATTTCATCAGGAAGATTCCCTACGAACTCCATTATGTCTATTTCTCCGCTTATAGGCCAAGGATCTGCTGGATCTGAAGGCAGCATCCAGAAGGCATGCCAGAGACCTGCCGAGTATGACATTCTTATAGATGCTTCTATTCTGCCATATTTAAAGTCTCCTCTGTTTAAAGACCTAATTCTGGCAGAAGTATAGTTATAGTCGCCTACAGTTTCTGCTTCTGATCTTATGAGCAACTTTCCATCATCTATAGTTACATTATCTTCCTGATACCACTGAAGCTCATTATTACCCCAGTTAAAAAGGCCATATTCAGATCCGTTACCCGTTTGTACCTCCCACTTATTCAGATCCAGTTCAGCTCCTTCAAATTCATCACTCCACACTAATTGGTACACTTTTTCTTCGGGATCGCTTTGTTTACATGAACCCGCTCCTAAAGCTATTATAAATGCTATGGTAATTAATTTTTTCATTCTTTCAAGATAAAACGTCTTTCAGATTTAACCTTCACGATTAAATGAACGGTTCTAAATTTTAACTATTTATTCCTTAATCAGTCTTAAGCTTCCAGTTCCTGAACTAGTAACTATAGTAGCCACGTAAACACCCTGTGTTAGAAGACTAGCATCTATTTCTACCATAGAAGATTTTACTTCTTTTAGTATGACTTGCTTCCCAGTAATGTCTCTAATATCTACTGAAAGTATAGTGGTTTTATCGGTAGAAACTATCCATTCGTTTTCTGCAGGATTAGGATACGCCTTGACATTAGTTAGATCTAAAATGCCTATACTATTCACTGCACCGAACATTACGTCATCAAAATAATATGCTTCATCTGTTCCACTCACATCAAAATTAAAGAAGATGGATGCCATGTTAAACTCCCAACCTTCTCCCAAACCGAATGCTAGGGTAGGTGTATCTGCTGCCTCATTGGCAAAATCAAACTCTAATGTTTCCCATTCGCCAGCCACTGTGGTTAAAACCTGTGTTTCGCAGGTATGTGTATCATCATCAGAATCTTCTACTTTTAAACGCACTGGAATTCCAGCTGTGGGCGACCATACTCTCACGTTCATTTTAGTATTATCTGAAGTAAACGGAATATCCGATGCAAATCCTTCTGGCGTGCCTATAGTAGTTCCTGCCCATAGTTCAGAACCGCTTGTTTTAATAGACTCTATCACCATATTAGTAGCATCTGTAGGGTCTACCACCAAAGAAGAAGAATTACCTCCAAAATCTGATACTGCATAATCCGTAGTGCTTCCTTCAAAGGTTACTGGTAAATCTATCTGATCTAACTCTGGATCTACCACACCATCTGCAGGACCGAACTGAATATCATCAAAATACGACACTGGAGCGCTAGCGCTTCCTGCTGTTCCAAACCCTATGAACATAGATGCCTTGTTATAAACCCAACCATTATTTAATCCGAACTCTAATGCAGCTGTTCCAGTTCCTTCATTGGCAAAATCAAATTCCAATACTTCCCATGCACCATCCATGGTAGTTACTGCATCAGTCTCGCAGGTTTGAGTATTGTTATTAGAATTTTCAATTTTCAGTCTTACTATAGTACCAGCAGAAGGGGTCCACACTCTAGCATTCATTTTAGAATCTGTTAGTGAAATAGGAATCAGCGTTGCAAAACCATTATTGGTTCCGATAGTAGTTCCTCCTGAAGGAGTAGCTCCTTCTGGCTTGAATGTTTCTACTACCATATTACTGGCATCTGTAGGATCTACTACCAACTGAGATACCGCTCCTTCAAAAGCTATAAGAGTATAGTCTACCAGCTCATCTTCAAAAGTGACAGGTAGATCTAACTGCGCCAGCACGTTCTCATCTTCAAATTGTGCTACATCATCAAAATAAAATGTAGAGGTCTCACTGCCATCTCCAACAGTTCCCAAATCGAACATGAAAACAACATCTGTATAAACGGCAGGTGCTCCTGAAAAATCCCAAGTGAGTGTTTCCCAAGCACCAGAGACTGTGGTTTCCACTACTAATTCTGTCGGCCCCTGACCTGCAGCTTCTAATTTAAAGTTGACTGGAGTACCTACTGGTGCTGTTGTGTAAACTTTCATAGACAGGGAGTTCTCCATAGAAAAATCTAATGGAGCTGCCAGTGTAACTTTACTTCCAGAGAATGGAGCTCCTCCATCTCTTACTATTTTAGCCACAAATGGGCTGGTATTCTCCCCCATAGGTAATGGATTAGCTTCTATGGTGGCTGTTCCACCATCAAAATCCACAAAGTCAACTGAGCCTGGGCCACCCTCAAAATCGAATGGAAGTGCCTGGCTGATACCTAACGAGCTTATGGCTATGGCTATTATGGTTAATATTGATTTCATTTTTTCTTTTTTTTAATATTATCTGTTTTGTCACAAGCAGTAGCAGAAGATAAAGTGATCTTACTTGATCAGTGTTTTATTTACAATTCCAGAAGCAGTTACTATACTTAGAATATATGTTCCACTGGCATATTCTGTAGCATCTATAGAAATATTAGAGGTACTTAGACTGGTTAATTCTGTTACTACTCTACCTGTGGTATCCATTACCTTAATTTCTGAAATTGACTGATCAGAAGTTACCGTATAGTCATTTTTAAATGGTATAGGATATACGTTAACTTCAGCAGTAGCTTGATTTTCATTTACATTATCTACAAAGTCTAGACGGAAATTATCTAAATAAATAAAATCTTCAGTGGCTGAACCTGGATTAAGTAAAAGGACTACACTAGCTATTTCTTCAGCGCTTGAAATTGGAGAAAGGTCACCTTCAAACGACTGCCATTCATTAACCCCTGAAGTGGTGAATGAAAGCTCTATTAAGTCTCCTCCTCCATTATCCTGGAAAATGATTAAGAAATTTAGAGCCTCTGCGGTGGCAAATAAATCTAACTTTACTGTGCTATAATCATCTGAAGTAAATGGATTATCTAATGCTCCTCCAAAGGCTCCATCTCCTCCATCAGGAAACTTAGTGAACTTAGCACAAACAGGTGAAGCATTGATACCTCCAGTTTCTGGGTTCGGTTCTGCTTGTACCAGTGTTCCGTTAGTGAAATCAAAACTCATATTTCTCTGACAATCAAAATCATCTATAACTGCCATATCAACCATTACGTCAGCACATGGATCTTCAAACTCAGGACCATTTAAATCATCCCATAAGTAAGTATCAGTACCAGTCGTATTGGGGGCAAACAATAGAACTAGTCTATTTATTTCTAATCCAGTCATGGCAACATCAGGCTGGTTTGAAAAAGTAAATGTTAGTTCTTCCCACTCACCAGATGTGGTGGTTACTGCAGTGTACTCACTGTGTCTTCCAGTAGGAAAGTTTTCTGGCTGAGCTAAAGTGGCATTCTCTAGTGTTATTTGAACAGTAATACCAGCAGCTGGACTAAGTACTTTAAGTGTCATTTCTTTAGTACCGTCTACATATGGGTTGACATCCTCTACTGCATCTATTCCTAAAGGGTCTATTACGATTACATCAAAAGGAACATTAGCTCTCATATATTCTCCACAAGTAGCACTTGTATTAATACCTCCAGTATTAGGATTGGCAAAATTTTCGTTTAATCCTCCATTTGCAAAGAAGTATGAAATATTTGAATTGTCATCAAAATTCTCCCAAGTAGCTTGGCTCCATGAATTTAGCGCTAAAACGCTAAGAATAAGGGTAAAAAGTGTAATTGTTATTTTCATGTATTCTAAGATTTATTGTGTTCATTTTTAGCGTTGTAACGCTGATAATTATTTACTTATATTATTTTACTTCTATTTCTATTTGGTTTCCTTCCACCAAAATGGTGAAAGTACCTTTCTCGATTATCCAATCATTATTCTTGTCTACGAAGGAAAGGTTTTCAACAGGAATTTCAATTGTCACTGTTTCTTGAGCACCAGCAGCAATCTCTACTTTTTGGAATCCTCTTAAACGTTTCACGCTAGGTGTTATGGATGCTACGTGGTCATTTACATAGACCTGAACTACATCTTTACCAGTTACTCCAGAAGTATTCTTTACATCTACACTAACTTTTATAACATCTGCTTCACTGTAAGTAGATTTATCAGATTTCAAATTAGAATACGAGAAGTCAGCATAACTCATCCCGAAGCCAAACTCATACTGCGGGTTAAATGCATCTCTACCAAACTTCGCATCTAGAGTTTCAGTGTATTTATGGTCATATGACACGAATGATCCAGTATGCTTAGGATAGGTAAATGGTAAGTGGCCAGAAGGATTGACTTTTCCGTAGATCACTTCTGCTAGAGCTTCTCCTCCATAATCACCGGGAAGGTATGCATGTAAAATGGCATCTGCCAGAGGCTCTATTTCTGAAATTATCCTAGGACGGTTAAACATTAGCACAAAAACCATAGGCTTACCTAACTTGTTTAACTCTTTAACAAGGTTAATTTGTGCTTGTGGTAAAGTTAGATCTTCTATATCCCCAGGTTTTTCTGTGGAAGGTGTTTCTCCTAAACCTATTACTATGACTTCAGCAGAACGGGCAGCGCTTGCTGCTTCAGCTATATTTTTTTCTTCTAAGAGATCCGACCCTAGTATAAATTCTACCTGACCTTCTGATGATTCCTTGATGGATTCCATTAAAGTCTTTACACCCTTGGTATTATATGTCTGATCTATACCCTGCCAAGTATGCGTCCAGGCTCCATTCTGCACGTTCAAAGAATTAGCAGATGGCCCACAAAGAAAAATATTCTGAGCAGCGCTTAACGGTAATAGATCTCCTTCATTCTTTAATAGAGTGATGGATTCTCTAGCAGTGTTCCTAGCACTTTCTTTATGCTCGTCCGATGCGAATTTAGTATAGGAGGCAAAATCTGGCATAGGGTTATCCATTAAGCCTAGTTGTTTCTTTACCCAAAGAATTCTTCTGCAAGACAGGTCTAGTCTACTTTCGGCTATTTCTCCTGACTTAACTAAATCTATTAAAGCTATGTTGAAAGAATAGTCATTAGGAGTCATGCTCATATCTATGCCTGCGTCTATAGCCATTTTAACAGCATCTCTCATGTCTACTGCTACTTTATGGTCTCTGTACAGTTTAATAATATCTTCCCAATCTGTTACAGCTAATCCTTTAAAGCCTAATTCATCTCTTAATAATGTGGTAAGGATCTCATGGTCTGCATGAACAGGTATTCCGTTCAGTTCTCCAGAGTTAATCATTATAGTAAGTGCATTCTGCTTTATAGCCTCTTGAAACGTGGGCAGGAAATACTCCCTTAACTGACGTTCTGGAATCCAAGCTGGAGTTCTGTCTTTACCTGAAAGTGGTGTGCTGTAGCCTAAAAAATGTTTCATACAAGCGGCCACCTTTTCAGGATTTGAAGGATCTGGCCCTTGATATCCTTGAATACATGCCTCAGTCATTCTTTCAGCCAAGTATACATCTTCTCCATAAGTCTCGAAAAACCTAGACCAAAGCGGCTGTCTTCCTATATCAAGCACTGGCGAGAAGTTCCAAGGGATTCCTGAAGCTCTACATTCATAAGCAGTAACAGAGGCCCCCTCTTCTATAAGTGCTGGGTTCCATGTGGCTGCTTGTGCTATTTGTTGTGGAAATAAAGTGGCATCTGCAGTATAGTTTACCCCATGAATGGCGTCTATGCCATAAATAATAGGAATATTATTTCCTTCGGCTATGGCTGTACCTTGTAATTCAGTTATTATTTCCTCCCAATGTTCTCTAGAGTAGGTATGACCTCCTACGTTCAAAACAGAACCTACATAGTAATGATTAATAGCTGAATCTAGTTTTACAGAATCTAGCTCATGAGGCTCTTTCAAATTAAACACCTCGCCTACGGAAATAACGTCTAAATTTATCTGCGTCATCTGTCCTACTTTTTCTTCGATGGACATGTTAGCTATTAATTTATCAATCTCAGGATCATTAATTTCAGAGGCAGTACTATCAAATCTCTTACTTTCTTTATTGGTTGAGTTTTGTTCCTGATTACAGGAAGTAAAAGCGAAAAAAACGCTTGCTAGTATAATAAGCTTTTGCATCATTTATTGTAGGGTAATTACTTTAATATCATCTATATGAACTGTTCCTGAAGCTATTCCTTCAAACTCTAATTGC
>JBGCDA010000091.1:0-4093 GCA_045104985.1 Flavobacteriales bacterium | reverse complement strand
GTCGTTAGAGCCAGCCATACTAGCCAAGTATGTAGCACCAGCACCACTTAAAACAGATTTGAGTTTAAGAGTTATTTATGACAATAAGGTGTGGCTCGGAAGCACATTTAGAACACAAGACGCTATAGCATTATTTTTAGGATACAATCATAACAATCAGATTTCCATAGGTTACTCTTACGATATGAGTACCACAGAAATAAGGTCATTTAGCGACAGCACTCACGAGCTTACACTTGGCTTCAGAGTGGCTAGATAAGTGGGCTAGTTCAAGTAGAAGTTAGATTAACTTAAAGTCTAAATGGATAAGGCAGTATATTAGTTGGACACAATCAATGTTCAATGCATATAGAAACCTACAGAACCTACTGCCTATCACTTCCAGGCACTTCAGAAGGAACACCTTTCGGCCCACAGACCCTAGTGTTTAAGGTTATGGGGAAAATGTTTGCCCTATGCGGCATAGAAGATTTTAGAAGCGCTAACCTCAAATGTGATCCTGAGCAAGCTGTGGAATACAGAGAACAGTACATGGCAGTTCAGCCAGGTTACCACATGAATAAAACCCACTGGAATACCGTTATGGTAAATGAAGATGTTTCTGATGAGCTTCTGCTCCAGATGACTAAAGATTCTTATGACTTGGTGGCTAAGACGCTGACGAAAGCACTAAAGCAAGAGCTAAAGAAAATAGCTGATAGCTAGATGCTCAGCCATTAACGGACTGCTGTAGATCTAAACCCTCCACATTATATTCCTCAGCTTATGTTGCGCGTTGCAATGGACTTTTCTTCCCACCTACAGTATATTTCAGTCCACACCCATCCATTTCTACTGCACCATACCCTGAGCCGAGCTTCAACTCGAAGTGTCGAAGGGCACACTTGCAGAGCCGAGAGTGCGTTTCAATTGAAGCTGGAATGCGATTTTGCATCTACGTTAAAGTTAAAGAATGAGTTGTGCGCTTGGAAGGCTGGTGAACGATAAATTTGCCACAAAAAATTGGGAAAGAGTAAAATAGATACTTTAGATGTATTAATATGGGATTTAAATTGAACTATAGTGCTAATGAAGGTACCGAACTGCAATCCAATAGTTATCGGATCCGCGCCAACAGGGGAATAATATTTTTACTTTTCATATTGGGCTTGTCTGCATCTAGAGGTTTGAGTCAAAATCAAGACTTCAAAAAGATCGTCTTAAAAAACAAAATGCAAAGAACCGTTATAAGGATTGGTGATGAAATTAGTTTAAATCAAGACTCAATAATTGATAATTGGACAGTAGAAAAAATTGGCCAAGATTCCACAATTGTTTTTAGTCAGATAAAGAGTTATCAATATGATTCTTTATTGATAGATGAAACCAAAGAAATTGACTACGAATTATCATTGGATTCACTCTTTAATGAAGGTTGGAAAATTGATTCGGTAGTTCAAAAAAGTAAAAACATTGCGGTTTTTTTCTTAAAAAAGCCAAAAGAAGTACTTTACTCTTCTTTACATGTTAAGCAGTTTAAGGAGCTGAGCTTAGTCCGAGATACTTCAGGAGAAACTCGTAATAACTATAGATTTATGTATAAACTTATATTTATTACTAGTGGATTGATGAGCTACTTGTCTATCAAAGAGAAGAGCGAGTTAGTGTATGGAAACCTAATGATATTGGGCGTCTCATCTTTACTGTTGTTGACAGATGGCCCTGAGAATAACAATAAATATTCAGTTGATGACTCGAAACAATATGAAATTAAACTTAAATAGATGAAAAAGCTGGTACTTTAGATGTATTGAACTGTAGTGCTAATGAAGGTCACTGACTGCAAGTCCGCGCCAGCGGGGTTTAGGCTATTCCGAATGGACTTCCAGATCTTGCAGAGCCACATTCATTTCAACTATATCAACATATAATTTATACACACATAATGTTTTTAATTATGGCTACTAACGATTTTTTCACTTTATGGATACTATTAATAGTTCTAAGTTCTTGCAGTGTTCATCATAAAGCATATACAATGAATGAAAAGCTTAGAATTTCTAAATCTACGGAAGATCTAGAATTCAAATTAGAGGTAAATAGCCCTTTTCAACTAAAAGAGTTAAGAGAAATACATATAGAGCAGAATTTGGACTCGCTTCAAGTTACTCTCTGTGCAAAAAAAATACTACAACTGTATTCTATTATTAATGACACCTGTGAATTAGCACAATATGAATACTTAGAATTTATTGAATCAAGATTGCTTCAGGAGAACCTAATATCCATGAATGCTTCTAAGACTAATATCTTTGCATACTCTGATTGTTTTCTAAGAAATGGAACTGACTTTATAATATTTGATAAGAATCAATGGATAATGGCATATATCAGACTCTATTCATGGTAGGTTTCTAACAAATAGAATTGCATCAAACAGTTCTCTTTAATTCTAAACATAGATAAAATGACAAAATTACTAATAACTACTGTACTGTTTTCATACGGTTTTCTAGCCTTCTCCCAAGGAAACGTCACCTACGAATACGATGCAGCAGGAAACAGAGTATTAAGAGAGTACACGGTTCTGTCCCAATTAGAAGACGACACAGAAATAGAAGAAACGGCATAAATAGCAGATGTCTTAATATGAGAATTAAAATAAACTATAGTGCTAATGAAGGTTACGGACTGCAAGTCTGCCACAGCAGGTAATACCATGTATATTAATAGACTAAGGTTAATGCATTATTATTTAAACAATGAAAGCGAGAAGTTTTGTTTTTAAAGTGGGTTTTTGCATAATTGTGTTTTCGTTTGTGTCAAGCTGCAGGCAGATTGAAAAACTTTTAGGCATTGAAGAAGAGCCTGAAGAATTCTACCAACAGGCAAATCCTTTTTTGTTTATAACGCGAAGTTCATATCCAAACATGGACTCTTTGTCTATGTCTACGTATCTATTTTGTGCTGAGACAGGTGAAGACGGAGGCAAAGAACACGCGATTTTAAACTTGGATTCATATCAAACGGTTTCCTCAGTACAAAAAGCGTTTAAAAAGACTGGGCTTCCCATTCAATTTGATCAAAATATGCTTGAGTTAGATTCTAACAAATATTGCGAACTGGCCAATCCAGAACATTTAAATAGGTATTTGATGGATCTTATAATCGCAGGTGATTATGATGAGAAGACTTCATTTTCGAATGCTCCTAGATTAATAGCTGCCATTCACTACGGAGCCTACTGGTCTCCAGAGATAAAAGCAGATGCACCTGGTAAGGTATATACTGGAAACACTTACTGCCGTATTACCAGAACCATTGCTGCTGCTGTGGTAGAGCAAGACACTATAGCCTATTTAAACTCCTATTTTCATAGAGATACCACGTTGGTCAGTGAACCTGAAGTGTTAGAATACAATTTCCCTCCGGACATTTGGGATTCGTTAACTGTACTTACTATGAAAGACTTCAAAGAACGATTAAATTAAGCCAGATTTAATCTGGATCACTATTGAAGCATCGAGTCTTAGAATTTGTTCGGCATTAGACTATTCGGAAATTTTAGATCAAGTATTTATCTCAGACGAGTTAAAAGATGATTCGTGCTATTTTAAGTTAAACAACTTCACAATTTTTCTAGAATTGTTTAACTCATAGCTTCCTATCTTTACACCTTTAAACACGCCTATGGATTATTCACCTTTAGAGAAGTTAACTAAACAGTTAGAAGAACAAGTTACCACGCTTAAGTCAGGACAGATGAATCCTTCTGAGCTTCATGGCCTTGTTAGAACAGCTAGAGAGGTGTATGAGCGCCTGGTAATTCTGGAGTTCCAATCTTTAGAACAAGCTAAAGCTCCCAAAGCACCAGAACCGCTAGTGACTCCTTTTAAAATTAGTACTGAAAGCTCTGAGGAAGCTACTTTAGCTAAAGAAGAAGTAACGGATTATAATGAAGATGCACCACCTATAGAGCCAGAAGCAGAACCTAGTATAGAAGAAATAGCAAAGGAGGAAACTAAAGAGACGCCTGTAATTAAAATAGCCGAATCTGAACCTGTGACAGTAGAACCTGAAGCCACTCCAGAAGAGGCCGCTCCCGAAGTTGAAA
>JBGCDA010000090.1:0-14865 GCA_045104985.1 Flavobacteriales bacterium | reverse complement strand
CAAACCCTGTCATTATTACCGATTTACACCTTTGGACTGTGAATTGACTACTGCCTCCTCGTTATAAATAGAAAAACAAATAATGGATTTAAATAAGTTGACAATTAAAACTCAAGAGGTCGTTCAACGAGCGCAGCAAATTACGCTTGAGAATGATCAACAAATAGTAGATACTCCTCACCTATTAAAGGCTCTGCTGGAAACTGATGAGAGTGTGACTCCATTTATTTTGAGCAAATTCGGAGTGAATGCCCAGCGCCTAGAGCAAACTGTGGCTTCTATCATAACTTCTAGAGGTACTGTTTCTGGTGGTTCGTTAAGTCTGAGTAGGGAGAGTAACACGGCATTGCAACTCGCATTTACTACTGCTAATAAGGCGGGAGATGATTATGTGAGTGTAGAGCATTTATTTCAAGCACTGCTAGATGGAAATGATGATACGAGCAGATTACTTAAAGATAATGGCATTAATAAGAAAGGATTACAAACTGTAATTAATGAGCTTAGAAATGGCGAGAAGGTGACTTCTAACTCGCACGAAAGCACGTATGATGCCCTGAGCAAGTATGCTAGAAATCTTATTCAAGAGGCCAAAGAAGGAAAGCTACACCCTGTGATAGGGCGTGATGAAGAGATTAGAAGAACGCTGCAGATTCTGACCAGAAGAACCAAGAACAACCCTATTTTGATAGGTGAACCTGGTGTTGGTAAAACCGCTATAGCTGAGGGAATAGCTCATAGAATAGTAAGTGGAGATGTGCCAGATAATTTAAAGGATAAGGTGTTCTTCTCTTTAGATATGGGTGCACTCATAGCTGGTGCCAAATACAAAGGTGAGTTCGAGGAGCGTTTAAAATCTGTGGTGAAAGAAGTACAGAAATCTGATGGAAACATTGTACTCTTTATAGATGAGATTCACACTTTAGTGGGCGCTGGAAAAGGTGAGGGCGCTATGGATGCGGCTAATATTCTTAAGCCTGCCCTAGCTAGAGGAGAACTGAGAGCTGTAGGTGCTACCACACTGGATGAGTACCAAAAGTACTTTGAAAAAGACAAGGCTTTAGAACGTAGATTCCAGAAAGTTATGGTGAATGAGCCAGATACTGAAAGTGCCATTTCTATTCTGAGAGGGATTAAAGAAAAGTACGAGAACCACCACAAGGTGCAGATTAAAGACAATGCCATAATTAGCGCTGTGGAGCTTTCTCAGCGTTACATTACCGATAGATTTCTTCCAGACAAGGCCATAGATCTTATAGATGAGGCCGCTTCTAAACTGAGGATGGAAATAAATTCTAAGCCACAGGAGCTAGATGAGCTAGACAGAAAAATTATGCAACTAGAAATAGAGCGTGAGGCCATAAAGCGAGAGAATGATGAGAAAAAGTTAAAGTCTTTAAGTAAAGAACTCTCCGAGCTAAACGCTAGCAGAACTGAACTAAATGCCAAGTGGCAGGCAGAGAAAGATGTAGTAGATGCCATTCAGAACGGGAAGAAGGAAATAGAAGAATTAAAATTAGAGGCTGAAAGAGCAGAGCGTGAAGGAAATTATGAGCGTGTGGCCGAGATCCGATATGGCAGTTTAAAAGAAGTGGCGGAGGATATAGAAACACAAAAGGCTGAACTGGCTGATATGCAGTCTAACTCTAAACTGATTAAAGAAGAGGTAGATACAGAAGAAATAGCTGAAGTGGTAAGTCAGTGGACAGGCATTCAGGTAAACAAGATGCTAGAGGGTGAAAGAGAAAAATTGCTACTCCTAGAACAAGAGCTAGGAAAGCGCATAGTAGGGCAGCATGAAGCCATAAGAGCGGTGAGTGATGCTGTAAGACGGTCTAGAGCTGGCATGGCAGATGAAGATAAACCTATAGGATCTTTTATTTTCTTAGGAACTACTGGTGTAGGAAAAACCGAGCTGGCTAAAGCGTTAAGCGAGTTTCTCTTTAATGATGAAAACGCCATGACTAGAATAGACATGAGCGAGTATCAGGAACGCCACTCTGTGAGCAGACTGGTAGGAGCTCCTCCAGGATATGTAGGTTATGACGAAGGTGGACAATTGACTGAAGCTGTAAGAAGAAAACCTTACAGTGTGGTTTTACTAGATGAAATAGAAAAAGCGCATCCAGATGTGTTTAACACGCTTCTTCAAGTGCTAGATGACGGGCATTTAACTGATAATAAGGGAAGAACGGTGAACTTTAAAAACACCATAATCATCATGACTTCTAACGTGGGTTCTCATATCATTCAAGAGAATTATGCTGGAGCAGACAGTGAAGACCTGGCTTTATTTGAGAAAACGAGTGAGCAAGTCATAAGCGAATTAAAAGCTAGAATGCGTCCTGAGTTTTTAAATAGAATAGATGAAATGATCATGTTCACTCCCCTATCTAAAGCTGAAATAACAGAGATAGTAAAGCTACAATTGAACTCACTGAATAATCGACTAAAGAAGGCTGAGATTACCATGCGTGTGAGTAATGATGCTCTGAACTACTTGTCAGATAAAGGTTATGACCCGCAGTTTGGGGCTAGACCTGTAAAAAGAGTGGTACAGAACGAAGTGATGAACGAACTGAGCAAGGCCATTTTAGGGCAGACTATAGATAAGACTCAGCCTATAGTATTAGATGTCTTCGATGGAAATATCGTGTTTAGGAAAGCACTGGAAACTGAAGAGACTTATTCTTTGAATTAAAGAATTAATATTTTTTTTAAATGAAAAAGCCCAACTCTAAAATAGAGTTGGGCTTTTATGTTATTCTAATTTAATTAGCTAGTCTATTATAAGTTGTTCAGTTTTTACCTGTCCATTTTTAGACTCAAAGGAAATAATGTAATTCCCCGAACTTAGTTCTAGTTTTACTGTATTATTTTGGAATTCATCTAACGAAAGAACTTTTTTCCCCATTAAGTTAAAAACAGTGATGCTACTAAGATCATCTGCTCCTGAAATAGTTACATCGCCATTTGAAGGATTAGGATACACAGAGAATTTATCCATGGAAACTTCTTCTACTGAAACAAATGCTGGATCTAGGATTATTCCTTTAAGTCCATCACCTTGACCTATTTCTGCTCCAAATGTATTCGAAACAGTTCCTGATGTAGTCACCGAATGAATTTGACCACCTGCTACTAACGTGAAAGTATTATTGCCAGCTTCAAAATATAAAGCATGTCCAAAATTAGCTGGAGTAGCACTCATTGTGAACTCTTCTGTAGACAGGTCAGATAAATCTATAGTCTGCCAATCATTAGATCCTGCATATCTATATATCTTTCCATCACCAGTATTATAAGCTATGGCTTCGCCATCAGAACCTACAGAACTTAAATCTATTAATTCAGTTTGATCACCATTGGCTAAGTTGATCTCATAAAGTGTAGAAGAATTGGTGGCGCCATCTCCTGTTATAGCGTAGCAATTTCCATTTTCGGCAAATGTTATTCCTGCATACCTATCATCAAGATCATGAAGAAAAGTAACCACAGAAGACGCCAAATCCAATGTGCCTATAAATCGTTCGCTACCGCTGATTTTAGCAAGTACGTAGATCTCACCATCTACTGGATTAATAGCCATTCAATTATAACCAGCTATAGTTCCTCCAGAATATTCTAGAGAGACTCCTGTAAACCCAGAAAATCCTTCTGATAAGTCTATCTCATAAAGTGTATTGGTGCTTGGTGCCAAACCGAAATAGTTTTGGGAATGGCTCGCTAAGCTTAAAAGGCCAGCAGCTAAAAAAAGTAAAATTTTATTCATGTGACTGATATTTAAATTTGATTTAAACTAAAAAAACACTAAATACTTTAATCTTAAAATTGTTGATAAAGCGAGTACTAACAGTTAGGAGTTGATAGCATCCTAATAAAGTAAGCAGAGTACAGAACATATAGTTTCTGTGAAATTCAACGGCATATTAAAGTTCTTGCCTCAGAGGCTATATAAAGGAATAAAGAATTGTTCTTTACGTATCATAAAAACACCTAGAGATGAATGAATGGAGCTTACTGTAATCGAGAAGAAATATCCTGCACTACCAAAAGAACAATTTTAGAACAGCGAGTACCATAATAGCTAGAAGCACATAGTAGGCTGCTTTATCTGCCATTTTATGTTTACTGGCAAACTTAGCCGTAAGATACCCTCCAAGCGTCTGACCTATGGCCATAATGCAGCCTATCCTCCAGTCTATCATGTCTTGGGCATGAAAAAAGAAGATAAGGATTAGCGTGTATGCTCCTACTACAAACCCTTTAAGCGCGTTACTTTCTGAAAGGTTTACTCGCATACCTAGCACCATAATAATTAGAAAAAACACACCCATTCCCATCTGAATGAATCCCCCATAAAAACCCAAAGCAAACAGTAACGGGATAGAGAATATAGCTCTAGGTTTAAAATCTACATCCGTCTCTTTTAGCCACCGTTTAGGTTTTACTAAAACCGCTATTAGCATAAACACCATCATGAATTTGAACACTGCCTTAAACTGCTCATTACTTACTATTAGTGCTACTGCTCCTCCAGCTATAGCTCCTGTAACTATGGGTATGATGTATTTTTTATTCTGACTGATATTTAACTTACCATTCTTATGAAACACCCATGAGCTGGCTGCACATTGGGTAAATACACCTATACGATTTGTACCATTAGCTACATTAGGAGGGAGACCCAATATTTCTGTCAGAATGGTAAGCGTTATGGCACTGCCATTTCCAGCAAGGGTATTTATACCCCCAGCTATAGTAGCGCCTACTATAGCCAATCCATAGATGTAGAATTCTGTCATAAAGGCGATGAAATTACTAGAATTTAGGCTTGATTATAGAACGAGTTTTAGAATACCTCTAGATGAATGGACTGAACTACTTGAAAAGAAAATCTTAATCTCACTTCATTAAGCTGGCGTTTTGCTCCTAATAATTAGAATCTAATCTGTTAGCTAACGAACCAAGGCCTCAGCTAGCTCACCACTTTTACCAGCCGCATGGCATCCAGTCTTACTTGTGCTTTAGAAATGAGCTTCTTTAATTCGTCTAATTCAGCCTTAGCCAAAGCGAGTTCCTCCGGTCTAATGTTTGGGTTTTTAGCACTGAGTGATTTCAGACGCTGCAGCTCATAGCCTAATTGGCTTTTCATAAGTACTACGCTGTTTGAGGTAATTTCACTAGCTTTATTATTAGCTATTTCTCTGGCAGCATTTAACATGCCGGGGAAAAGCTCATCTTGGAAAGAAGTGCTTTCTATAAGTTCTGTGGCATCACCACTTAACAGTTCTTTCTCAAATTTTTCAGGCGGGTTAAGCTTAGTTATATTTTTAGCAGAGTCATCTAATACCACTCTAATAAGCGTACTAGGTAGAAATCTATTTGCATTAAGCTGCTTCCCTCCTGTGGTTTCTAGCACAAAAATAAATTCCATCAATACTTCAGCTGAACTTCCAGTTTTTAACTCTCCATAACTCACTGCTCCTTTTCCTGAGCTGAGTATCATGTCTATAATGCCAGTTACTATGGGGTGATCCCAACTTAAAAAACTCAGATCTTCTCTACTCAGCGCCTTTTTTCTATCGAATGTTACGCTTACCCCACCTTCTGGAATAGCCGAGAATAGTTCTGCATTTTCATGTCTCGTTCTCAGGTAGTATGAATGCGGAGCCAAGTACTCCATATCTACTCTAAAATGCTCAAACACACCCTTTAAAAACTCCTCTAGACTCTCATCTGCATCTAATTCCCGCACATCATCTAGCAGCTCCGTGGCCACTCCTTTTCTAAACGAATTTCTCTCTAGCAGTCTGTCCTTTCCTTTGGCCAGTACTTCTTGGAGCTCATCTTTATATGCCTTAGTCTTTTTTATAAGCGTTGCAATGGCCTTCTGTGCCTTCTCCTCAGGATACTCTAAAAGTGCAGAGGTAAGCTCTTTTCCGAATTCCGATATCAGTTGGTCGCCAGCTTCTAGGTTTTCCTCAAAAGCGTTTAGTCCCTTATGATACCAGCGAGCCAGCCCTTCCTGCGGACTGTTTTTTAAGAATGGAACTAGGATTTTAATGGTGTTCTTTTGGCCTATTCTATCTAGCCTGCCTATACGCTGCACTAGTAATTCTGGATGCGCTGGAAGGTCAAACAACACCAAGTGGTGCGCAAACTGGAAGTTTCTCCCCTCACTGCCTATCTCTGAACAGATGAGCAGACGTGCCCCATTTGATTCTTCAAACCAGGCTGCGTTTTTATCGCGCTGCACTAGAGTCAAACTCTCGTGGAATACACCCACATTTATTCTTACTTTCTTGGCTATGGCTTGTTCTAGCGCCAGCACCTTCTGCTTGGTTCTGCAGATCAGCAGGATTTTGGCAGGTTCAGTATCAGCCAGAAGTTTTACTAGCCAGTCTACTCTAGGATCCACACTTAGCTCTACACTCAGAGACTTACGCAATCCTATGTCTGCCGAAAACTCATTCTTAAATCTATCTATCAGTTCGCTATCTTCTAGGTAGCTGGTGTTTTCTAAAGTCACTAGCTCAACGGTCCGTTTAGGAAAGCCCTTTAGTGCTGCTCTGGTGTTTCTAAACATCACTCTCCCCGGGCCGTGCTGGTCTAAAAGGTCTTCTATGAGGTTAGTTCTAGTTTCTGCATCTTTCAGATCTAAGTCTGTTTCTCCAGTGAGCTGTTCTAGCAATCCTTCTTGCTTCTTAGTGAGTGGTTTGTTAGAAGATAGTTGCTCCACAAGATCTGCTATTGGCTGGTGGCCAGCCGCTTCGTTCTTAAAAGATTCTAGATTTGAATACCGCTCAGGATCTAACAGTCTAAGTCTGGCAAAGTGACTCTCCACTCCTAGCTGCTCCGGTGTGGCCGAAAGCAATAGTAAACTATGTGCTATCTCACTCAATACTTCTACTATAGCATACTCAGGGCTCACTTCTTTTTCTGTCCATTTAAGGTGGTGAGCTTCGTCTACTATGAGCATGTCCCATGAGGCAGAAACGGCTTGCTGAGCACGTTTGCTTGACCCTGCCAGAAAGGAAGTACTGCACAGTACGAGTTGGTCGGCTAGGAAGGGGTTTCCTTCTGGGGCTCCTTCTTCAATAGCATTGCAACGCTCCTCATCAAAAATATTAAACCACATGTTAAACTTACGGAGAATCTCCACAAACCACTGGTGTACGAGTGAGTCTGGCACCAAGATTAACACCCGAGAAACCCTGCCAGTGAGCAGCAGTTTATGCATGATGAGGCACGCCTCTATGGTTTTACCTAAGCCCACTTCATCTGCCAGCAGCACCCTAGGGGAGTATCTAGAACACACTTCATTAGCTATGTAAAACTGGTGCGGAATAAGGTCTATACGCGCACCTACAAAACCATGCACGGCAGATAGTTTACGCTCAAAATCATACTGCATTATGTTTCTACGAATGTCGAACGATTTTCTAGAATCTATATGCCCCAAAAACAGCTGATCAGAAAGGGTGTGCTTTACAGAAACCTCGCCCATATCGGCTTCACTGAGCAGGCCAGTTTCACTGAGGTAAATGAGTAAATCTCCCAGTTCACGCACTTCAGAGATGAGGAAGGGGTTATTATCTACATCAGAAACAATGTCTCCCGCTTTAAAGGATACTCGTCTAAGCGGAGCATTCTCAGAGGCATACATTCTACTTTCTTTAGCGGCAAGAAACTCCAGCAGAACTCTGCCTTTAGACAACTCTTTAACCACTCCTACACCCAGTTCAGGCTCACCCTCACTACTCCACCTCTGCCCTAACACGAATTCTTCCATGGAACTTTAATTGGTCTTTGAATTTGGCGGTAAAGGTATTGATAGATGAGGCTGGATAATAGCCATGTCATTATTTGGCTGTTTGAACAGCTTGTTTTTCTTATAGACAATCTAAATTTAAGTTCTCCTAATTTTGGAGAGGACTTCACCACTCTTGACTAAGCTTAGACCAACTATAAGTTAATTAGAACCCAATAGCTAAAAACGTAAAGCAGAGTGTCGGAAGCCTGGGTGCTCCCTGATCTTTTTCAGGCTAATTACTCAACAGCAAGTATCATGAACCGTGGACTCTGCGTACTTCATTACTGTTTAATTCTTAGACACCGACTCATTCAATATTTATTGAATGTATGGTTCATCAACTAAAATTAACTCAACGAATTTCCCTCTTCTGATTTTTGCTTTGTGTTTGTTCGATTCTCCGCTTTTTATTATAAATGCGTCTCCCGACTTATAATGTTCTTCTTTACCTGTAAAATCAAGTACCATTTCTCCATTAAGCACGTAACCTACATGTCCATTCTTACACCATTCGATTTCATTAAAATCGTCTTCTAAGCGCAATAGTCGCATGTTTATTTTGTCGGTCTGAAATTGTTTCTGTTTGGCGCCTTTGGACAATCTTTCCCAATCTATATTTTCAAATTCTATTTTATAGTTTGTCATCTATTGTTGTATTTGCTTCTTGTGAAGAAATAACTGGTACAACTTCAAAATCTACTAGGTCTTCCCACTGGCTAAACCATTCCTTCAATTTCTCCTCTGTTTTCGCTTCCATTAGTTGATAGCAAGTTTGAACATCCTTGTCTATCCAACTATTAACATATTTCACACCTCTCGGGAGCATTCTTCCTTTTTCCGCAAAGCGAGCATATATCGCTCTTACTTTCCCTGGGCGATACTTTTCGATGATCATGTATCTGTTCTTTCCGATATCCATCTCTTTTAAATCTGGCCTAACCCATACATTTCTTGCTGTTTTGGAAAACAAAAGTTCTTTTGAATAATATTGAAGTGGAGCTTCTTTATGACCTTGTTTCGAAAAGATGAAAGATGTGCACATGTCAGCAAAATTGTTCGATTCAGATTCTTGGATGAAGTGGTTCGTTTGCCAAATCCAAAATCGGGTTACCGTTTCATGATAACCTTCTTCATCCGTATTTGGTGTCCCTACGGTTTGATTGTACAGCGTAATTTTTGCCCTTAATAGTTTTAAGGCCTCCTCAGGTTTATAATTAATACAATACCATAGCGATACGATTAAATGTGCTTCATGTGTCCATTCGACTTTAGGAAGTTTCCGGTTGTTAAACAATAAAATTATTCGGTGCTCATTTGTTTTTAAATCATCAAGAGACTGCGTTAACACAAACTTACGGCCTGTATTTTTTAATAGATTTTCACTTCTGAAATCATGTATTAATGCTTTAATTGTGGTGAGGTGATGGTTATCGTGTTCTGCAAGGAAAAACAGTAAATCTACAGGCCTCATCATTTCTTTTATTCTTGGATGGAATGCTTGATGATTCTGAGTTTGCTCACCGAACTGTAGCACTTTATCAAGTAGAATTTGCCTAAAGTTTTTAAAATTATTTATCAATTCGTCAATGCCTTGTTCATTGTGATTTGAATCTTTGGTTTTTTGGTTCGACATATCAGCAGCAATTAATTCGGGAAGTTGTTTTTCAAACTGATCAAACCGATCGAGCCACAATTCCTCCAGGTCAATTAAATGTCCAATATGTTCTTTAATACTCCATTGGTCCTTTGTTTTTCGGGACAACTGTTCGTCAGATAAATTCTTCACATGATGTAGCAAACGAATTTCAGTATCTTCAATTCTAGACAAAATATTGTGTATCCAGCCGACATTAATACCAAGGTTGAATTTGTGTGCTATCCAATGTTGTCTTTCTATCATGTTAGGCAGTTTAAGTTAGAAAACCTTCTCTAATTGGATCGAAAATATCTGTTAATTCCACATCAGACATTGCCCGTGCAGAATGCAAACTCTGCGAGGGTATAATGGCCATCATACCTTTCTTCATTACAATGATTTCTTTATCAATGGTAAGTTCTAAAACACCTTTTGTTACAATACTTATCTGTTTATGAATGTGTTGATGAGCTGGTAATACAGTGCCTTCTTTTATTTTCCAAAAGGCACATGTTTGATTGTTAGTATTTACAATCTTCGCTTTTAATCCTCTGATTGGCTTAAAATATTTGACTTCATGTAGATCTGTATAATGTTCCACGGTTATTGTTTTTTAGTCCCCTTTAAAAAGACATTAATAATGGTTTCCATAGTTTCGAGTTTATTCATTCTTATCTGATCCAAAATATCGGTGTCACCTGTTAATTGCCCCATTTTCAGATAGAGTTGTACTAAAAAATCCTTGTCATAATGGCTAGCAAAAACACCTTCCTTAATGCCTTGCTCTATTAATTTTCTATAACCATTTTGCTCTCTTTCATTTCTTCCCTTATGAAATTTGGCATATATATGTGGCATATGAGTTTTTAGGTCGTTCAAAAGACGGTAGCAGTTGGCATTTAGGTTTAAACTTTGAGCCTTAGCTAATTGAATAAATTTGTCGTGGATGTTCATGTCATCATCCCCTACAATTTCAGTTAAGGAATTATTTAGTCTATCTGAAATGGTATTTACAACTGTTTCTATTAATCCTTCTTTGGAATCAAAATATTCGTAAATGGTGCTGCGACTTACAGACAAAGCATTGGTAAGTTCCGAAAGTGATATTTTGTAAAAACTTTGTTGATACATCATATCTTCCGCAGTATGCACAATTCGGTCATATCTCTTTTGCTGCTTTCCAGTAAGTGTGGTGTAGTCTATCATAGATTTTTCATCATTACATTATTGGTATATCGATTTACTTCCATTTGAAAATCGGCTGTGCCTATCATTTTATAGTCTTGTTTTTGATAAAAGGTATTTGCTCTCACGTTCGATTGCAAAACCCAAAGCCATATTTTGTCAAAGCCGTTTAGGGCAATTTGTCTTTCTGCTGCTTGCATTAGGTTTTGTCCAACCCCATTTCCATAAAAATTGCGTAAAACATACAGTTTGTTGATTTCTGGTGCAGTGAAATTATTGATCGGACAAGGCTTGTTGTATTCTATTTGAATTATGCCTACAGGGTTATTTTTAAAATATGCTACCAATATATAGTGGTTGTTACTCGCAATAGCGCTTGCTATTTTTTGCGCAGAAAACTGTTGTTCCATAAAATTGGCAAATTCATGAGTAATACCATCCTTTCCATACACCTCAATATATACGGTTTTATATAGAACAGATAGTAATAAGCAATCATCAGGATTTGGAGGAAGAAATTCAATATAAGTCAAAATGTACTGATATAGTTTTATTAGTACAAATTTAAATAAAAGTTTTTAATTCGCATAATGTTGGTTGCCCTTCTGACTAACGCTTTTTAACTAATTGATATTAACTAGTTGTACAAGGTTGATTTTGCAGTCTTTATGCAAATTCTGAGCTTTGTTTCCACATTTGACTGGCTGGTATTTGCTTCATTTGTAGCCTTCCCTAAAAAGGGGAAGCTTACAATTCAGTCATTTTGATCCAATCTCGAAGTGTGACCACAATAGTTCCTAATCGCTAGCAGCAAATCTTCTGCTCGTTCGATCATGGCCTCTGAGTTTTGATATTGGTTATAGTCAAGTAGAAAAGAGTGCTCTAATTCAGCTCCGAATTGCTTGTCAGTTGAAGCCAGTTCGATCAGTTTTTCCATTGTTCCATCGGCCGAATAGCTGCCAAGTCCTAGTCTTAGTTTGGAGCGATAGATCATCAGATAAGACTCCATGTTATTCCACCGTTCTGCATCCTTATGTTCATCAGCTTTAGCATAATAAACTTGAATTTTCTTAGCTAATTCTTGATCTGAAATCAAATGGAATTCTCCTGCATTGATCAGGGCTTCATATGTGGATCTGTTGCCATCAAGCGTGCTCAGGTTCGATAAACTGGAGTTTGGATTCACAATTCCTTCGAATGTAAACTCCCTATTTGCCAATTCAGGAAAAATTCGATCGACCTCCGAAAGTGTACTCCTGCGGCCTATCGCTTGAAGGATGCCCTTTGTTATAACGATTCGATTCTCCGCTAACTTGATGTTGCTTTGTACTTCTGCGATATCGGCATCCAGATCTTGAGTGAGATTCATTAATCGGCTGTCAATCCTGGCTTTTGAAGCTCTATTCTCATTCCAATTGTTGATCTGTAATGCTAGGAGTATACCTACTACGATAACAAGGAAGATTTCTCCAACTGCGTATTTTAAGTACTTACCTGTTTTACCTTCTGAAAGGAGGTTTTTGCGGATTTTTCTAAAGAATTTTATCATGATTTGTCAGTTGTATTTCCCGCGCTTGCCCCAGCACGATCTCACCAATAGCGCAGAGGAGGTACTTGTTGAACTTGTTCTCTGATAGCATGCGCTGACGGATTTTTCTGAAAATTTTGATCATAGCTCAGCCCGTTTTATCTCTCCTTGCTTTCCTTTCCCTTTCAACGTTATGGCTATCAGTAAGGCCAGTAGAGACACTCCTCCAAAGGCCATGATCAAGGCAGCGAAACCACCTATATCATCTAGTGCACCTACCATTGCGAAAGCGATGGAAAGCCCCAAATTACTGCATGCCATATAGAGCGTGAATTGAGTGGCGCTTACCTTGAGGTTGCAGAGGTTCATGGCAATAGCGGCAGTCGCTACGCTTAGACCATACTTTACGAGTATCACGGAGACACCTGCGCTGTTGACAAAAGCGTCTGTGCTCCAGAGTGAACGATCCAAGAGCGCCCATAGGGCCAATGCACACTGAACCACAAGGAGGAGCATTATAAATCGCTTTCTCCCCAGTTTATTGGCCAAAAACCCGAAGAGAAGCACACATACAAAGCCTGCCAGCAGATTGGCTTTTCCGGCAAGGGCCGAATAATCCTGCGTAGTCCATCCAGCTAGTTCGCTGGCCATGTTGGGCATCGTGCTGGTGTAAAATGCAAAAGCCATCGAAGTAAGGAGCATGATCCCTATAAGCTTGAGGCTTTCGGAAGTGATGACCGATCGGTATACCGTATGCAGAATCTCTTTGAAATTATCGGCCTGCACCTCCAAGGCCTTAGTCGAGGCTTCCCCTGACAACCAGGGCAATATCTTTTCATCTGGCCGTTCGCGAATCAGCAGAGCCACAAGGAAGATGAGCCCTACCAATGCACTCATCGTGAAGAAGGCGCTTGCGAACCCTGAGTTAGCGATCAGATAGCCTGCCACGGCCGAGCCCAATGCGATACCAATCAGTTGCCCTCCGAACATGGCTCCGGTTGAGATGGTCTCTTCATTACCCGGGACCAGATCAGCAGCCATGCCGTCTATTGCTGCGTCTTGAAAGGTAGTGGCAAACATCACTGCAAAGGCCAATCCGGATAAGAGCGTCAATTCCGAAGGTGAAGGGTCGATCATTGCCATAACCAAGAGAAAGATAATCATCAGCAACATGGCCGATAACAGCCATGCGCGTCTACGACCCATAGGGAGATAGACATAACGATCCAGGAAGAATCCATTGAAGAATTTGAGCGTCCATGGCAAGGCTATGATGAAAGAATATGAACCAATCTCCGTCACTGAAGCGCCTGACTCGGCCATCCATGCAGGAATGGCGTAAAAGAAGAGACCAATTGGTAGCCCTTGACCTACGTATAGGGTGAAGAGCATAAAGAGCCGGAGCGGCTTGTTCTCCGAGATGGCTAAGCTTTGGTTCATGTTGGTGGTTGTATTTTGCTCGGACTAAGGTTCAATCGCTCTTCCTCCGTTCCAACTCCTTCACTATCTGTTCATCCAGCCATTCTAACCTCTTTCTGGTTCGTAGATTCATTCGGGCTTCTCCAGTGAGATTCTCTAGTTTGAAGGTCACGATATTCCAGAGTTCAAGGCTATTGAATAGTGCTTCGTAGTTGGTCGAGGGTCCACCTATCACCAATTGAGGTCTATATCGCTCCATGGCCACTTCACTATAATTGATGTGCTTGTTGAAAAAGGGCTCTATTCTATTGCTGTACTGCTCTATCGTATAATCATAAGTCCACTCCAAGTCCTCTTGTGCATAATTGAATCCTAGGAAGCCTTGCTTGATGCTGTCATTGTCGATCTTGGACAGATAATCTTGGCTTAAGAACTCATCGGTGACCGGAAAAGGAATCGATAATGTCCATGCGGTGCCAAGCGCTCCAAGGCTCTCGGCTAAGGCTGGTATAGAATCCCGATTTCCAGAGTCCAGGATCCTCAGAGAGCGTCTGTTCTGGGCGATCAGCGGTTCGCATTGGATCGCCCAATCATCCAATCGAGCAATGGCACCTTGGAGTTCGAGGTGGATCTTCTCATAGTAATTATCGATTGCTAGCTGGTCGGTCCGTCCAGTATTCCAGTTATTGATCTGTAGCGCGAAGAGGATACCGATCACCACAAGGATGATCTCTCCCAATGCATAGAGCAGGTACTTGCTGAATTTGTTTTCACTGAGCATTCGTTGTCGTATTCTTCTAAAGAATTTGATCATTGTTCTTGCATTTCTTTTAGCATGGATATGATCTCTTCCGTGCTTTCCACTAGGTCGGAAAGCGTTAATCTTTTGTTATACCTAAGGAGCTGCGCGTTGTATAATGCGGTTTTGGCGAGAGGCTGATCCATGATCTTCTTGTACTCCTCATAGTTGAGATTTGGCATAGCTTTTCTTCCAGCAAGAACATCGGGATCCACTGTCCTTCTGATTTCCCACAAACAACCATTGAAATAGGCATGCGCGGTTTCGTTATCCAACTGTAGGAATCGATCATAGTGCATCTCGAAATGAGTGAATTCCCTGAACAGACCTTTGTTTTTCAATAGACTTAGTTTTCCGCTTGAGGAAGCTTCATTCAATGATGTAAGATTGGCATTGAACGCTTGACCTTGGAAGAAGGGTATCGCCAGCCTCCTCAGCGAATCCACCGAAACTGGGGCACTTGAAAGCGGTTGACCTTTATT
>JBGCDA010000089.1:0-39923 GCA_045104985.1 Flavobacteriales bacterium | reverse complement strand
TTCATCATAAGCGTTAGTGTGCAGCGAGTTACAGTTATCGTAAATAGCATAAAGTGCCTGTAGCGTGGTTCTTATATCGTTAAAATCTATCTCCTGAGCATGGAGACTTCTACCACTCGTTTGAATATGGTATTTCAGTTTCTGTGCTCTGGAATTAGCTCCATATTTACGTTTCAAAGCCTTGGCCCAAACTCTTCTAGCCACTCTTCCTATTACTGCATATTCTGGATCTATGCCGTTACTAAAGAAAAAACTTAAGTTAGGACCGAAATGGTCTATGCTCATGCCTCTGCTCAGGTAGTACTCCACATAAGTGAATCCGTTAGCCAAGGTAAATGCTAGCTGAGTAATAGGATTGGCTCCAGCCTCTGCTATATGGTATCCGCTAATGGATACCGAATAAAAATTTCTCACCTTGTAATCTATGAAATACTGCTGCACATCGCCCATTAATCTCAAAGCAAACTCTGTAGAGAAAATGCACGTATTCTGAGCTTGATCCTCTTTTAAAATGTCTGCTTGAACCGTTCCTCTTACTTTAGAAATTGTGCCAGCTTTAATTTCTTCATACACCTCTTTAGGCAGCACCTCGTCTCCGGTTATTCCTAACAGCATGAGACCTAAACCATCGTTACCCTCAGGTAATTCACCTTGGTACTTAGGACGTTCTAACCCTTTGTCTTCCCATTTGCGTTGCAACGCTGATTCTACGTCCAACTCCATATTGTTCTCAGCAATGTAACGCTCACACTGCTGATCTATAGCAGCGTTCATAAAGAAGCCGAGCAACATAGGCGCAGGACCATTAATAGTCATTGACACTGAAGTGGTAGCATTTACCAAATCAAATCCAGAGTACAATTTCTTAGCGTCATCCAAACAGCAGATGCTCACACCAGCATTCCCTATTTTACCGTAGATATCTGGTCTTTTTCCAGGATCATTTCCATAAAGCGTCACAGAATCAAATGCTGTACTAAGTCTCTTAGCTGGCATTCCTAAACTCACATAATGGAATCGTTTATTGGTTCTTTCTGGGCCACCTTCACCCGCAAACATTCTGGTAGGATCCTCCCCTTCTCTTTTAAACGGATAAATTCCTGCAGTAAACGGAAACTCTCCTGGGAAATTCTCTTGGAGACTCCACTTTAAAATATCTCCCCAGCTTCTATATTTAGGCACAGATACTTTAGGAATATTAGACTGAGATAAGGATTTAGAGTGAGTATTTATATTAATTTCTTTATCTCTTACTTTAAAGGTATACACCTCATTTTGGTAAAGCGCCTTTTTACTTTCCCATTCTTGTATAGCCTGCCAATTGTGCGGATCTAAATCTAACTTGAGCTTTTCCATTTCTGCCTCTATGGCTGGCTTCAGTTCATCGCTAGTACTTTCTAGCACTTTATGGTATCCGTAAAGTTTTTCTGCTACCTCCACTTGCTTCTCTACCCAAACATCATATTCTCTATTACTTTCTGAAATCTCTGAGAGGTAACGTGTACGTTTTGGTGGAATCACCCAAATCTTCTCGCTCATCTCTTTACTCACCTCAAATTTAGAAGTGAGTTCACTCTCAGTTTTCTCTGAGATTTTGTCCATTAATGCCTTATAAAGTGCATTCATGCCAGGATCATTAAACTGACTGGCTATGGTACCATACACTGGCAGATTATCATGATCTTCATGCCACAACTGATGGTTTCTAACATATTGTTTCTTTACATCTCTGAGGGCATCTAGAGCACCTCTCTTATCAAACTTGTTTATAGCTACTATATCTGCAAAGTCTAGCATATCTATCTTTTCCAGCTGTGTGGCCGCTCCAAACTCAGGAGTCATTACATATAAAGAAACATCTGAATGCTCCATAATTTCTGTATCCGACTGCCCTATACCTGAAGTTTCTAGAATGATTAAATCGTACTCAGCTGCTTTAAGAATTTCTAAAGCCTCATTTACATGCTTACTAAGTGCCAAGTTAGACTGTCTGGTAGCTAAGGAACGCATATAAACACGGCCATTTTTAATGGCATTCATCCTGATTCTATCTCCTAGAAGCGCTCCACCTGTTTTACGCTTAGATGGATCTACTGAGACTATGGCTAATGTTTTATCTTCAAAGTCAATTAAAAATCTTCTGACCAGTTCATCTACTAAAGATGATTTACCAGAACCACCAGTTCCCGTAATCCCAAGAACAGGAATTTTAGTTTTAGATGCTAATGCGTGCACTTGATCTAAGTCTGCGGCATGTTCTTCTGGGAAATTTTCAGCAGCAGATATAAGCGTTGCAATAGATTTGGCCTCCTTTGATGGTAATCTCTTTAATTCCCCGTTTAACGTTTCACCTGTAGGAAAGTCGCATTTTTGAACCAAGTCATTGATCATTCCTTGAAGCCCCATGGTTCTGCCATCATCTGGATGGTAAATACGCGTAATCCCATAAGCGTGGAGTTCTTCTATTTCTTCTGGCAGAATGGTTCCTCCTCCTCCTCCAAAGATTTTAATATGGTTTGCTCCTTTTTCTTTAAGCAAGTCGTACATGTACTTGAAGTACTCCAAGTGCCCGCCCTGATAAGAAGTCATGGCTATGGCCTGCGCATCTTCCTGAATAGCTGTATTAACTACCTCTTCCACACTTCGGTCATGGCCTAAATGAATCACTTCACAGCCGGTAGACTGAATGATTCTACGCATGATATTAATAGCTGCATCATGCCCATCAAAGAGAGAGGCTGCAGTAACTATTCTAACTTTATTTTTAGGCTTATACGGAGCTACAGGTTCCATGTGATGAGGTTAAAAAAATTTGCACCGCAAAAGTAAAATTAAACAGTAACGAAACGAACTCCTACCACCACTACTTCTCACCAATTAAAATAGTCTTGTTTGAGCTGATTATCGGAACTAAGACTTTAGTCTGAATTATGAGAGTATTTAACAGAATCATTCACTGGCCACATAGTTTAATCAACTTTAAATTAACTCTCATTATAACAGATATTCCAGATATTAATACTAATGATGTGAGCCAGATTTAATCCACATCACATATCTCCCTTATTTTTGGAATAAAATATTATCTTCGGCCACCTAATTTAGAATGCAACCTTAAGCCTATTCGAATGGTTTTATCAGTTAAGAACCTTATTAATATGAAAACTTGGATCTATTCCTTACTACTCCTCTGCTTAACATTTTCTCTATCTACAAGAACATTTAGTCAAGTAGATTTTTTTTGGGAACCCTTCGCAATTCACAATTATCCAACGTTAGAAGACGCACAAAACGATCCAGAACTTTTTGCCCTAGATGGTTTTGTCACTTGGAGACTTTATGTAGAAGTTATAGATGGAGATCCCGACATTGCTGACTATGTAGTGGCCGTTTTAGGTGATGGAGATACCAACTCAGATTTGGATTCACTTTTTATCAATTTTGACTGTTGTACATATCAGCATCCTTCTGGAAATGTTTTTGGAACCAACATCAATTCTTTCTTACTTGACTTATTCCCTTCTCTAAATTACGATAGCTGGGTTACTATTGGCGGAACCAATGATCAGTCAAATGTAAGTCTTACCGCCTTAGAAGATATAGCTGAACCATGGGTTCAACCTTTCGAAGATCCTAATATTTGCGGTCCATTAATTTTCAATACGCCCGTTGGTGGAGCTTGGGTGACCTTTACAGATGCGGCAAATGATTTGGATGCATTTACAGATGAAAATAACAGGGTCTTACTCGGACAATTCACTGTCCCTGCTGGTTGTCAACTTATTGAAGGGACATCGGTTTGTATTAATTATTTCCCCGATGGAATTACTGGAGGAGTGCCAACAGTAGAAGATTGTTTCGGAATTCCCACCTTAGACCCGTGTTTTACCGATCCTATTATTCTCGAATTAGATACTATAATTGATAACGTTTGCTTAGGGGCTTCAGAGGGAGAGATTCAAGTTATTGCTGTCACAAATGTTACAGATTTAACATTTGAGATCATACCTCCTATTGGCGTGCAAACTTCACCTGGAGTTTTCACAGAACTTCCAGCTGGAGATTATGAAGTTCGCATCATTAATAATGAAACTTTAGATGCATTTGGAGATAACTGCTTTACTTCTGAGTTTTTTACCGTAGATGAACCAGATTCGGCAGTTTCAGCCGAGCTTAGCATAATCACGAATGTACAATGTGATGGTGATTCTACAGGTGTTGTACAAATTATTGTAGACCAAGACTCTGGAACACCCTTTACTGTAGGACAACCATACACCGTGGCTACAGATTTCGCTGTATTCAGCGAGTTTACGGCTCCTAATATTTTTGAATTTGATTCTTTGGATGCCACCATGGATCCTATACAGTTCTTTATTCAGGACAGTAATTTCTGCCTCCTAAATTTAGAGGTTGAGCTTGGGCCTGATGAAATTTTGGAATTTGAAACTGATGTAGTAGATGTAACATGTAACGGTCTTGACGATGGAATAATATCCATAACTATACTTAATGGCGCAGACGTTACTGCTACTTGGGAAGACCCATTGACTGGAAATGGTTTACTTCAAACTGATTTAGCACCTGGTGATTATTCAGTAGAATTAGACGATGGAGTTACATGCCCTATATCAGTAGATTTTACAATTACTGAACCAGACACCCTCACTGTTTCTAATGTGACTTCAGAGATTATTCCTTGTTTTGGAGATTGTACTGGAACCATAACCTATACCGCTTCTGGTGGTTCTGGAGAATTATCTGAATCTATTATTCAAAACCTTACCTTGATTGAGAATGGATCTTTATGCGCAGGGTCAGCACAACTCACTATTTCTGACACTAACAATTGTAGTGTTACCGAAACACTACTTATTGGTCAAAATCCCCAACTCCTATTCAATGGAATAGTTACTGATGTATCCTGTAATGGAGCTGATGACGGTTCTTTTAATGTATCTGCGAGTTCAGGTGGTTCAGGAGAATATACATTTACACCGGTAGATAATTATGATGCTGTAGCTGGATCCTATATCAACCTCGGAGCGCAGCAATACACTTTTACAATGACTGATGAGCTAAGCTGCTCTCATGACACTGTAGTTACTATTTCTGAACCAGTGCCTTTCATTACTCAATCTAGTTTTACAAATGTCCTGTGTAATGGAGCTAATGATGGAACTATAACAGTTTCTGCTACAGGTGGCAGTGGGGTGTTTACTTACACCATAACGGATGGTGATTCTAATGACACAGGAGAATTTACAAATTTGGCTCCTAATACTTATGAGATTACTGGTTCTGATGATTCTGGATGTCCATTCATTATAGAAGAAGCTCTCGTAATTTCTGAGCCAGATCCACTTTTCATACAAGCGTTAGAATTAACAGAACCAGGATGTGGAGGCGAAAATACTGGACTAGCATCTGTAGTTCCAGTGGGAGGAACTCCTGATTACTTTTATAACTGGAATGGAGGTGTAGTTTCTGCGTTCCCTTCTCAAACAGGACTTTCTGCAGGTGAAAATACGCTGCTAATTACAGATGCCAACGGCTGTCAGAACGATACCACTTTTACAATAGATGAGCCTGAAGAAATAATAATAGTAATAGCTGCTGAAAATGTGACTTGTACTGGAATGTGCGATGGAACTTTCCAAGCCACTGCTACTCCTGTAGGTTTGGTTGATCTTAACTTCGGTAATATTCCAAATACTGGTTTATGCGAAGGAGAATATCCCGTAATAGCTACCGATGAATCTGGATGTGTCAAACTGGACACTATCTTTATAGGTGTAGAAACTATTTCTGATATAGAGTACACCATCTTTACCACTCCTGTTTCCTGTTTTGATGAGGCTGATGGAACAGCCACTGTGGCCGTAACAGGAGGTCAAGGAGAAATTTCTTACGAATGGAGTGACGCCCTTAATCAGAATACGGCCACTGCCATAGGTCTCATAGAAGATTTTTACTCCGTGACCATATCTGATGAGCTTGGATGTACCTTCACTGAAGAACTATTTATAGAGCCTACCATAGGGTGTTTTTATGTGAGCAACGCTCTCACACCTAATGGAGATGGTGCTAATGATGAATGGATACTAGGAGGTTTTGAATTCTTCCCTGAGAATAAAATAGAAGTATTCAACAGATGGGGCCAAAAAGTATTTGAATCTATTGGTGACTACTCACCCTGGGATGGAAAGTTCAATTCCAACAGACTTCCTGTGGCAGATTATTACTATGTTATTACTTATGACCCAAGTTCTCCACCTTTAACAGGAACTGTTACCATTAAGTATTAAACCTTGACTTTATGAAAGCTTTTAAAATTGCAACGCTTATACTACTCACCTACTTTGTAAGCTCTTCTGAACTGTTTTCTCAACAACTTTTTAGAAGTACACAATATGTATTTAATCCTTACCTGGTTAATCCAGCAGTGGCTGGTACTGATGTGAACACTCCCATTATGGCTAGCTATAGACAACAATGGGCTGGATTTAACGGAGCACCTACTACCTACACTTTAAGTGGGCATGGGAGTTTAGTTAACTCTGTAGGATTGGGTGTTATAGTATTTAATGATGATGCCGGAGGAGCTTTATCTACTACTGGAGCTGAAATAACAGGAGCATATAAGGTAGATTTAAATAATGATGATCAAATTAGTTTTGGTTTAAGTGCTGTAATCTCTAGCCTTCAATTTGACAATACTGGCTTAGAAGTAATTGATACTGATGATTTAGAATTAGCAGCAGGTGTTGAACAGAGCACAAACTTCGATGCCAACTTTGGATTAATGGTCTATGGCAGTAACTATTTCTATGGATTTTCTATTAATAGGTTACTTCAGTCTGATCTTGGTATAGGAGATAATTCTGTTTCTAGTCTTACCGAAAATGAAAATGCACGACATTTCAATATCATGGGTTCCTATGATTATGACATAGATGATAAACTCACTTTCCAACCTTCTGCCATGCTCAGATTTACTGGAGTTACTCCAGTACAATTCGACCTTCATGCTAAAGGAATCTACCAAGAGGCGTTTTGGGTAGGCCTATCATACAGACATCAAGATGCTATAGCAGGAACTTTTGGATTAGCTATAGGTAACTTTAAAGTAGGATACTCCTATGACATAACTACTACTTCTGCCGTTAGAGAATTAAGCCCTCACACACACGAAATAAATGTAGGATATACCATCCCTAGAGCAGACCCTCAATTCAAACAGCAAGGCGGTTTCCTAAAGAAAAGGTATAACGTAAAATAGTTTGGCTTAACCTTTGCTTTAGCCGGCTCAAAATAACTACACATGAAATTTTTATCAGTTTTAGCTTTAGGACTACTCTTAAGTTTATCTACTATTGGTCAGTTTAAGGACTTGGTGGTAGTAGAAATAGACAATAAAGGGAAAGTTCCTGGAAAAACGTTCCAAGTATACGTGGAACTTACAAATGATTCGGATCACGTTCATATTATATTTGGTGATGAAACCAGTGAGCTTTACCTAAGATCTACGAAGCCATTTTACCAGAACGAATTAGCTGGTGCTTTGAGCTCTAACCTGAACCCTCAAATTGAAGCTAATTTTGATGAGGCCAAGTTTGACACTTATTTAACCATAGGCAGAACTAACTCTAAAAATAATTTTATTAGTAACTTCAACATGGATCTAGAAGCCTTCGAAAGTAAAGGTGCTAATATTTCAACCATTAACGGTGCTTGGTATGTTACTCCTGATAACGGCCAAGCTTACTGTTCAAAAGGAGATAAACATGTTTTAATTATGCAACTTACTTCTGAAGGTGAAATTGAAGCCAATATCAGCTTGCAAGGTAAAGACCATTACCAAGATGTATGGCGTGAAATAGATCACAAGTTTTCTAGTAATGAAGCCATAAGTGAAAAGGAATTCTTGAAGATGCGAAAAGCGAATGTCAAAGCCTTCAAAAAGAAATAGAAAAAAAGCCAGCTTAAAGCTGGCTTTTTTATTTAATTATTTTTTCTCAAAGTCTAGAGAAACAGAGTTTATACAATACCTGAGTCCTGTGGGTTCAGGACCATCTTCGAAGACATGCCCTTGGTGCCCACCACATCTGCTACAGACTACTTCTACCCGATTCCAGCCATAAGAATTATCCGCTATTTCAGTAATGGCAGATTCATTTATAGGCATATAAAAACTAGGCCAGCCAGTACCCGATTTAAACTTGGTAGCACTAGAGAACAGTGGCAATGCACAACCTGCGCACGTAAACACACCCTCTTCTTTGTTGTTTAATAGATCGCCTGTAAACGCTCTTTCTGTTCCCTGTTCCCTGAGCACATAGAACTCCTCAGAAGTAAGTTCAGCTTTCCATTCTTCTACTGTTTTCACCACTTCTGGAGTAAACCCTTCTTCCACCTTAGTAGAGTCCTGAACGTTTTGTCCGCATGATGCTAACCAAAGCACCATTAATCCCATTGAAATTATTAACTTCATATTATTCTGTATTTAATTACTTTAATCTCTGTTTTAAATAACCAGCTGTTACACTGTTCTTGCTTTTTGAAACGTTTTCAGGCGTTCCATATGCTACTACTGCACCTCCCCGTTTGCCACCATCTGGCCCTATATCTATAACCCAATCTGCACATTTGACCACATCCATATTATGCTCTATTAAAATTATGGTATGGCCCTGTTTTATTAGGGCTTCAAATGATTTTAACAACTTACTGATATCATGAAAATGAAGCCCTGTAGTAGGTTCATCAAAAATAAATAAGGTATGCTGCGGAGTAGATTTAGCTAGAAACGAAGCCAGCTTAATTCTCTGCGCCTCACCTCCACTTAAGGTGCTACTGCTTTGCCCTAAGGCTACATAACCTAAACCTACTTCTTGTAACGGAAGCAGTTTCTTTAATAGTCTATTTATAACTGTTTCCTTTTTCACACCTTGAAAAAAGCTAACAGCATCATCTATGGTCATATTTAACACATCTGCGATGCTGTTCTTCTCATATTTAATATCTAAGACTTCATCTTTAAACTTATTTCCATTACAAGACTCGCATTTGAGCTTCACGTCTGCCATGAACTGCATAGAAATAGTCACTTCACCTTCACCTTCACAGGTTTCACATCTTCCACCTGGAACATTAAAAGAAAAATGAGAGGGTTTAAAACCTCTTGTCTTAGCCAGTGATTGGCTGGCAAACAATGCTCTGATGTCGTCATAAGCCTTTATATAGGTCACTGGGTTAGACCTACTCGATTTCCCAATTGGGTTTTGGTCTATGTATTCTACCTGCTTTATAGTATTTACATCTCCTTCAAGCCCGTCAAACTCACCATTTTTTTCAGTGTATTCTCCTAAATGCCTCTTCAGCGCAGGATAAAGCACCTCACTCACAAGTGTAGATTTTCCAGAACCACTTACTCCTGTAACTGCGGTTAAGACTCTCAGTGGAAATTCTACATCTATGTTTTTTAAGTTGAATTGTCTAGCGCCTTTTACTACTACTCTATCCTTCCACTTTCTTCTTTTCTTTGGTATTTCTATTTCCTTCTTTTCGGTCAGGTAGTCTGCTGTTAAACTGTTTTTAGCGCGTTGCAATTCCGCATTACTTCCCTCAAACACTACTTCTCCACCAAAAGTTCCAGCCATAGGACCCATGTCTATTATATGGTCTGAAACTCTCATAATGTCTTCGTCATGCTCTACCACTATAACAGTGTTACCAATGCTCTGAAGCTTTTTTAGTACAGAAATCAAGTTTTCCGTATCTCTGGGATGTAAGCCTATGCTAGGCTCGTCTAAAATATACATCGATCCTACTAAACTGCTGCCTAAGTTAGTAGCTAGATTCACCCTTTGGCTTTCGCCACCACTAAGGGTACTAGATGGTCTGTCTAAAGTGAGATAGTTTAACCCTACTTTATCTAAATAATCTAATCGGTTAGTGATTTCTACTAGAAGTCGTTCTGATATTTTTTGATCTCTTTCAGACAGTTTTAAATTCTTAAAAAATTCTATACACTCCTCTATGGTAGTCGAAAGCAAATGTGTAATGGGCTCTCCTCCCACATGCACATAGCCTGCGTCTTTTCTCAAGCGTGAACCATTGCATTCTGGACACTTGGTTCTTCCTCGGTATCTGCTGAGCATCACACGGTATTGGATCTTATAGGTTTGAGATTCTACATGCTCAAAAAATTCATTTAATCCAGAGAAGTACTTGGTTCCATCCCACAGTTGTGCATATTGTAACGCAGAAAGCTCATGAATAGGCTTGTGAACTGGGAATTTAACTTTATCTGCTGCATAAATTAGCTGGTCTTTCCATTCACTCATTTTTTCTCCTCTCCAAGCTGCCACCGCATTATCATAAACAGACTTAGACTTATCTGGAATGACCAGATCCTCATCTATGCCTATAACTTTTCCAAATCCTTCACACCTCTTACACGCTCCTACAGGATTATTAAAATTGAAGAAATGAATGTTAGGCTCTTCAAACAGCATTCCGTCCAGCTCGAATCGGTTATTAAAACTAACCTTCTCTTCAGAATCTGGAAAAAAGAGTAAACACTCTCCTCTTCCTTCATAAAATGCTAAATCTGCGGAGTCTCCTAACCTCTGAAGCTCCTCATCTTCCTCTGATATTTTCAGTCTATCTATAAGTAAATAGTACTCTCTAAGCGGATGTTCTAGCTTAGCACCATCTAGATTTATAAATGATTGACCATCATAAATTCGGGTATATCCCTGCTGCATGAGCAGCTCTCTGTGTTTTTCTTCAGATCTATCTTGAGGGAAAATAATGGCAGCTGCCACTACCAACTTTTCTCCTACAGTTCTAGTTTTAATGAAGTTTATTACATCCGTAGTGGTATGCTTTTTAACTTCTCTGCCAGAAACAGGACTAATAGTTTTTCCAGTCCTTACGAAAAGGAGCTTTAAATAATCATAAATTTCTGTGACAGAACCTATGGTAGATCTAGAGTTTCTAGAAACTACTTTTTGTTCTATGGCTATAGCTGGAGCTATTCCTTTTATATATTCTACTTTAGGTTTATCAAATCTGCCGAGGAATTGTCTAGCGTAAGAACTTAAACTTTCTACATATCTTCTTTGCCCTTCTGCATATAAGGTATCGAATGCCAATGAAGATTTACCAGAACCAGAAAGACCTGTAATGACCACAAATTTATTCTGAGGGATTTTTACATCTACTTTTTTAAGATTATGAACTTCAGCTCCTTTTACTTCAATAAATTTCTGTTTCACCTTCAAATTTTAGCTTTTTCTAGGTTTAGAATTGATATGATTCTAAACTTTTAACACTTGAACCCGTACAGTTACGTAGGGTGAACAGCTAAAGTATTGTATATTTGTATATCAGAAATTATTTTTCTGTTGCGGTGCAATATTTTAAAAACACCACCGTTTATTCATTTTACACACAGATAAAACCAATAGCATATAGGATAGATTCTACTTTTTAAAAGACTTATTAATTTTTAATTTAAAGAGGAGAACTATGGATTTTTCAAAATGCACCGATCAGGAGTTGGTATTACTATACACTTCAGGAAAAGATTTAGCCTTCGAGCAGTTAATGGCTCGTCATAAGGATAGAGTTTACACCAAGATTTACCTTATGGTAAGAGATAGAGAAATAGCTGAAGATATATTTCAGGACTGCTTTATCAAGGTAATAAACACACTTAGAAAAGGAAAATATAATGACGAGGGTAAATTTCTCCCTTGGGTATTAAGAATAGCGCATAATTTAGTAATTGATTACTTCAGAAAAGGTAAGAAAATGCCTACTGTAAGAAGTGATGAGAATTATGATGTGTTCGCTTCTATAAAGCATGAAGATCTGCATGTAGAAGACCAAATAGTTCAAGATCAAATTTTAGGAGACGTGAAAAAACTGATCAAGGAGTTACCACAAGAACAAAAAGAAGTGGTTCTTATGAGAATCTATTACAAAATGAGTTTCAAAGAGATTTCAGAGACCTTAGATATAAGTATTAATACTGCATTAGGAAGAATGAGGTATGCACTTATAAATCTCAGAAAAATAGTAGATGAGAAGAACATTAATCTTCTGGTAAACTAATTTATCTCCTTCTCCTTTTATAAATTTTAGAAAAACCAGAACCCTAGCTGATAACCAGTTAGGGTTTTTTAACACCCTTTTTTTTTCGGTTTACCCAGTTTCAGTTTTATGGTAACAATAAAGTCAAGAAGAATACGTTCTTAATCCAGAAATACTAAACAACATATATGGTGAATTTTACATTAGATGAACTGGCTGACTTTTCCAGATTAGAAAAAGAGTTAATAGATAATATTATGGGAACAGAAAAAGAAGCAGAAGTGCTAAGCCCAAGAAAAGACATAATTGCTAACCTATTAGGTTATTCAAAAGCACTCTCGGTAAAGAGTTCTAAATATTTAGATCAAACAGAGATGGTTTTAAACTGAACCTAGTAAAAAAATTAAACATAAAGCCTTGATGATTCAAGGCTTTTTTTGTGCTGAAAATTTATTCTAGCTTACCACTATGCTTATAACGAATGATCTTTCCTGCCTTTTTAGCTTCAAGAAAATGAAGAATTACAGACATGCTAAAATCCGAATGAGTGCCATGCTCTATGAGCTCCTCTAACTCTTCTGGTGAAGAAATAGGCTCATGTTTAGAGAAAAACCCATAGCCTTTATACTGATTCTCTTTTACCAGAATAATAGAATACTCTTCCTGATTTCTACCTTTTCCTTTTATTACAAAACTATGCTGCTCCTCTTTATATTTACGAATGGCTGTGTCTAACAACTCATTAATTTCCTCTATATCTTCTTCTAAATCCTGTTCACTTTGCAACGCAGGAAGACCTAACCTATAGTAAGGTAAATCGTACTGTTCTCGAAAATCAAAAAGGAACTGCCGCGCAGTGAACCCAGAACTAAAGGCGATTAGCGGCTGAGAATGTACCCCAAGGTTTTGGATAGTTAGCCTTACTCTTCCTAATCTATCTTGGTACTGAAATACTCCAAACTTTCTTTTTAAATTTTTCTGTGCGCTATTATGCTTAGGCCACAATTTTTTTATTTCAGCATCCTCTTTTAAAGCGGCTATGAGCTCTGTTCCTGTGAGGATAAAGTCTATTTCGAAGGTTTCTGCTACTAAACCTTGTTTTTTAGCAGAGTTTAATTTGCCACTAAAATGCTGACGTACTCTTTTTTTTATGTTTTTAGCCTTACCCACATATATGACTTTACCTGTAGAATTACGGAAGTAATAAACCCCTGAAGCTTCAGGAAGATTATGATAGCTCTGCTTGTTAAGATGCATGGGCAGAAAAGCATCTCCCCCACCACGTTTTAAAAACTCCTTTAAGATCAACTGATTTTCATCATGAGCTATAGCATTTTTTAGGAGTTCTAAAGCCATAAGAGTATCATTTAGAGCCCTGTGCGGATTATCATTCCTGAACCCAAAATGATTGCACACTGCTCCTAAGCTGTAAGAGCCCAACCCTGGAAACACCTTTCTAGTGTATCTTACTGTACAGAGTTTAGGTCTATTAAACGATACGCCATTATGCTCGAACGCTGCCTTTAGAAATGAGTAATCAAAGTTTACATTATGAGCCACAAAAATAGCTTCCTTAAAAAAATCCATGAGCTGCTCTGCTACTTCTCCAAAGGTAGGTGCATTATCTACCATAGAATTATCTATACCCGTGAGCACAGTAATATAATGAGGAATAATTCTATGGGGATTTACCAATGTGGAATACTGGTCTAGCACATTTACACCGTCTGTTAAGACCACTGCCACTTCAGTAATAGAATTTCCTGAAGGACTGCCGCCTGTAGTTTCTATGTCTGTAACTGCGAAAAGCATTAAAACACGAAATTAACTATTCAAAACGTAATCTATTTACGGATTCAGATTAATACCTTCGCTTTATGAATGGTTTTAATATGGTGGTGTTATGCTTTTCGCTACTTCTAATTTCTTGTGCTAATGACCATAATTCTAGCGGCAAAACAAGTGCTACTGATAAGGCTTCATTAAATAATGAATTAGACAGCATGGCAAAAGTAGAGGCTGAAAAAATGTTAGAGCCTTTGGAGTTTGTAAGGCTTTCAAATGATAATGTAGAGGAGTATTTGACTGAATTTGCAAAGAGTGACCCTCGGGATAAAGTACTTATTACTACTCCTTTTGGAGACATAAAGGTAAAACTATATAAGAATACTCCTCTGCACAGAGCCAGTTTCTTACATCTTATAGAGGAACGTTACTTTAAATATGTAGAACTTACTCGAGTTCATAAAACTCATGTGATTCAAGGAGGAAACTCTCAAGAAGAGGCTAAAGCTACAGAACGTTTTCTACTAGGGAACTATACCATTCCAAATGAGCTCAGTGCTGGATACATTCATAAAAAAGGGGCGCTGGCCATGGCTAGAGTCACAGAAAACAACCCTGAAAAGCGCTCTTCTCCCTACGATTTTTATATCGTACATGGCCGTAAATCAAGTGGTCCAGAGTTATTTAACGTTCAGAAAACAAATGGAGTTAAATACTCTGATTCTCAGAAAAGCCTGTATAAAACTCTAGGCGGTATTCCACCTTTAGATGGCGAATACACCGTATTTGGTGAAGTAACATCAGGCATGGACGTTCTTGAAGAAATTGTGAACGTACCTATAGATAGTAAATATTGGCCTAAAGATGACATCTTAATTAGTATGGAAATAATAGATTGAGCCCTTATCTTAGCACCTATGAAAAAAATTCTATTACTACTACTTTCTTTCTTTGTTTTTACTGCAATATACAGCCAGAGAAAATCTGATTTGAAAGCACAATCTATTTCATATTCTATGTTTAATTCTGATGAAGAAACTGAAGATGAGGAATATGAGGATTCTAATAGAGGATTTACTTTCGGTATAGACTTGGGTGTGTACTTCGCTAATAAGAAAACTTCCAATATATATAATGGAAATATAAGCGCTTTCGATGGAGACCTGGAAAATGCTCAAGGAGTGTGGTTTACAGTGGCAGAGCGCTTTAATCTAAACCCTAATTTAAGATCTCAGCTTATTCAAACTATTAATGATGAATACCCTGAATACAATCAAACAGTAACTGATTTCGTAATAGATGACTTGGATTATTCTTATGATATGAATTATCAGCCTAGACTTTATTTTGCACTTAATGCCACATATCATTTAAGCGATTACTGGGCGATAGTAGCTAAATCTAGTTTAGCTAACCTGAAAGCTAATGCCGTTTACACCATGACTCTCATAGGTCCGCTTCCTCCTCAAAATGCTTCTGAGGTAATAGAACAGTTTGATATTAGCGGTGAAGAACAGCGTTTACACTTGGATTTAGGTTTTAAAAACACGAGTTATAATGATTATGGATTTCAGTGGTTCTGGGGCGGAGGAATGTCTTTAGTAGGAGCTAAAGTAGAGGCTAACACAGCTTTTATAGGTGAAAGGGCCTTTCCATTGATTTTAAGGAACAATGGTAATTTTCAACTCCCTCAAGAGTTTGATGCCACTCAGCCTTCTTATAATATCGGTTTTTATGCTACTACTGGATTCGAAATGGAATATCAGGATAGATATACATTCGGTATAGGGTTTAATCTTTCTAGAGACCCTATAGAATTAGGCACCTATAAAGAAGATGTCTGGAACAGCAGAGTGTTTATCACATTTGGCATCTAACATTGCTACGCCAAAAAAAAAGTGACTCTCCGCTGAGAATCACTTAAATTTAAGAACCTTAACCTTGATTAGGAACCACCCTAATCATGTGTAAAATCAAAATGAAAAAACTGTTTTACTGATACTAATATAGAACAGAGAATTCCCTAATCATTAGAGTAAACAGTGAGCGGTAGATTTGGGTTAAGGAACGGTTAAAAAACTAAACATGGAAGAAAATAAGTCCTCAGAATATTTTAATTATTATATTTCAAGAGTAAAAAACAAACCTTTAGTAAACTGCTTATCAGACCAGAAACTAAATGTTTTGGACTTCCTAAGGCGCATAGCCCCTGTTAAGTATGATTATGCTTATGCTGAAGGAAAGTGGAGTGTAAAAGAACTCCTATTTCATATAGTAGAAACTGAACTCATTATGCTATACAGAGCCATAAGAGTTTCTAAAGGTGACCAAACTTCACTACCTGGTTATGATGAGGATTTTATGGTCAATCAAACTCGAGTGAGCGATATGAAGTTCGAAGAGCTCATAGCCTTATTTGAACGAGCCAGAGGGAACACCCTTTTTTACTATTCTCATTTTAACCAAGAAGAGCTTGATAGAGTCGGTTTTTTCTCAGATCTGAGTTTAGATGTTAAAGGCCTAGGCTACTTAATGGCTGGCCATGCAGATCATCATATAGAAGTTTTGAAGGAGAAATACTTGTAGTTTAACACAGGCAAAAGGATGACATTTTACTTAGAATGTGGCTAAATGGTAGTTTAACTCAGCGTTAGATATTCTGTTCTTAGCCTGCAAACTCACTAGTTTTATCTGCGCATCTAGCCATGATTTTTCTCTGGAATTAACAAGGAAAAGCGAGCTCTCTCCAAGGCCAAATAAAAAAACTTCAGAATCATATAGCAACTGGTAATTTTCAACAGTTTCTTCATAAAGATTTACTTGCTGTCTAGAAACATCGAGCTTATTTAAAGCTACTTGAGCTTTATAATTTACTTGGGCTATTTCATTCTTAAACTTAAAGTCAAGTTCCTTCTGCTTGATGTTAGCCATTTTTAGCTCACCTCGCTCTCTTCTTAGAAATAAGGGTAGGTTTACCTTTAAGCCCCAATTGTAATTATTCATACTATAATTGGTAAGGAGATCAGACCTATCTGCAGCAAATGTCAATGCGTTATACTTCAAATCTACCTTGGGCAATAGATACTGCCTTTTTAGCCTTACATCTACCAGTGCCATGGCTAACTCACTTCTATATGCATTTAATTTAGGATGGAGTACAGTTAAAGAATCCATTCTGGTTAGAACCTCAGGACTTACCAAGGTCACATCTGACGCATTTAGTTCTGGTGGTCTTGTACCTTCCTTAAGTTCAAGCGGTACTATTCCATTAGCCCATAAAAATGTTTCTAAAAACTGACGCTTATTTCTAAGCTCTAAGTCGGCTTCTAACTGATTACTTAACCTGGTTTGTACCTGAATAGTAGCTTCTAAAGTATCTATGTATGGTTTATCTCCTCTTATAGCACTTTGAATTACACCATCTAATCTGAGCTGGGCATTTTCTAGAGCTTGGGTTACTACACTTAACTTGTAATAAGCCGAGTACCAGTCCCAGTATGCTGTAGAAGCTTCTAGAAGAACTTCATTTATTAATAATGTGCGTTCAGCTTTAGTCAGTTCTTGGAAAATCTTAGCCTTTTTAAGTTCTGCTCTTCTTTTATCTAAAAATAAACCTTGTGCAAGCGGCACAGAAATACCTGCATGCCATAAGTCTGGTGCCGGGGTTAAATCCTCAGGGTTGAGCTGAGTTCCTCTATTATCCTCTATTCCAGCATCTAAGGTAATCCCGAACCATGTAGGTACTTTTAGTCCACTCTGAAGTAAACTGTAATAGGTTTTGTCGTCAAAATATTTTTGGTCTAGTTGGCCATAAAACTGAGGGTCAAAATTTCCTCTAGCTGTTCTCAGTTTAGCATCTCCTCTATCTATGAGGAGATTAGCTTGTTTTACTATAGGGTGCTCCTTCTTTACTAGATTAAGGAATTTTATTTCGCTTAGCTCTACATCGTTGTATTCTTCTTCCTCAGTTTGAGCGTTGCAATTGAGTGAACATTGCAACGCACAAATAAGAAGAAACACTTTTAAAACGGCTTTTTTAAAAGACATGCTATGTGTCATTTATTTTTAGGTTTAGCAGCTTTAGGGTTAGCTTCCGTAGAATAAAACTCCGGTGGGAAATCATTAATATTTCGCCATAATTCATACCAAATAGGCACATCGTTTAAGAGCATGAAGTTAGATGCCCCACTACCGAAACGCAGTGCCTCTGGCCATTCATAATCATCCACATCTGGGCGCACGAGTACTCTGTACATTCCGTTTTCACTAATGAACTGGTCTATGGCATAAATTTCACCTCCATATGTACCATGGCTTACATTAGGCCAGCCAGAGAAAACTATAGCAGGCCATCCATCAAATTGTATTCTTACCTTTTGACCTTTATTCATTAATGGAAGATCTAGAGGTCTAATGTAGGTTTCTACGGCCAAATCGAATTTTTCTGGACTAATACTTACCAACTGATCTCCTGCCTTTATGGTTTCTCCTACTCCATTTTGAGCAGTTTTGGTGATGTAACCGTTCTGTGGTGCAGTTATGAAGTAAAATCCTGAGCGGATTTCGTAATTAGACAGTTGGTTTTTTAGTTTATTTACCTCTCCTTCAGCCGTTAACTTTTCAGAAACAGCGGCTAATCTTTCAGATTCTAACTTGGCAGCGTCTGTTCTGAATTTAGCCATGATATTATTCAAATATATCCTAGAATTAATAAGCTCATTCTGACTTTCTAGGTACTTATTTTGGGCTTCTAACTTTTTAGCTTCCGTTTCCTGTGCTTTAATTCTTCTGGATTCTAATTCTACTAAAGACTTGAACCCTCTCTGATAAAGACTATCTGCTCTAACATATTGGTCCAGAGCTGTATTATAGTTAAGTATGGCTGCTTGATTTTTTATACTATCACTCTGAACTTTTAATTTAGACTGAGTAATCTTAATCATGGCCTGATCACGTGTTAACTTTCTTCTTTCATTCAGTGCCGAAAGCTCATCATTCTTAGCATTTACTTTACTGTCATAAGCTATTACACTTTGCTCTTTATAATCAAGTACGTTTCTTGTCCTCTCTACCAAATTTGGATCAAAGTATTCGGCTTTAATCTCTGAAATCTGCACTATGGTGTCTCCTTTTTCTACGAAATCACCCTCTCTTACAGACCACTTTTCTATCCTACCGCCAATAACACTATTAATGTCTTGTGGACGTTGGTCTATTTCTAGTGTAGTAAGTGTACCAGAAGATCTAACATTTTGAGTCCATGGTATAAACATGCCTATTAAAAACACTACAAATCCCACTGTAACTATTCGAGTGAGTACTTTCTTACTTTTCTTTTTTTCTACACTAACTATAGAAGAAAATGCGGAGCGGTCTATTTTATTATTGATATTTGAGTTTGAAATATTCAGCATTTTACAGGATATCATTTAAGTTAATATCAGCCACTTTTGCTTTCTTTAAGATAGAACCCTCTCCTAATACGGCTACATTTTCTACATATTTAGCCAGATTAAGATTAGAAGAAAAGAACACTATAGTCCAGTCGTTTTTTGGGTCAGTTAAAAACTCCATAATATGGTGTCTGTCGTCTTCATTCAGATTAGAAAAACTATCCCTCAGTAACACTAGCTTAGGTTGAGCCACTATACATCGGGCTAAAAGTAATCTAGTAGTCACACTTCTAGGAAATTGAAATCCTCCTGGAGATATTATAGTTCTGTAACCCTGAGGCTGATCTTTTATAAATGTTTCTAATCTAAGATTTTTTATAACGTACTGCACCTGTTCTAAGGTAGCAGCCTTTCTGCCTAGGGTAATGTTCTCTAAAATGCTTCCTTCAAAAAGCACATCATCTGAATAATACTCTCCTAAATGCGTCCTAATTTGGGTAATGTCAAAATCATCAAAAGGAACATCATTTATTAATACACTTCCTGTTTTCGGTGTGTAGAGTCCAGTCATTAACTTGAACAGCGTAGACTTACCGCTATCATTTTTACCGTAAATAAGTAATCTTTCTCGTTGGTTTATCTTTAAAGAAAAGTTTTTTAGTATATCATTTGGCCTGGTTGGGTAATTAAATGACACATTATGTAATTCTATAGCAGAGGCACTGCGTGTAAGCACTTCTTCTGAAATATGACCATCATTATTTTCTAAGTCTAAATCAGTTACGAAACCTATTTTTTCTAGAGATGTAAGTATATCATAGATAGACTCTAAAGATTGAATTAATTTTTCTACTGAATTTAGGATAAGTAAAATGATAACCTCGGAAGCTACAAATTGTCCTATATTCATCTGCTGCTCCATAACTAGAATACTACCTATTATTAACAGCCCGCTGGCTACCAGTATCTTAAATCCGATCATCAAAGAAAACTGCTTGATCAAAATCTTAAAGTGATTCTCTCTATATTCTAAGTAGTTATCTACTGCTCCGTTTACTTTCTCTAAAGGAAGATCAGTTTCTCCAGCTAATTTGAAGGTTAATTTAGTTCTAGCCAGTTCTTCTAGCCAGTGAGCTACAGCATACTTCATTTTAGATTCCTTCAGACTAGAATCTAAACCTGGTTTAGCGGTAAATCTGAAAATCACATATACCAGCAAAACCAGAATGAAGCTGAACATTATAAAGAATGGGTGGTAAAGCGAGAGTAATATTAAGCTAAACACGACTTGAATAAGCGCGGTAGAAAAGTCTATAAGAATCTTAGAAAGCCCTTTCTGCACAGCCACTACATCAAAGAACCTGTTCATAAGCTCAGGGGCATATTGACCAAATAAAGATTCAAGTCTTAATCTAGGAATTCTGTACGCAAATTCAAATGCAGCTCTGGCAAAAATCTTTTGTTGAATGTTCTCGGTGATCCTCATTTGGTTTACCTGAAGTATTCCTGCGAACATTACACCAAGCAGTACTACTCCTACCAATACTACCCATGCCATATTTACTTGTCCACCCTGAATATGATTTATTATACTCTGGATGCCTAATGGTAATGACAGAGTTACTAAGCCATTGAATACAGCGTACACATAGACATTTCGGATCTCAGCCTTGTCTGGTCTTAGTAACATCCAGAATCTTTGGATTGGGCTTAATTTACTTTCTGACTCCATTAATTCTTTATAAGTTTTAAGGCTAACTCTTGATAAAAGCTGGTTACTGCATCTTCACCCTCTACTACATCAGTCAGTTTTGGAAGGTGCGTTGCAAAATACCTTTGGTGATTAGACCCTTCTATTATGGTAGAAACTAACATGTGGGGATACTTGTATTTAGGACTAATTTCTAGAATAATTTGAGAAAGACGTTGTACCACATCTTTATATGGCTTATACATTCCAAGGTCATTATCTGCGTCTACTTGTTTACACAAATAAACTTTAGCTGATTCAGCTATGACTATGTTCTGCAATTTCACTTCATTAATTTGAGTAAAATCATTATCTACAGTAGCTCTACTAGTTATCAAATTAATACATCTATTTAGGCGTTCCTTCGGACAATCCACATTCATTACGCTTAACATCATTTTATAATCTAGCCATTCCCAGTACCAGTGTACTAGGTATAGAAGCAAATAATGCTTATTGTCAAAGTATCGATATATTGATGCCTCGGTAGAATTTATAGATACAGCCAACTTTTTAAATGTAAAATCTTCAAAACCCAACAATTCAATAAGTTCAATACTGCCAGATATAATCTTTCGACCTAAATCACTGGAATTCGGATCTTTAAGAAATATCTGATCATTTATTGATATGTTTACTTTAGAAAGTATAGACTTCAAAACAACAATTTTACGTGCAAAACTAATAGTTTTACTATCAATACTGCTAGTAAGGTTGTAACGTATTTATCACGCTAGAAGCTGATATTAAAAGTTAAACACTGTTTTTGTGTGAGTTAAACCTTCAGCAAGAGTAAAGTGTAACTCTCACTAACATAAAAATTACAGTAAAATTTAAGTGAAGCTCTAGCGCAAAAAAGAAATGAAGAACATCTAGGCTGAATAAAAACTTTGTTTAATTTTGCGCACTCTTTTAGAGAAATCTAAAGGGAAATATGGTGATTGTAGCTCAGTTGGTTAGAGTATCGGTTTGTGGTTCCGAGGGTCGCGGGTTCGAATCCCGTCTTTCACCCAGTAAAAAGGTTAGTTCGTAAGACTAGCCTTTTTTTTGTGCTCCAGGTTTTCGTCTCAGGCACGAAGGGATCAGAAGAATATGCTGAGTGAAATGTAATTAAGCCGAAGTAAAGAACTTTTGAATTTATAATCAATTGCCTTCAAAATAATACGCTTCATTTTATAGTTTCTCTCTTTTTCTTTTCTACCTTTCTAATCGCTACTTTAGCTTGTACTAATTTTTTTATGGTGTCTGACTCTAAGTCGTTAAACATATTGCACATAGCCTCTTGGTATCCCAGCCGAATGCACGGTACATTAGGTAATTTTGTAGAAAGACACATACAAGCTATTTCTGCACATCATCAGTGTACAGTTGTCTACATTGTTAGAGATCATAAAATGATGAGGAAGCATGAAATAGTGGAGCGCATAAACAATGGAGTTAGAGAGATCATTTGTTATTACAAAAAAAGAGGCCAAATAGGCTGTGGCTATTTTAAGGCCTTTAATCATGTAATGAATGAACTTTTAGAAAAAGACATTAAGAAATTTGATCTTACCCATGTTCATGTATTATACAAAGGAGGAATTATAGCGTTACAATTAAAAAACAAATACAAAATTCCATTCATTATAACAGAGCACTGGAATGGATACCATAGAAATGGCGGTCGAGAAATTGGACCATTGCAGCGCACATTAAGTAAAAGAGTAGCCAAACACGCTTCTGCCATAGTTCCTGTTTCTGAGCACCTGGCTAAGGCGATGGCTGATTATGGTTTAAACTCTAGATACGAGGTAGTTCCTAATGTGGTTAATTCAGAGCTATTTAAACCCACTGATAAGGTAAAGGAATTTACCTTCGTTCATGTGAGTTCATTACTAGATGAGCATAAAAATGTTTCAGGAATTATTCGAGCTTTCAAAGCTGTAAGTGAAAAATATCCGGTTAACTTAAACATTATAGGAGATGGTAACATAGCGCCATATTTAATGCTGACAAAAGAATTAGGTTTAGATCCCAATCGAATTTCTATAAGCGGAGAAAAAACGCTGAAACAGGTGGCTGACTATGTTTCACAAGCGCACTGCTTAATTCTTTTTTCTAACTATGAAAACCAACCTTGTGTAATTCCTGAAGCTCATGCATGTGGACTACCTGTTATAGCTACCGATGTAGGTGGAATAAGTGAACACCTCACTCCTTCTCATGGCCAGCTCATACCTGCGGCAGACCACAGTGCTTTAGTAGATGCCATGACCTTTGTTTATTCAAATTATGACAGCTATAACTCCGAAGAATTGAGAACTTACAGCGTAAATCATTTCTCTCAGGAAGCCATTAGTAAAGCTTATTCATCTATATACCATAGTATTAATTAATGGGTGGTTTTTATGGTTTTATAAATTTAGAATCGCTAAATAAAGTGATTCATCATGATGAACTGAAAGCTGGAGGATTATACTCTTCTAATTCTGAAAATGCCCAAATTCAAGCTGATGGTTTCATTTATAATTTAAATAATTTAAAAACAAGATACGGAACTCCTTCAGAAAATGAGGCATTAAAAAGCTGCTATGAAGCCTCTCCTAATCGATTCCCTCATGAATTACGAGGGGAGTTCACAGCCATAGAATCTTCTTTAAGTGGAATTAAGATTAGTACTAACCAAATGTGCAGTAGAAGAGTGTTTTATGCTCAGTATAACGGAACGCTTTTCTTTCATTATAATCTAAAGAAACTCCTTACAGATCTTAAAGAAAAAGGATTTACAACGAAACCGAACGTTTTAGCATTAAGAAGTCTAATTAGTATAGGTGGTATATATGGCAACTTAACTCCTGTAAATGAGGTGTATGTACTAAGGGCTGGTGAAACTCTTTCTGCTTCTAGAAGCGGAGTGGTGCTGAAAAAATATTACGAAGTCAATTCTGAGCCCACCTCATTATCTAAACATGATTTTTTAGGTGAACTACACCAAAGGTTCACTTCTGCGGTAAGAGATCAATATACTCACCAAGGAGTTATGGGATTTCAGCTATTAAGTGGCGGTTTAGACAGCAGAATGAACCTTAGCCTAGCTGCAGAAAATGGCATAAGGCAGCAGGCTGTTTTGTGTTTTGGTCAGACTGGATATAGAGACCACTGGATAAGTGAACAAATAGCCGAAGCATATAACCTTGAGCATGACTTTGTACCCTTAGAACCTGGGAATTACTTGAAGGCAATAGATGAAAATGTGCTAGCTGTGGATGGGTTATGTTTTTATGCAAGCTCTGCACACTTTAATTATGCCTTAGAACAAACTAAGTACATTTCTCCTATAATACACACGGGCCAAGTAGGCCGAACCATTTTCACAGATCACTCCTTCGGGCTGTGGCAAAACTTAAGTGAGTATAAAGCGCTTTTATGTTCATCTAAATTTGCAGATAAGATAGATACAGAGGTAAAAGCTGAAATGCAGACCTACTCAGATATGGATGTATTTTACCTAAATAACCGTTTATTTAGAGTTATTAATTCTGGAAATTGGGTGGCTCAAAAAACTGGCTGTATAGTGTCTCCATTTTCTGATCCTGATATTTTTGACTTGGCCTACACCGCTCTACCTGAATGGAAAAATGATGGTCAGCTCCAGTGGGATTATATGTGGCGCTTCCATAAACCAATAATGAAATTTGCCCAAGAAGAATTTGGACGCCCCATACGTTCTGATGCTGAGCGCCTTCTGGGCAGAGTGCAAAACAAACTCAGAAACATTTATTATAAGAAGATTAATCACCACCCTGAAAAACTCAGTATGAACCCTCTAGAGTTTTGGTGGAACACTAATGAATCTTTAAGGAAGAGTCTTCAAGAATATTTTAAGGCAAACATAAATAGGCTAGACCATGAAGCAGAATTGAAAGAAGATGTGAGTAAACTCTTTCACTCTTCTGTTTTTATAGAAAAAACCCTAGCGCTTTCTGTTTTAGGAGTAATGAAAAATTACATAGATTAATTTGGAACAGATTAAGGAGTTCATACAAGATTTTCTAAGCAGAAGTGGAGCTAAGGTATTTAATTCCATGATACTTTCTAAGGTAATAGGGTTTATGGTTAGTGTAGCCATGGCTAGAATTCTTACCAAAGAAAGCTATGGAGACTTCACCTATGCGTTCACTGCCGTTAGTTTTCTCATTCCTTTTTTAGGGTTCGGAGCTTATCAAAGCCTAGTTTACTTTGGAGCCAGATTTGAGAAAGAAAATGAAAAGAGAATGCTGTTTCAATATTCCTTTTCTAGAGGCATTATGTTCTCAGCTGTACTTTCTGTTCTTCTGATCGTTTTCAGCACTTTCATAACTCAAAATAGGCCTAACTCACATTTTTTACTCATTGTATTAAGTCTTCATATTCTCACTTTTACTCTAGTAGAGTTTGTAAGAAACTACACCAGACTCATCAATAGAAATGATATTTACGCAGAGAGTGGAAACTGTTACAGCTTGCTATTATTAGCCCTAGCTATTACGGGAGCGCTATTATTTGGTGCCCGCGGCTATGCTTGGGCTCTGGTAATAGTTCCACTGGCTATAGGTGTTTATTATCTGAAAAAACTGAATATTTCAAGTCTAAATCTTAAGACTTCATCATTTAAGGTTCCTAAAAAATTTTGGAGGTATGGGCTATTTGTAAGCTTGGGTGCTGTAGCATCTCAGATGATGTACATAGTGGATATTATGACTATTGGAAATACTTTAAATGCAGAACATTTGCTAAAGGTTCCAGAGGATTTCAAATTGGCCAGTTACACCTCAGAGCAAATTGCCATTTATAAAGTATGCAGCATTATTCCTATAGCTTCTTTCATTCTGCCATTATCTATAGTCACAACAGATTTTGTTAAGGTGTCTGAAAACGCGAGAAACAAATCTTATTTGAATAGATACTCCTTTACTATAATGAAAATACTCTTCCCCATAGGAGTTCTTGTAGCACTAGCGCTTCACTTTGGTAGTGATCTAATTCTTAAGGTATTTGGCCCTAATTACCAAGGTCATACTGAGCTGTTTTCAGTGTTTTCACTAGCCGTAATTGGTGCTTTCACGTTTCGAGTTCCATTTGGCAATCTTTTATCTGCAGTAGGCAAGGCCAATTGGAATGCGTATATATCATTTGGAGTTCTGGCTCTAAACGTAGTTTTAAATTATTATCTCGTAAAGTCCATAGGCATCTTGGGTGCTGCGTGGGCCACCACAATTCTCATTTGGATTTCAGGCCTAATAAATTTCGCTTGTTGGAGATGGTATATTTCCAAAATAAATTAACCTCTCTATACATTTTAAGGGCACAAAGAATGTTTTGCTAGTACACTCAGAGGCAGTTCATTATTCAAGCCTGAACTCAATTAATTTAGTATGCAGTCTAAAAAGCCCACTCACACTGGGTTTTTCAATCGTTTAAGTGAAACAAATCTTATTTTAATTCGTAAAGTTAGTTTAGCCACCTGATCGTAAGTCTTCTCTTTTAAAGACTATACATCCATAATCCACAGTTTATGAAGCGAGTACTATACTTAATAATTATTATTGTAGCATTAACTGCTTTGTACATGGACATTGTACAATTTGAGTTTTATAAAATAGCTGTAGCTGCCACTACCCTATTCATCTTAGCCAATGTTCTTCTGAATGGAAATAGACTAAATGAAAAGAATAAGAACTATGCAAGCTACATCAGTTTCGGATTAGTGTGCTGTATGGCTGCTGACTTCATACCCTTTTTAGTAGACGATTTTGTCTGGGAACTATCTTTTTACATCGTGGCCAAATTCCTATTTGCCGAGGCATTTAGAACCCAAGGAACCTTAAAGGTAAACTACAAATTACTAAGCTTATTAGGCATAGCTGGAATGTGCTTATTCATTTATTTAGCACCTTTCTTTGATGAGTACTTTGTTCCCATTGCTCTTTATTTCGGAATGATGATTTATATGAGCTGGGCAGGTGTTGGACTTCATATGTCCATGCGGTCTCCTAAATCTAAACTGGTGTTCTATGCAGTATTTGTTTGGTTCATTTGTGAGATGATATCTGCTACAGATCGCTTTTTAGGCGCCTCTATGATAACTGGCTTAGCCGTTCATGTAACTTATTGGTTAGCATTAGTATTGATAAGTGTATCTGCATTGAAAGCTAACAAGGCTGACCAACCCGATTATACTAGTCTTAGACCTAAAAAGGAAAAAATCTCATATTCTTCGTAACCATAATCATCATTTCATTAAATGCTCTAAATAGACTTGGGCATTTGAACCTTCTAGAAGGGTCCTAGTATAGAGTTTGAGAGTGATTATAAAAAAACCCATTCCAAGGGAGTCCTGAAATGGGTTTTAATTATGCGTTGCAACGCTAAAAAATCTAATCTTCTAAGGCCTTATCTATAATAAGCGCTAAATGCTGCCTATGGGCTTTCGTGCTCACATTACCAGCCCTACTCTTAGACCATCCTTTTATTCTGTTTAATTCATATAAGGCCATAGACTTAGTACTAGCCAGTGCTGACTTATTTCCTAAATAACCTGCTAGCCTTTTAGTGTATTCCAGTTGAAGGTTTTGTCTTACTGAATTTACATCTTTGTTCAAGTCTGCCTTAAAAACCGCATCCGTTAAATCTGTCATGTATTCAGAAAGTGAGTACTCATTTCCGTAAAGTTCAGAGTCTGAAATTCTTCTGGTAAGATTTGGGTGTAAAAGATGAGCTAATAAAGCACGCTGAGTATTTAAAATACGGTTATGTAACTTAGGATCTTCTCCGCCTCTAGGTTGGTTAAATCCTCTACGCTGAAACTGTAAGTGACGAATTAGTTCCTCATCAAAACTCCAAGCATCTGGAGCAAAGGCATACTTAGACAGCGCATCCATAGCTGCTTTCTGATGTTCTAAAGAATATGGCGTGTAAGGGTCTGTATTACTTTTATCTCCTTCTACAGTTCTGTTTACATGGATTCCACCAATGTGCTTAGATATTACCACTAACTGTCTGCCTTTCTGGCCTGTAAGCGTAAGGTAAGCGTTTCTCATTTTCATGTAAGTTTCCCCTTCTTCTGAGAATTTCTCTAATAAGTTAGGCATCAGCTTATCTTCTATGAGCATGATTCTATCAGAGGCATAAGCCACAGGATCACTAGATAAATCGTAAATATTAACCAGTGGGTCTATACCTTTTCCTGGCGAACGCATATCGTCTCCATCATTACCGAACACTAACATAGGCTCTCCACTTTTACTCAGAATTTTCTGGAGCCTAGCTTCTTCAGCGGCAGAATCAGTAAGCCCCTGCGAGTAGCCATAATCTATTACCCAATAATCATATTGGCCTGGTTTAGAATCATAAAACAGCGCTTGCTCCTCCTTATTCAGAGCGAAATTAATGGCAGGATACTCCATAACAGAATTACACATTCCTTCTTCCAGCATCTTTTCCATGTTCTTTAAATCTTCCACCCTTTGAATAGAACTTCCTTTCATGTTATGATTTAAACCTAAGGTATGCCCTACTTCATGCAGCACTAGTCTTTTTAGAGATTCTACTAAAAAACGGTCTTTATCTATGTCTGAAAGATCTGTAACGGCCATAGCAGCATTACCAAACAGCACCTGCTCACTCATGGCCGTACCTGCTAGGCATAGCTTGTGATCGTGGTCTTGTTGACCAAAGAACAGAACCTGTTCTTCATTTTCATTTTCTATTCCTAAACCAGCTATATCAAATATTTCCTCTGATTTAAGTCTACCTAATATATACACGTACTCCAGCATTACATCAGCTCCTAAAATCTGCCCTGTTCTAGGATTTACGAAACTAGGACCATACCCACCAAAAGGCGGAATTGGAGAGCTGGTCCATCTCAGCACATTATATCTGATATCTCCAGCATCCCATTCAGCATCATCTGGCTGCACTTTTACTACTACAGCATTATTAAATCCTGCAGCTTCGAAAGCCATATTCCACTGCTCCACTCCTTCCTTAATAATAGGCCTAAGTTCTTCAGGAGTAGTATTCTCTATCCACCAAGTAATGGGTTCTACAGGCTCAGAGACAGCAGCCGAAGGGTCTTTTTTAACCAAGTGCCATCTGTGTATCATATCTCTATACGGGGTAACATCTGCGGTAGTTAAATCTGTTACACCTGTCATGAAGTATCCCACTCTAGGGTCATCTCTTCTAGGGTCAAAATCATTTTCTGGCACGGCTATTAAGCTCTGGTGATACACTATGTTTACAAAACGCCCATCAGTAAGAGAGCCAGAACCAAAAGATCCTCTTCCAGAGTTTTCAAAAGCCATTTTTACTCTCACATCCGTATTCTCTGGGTAATTTCTAATAGACTCTGTTCTGCTCTTTTCCTTACTCATTTTACCTAGCTTGAAACCTTTCCATGTAGGCGGGTACACTGGTTTTATTCTAGAAAAGGTTTCGGCCATAAACACGTCTTCAGCAGAAATCACGTACTTGGTTTTATCCTCATCCTGCCCTTTAATCTTTAAACTTAGAACTACTGGTGTATTAATGTTGGCTTCAGAGGCTTTACTGATATTATTATCTTCATCGAAATAATAGCGCGTGTTCACTAATTCGAACTCTATATTATCATAGTACTTATTAATCTTAAAGATTTTAGACTGGCGGTAATTCCCCCTAAAAGCCCCAGCATCGACCACTCCATTTTCTATGTAGCTGAAGTAAATAAACTCCTTACCTAACTGATCTTCTGATATCTCCATAAAAGTAGTTCCAGAAGTAGAATCCTGATACATGGTAAATAACCCTTCCATTTTCACACACTTTTCAGTAAGGTCTTCGATAGACTTAATGTCAGATTTTTCCTTGGGTTTTGGCGCCTCCTCTGTTTTATCTTTTTTCTTTTTCTTAAAGAGTTGTGCGTTGCAATGGGTAGATACACCCAAACCTAGGACACTGGTTAGTGCCAAGATCATTAGATTTTTCATTGGTTTTCGGTTTGATTTATTCTGGGTGTAAATTACAATTTACCGCCAAAGAGAAATTCTAAAAAATCCCAATAGATTAAAAAAACTCTTTTTCTTAAACTCTAACCATCTCATTGTTATATTTTTACTATCGAATACACTATCTACTCTTCAAACCAAAATAATGAAACTTATTAAATCAATAGCTGGAGTGATTATGATTCTTGTAGGAGCTTTTCTAGGTTTCGTTTCATTGCTTGTGCTCATTAGAAATGTATCGAATAAACTCAAAGAAACCAGTGAGCTCACCTATCTCTCTTCTTTCATTGTTGGCAGTTTTTTAGCATTTCTTTTATTCGGATCTGTATCATATATTCTCATTAAATACGGAATAAAATTTCTTAAATCTAAATCTCCAGATAACGATACCACCCTAGATAGTGAACTCTAAAACTTAAATTTGGTAGAGTATTAATTACAATTGAACTCAAGCGTATTTACCAAATAAAGCTCAAGAATTATGTGTTTCATGAACTTAATACCTCCAATTTCATTTCGATGGATTGAACTCAGGTTTATAGTTAAATTTGCATCCTGAAAAGCCATGAATCTTAAAAGTCATCTCAATCATAAAGTATTTAAACTGCTGAGTCAAATAGCCGATGCCAAAGGGCAAAAAGCATTTGTTATAGGCGGTTATGTGCGCGATATTCTCTTAGATCGGCCATCTAAAGATATAGACATAGTTATAGAAGGTAGCGGCATGGAGTTGGCCACTAAAGCGGCAGAACGACTTAAGGTCAAGAAAGTAGCTCTGTTTAAAACGTATGGCACAGCTGCGTTTAACTATAAAGAAATGGAGCTGGAATTTGTAGGTGCTAGAAAGGAGAGCTACCAGAAAGAAAGCAGAAACCCATCAGTATCGCCTGGCACTATTTTAGACGATCAGCTCAGAAGAGATTTTACTATTAATGCTCTGGCCATTAGTTTAAACAAAGAGACTTTTGGTGACCTAGTAGATCCATTTAATGGGCTGAAAGACCTTGAGGATAAAATCATTAGAACACCGCTAGAACCAGAAACTACATTCTCTGATGACCCGCTAAGAATGATGCGCGCAGTGAGATTTGCAACGCAACTTAACTTCTCTATCCAAGACGAAAGTTTCTCGGCCATTAAGGAACATGCTGAACGTATAAACATTATCACTAGAGAACGTATTTCTACCGAACTGAATAAAATCATTCTAGCAGACACGCCTTCTAGAGGATTTAAACTGCTGAATAATGCAGGATTATTAGATCATATCTTTCCGGAGATGGCCGCACTTAGAGGTGTAGAAATTAGAAACGGGCAGGGACATAAGGATAATTTCTATCACACTATTCAAGTGTTAGATAACCTCAGTGAGAATACAGATGATTTATGGCTTAGATGGTCTGCTATTCTGCATGATATAGCTAAACCTCCTACCAAAAGGTATAATAAAGACCATGGCTGGACATTTCATGGGCACGAAGACCTAGGGGCTAGAATGGTACCAGATATTTTTAAGAAGCTGAAACTTCCTATGAATGCCAAAATGAAGTACGTGCAGAAACTGGTGCTGCTTCATCTAAGACCTATAGCGTTAACCAAAGAAGAAATTTCAGATTCTGCTCTGCGTAGATTATTAGTAGATGCTGGTGATGACATAGATGATTTAATGAAGCTATGTAAAGCCGACATTACTTCTAAAAACGAGACTAAGGTTAAAAAGTATTTGAAGAACTATACTATAGTAGAGCAGAAACTAGTAGAACTAGAGGAAAAGGACCGACTCAGAAATTTTCAGCCACCTGTTACTGGAGAAATGATTATGGAAGCCTTTGATTTAAAACCATGCAGAGCTATTGGTGATATTAAAAAAGAAATTAAGGATGCCATTTTAAATGGAGATATTCCTAATGAATACGCTGCAGCTCATGACTTAATGCTTAAGCTAGGAGCCCTAAAAGGATTAGAACTGGCCAATTCTTAACCTCATTATATCTAAACACATTATGATAGATTTAAGAAGTGATACTGTAACTAAGCCCACGCCTGGCATGCTAGACGCCATGTTTAGTGCTAAGGTGGGAGATGATGTATTTCAGGAAGATGAGGGAATAAATGAATTACAGGAATATTCGGCATCGCTTTTTGGGCATGAAGCAGGCCTGTTCTGCCCCAGCGGCACTATGACTAATCAAATAGCAGTAAATGTTCACACCCAACCTGGTGATGAATTGATCTGCTCAGACCTCTGCCATATTTATAATTACGAAGGTGGTGGTGTGGCCAGAAACTCTGGTGTTCAAGTTAAGCTAGTAAGTCATCCTAAGGGACTTATTTATGCCTCTGACATAGCCTATAAGGTAAACCCACCCGACTCTCATTATGCTAACACTAGTCTAGTAAGCTTAGAAGACACGGTAAATAAAGCAGGTGGTGTGTGCTATGATTTAAAGGAAATTAAGCGTATTAAAACTGAATGTGCTACCCACGGCCTTTCGCTGCATTTAGATGGAGCTAGAGTATTTAATGCATTAGTAGAGTCTGGAGAAGACCTGCTAGATTACGGCAGCCAGTTCGATAGTATTAGTATCTGTTTAAGTAAAGGCCTAGGCTCTCCGAGTGGATCTGTTCTTTTAGGTTCTAAAGAATTTATATCCAAAGCGCACCGTGTAAGAAAGGCCATGGGTGGAGGCATGAGGCAGGCTGGGTACTTTGCAGCCGCTGGCACCTTTGCTTTGAAACATCAGGTAAAACGATTGAAAGAAGATCATCAGAGGGCAAGACAAATTGCAACGCTATTAGAAAAAACTGCTCATGTAACCGCTGTTACTCCTCCTGAAACCAACATTATCATTTTTGATGTAGATGAGGCCTATGGTGTAGAGCCATTTCTAGCCCAGCTAAGAGCCAAAGGAGTTTATGCACTTCCCTTTTCTAAGACTAAGATCAGATTTGTAACACACCTTCATATTACTGATTCTGATGCCGCAGAACTAGAAAAAATCCTGAAGCACCTATCTTAGTGTTTTAATTCATACACCAAAATAAAAATTCATAATGACTCGATTTCTAGCCGCACTATTTGTTTCTGCTTTGCTAACCTCATGTGGCAGTGAAACACCTTCTCATACAGCAGAAAACACCTCTTCTAAGACTAACGAAGCAAATTTGGAAAATGCACTGGTTTCGATGGAAGCTCCCGTAGTGGCTGTTTCCAACATAGATAAGGCATTAGCATTTACAGAAGCTTTGGAAAACGGAAATGAAAAAGCCTTAAAACTCTTAGTATCAGATACTCTTATACAGCATAACCCTATGCTGAAAGACGGTGCTGAAGGGCTTAAAGCTTTAATGCCTCAAGGTAAAAAATCTAACTACAAAGTGGAGGTATACAGGGCTGGCCAAGAAGAAAAGTATGCCTTTATTCATGGGCTCTATGACTATAACGGTAAACAAGCAGGAATAGAACTATTTAGATTTGAAGATGGTAAAATAGCAGAACATTGGTCAGCTTTTTCTCCAATAACCAAAGCTAACTACAGTGGGAATTCACAACTCGATGGAGCTCAAAAATTTAATGATGGTGACTCTCCTAAAAGCCACTGGAAAATAGCTCATAAGTTTGTTTATGGCACATATATTATAGGAACTTCAGACCATCTGTCTAAGACAAACGAAGATTTTAACGAGTATGCTTCTCACTTATATAGTGGTAGAGACAAAATTATGGATGGTCTAGATCTTAGACAGAAAGCGGGCATTGACTTAAAACACACTGAACTTATAAAGACTTATGGAGAAGGCGGGTTATGTCTATCGGTTTCTAAGGGAACTCTTAATGCAAAAGAAGTCTTAATTTTTGATCTTTTTGGGTTTAAGGATGGGACAATTTCAGATCACTGGGAAGTAATAGAAGATTTTACTCCTAAAACAGAATCTATAAATTCTAATGGAGCGCTTTAAGCTGGCCAGAAAGGCGTTTAGTCCTTCTCTGTTTGGTTCTATCCTAATATTATCTCTATAAAAAACACGACACTACTGTAAAAACAATTCTGTCTGATCGTTTATAGCGCTTTTACGGCCAAATTTTCAGCCAATTGCCTACCAAATTTCACACAGTCGCCCACAGAAACTCCACTTCTGAAGTTACCTGAAATGGTTATGGACTCCTTTTTCTCGAAGTGCTCTATGCGTTGCAATATTTCTGAATGCCCTACCTCGAACTGAGGAATGGCTTTCTCCCAATGCGTGAGATGATCATAAGTAGGTTCGGCCTCTATTTTAAGCAGTCGTTCTAGCTCTTTTCTAGCAGATTCTGAAGTATGGCCTAGGCTAGGCTTAGAAAAAACCGTAAAGGTCATTTCATCTTCTGCCGCTCTGCCATCAAACGCACAAGAGTTAATTACTGCTCCTAAAAGCGGCCTTTTCTCCACCTCAGGAAACAAAAACCCGAAGCCTTCTATCCTACTCTTAATGTCTGATTTTTTATACGTGAGGTGAGTCATGTCCAACTTATAGTATGGAATTCTGTTTAGCGCCTCAGCCAGTCCAAGACTTGACCCTTTAAACATTTGCGCTGCGGCATATGATGGCACACAACTGATGACTTTGCGAGCAGCGTGCTTATCTCCATTCTGAGTTAACACTTCATACCCGTTTGGTGTTTTCTCCACACTGTTTACCTCTGCTCTACTTATACAGTGTTCTTTTACAGTCTCATACATAGCATCTAGCATATAGCCTGTTCCTTGCTTGAAAGAAGAAATAACCCGCTTGTTTTTTCCTTTGTTGGCTTTAAAGCCTTTAATAATGGAGCCGTACTCGTTTTCATAAGCTACAAACTGCTTGAGCACAGTAGAAGCTTCCATTTTTTCTGGGTCTCCGGCATAGATGCCTGAAAGCACAGGATTAGCTACCGACTCATACATTTCTCTACCAAACCGCCTGCTTACAAAATCTGCTACAGATTCTCCTTTCGGGCTTTTAGATTTTATTCTAGACTCCTTAAGCAGCCTGAACTTAGCCCTCCAGCTCAGCAGCGGAGAAGTAAAAATACTAGCTGGACTAGAAGTGAGTTTTCTGAGCTTTCCTCGTCTATATATATAGCGCGCGTTACTAGCCTGTGCCGCCTGAACCAGCTCCCCTTCCAGACCTAAATCAGAGATGATTTCTTGGATCTCAGGCGTCATGCTAAATGAAATGGCTGCTCTGTCCCAAATCTGTTTTTGGTTAGAAAAGCTTTTGACTACTCCTCCATAGCGGTTTTCTTTCTCTAAAAGCGTGAACGGAATTCCTTTCTTTTTTAGAAAATAAGCAGTGCTTAATCCGCTTAATCCGCCTCCTATTACTATTAATGACTTGATGCTAATACTGTTTTTAATGGTGAATTATAAGTTGTAAATGAGAAAAGCATGGTCTACTCACCTGCAGACTATTGAGGACAAACATACTCCACCCGATCTATTAAAATCTGATTAGGATCAAGATAAATGATGAGCTTGTGCACTTTTGTGAAATCTATGTTATGAATCCCTTTTCTACAGTCATAGCCAGTTAAGGCATAAACCCCAGTGTTCTCCTCAGTATATTCTTGACCTAAAATCTTTAGAATAGGCTGAAAATCTTCACCGTTAAGTCTACTGCTGAAATCTTCTATTTCCTCACGAAAGTCAGCGGTATCGGACATCATGCATCTATGCCCTCCTTTTTCATAAAATGGGAATGAGGTTTCTAGAAAAAACGCAAAGTCCATTCTTTTGTTCAAGCTCATTCTTTGTTCTTTAGATGAAGGTCCACAAATCGTTCTTGAGAACCTTAGTTCTGGTTGGCTCGGAACAGAAACCGACCAAATAGCATCTAACGACTGGTTCAATGTTACCGAAATAAAAGGCTCCACTATGCCTTCGCTAAATGGAAACAAAGAATCATTTCTCATTATTCTATAAGTTCTATGAGGCCTGCTAAGCTGCCTGTTGCTTACTTTTAATTCCAATATAGTATCGAAATCAGACAGCGGCATTCCTGCCAAGCACTCTGAATAACGGCTAATACTATCCCTAAAATCGGTTAATGGAATATCACACTTCCTGACATTGCCCATTGATGAAAACCATGTGTAATTTGTTATAAAACTTGCAAACTCTTCATTGCAACGCTCATCTACAGGAAGCCACGCTTCTTTATACGCTGCATACTTTTGTAACTTTTCCTGAAGGGCTTTGTTCTCTTTGGCCAGTTCCATTTGCTCTCTTCGGGTCAATTTAGAATGGTAGTGCACATACTCAAAGCCCTCGAATTCGTTTTTAACATTGAAACTCAAAAACACCTTAAGTGTATTTCCGTCAAGAGTATCTAACCCAGTGGTCAACCCTTCAAAAGCCAGAACATCATTCTCATAGCGGTTATTAATGGTGGTGATGCCATTGAGCAACTTGAAATGCAGATTCTTCAAACAAGGTTCTATACTGTCGCAAAAACTCGTTACTTCTTCCACAGACTGCTGCCAAACCCAATCTTTCCGCTCGTTTCTGATTCTGGAGTCATAAGAAAGGTACATGTATTCTTTCATGCAGATATGATTATCATTCTGACCGCTGCTAATCGATGAAAAGAGCAAAAGCATTATGACTGTTAATAATCTCATCAAACAGAAATATTAAGAGTTAGAGAGCAAATAATAATTGAAATTTTTAGCATTTCTTAAAATTAGGTTAAAACCATCTAGTTTGGCCCCTTAATAGCTCGGAGTGATATGTTAAATTTCAAAGAAATACATTTGAGAAAGGAAATGTGAATGAAACTTAGAAACCTGCCAGCCTGTAGACTGGACTATGCACAGATATCCTCTTTAATCAAATGCATACTGCAGAACTAAACCCATTCAAACCCCATAGCATAAAAAACGGGAGCAGAGGCTTCTGAAAGCCCAGTGACCGAAGGTTGAGCGCTGTACTGGGCGTTTTCAGTCGAAGTATTCAACAGTTAGCATAATGAACCGCGGCCTTACCGCGCCTCATTAGTGCTTAATTGTTACCAGCTTTTTTTTATTGTTTCATTGGTGGATTTTCCAAAAACTCTATACTTCCCAAGTCAATCTCGAAAGATTCATCAGTAATGACAAATAGCATTTTATTATCAAAAGAGGTTGTAATGACATTAGCAAAGTCTAAATCTGTTGTATTTAGTTTATCAATAGCTATATCAATTCCTTTTGTCTTACTCATATCGATATATTCACTCGTTGGATAGCCATTCCAAGTAAGTCTTAAATTATCAAGGGATTCTTTGTAGTAACAGAATTTACAATCCAAATATTCATTAGGAATCAAACTTCTGATTGAATCGTATTCGTTGTTCAGAATATTTAGGCTTTTGACTCTTGGTTCGTAATCAATCAGTTGAAATTGCACTATCTTTTTAAATAGTGTTTTGTCTTCATTGTTATCGGTGAATTTGTATTCTTCCTTATTTCTATTTACTTGTACGTTTGTGATAATCCCAGATTCATCTGGTAATTCTTTTAATTTAGCAATGTATACACAAGTGCCAGTCCAACTGCGGTGGAAATAGAGTTTGTCTATCTCGAAATAGATGTTCCATTTTTCATCCATACCGCTAGATGCAAAGCCATTTTTAATTTTCATCAATTCAGATGGCTTTAATGTCCAATCAAGATTGAAAAAATCGTTTTCAGCTGGCATTTGTTTCAAGCCTGTAAATATGTCTTTCGATACTCTATCCATTTTCTCATTGCTGGTAACTACCAAACAAGCAGAACCTCCCGCTTATACATCTATTTTGGGATAAAAATAACCATAAATCAATTGATTTTATGAGTTTTGGCTACTTTACACTAGGCACGATTTTACACTCAAAAAGCTGTATATGCTCCGTAGATCTTTTCTGACATTTAGACATTTTAATCCTGTAGGATTACATGACGAAAAACACCATTGCAACGCACCACTAATAAGCAACTAGATAAAGACAAGAACTCTAACTTCTGAAAGAATAGATAGTAAAATGAACTATAAATCTGCCTTCTGGTAGGCACGGCTATGAATTACCGACAATACCCAGCCAAAGTCTCTATCCAAGCTTCATCTTCATTCAAGCAAGGGACTAGTGTGTACTTCTCTCCTCCTGCTTCTAAAAATTCTTCCTTTCCTTCCATGCCCAGCTCTTCTAGAGTTTCTAAGCAGTCAGACACAAATGCTGGACTGATAATGACCACGTTTTTCTTTCCTTCTTCGGCCAGTCGCTCTATCTCGAAATCTGTGTATGGTTTTAACCATGGGGTTCCTGCCAGTCTAGACTGAAAACTTACGCTGTACTTATCTTCTGGAATCCCTAGTTTTTCTATAATTAATCTGGTAGTTTCAAACACTTGGTGCCTGTAGCACACTGCGTGTGCTTCTTTATTAGGCACTTGGCAGCAGTTCTCACATTTTAGGCAGTGCTCTCCTGTAGGGTCTAACTTAGTGAGGTGCCGTTCAGGAATGCCGTGGTAGCTAAATAAAAGGTGGTCATACCCATCTTTCAAATATTCACCTAATAGATTAGCCTGCGCACTTATGTAGTTTTCCTCATTGTAAAACGACTGTAAATAAGTCATCTTTTTATCTGGAAACTTCTCTCTCATTACTTCTTCTGCCTTCTCTATAACCGTGTGGGTGCTGGCCTTAGCGTAATGCGGATACAGCGGAATGAGCTTCACCTCCTCTAACTCAGGATTCTTAGTGAATAAATCTGTCAGTCCTTTTTCTATAGACATATTTCCATAGCGCATGCCCAGCTCCATAGGCTTGTCTACTTTTTTACGCACTTTTTCAAACACTCTTTGGCTCAACACGATTAACGGAGAACCCTCATCCCACCAAATTTTCTTGTAAGCCGCAGCAGATTTTTTAGGTCTAGTATTCAGAATAATGCCCTCTATGAGCAGCCATCTTTTCCAGTAAGGCACATCTATAACGTGTTCATCCATTAAAAACTCTCGTAAATAAACCTTTACATCTTTAGGATCTGTGCTCTCTGGCGATCCTAAATTCACTAATAAAACTCCTTGTTTACTGCTCATTACTGCATTAAATATTTTTTAGGCGTTACGCCAAATTTCTTTTTAAAAGCCGCTATAAAATGACTCGGGTTCACATAACCCAGCGCATAAGCAGCATCTTTTACCTTGTACTCACCACTCTCTAGCATAGACATGCCTTGGTTCATTTTATAATTGGTCAAATATCCATAAATAGTAGCTCCATAAATATTCTTAAATCCTAACTTAAGTTGGTATTCGCTCATTTCTACTTCATCTGCTAGTGCTTTAATGGTAGGCGGCTCCGTCATTCTGTCTAAAATTATCTCTTTAGCCTGCTTGATTTTCTTCACATTATCGTAATCCTTTAGGAATGGGCAACTGTCATATATATCGTTTCCGCCCTCCGTTTTATGAAAATAGTGACTTAATATTTCAAATGCTTTTCCGCGCATAAATAACTTCTCGCTTTGCGGAGAAAGCTGCATGGTGAGTATTTGATTAACGCACATGCCTAAACTGGCCTTCATTTCATCTTTAGCATAAAATTTTTGCAACGCAGACTCCCCTTTTAAGAAGTGTAATTCCTCACTCTCTTTTACAAACAACTGGTGCAGCTGAGTTACTGAAATGAACAAGACCACTAAATCTGCTTTTCCCTGCACGTCTATTCTATGTGGTAAATCCATAGACGGATTATATAAAGTCATGACCTGGTTAGCTAGTAAATCCATAGAATATGAAGGGCCAAACCAGAATTTCAACTCCCCTTCCATGCACATAGAAATCTGCACAGTGCCTTTATCTACAGCACTAGTAATTTCATGAGCCCCTTCCTCTGTAGT
>JBGCDA010000088.1:0-26280 GCA_045104985.1 Flavobacteriales bacterium | reverse complement strand
AAACATCTTATGAAAAGAAAAAATACCGAGTGTTCAAATTACTATCTTTAGGCTTTCCAGTGGGTTGCAGAAAACTAGACATATCAGAAAATTACTCGCCATTAAAGGTTGTGCATAGAGCAGAAAATCCAGTTCAAAAGGAAGAACAAGGCTTTTTCTTTTCACCAGAAAAAACAGATGCAGGTGAATACTGCTATGGGTTTAACGGTATGGAAGCCGATAACGAAATCAAAGGTACAGGTAACTCTTATGACTTTGGGCTAGGATTTATGATGCGAGGATTGGGAGGTGGTTGAGTCTAGATCCATTATCTAAAGACTACCCAAGTTTATCTGATTATTCATATGTAGGAAATAGTCCAATTACTTTTATTGATCCTGATGGCAAGAAGATCATTATACATTATGATTCAGGTAAAAGAGATGAAAATGGTGGAATAATTTATAAACAGTATGAATATGGTTCTAAATTAGAAGTACCTGATAATGAGTGTGTGGTGCAGGCTATTGCTGCGTTAGACCAGATTAAGATGGTTGATGAACAAACACTTTAGGTCATGATAATGACTTCAACATGTATTATGGATACGGTTATAGACCCGAATATCAAGTATCGTATTTTGAAACTGAATCAAGTACGTCAAATCAGTCGACTTTGAGTGGAGAGTCCTTACCAGGCAAACAAGTAAAATTAAGATAAACAAGAAAAGACATGTATAAAACTATGTTGTTAGGTCTAATCCTAATATTCAGCGAAAAGTGTAATGACAAAGTAAGACTTGTAAAAATGGAGGTATTTGGTACAACTTGTTTGATTGATGCCTTGCCTCATGCAACATATAAAGAAGTTATAAAGTATGACGATCTAAAATCTAAACCAATTATGGAGCCTGAGTTGATGAAAGATCTACCATATTTATATAATTTTGATTTCAATAAGGTAGAAATGCTAGTTGATTATAATCTTCCAAATATTTTTGTCGTGCTTAAATTAACCTTGTCGGATAACAGTATGAAATTTATTTCCTTAGATCCTTCAGGTAACATGGGCTACAATGGTTTATCTTTTAGGCGTGATACAAGCTTAGTAAAAGAGCTATGTCCATTTGTAAAGAGTTTAGGTTGTTTTTATTGTGATAAATCAAAATGATAGATAGTCAATTAGATTTATTGATTTGGAAGTAAAGTCTTCCTGCTCGCGCTAACATATCTCCTCCCAATTAGCTGGCGCGAGGCTTTGTCTCGTGCCTTCATCAAACAGAGACGAAAGTGCGTTTCAATTGAAGCCTACCGCGCCCCCTGACCCCCTGAAGGGGCGATCCTTACGCACAACCTAAGATGATGGCTAATTGGAGATGCAACAGGAAATAGGGTCATCTGAGTAAAAAAGGCTTAGTTCTGGCTGTCTGAAACACTTGCTTATATCTCTAATGCTAATTTAGCAGTGGTCTGAATAAGAAAGCTCGAGCATCATCCTTTTTTAGTGGGCACAGCATTAATGTCTATCTGAATGGCTTGCAGTATAAACTGAATGCCCAGAATGATAGGCAATACTGAGAGCATGACCGTACCGGTAGTGGCTACCTCATTTTGGGCTACAGACTGTATCCATTTTACCGACCCGAAAAACACACCAAATAAAAATAGAGGCACTCCCAGCAATATATAGACACTAGCCATGTTAAAGTCGTAAACGTAGTATTTCAGGAAAATACGTTTCAGAAAGCGCTTTATAAGCAAAAGAGGAAATTTTCTAAGGATATTTCCCACATTCAGTGAGCTCTCCTCATCTCCATAAATGGCGGTCATGGGCACATCTTTAACTACAGCATTCTGAATGTTAAGGTGAACTAGCATGTCGGACTCGAAAAAGTAGCGTTTAGAAACACTCTTTCTGTTCAATTTGCTAGCCGTTTCAGTTCTGATGGCAGTATAACCATTAGTCGGGTCCATCACATTCCAATAGCCAGAACAGAGTTTTAGAATGAACGATAAGAGGCTGTTTCCTATAAGCCTAACCTTAGGCATAGACCTAAGTAATTCTCTGTCGGTAAACCGATTACCCTTAGTGTAATCCGCTTTTCCATTTAGCAACGGCTGTAGTAGCGGTTTAAGATAGTCAGGATCCATCTGTCCATCTCCATCCATTTTTACTATAAAATCTACATTGAATTCAGCCGCTTTTTCGTACCCAGAAAGTACTGCACCACCCACACCCATATTTTCGGTATGAAACACAGTGTAAATTTTAGAGTTGTTGTCTTTGAGGCGCGTTGCAATGTTTCCGCTTTCTATCGGACATTTATCATCCACGACTATAATGTGATCTATAAAATCAGGAACAGTAATAATAACTTGTTCTAAATGATTTGTCACCTTGTAGGCTGGAATAACTACCGCTATAGAGAAAGAATCGAGCATGTGCTGGATGAGTAAGGGAGCAAATATATGGGTTATAGATTGGAGGGTTAGAATTGAGAATGAAGTCAAAAGCTAATAAAATGAATCTCTTTATATTTAGAAGAGTTAAACCATTACTTCCAAATGAAATAACCATTATTTTCCGAAAGGAGAATTATAGAATTCAAAATCTCTAAACTGTTTAACAAATCAAAACCATGATACCAAAACCCCTGAAAATAGAGCTATTTTGGTTTCTAGCAGTGGCTTTTTTATCGGTGTTGACGTCTTTTTTAGTTCCGAAAGTATTTCATACTTCAGTTATCCCTGGATTCTCCCTTAATTTAATGGACACCTATTTTTCATTTAATTTTTTATGGACTTGCTTCACACTCTTCACTGTATTAGGGGTGCTGGTTCTATTAATAAGAGGGATTAAATACAGGTTTAATAGCATAGTGTTAAATGCTCATTTAATATGTTTCTTGTCATTATTCATCATGCTATTGGTGAGCTGTGAACCTCTAATTTATCATTGGGTGAATTGCGTCTTTCCGTCTGGAAAAGGTTGGACTGTGTATCCTCCTTTGTCTGCATTGCCCCAGAAAACACTGAAGCCTAGTAATCCCCAATGGATGCCAATTCCTCAGTTAGTTTTAGTAGGTTCTATTTTCTTATTGGCTTTGAGAACTGGTAAGCTGATAGATGTGAATTACAAAGTCAAGGCTTCAGAATAGATTAGAGACTAAAAACCCACCTAGTAATCCTTAAAATACAGCAGTAGGTTCTAAGCACCCTTCACTATTTTTGCAACGCGAAAAATTAGAAACCGAAACCTAGAATCACACCCATGGATTACAGAATAGAAAAAGACACTATAGGAGACGTTAAAGTACCTGCAGATAAGTACTGGGGAGCGCAAACTGAGCGTTCTAGAAACAATTTTAAAATAGGGCCTTCGGCTAGTATGCCTTTGGAGATTGTCCATGCGTTTGCCTATTTGAAAAAGGCTGCAGCTCATACGAATAACCAACTGGGAGTGCTAGACGATAAGAAGAAAGAGCTTATTTCTAAAGTGTGTGATGAGATTTTAACTGGAATGCATGATGACCAGTTTCCATTGGTAATCTGGCAGACAGGTTCTGGAACACAATCTAATATGAATGTGAATGAAGTGGTGGCTAACAGAGCCCACGTCTTAAACGGAGGCAAACTTGGAGATGGAGGAGAATTATCAGTAAAGGCGAATGATGATGTCAATAAATCTCAGAGTAGTAATGATACGTTCCCTACAGGCATGCACATAGCATGTTATAAAATGGTGGTGGAGAATACCATTCCAGGAGTGAAGGCATTGAGAGATACACTTAAAGCCAAGTCTGATTCTTTTAAAGATGTCATTAAAATAGGGAGAACCCACCTTATGGATGCTACTCCGCTGAGTTTAGGTCAAGAATTTGGTGGGTATGTTTCTCAGTTAGATCATGGGTTAAAAGCGTTAGAAAACACACTTGCACACCTTTCAGAATTAGCATTAGGAGGAACGGCTGTGGGCACAGGATTAAACACGCCTAAAGGATATTCAAAATTAGTGGCAGAAAAAATAGCGGAGTTCTCTGGGCATCCGTTCATTACGGCAGAAAATAAATTTGAGGCGCTGGCCGCACATGATGCTATAGTAGAAACACATGGAGCGTTAAAGCAACTGGCAGTTTCTATTACTAAAATAGCACATGATATTAGAATGATGGCTTCAGGTCCTAGATCTGGAATAGGAGAAATTATTATTCCGGCTAACGAGCCAGGGTCATCTATAATGCCAGGAAAAGTAAACCCTACCCAGTGTGAGGCCATAACCATGGTTTGCGCACAAGTAATGGGTAATGATGTGGCGGTAACTGTAGGCGGAATGCAAGGACATTATGAGCTTAACGTATTCAAGCCTATGATGGCTTATAACCTGCTTCAGAGTGCACAGCTTCTAGGAGATTCATGCAGAAGTTTTGATGAGCACTGTGCTCAAGGCATAAAGCCAAACACAGCTAGAATAGATGAGCTAGTAAACAACTCACTCATGCTAGTAACAGCTCTTAATACCAAGATAGGCTACTATAAAGCAGCAGAAATAGCTAACAAGGCCCACACTGAAGGAACCACACTAAAAGCCGCAGCGCTGACTTTAGGTTACGTAACTGAAGCAGAGTATAACGAGTGGGTAGATCCAGCTAAGATGCTAGGGGAATAGAGTTGAGAAGATTATAAGTGGATAAGTAAAAAATGGGCTGAGAAATCAGCCCATTTTTTTGTTTTAACATTTTAACACTCCCAAATCAAGTTCCCCTCCGAAATGGAATTATAAAGCGAAGAGCCATCAACTTCCCGGAGGGGTGGCTGGCTTATAAGAAATGCCAAATGAAACGCGCACAGAGTTAGCCAGACGGGGTGGTGAGAAATAGAGCTGATCATTTTTTCAATCCATCCTCCCGCTTCCCCGTCCCTAAAGGGTGTTCTTACACACATCTAAACATGTAGTTAATCAAAGGTGTAGAGAGTATTAGAATCCAGCAATTCACCATTTACAACTTACACTACGACTGTCGCTCAGCGCAAGTAATTTATAGTTCACCAGAATCAGCATCTGGTAAACCCTAATCAAATTCCCCTCGGAAACGAAATCATAAAATGGAAGATTAAGCGCACTCTTGGAGGGGTGGCTGGCTTATAAGAAATGCCAAATGAAACGCGCACAGAGTTACCCAGACGGGGTGGTGAGAAATAGAGCTGGCCATTTTTTCAATCCATCCTCCCGCTTCCCCGTCCCTAAAGGGTGTTCTAACGCGCACCTAAACATGCTGTTAATCAAAGGTGTAGAGAGTATTAGAATCCAGCAATTCACCATTCACAATTTATAATTAGCCACTATCACAACCCACCTTTAGAACTAGTAAAACTCTTTATCACTAATAGTAAAATATCATTAAGTACAGGTCGTTTATTTAGGAAATTAACCTTATGAAAACAGCTGTGTTGAAAGTGATCTCATTAATGGGAGCGGTAATTATGACTTTATTTTTCTACAAAAAAGGCATAGGTTTAAATCTGTTTTTTATAGAGCTAGCATTCATACTTTTTTCTCATTTCACAAAAAGAATAGACCTTAACAGTCGGCTGTCATTATTCAGTACAATCTGTTTACTGCTTTCTGCCATTTTTCTTGTAGTAACGCATTCTGATTTGGCGTTTGTTATGAATCTAGTAACTCTTGTTTTGTTTGTAGGAGTGAATTTGTTTCCAAATGCCAAAGCTCTTACTACCTCATTTTCTCTGGGAATAGCGTCATTTTTTAATTCTCAAAAGAAACTTTTTGAGCAAAGCACATCAAGTTCTAAAAGCCAATTGGCTAATTGGTTGTGGCGGTCTAGGCTTTATCTTATGCCAGTGTTTCTGATTCTCATTTTCACACTTTTCTACAGAAATTCTAATCCTATTTTTAATGATCTCATGTCTTATCTAGAGGATCTCGTTCCATCATCAGAGTGGTTAGAAATGTTGAATTTTAATTTGTTACTCACTTTTTTATTCTGTCTCATTTTCGCTAATTTTTTGTTTCTTCCTGTTAAAAACACGTCTATAATTCAAAGTGATAAAGACTCTTCTGAAGTGCTCGTAAGAAAGAGAACGAGATCTTTGATGAAACTAAAGATGAACAGTTTGACAAACCAATTGAACTCAGCAATCTTTCTCTTCTTTGGACTCAACCTTATTCTGCTCATATTAAATTGTATGGATATTTATTTTGTATGGTTTAATTTCTCTTGGAAGCAAAACACCCTCAAGGCATTCGTCCATGAAGGCACTTTTTATCTTTTGTTTTCTATCATACTATCAGTAGGCTTAGTGCTTTATTATTTCAAAGGGAACCTAAATTTCTACTTTAAAAACACACTACTTAAGAAGCTTTGCGCATTTTGGTTAGCACAGAATATAATCCTTACCATTTCTGTAGGAGTAAGAACTTATTGGTATATCAATTATTTCTCACTTGCTCATCTTAGAATAGGCTTGATAATTTTCCTCATCTTAACTATAGTGGGCTTATTTACAGTGATTATAAAAGTAAGACAAGCTAAATCTATTTTTTATTTAGTGAGAATTAATGGCTTGGCGATTTATTCCGTAATGCTAGTAGCCTCCTTTGTAGATTGGGATCTGGTGATAGCCAGGTATAATGTCAGTCAGAAGAGTAAGTCATATTACCATTTAGATTTTATGAGCTCTCTATCTTATAAAACGCTCCCCATAGTAGATTTGAGTACCGAAGAGTTAAACGAAACTCAAAAATTAAGAAGCGACAGATACTCCTTTGAAATGAATATCATGAAGAGCGCTGAATACACGGAAAGAATTAATGAAAGAAAAAACGAATTCATTGAAAAATGGGAAGAAATACATTTTTTAGAGTGGAATTTAGCTGATCAGTGGGCTTATGAGGAGTTATTGAAATTTAAGGAAGACGAGTAGTTCATGACCTTAGCTCATCATGACTTCAACACTTTAGAAGGGTCAGAAATTAATAGCATCCCGCCATATCGACAAAAGACTATCGACTCACCGAGCAAAGCATCAAGCCTTTTCTACTTTTAACTTTCCCCTAAACTAATATTAGCATCAAGCCCCAGAGACTAAGGACTAAAGACTCACCAGCCTTTTATAATCCACCACTCATCATTTATAATTAAACAGTGACCAGAATAAAGAAAAACAACCCTACTTAAATACATTTGTGTTATGGCTAAAGAAGACGATAAATTAAAACGGGTAATCAGTCACGCTAAAGAGTATGGCTTTGTGTACCCTTCTAGTGAAATATATGATGGACTAAGTGCCGCTTATGACTATGGGCAGCTGGGTTCAGAGCTAAAGAATAACATAAAAACTTACTGGTGGGACTCCATGGTGAGAATGAATGAAAACATAGTGGGTATAGATGCCGCTATTTTCATGCATCCTAACACTTGGAAGGCTTCTGGCCATGTAGATGCGTTTAACGATCCGCTCATAGATAATAAAGATTCTAAGAAACGTTACAGAGCAGACGTACTGGTAGAAGAATTTGTAGCTAAGATAGAAGCCAAAATCCAGAAGGATGTAGACAAGGCTAAAAAACGTTTCGCAGAGGCATTTAATGAAGAAGAATTCAGAAGCACTAATCCTAATGTGCTCAGAAGACAGACCCAGATAAATGAAATTAACGATAAGTTTAAAACAGCCCTAAATGCAGAGGATCTAAATGGTGTAAAAACACTTATAGAAGATTTAGGAATAGTATGCCCAGTTTCAGGATCTAAAAACTGGACAGATGTGCGCCAGTTTAACCTGATGTTTAAGACTGAGTTAGGAGCCGTGTCTGGAGATTCTGGAGTTATTTACCTCAGACCAGAAACTGCACAAGGAATTTTTGTAAACTTCCTAAACGTTCAGAAAACCAGCAGACTAAAGCTGCCTTTCGGGATAGCTCAAATAGGAAAAGCGTTTAGAAACGAGATAGTAGCCCGCCAGTTCATCTTCAGAATGCGTGAGTTTGAACAAATGGAAATGCAGTTTTTCATTAAGCCAGGCACTCAGCAGGAGTGGTTTGAGCACTGGAAAAAAGCCAGAATAGCATGGCATGAAGCCCTAAATTTAGGAGAAGGAAACTACAAGTTTCATGACCATCTAAAAATGGCACACTATGCAGATGCTGCCACAGATATAGAATTTAACTTCCCAATGGGCTTTAAGGAGCTTGAAGGAATTCACAGTAGAACAGACTTTGACCTGAAGCAGCATGAGGAGCACTCAGGAAAGAAGCTGCGTTACTTTGACCCTGAGCTTAAGGAGAGTTATGTGCCTTACGTGCTAGAAACCTCTATAGGTTTAGACAGAATGTTTTTAGCAGTACTTTCTGCTAGCCTTCAGGACGAGACACTTCCAGATGGCTCAGAGCGTGTGGTAATGCGCATTCCAGCGCCATTAGCGCCTATAAAAGCGGCTGTGCTGCCACTAACTAAAAAAGACGGACTTCCAGAAAAAGCCAGAGAAATTCTAAACATGCTGAAGTACGACATGAATACCTTCTATGAAGAGAAAGATGCCATAGGTAAACGTTACAGAAGAATGGATGCCATAGGTACACCGTTTTGTATTACGGTAGATCATCAGACACTAGAGGATAACACGGTAACTATAAGAGAAAGAGGCAGTATGGAGCAGGAGCGCGTTGCAATAGACACATTGCAACGCAGAATAAACACTGCAGTGGACATGTCTAATTTATTAAAAAAACTAAGCTAATATGATAAGCATAAACGACTATAATTTTTCAGGAAAAAGAGCCCTAATCAGAGTGGATTTTAATGTGCCTTTCGATAAGGATTTTAACGTAACAGACGACACTAGAATTAGAGCCGCTCTGCCTACCATTCAGAAGGTAATTAAAGATGGTGGAAAGGCCATTTTAATGTCTCACTTAGGAAGACCTAAAAATGGGCCTGAAGAAAAATATTCAATGAACCATGTAAAGGCCAAGTTAGAGGAGCTGCTAGGAAAATCTGTGCACATGGCCTCTAACTGTGTAGGAGATGAGGTGAAGGCTCAGGCAGATAACCTGTCTAAAGGAGAGGTGCTATTATTAGAAAACCTGAGGTTCCACAAAGAAGAGCAGGCAGGAGATGAGTTCTTCTCTGGGCAGCTGGCAGAATTAGGAGATGTGTATGTAAATGACGCGTTCGGAACGGCACACAGAGAGCATGCTTCTACAGCGGTAATAGCTCGTTTTTTCCCCGACACTAAGATGTTTGGGTATGTAATGGAAGGTGAGATTAAGAATATAGACAGAGTACTGCATGGAGCTAAATCTCCAGTTACAGCCATTATAGGTGGAGCCAAGGTGAGTAGTAAAATCACTATTATCCAAAACCTTATGGAGGTGGCAGATAACCTACTCATAGGTGGCGGAATGGCTTATACGTTTATAAGAGCTATGAAGGGTAAAATAGGAAACTCACTGGTAGAAGACGATAAGTTAGACACGGCTCTAAACGTAATGGCACTGGCTAAAAAGACCAATACTAACCTAGTGCTCCCTACAGATACGCTCTGTGCAGATGAGTTCTCTGAAGAGGCTAACACCAGAGTTTTCCCTACTAACGACATACAAGACGGATGGATGGGATTAGACATAGGGCCAGCCACTACGGTGAATTATATGAAAATTATTAGAGAGTCTAGAACCATTCTTTGGAATGGGCCTATGGGTGTATTTGAGATGGAAAAGTTCGCTACTGGAACTAAAAAAGTGGCTAAGACTCTGGCAGATGTTACTCTGGCAGGTTCTACGTTCACATTAGTAGGCGGAGGAGACTCAGTGGCAGCTGTGAATAAGTATGGCCTAGCAGAAAAAGTAAGCTATGTGTCTACAGGAGGAGGTGCCATGTTAGAATATTTAGAAGGAAAAGTACTTCCAGGAATAGCAGCCATAAAAGGCGCGTAAATTGTCGGCTAGCCACTCAGATATCAGTTCAGAATTTAGAGCGCTTCTAGGAGACTCTAGAGTGCTCACAGGAGAGGAGTTACTAACCAGATACATGCACATCTGGAAAATGCATGAGCCTCTGGTGGCTAAGGCATTAGTGCTTCCAGAGTCTACTGCTGAGGTGGCTGAGATCATGAAGATCTGCCACGCTCATAAGCAGCCAGTGGTGGTGCACGGAGGGCTCACTAATTTAGTAGGCAGCACAGAAACTCATGCCCATGAAGTGGTTATTTCTATGGAGCGCATGACTGCCATAGAGGAGGTAGACGAAAGCAGCAGAACCATTACCGCTCAGGCGGGAGTGCTTCTGGAATCCATTCAATTAGCGGCAGACGAAAAAGAGCTGCTCTTCCCACTAAACTTCGGGGCTAAAGGCTCTGCGCAGATAGGTGGAGTCATTTCTACAAATGCCGGTGGCATGCGTGTAGTGCGTTATGGCATGACTCGGAATTTAGTACTAGGGTTAGAAGTGGTGCTGGCAGACGGCACTATTATTTCATCCCTTAAAAAAATCATAAAAGATAATTCCGCTTACGACATAAAGCATCAGTTCATAGGCTCAGAAGGCACGCTAGGCATAGTAACCAAGGCGGTGCTAAGACTGGCAGAAAAACCCATTAGCAGAACCTGCGGCTTTATAGGCATAGATAAATACGAGCAGGTAGTAAAGTTCTTAAAGCACATGGACCGCGGACTGGCGGGAACCATGAGCGCTTTCGAGCTCATCTGGAAGAAGACATTCATAGGCATGACTTCACCGCCTACAGAGGTAAAACCACCACTTCCGCACGATTATAACTATTACGTTTTAGTAGAATCTATGGGAGGAAACCACGAGGCAGACATGGCCAGCATGGAAAATCTGCTGGCAGAAGCCATCGAAAAAGATCTAATTCAGGATGCGGCATTAGCCCATAGCTCAGCAGACATAGAGTGGTTTTTTAGAATTAGAGAAGATGTGCATGCGGTAGTTTCGCGGTGCAATGTGGACCAGCATTTCGACATCAGTCTACCCATTCCAAAGATTGGAGAAACCATAGCCTCCATCACAGAAAAGCTAGAGCAGCTAGAAGGCGTGGAGCTTATTTTTCCCTTTGGGCACGTGGCAGATGGAAACATCCATTTTATAATAGGAAAAGCCAATGATTCTGACGAGCTCAGAAAAGCCATAGACCAAATAGTTTATCAGCCACTAGCCGCACTAGGAGGCTCAGTCTCCGCAGAACACGGCATAGGTCTGCATAAGAAAGGCTACCTAAAACTCTGCCGCACAGAAGAAGAAATCTCACTAATGCGTTTATTGAAGAAGACTTTAGACCCACAGGATTTACTGAATAGAGGGAAAGTGCTTTAAATTTAAGATTGATTTGATTTTAAAGTTACGATTCGAGTCTAATAACCGACTTTGAAGTATGTATTTAGGCCTCTATACTCACTGCACAAGGCAGTTCGAGCTATCTTTAGCATATTCCTTTGTTCAGAAAAGCAAAGCATCAAGAATTTGTATTTAAGACTAGTATTAGAATCAGACTTATAAACCAGTCAACTTATAAACTTAACACCCCAGTAATAGCACCAAGCTCTATGAAACCAAACTAGCCACCTTCACCATTTCGTTCTTCCCATCTTTTTGCAACGCGTAATCAAACCCAGGGTGAATAGAAAAGGCGCCTACCTCACCGGCCTTATTAATAGCTATGTACCCAATCTGAAAGTCTTTATAATCTTGTTTAGCAGCTATGCGTTTTACTGCTTCCTCGCAGGCTTCCTGCGGAGATTTCCCCTGGCGCATGAGTTCTACTACTAAGAATGTTCCACAGGTTTTTAAAACAGCCTCGCCTAAACCAGTGGCTGTAGCAGCACCTACTTCGTTATCTACAAACAGCCCAGCACCTAATATAGGAGAATCACCCACGCGGCCATGCATTTTATAACCCAGTCCGCTGGTGGTGCAGGCACCCGAGAGGTTTCCTTGCTTATCCATGGCTAAGAGGCCTATAGTGTCGTGATTTTCTATATTGATAATAGGTTTATACTGGCTGGTTTCCAGCCACTTCTGGTAGTCTTTTCTGGTTTCTTCAGTGAGTAGGTCTTCTTCCTGAAATCCATTTTCCTTAGCGAATTGCAACGCGCCTTCACCTACCAGCATCACATGCGGGGTATCTTCCATTACCTTTCTAGCCACAGAAATAGGGTGCTTAATGCCCTGTAGAAAACTAACAGAACCAGCGTTTCCCGTTTGGTCCATAATACAGGCATCTAATGTTACTTTTCCATCTCTATCTGGTGTGCCGCCTATGCCTACGCTTCTTCCAGTTACATCAGCCTCAGTAATTCGTGCTCCAGCCTCTGCCGCATCCAAGGCGGTCCCACCCTTAGAAATCACATTCCAAGCACCCTCGTTAGCTGCCAAACCATGGTACCAAGTAGAAATAACTAGGCCATCTAAGAATGGAAATTTTTTCGTATTCGGCTCTTTTTTAGTAGATTTAACTTCAGTTTTCTTAGAGTTGCCTATAAAATAGCCTGCACCTAAGCCTAAGGCACCCGTTAGTAATTGTCCTAAAAATGTTCTTCGCTGCTGTGCCATAGGTTAACTATTTAAACCTGAAAATTAACAAATAAATCAGATGAGCCTGCGCTTTTTAAAATCTAGAATATCTGATGTATTGGCACTGCTCTATCCAGAGTACTGTCCTGGTTGTGATGATGCGTTGCAATCTAGTGAAAGAGTCATTTGCACTAGATGCAGGTTCAAGCTTCCTCGAACGAAGTTTATTCCTAAGTCTGGGAATCAGATAGAAAAGCTGTTCTGGGGGAAAGTAAATTTAGAAGCTGCTACTGCTTTTCTACAGTTTCACAAAGGAGCTGAGGTCATGAATCTTCTGCATGAGTTAAAGTATAAAGGTAACCAAGATGTGGGCGAGGTTTTGGGTAGAATGTTCGTTTCAGAGTATAAAAAACACGATTTTTTCGAAACTATAGAGGCCATCGTTCCCGTTCCGTTGCATGTAACTAAAGAACGTAAACGAGGCTATAATCAGTGTGATAGTATCTGCTACGGAATTTCAGATTTAACAGATATACACACCATAAGAGGAGCGCTAAAAAGAACTAGAGCTAACGCTACCCAAACCAGTAAAGGGAGGTTCGAGCGGTTTACCAATACTAAGCAGCTGTTCGAAGTAAATGATGAATCCATAGTGGGAAAGCACGTATTATTAGTAGATGATGTGGTCACCACTGGCTCCACCTTAGAGGCCTGTATTCACCCTTTATTAGCTAAGAATTGTAAAGTTAGTGTGGCATGCATGGCTGCCCCGATCGATTGATTTATCTTTGCGGCATTCATGGCAGAAATCGAATTTAATACCGCACACTTATCCAAAGAAGAGAAATATCAATTGCTTATTTCTCAGTGTTCTGCCCTATTAGATTCTAAAGTAGACTGGGTAACGAATTCTGCTAATTTCTGTGCAGCTTTAAAAGAAAATTTCGACTGGTTATGGATAGGTTTTTATAGAAAAATCTCTGAAGATTACCTGCAGCTAGGACCGTTTCAGGGGCCAGTGGCGTGTACATTCATTCAGAAAGGAAAAGGAGTTTGTGGGTCTGTTTGGCAGCAGGAAAAAGCGCTAGTAGTGCCGGATGTAGAGGCGTTCCCAGGGCACATAGCTTGCAGCTCTAAAAGCCGCAGTGAAATAGTGCTACCTGTGTATAAAGAAAACCAGTTTTGGGGCGTTTTAGACATAGATAGTACTGAGCTAGACACTTTCTCAGATACGGATGAAACTAATCTTTCTCAGCTAATTAAACAGTTTGAAGCGTTCTTATAAACACATAATTTGGGTTGGGTTTTGTGGTGCAATACTCTTTAGTCAATGTGCCCAGGTAGGTTCACCTACGGGTGGAATAGAAGACAATACTCCACCTCAGGTAACAAGCTCATTCCCAAAAAATGAATCGGTAAATTTTCAAGGATCAGAAATAGAAATAGAGTTTGATGAGTTCATACAGCTGAGTGATATTAATAACCAGCTCATTATTTCTCCCCCCTTAATAGAAAAGCCAGACATTTCTCAAAAAGGAAAAAGCATACTCGTAAAGCTTAATGAGGAGCTGAGAGAAAACACTACCTACTCCTTTAATTTCGGAGAAGGCATAAAAGATTATACTGTAGGGAACACCGCTAGAAATCTGACCTTAGCATTTAGTACGGGACCCACACTAGACTCATTAAGCATCTCTGGAAAAGTGACTTATGCGGCCACTACAGAACCTAGACAGTATGTAAAAGTAATGCTTTATGAGTCTCTTCAGGATTCTATGCCGCTCACCGCTAAGCCGCTATACTTCTCCCAGACTGATGAAGACGGAGCGTTTTCTATCAATTATTTGCCCAAAGGAGTGTACAAATGTTTCGCGTTAGATGAGCTAGATGGAGATTTCATATATGATGAGGTGGACGAAACGATCGGATTTCTGAATGAACCCTTATCCCTACTTAGTGACTCTGTAAGCCTAGATTCTGTGCAAATAAAAATGTTTAATGAAGCTAATGATCTAGGTTACTTAACTAAACTTTCTACGGATTCTTTAGGAAGGTTTAAAGTAGAGTTCAATCAGCCACAGATAGAACTAAGAGCCATACAGGAAGGATTGGATTCTGCTTTGCCTCAGCGTATGTCTGAATCTAAAGACACACTTTATTTTTTTACTGAATCTTTAAATACTGTGTATCTAGAACGTTTTGATTCTACATTTTCTCATGCTTTATTTGAAAAAGATACCCTAGAGCTGTTAGAATTAAACGAAAAGCATTTGAAGGGGGTTCCTAAAGCTTTGAAGCTAAAGCCGAACTTTCCTAGAACCATAATTCCTAATTCTAAACTCACCTTCAGTTCATCAGTTCCACTAAATTCGCTTAACGCAAATATTGAATTATTTGAAAATGACACTGTGCCAGTACCTGCTGCAGAATTAGTATTGAATGAAGAGTTTGAAGTAGAACTGATCGCTAAAACGAATCTACCTGGCAGGTTTAGTGGTCTCATTCTTCCCAATTCCTTGGCTTCAGACTTTGGATTCCCTAATGATTCTATTCGGTTCTCATATTCTGTGTTAGAAGAAAGAGAACTGGGTGAAGTAGGACTAACAGTAGAACTAGCAGTAGCCAATCCACTCATCTTGCTTGTTAATGCAAAAGGTGAGCTGCATGAAAGTTATAAATTAAACACTGAAAATTACTTACTTGTAGGCGGATTAAAACCGAATAAATACACCATGTACTGCATAGATGATTTAGATAACAATGGTAAGTTTACAACAGGAAATTATGAGTTAGGGATACAACCAGAATCGGTGTATAAATTTCCGCAAAGCATAGAAGCAAGAGCCAATTGGAGTCAAGATTTTACATGGAAAAACTAAAATTGGACCAGAAGACTTTAACATGCAACTATTGACTAGTCTCAAGCGTCTTCTCTTACGCTACACCCACTAAAATGAAAAACCTCAACTATAACATATTATTTCCTGCTATACTCTCATGTGTTTTGTTCATATTGAGTGGGTTAAATCATGCCTCAGCACAAGACGTAATTCCTACCAAAGGAAAAGAGTTTTGGGTGGGGTTCATGGAGAATTTCGAGGTCAACTCTGAAGAACGTCTAGACCTCTTTATCACCTCTAATGTTAATACCTCAGGGACAGTAACCATTCCACAACAAGGCTGGACTTTAGATTTTTCCGTAGTGGCTAACACTACTACTACAGTGAATATCCCTAACAATCTGGCTGAACATTTTAATGAAAATGAAGTAATTAGTGATAAAGGTGTGCTTGTAGAAACAGCAGATACTGTAAGTGTATTTGCCATTAATTTTGATCCTTTTACTGCTGATGGCACTAAGGTGCTCCCTACTAAATCGTTAGGAACCAACTATAGAATTTCTGCATATCCTGGTCTTCCAGGTTCTACTCAGTATGGTTCATCTCTTTTAATTGTGGCCACTGAAGATGACACAGAAGTGGAGATAACACCATCGGTGGCTACCACTTCAGGTAATCCAGCTGGGGTTCCTTTTATAGTGCAGCTTCAGCGTGGAGAATCATATCAGTTACTCCAAGGCACAGTGGATTCGGACCTTACAGGAACCACTGTTCGGGGAACCGAGGCTAATGGAGAGTGCAGGCCCTTTGCTGTTTTCAGCGGAGCCTCGTGTGTAAATGTTCCTGCCAATTGTGGTGCATGTGATCATGTTTATGAGCAAAATTTCTCCGTAGACACTTGGGGCAATGAGTTTTATATAGTGCCTTATTCCTTTGCTTCTAGTTATACCTATAGAATTTTAGCCGATACGGATAATACTGATTTTGTCATAAATGGAGGAGCTCCTATCACACTAAATGCAGGGGAGTTTCAGGAGTTTAACAATGTTTCTGACCCTATTTGTGTAGTAGCCTCTCAGCCTGCATCAGTAATTCAGTTTATGGAAGGAACCAGTTGCGCAGGCACTGGAGATCCCGCTATGCTTATCTTAAATGACCTGTCTCAGAGAATAGACAATGTCACTTTTTCTACAGTGGTTTCTCCTAATCTAAATGACCACGGATTGAATGTTATAATTAACACAAATGATGTGGGAACATTCTCTTTAGATGGAGCTTTAATTGACCCGTCTGAGTTTACACCTTTTCCTAGTTGTCCTACTCAAAGCTACGCACAGTTAGATATTACTACAGGAAGTCATATTTTAAATGCTGCTAACGGGTTTACTGCTTATGCTTTTGGTTTAGGAGATGCAGAGAGTTACAGTTATTCTGTAGGTTCCTTTAGTCCTAATCCTTTTGGAGATATAGACATCCAAGATGCAGTATGTAGCAGTGATCAAGTAGTTTTAGGAACCAATAGCGGTGGCTTTAATCCATTTTGGCTAAACGTAGATTTTCCTGAAGACACCCTAAGTTATACAAATAGTTTAGTGCTAGATCCACCTATAGCATCAGGGGTGTATTCGGTAACTTATGGAAACCTCATTTCTGGATGCTTGCAAGACGAATATTTTAGTGTCGAAATCCCAGAACCACCTGCTATTTCTATTTCTCCAGATGAAACCATCTGTCAGTATGAGAATGTGCAGTTATCGGTAGTTCCAGATCCTTTTAATAGCTTTTACAGTTACACTTGGTCACCTCAGATAGGATTAAGTAATCCTTCTATAGCTAATCCGATAGCCTCTCCTTTGGCTACTACTGAGTATGAAGTATTAGTGGAATCCCCTACAGGGTGCAGTTCTAATACTGAAACTGTGACAATAACTGTTCAGGGAGGTACATTTTCTAACATAGAAGCATCTGCAGATGTATTAGAGATTTGTCAGGGTGAGACTATCCAATGTCAAGTAGACATAGACGAAGTAATTTTTGAGGATAATTTCGACCCAGGTGTAAGTTGGGGTCTTTGGGAGGAGATAGAAAATGGAGCCCAGTCTGATGTTTGTGGTTCAGTGAGCGGAAACGCACTTTATTTCGATGGTACAGGAAACAGAACGGCAGAGACCATTAGTACTGATGTTTCAGCTGGTGGATCGGTTTCGTTCGCGTTGCAATTCGGTCAGGGTACCGCTCCATGTGATGCTCCAGAGAATGGAGAAGATGTGGTGCTTGAATACAGCACAAATGGTGTAAACTGGGATGTGCTTCAAACCTATTTTGCGATAAACATCAATGGATGGCAGCAGTTTTCTATAAATATTCCCATGGCGGCACAATCTGCTACTACCTCATTCAGGTGGAGACAATTGGCCAACAGTGGCACAGGAGAAGATAATTGGTCAATCGATAATGTGGCCATTAGCACACTAACGAATTCGGCATTGGATTATAACTGGTTTCCAGCTACAGGGTTAGATTTTACAGATATAGCTAACCCTATTGCAACGCCAATGGAAGACATCACATACTATGTAGAAATTACAGATAATAATGCTGATTGTACATATTTAGATTCATTAGTGATTACTGTAGGACAAAGTTTTACTTTGGATATTACTCCAGATATAGCAGTGTGTGATGTAGAAGGAATTCAGCTAGAGGTTATTCCTAGCATAGTGGGGAATTACTCTTATGAATGGGATGCTAATCCTTCGCTTTCTTCCGTATTTAGCGCTAACCCAGTGGCTACTCCTACCAGCACTACTACTTATGAAGTGGATGTGGTTTCTGAATTTGGATGCTCTGCATCTGCAGAGACTACTATCACAGTTAATCAATTGTTAGATGTTCAGCTTAGTGCTGTTGATGATGAATTGTGCTTTGGAGAAGAAACTTTGCTTTTGGAAACGGAAATAGGAGATACCTCAGGACTATCCTTTGAATGGTCTCCAGCACTAACTTTGGATGATGAGACCCTCCAAAATCCTACAGCCACTCCTACAGAAACGACCATTTACACCTTAGTAGTTACAGATGATGGTTCAGGCTGTCAGTTAACAGACGAAATAGAAATAGAAGTAAGTGGAAATTTTTCTGTTGATCTCCCAGAAGATACCCTTGTATGTGATGTTTCAGGATTGCTATTAGAGCCTCTCATAAGCGAACCAGGTAATTATATCTGGAGCTGGACTCCTTCATTAGACGTGGCTACTCCAAGCACCCAAAACACTGAGGTTCTTTTAAATGAGTCTAACATTTATACAGTATCGGCATCTATAGATGGCTGCACACAGACAGCCGAGATAGACGTAACTGTTCTATTCCAAAACTTTGACCTGGGTGCAGATGTTGAAATCTGTGATGGAGAAGAGTTCACTATAGATACTGGTTTTGAAGACGAGCAGCACATTTGGAATACCACCGATGAAACATCTTCTATCGTAGTAACTGAAGAAGGCCTATACGAAGTAGAAATAATTTCGGATCTAGGATGCAGTGCTACAGACAATATTTTCGTTACTGTTCTAGATTTGCCAGCTTTGGATTTGGGAGATGATTTGAGTTTATGTGAAGGGGAAACTGCCGTGTTAAATTCAGGTTTATCTGGATTGGTCTATGAGTGGAATACTACAGAGGCTACCCAGAGCATTTCAGTTACTGAAAGCGAAACATATAGTGTTACTGTAACAGATGCTGATGACTGCCAGAGTTCGGATGAAATTACTGTGGTGTTTAATGTGAACCCAGTTTTAAATCTACCAGAAGAAGTTTCTATCTGCGAAGATGAGTTTGTCACTTTAGATGGAGAGAACTTAGGAAGCACATATGAGTGGACTCCAAATGCTGAGACTAGTCAACTCATAAATGTAAATGAATCTGGACTGTACACAGTAGAAGTGATTAACCAGTTTAACTGCACTGTTACAGATCAAACTATAGTAAGTGTCTTTAGTTATCCTACTCTGGATTTAGGCCCTGCCAGATTCGCTTGTGATGGAGATACCGTGAATTTAGCAGTCATAGCTAATGAGAATGAAAATGTGCTCTGGAGCACAAATTCGAGTGCCTTAGAAATATCCGTGTTTAATTCAGGAACCTATCAGGTAACTTTAGATAACGAGTTTTGTTTTAGTACAGATGAAGTCTTGGTTACCTTCAATCCTTTACCTGTTTATGAAGAGCCTTCTTTTCTTACTACTTGCTTCTTCTTAAATCTAGAACCGATATTCCTAGACGCTACTAATTTAGGAGCTACATATTTATGGGATAATGGAAGCACTTTGAGTATTAGAGAAATTTCTCAGGTGGGAACTTATATGGTAGATATTACTACGGATCAAGGCTGCACAGAGTCGTTCGAAACTATTGTGGAAGATGTGTGCCCTGGTAACTTCTTATTTGTGCCTAATTCATTCACTCCGAATAATGATGGGATAAACGATACTTGGAAAGCTCAAGGAAGTTTTATACAGGAATATCATGTTCAGATTTATAACCGCTGGGGAGAAATCATTTATGAGTCTTTCGATATAGAAGATAAGTGGCAAGGAAATGACCAAAACGGAGATTACTTTGTTCCTACTGGAGTTTATACCTACAGAATAAGATATAAGCACATCTCTGATGAGAACGGAAATGTCACTGACTGGATAGAAAAACTAGGTCAAGTTACCTTAGTCAGGTAGTCTATTCGTTTATTTCTATAAACTTCTTGATATTTTTAAAGGAGCCGAATACTACCAGGGTATCTGTGTCGTAAATAATAGTCTCTGCGTTAGTTACACCTATAATGTGTTCTTCTGCTACTAGTTCTCCTTTTTTCTTGATTTCGAATACCCTTTTTATTGTAATCAGCGTAAGATGATACTTTTTATTCAGTTGAAGGGATTTTAATGTCTCGTTGGTAATTTTTTTAGGGGCTCTTATTTCGGCTATTTCATATTCATCCGGCAGCTGAAGAAAGGCTGTAATGTTTGGGTTTATGAGCTTTTCAGCCACACTATCTGCCACTTCATCCTCTGGTAGAAGAATCTCCTCTACGCCTATTTTGGTCAGGATTTTTTCTTGGTTCAGACCTGTGGCTCTGGCTATAATTCGTTTTACACCTAAATCCATAAGATTAGAAGTAGTAAGAATTACTCCTTCGAAGTTTTCTCCGATAGCCACCACAGCTGCGTCAAATCCATTTAGGTCTTGCGCCATAAGGGCTTTTTTGTCTGTAGAATCTAATGCCACTGCTAGCGCTACTTCATCTTTGAGAGTCTCTATTTTCTCCGATGAAATATCGAACACATGCACTTCGCTTCCTTTTTTAGCCAGTGTTTTAGCTATGGCAGAACCATATTTTCCTACTCCAAAAACGGCAAACTTGCTTCCTTTCATAAGTTATGATTTAAGACTGTCTCTTAAGATGACACCAAAGTTATAAATATCCTCGAACGAATTATATAACGGCACAGGGGCCATTCTTATCACGTTTGGTTCTCTCCAGTCTGCTACTACTCCAGCATCGGTTAGCTTATCGAAAAGAGATTTACCATATCCATGAGCTACTATAGAAAGCTGCCCTCCTCTTTGCTTAGGGTTTTTAGGAGTAATAATTTCTAAATTGATATTGAGCTCACTGCTAATGCTGTTTACCACATGTTCTAAATAACCAGTGAGGCGCTCTGATTTATATCTTAGGTTTTCAAAACCAGCTGAATCAAATAAATCTAAAGATGCCAATAAAGGTGTCATGCTAAATACTGGAGCATTGCTTAACTGCCAGCCTTCGGCTGTGGGCATAGGCTTAAATCCTGGCTCCATAAGAAACCTGGAATCTTTATCATGACCCCACCAGCCGGCTAGTCTGTGTAAGTCGGTATTAGTGGCGTGTTTTTCATGAATGAATACACCAGAAACACTTCCAGGACCTGCGTTTAAATACTTGTAGGTGCACCAGCAGGCGAAATCCACATTCCAGTCATGGAGTTGAAGACTCACATTTCCAGCACCATGAGCTAGATCAAAACCTGCCAGAACCTCATTTTCATGGGCATGAGCAGTAATTTTAGCCATATCGAACAGCTGGCCTGTGTAGTAATTTACTCCGCCTATAAATACTAATGCCAGTTCTTCTTTATGTTCAGAAATAGCCTTTAAAATGTCTTCTTCTCTTATGAGTTCTTCACCTTCTCTAGGGCCTATTTCTATAAGCGCATCTTCTGGAGTAAAACCATGATGAGCTACCTGTGTTTCTAGCATATATTGATCTGAAGGAAACGCCTTTTTCTCACACAGAATTTTATACTTGGTAAATGTAGGTTGGTAAAAAGAGGCCATCATAAAATGCAGATTGGCAGTTAAGCCATTCATCAGAACTACTTCTTTAGGGTGTGCGCCTACTATTTTAGCCATCCTATCATTGAAGTTTTCATGATAGCTATACCATGGTCTTCTGCTATGAAAATGCCCTTCTACACCATACTTTCCCCAATCTTCTAGCTCCTGATTCATGTATTCTTTCACTTTTTTAGGCATGAGCCCTAAGGAATTTCCTGTAAAATAGAGTACAGATTTCCCTAAGTGTTCAGGAAACACAAACTCAGTTCTGTATGAATTCAGGGCATCTGAAGCATCTAATTCTAGTGCAAAATCTTTGTCAAACTTGTACTGCATGAGTGAAAATGATAAAGGTCAAAAATAGATAGATTACGCCTAACTAGCTGTAATATTAGTTTACTTTGCATCACCTAAATCTAGATAATGGCTACGATTACCACCTTAAGTGAATTTATAATGGACCGCCAGGCGGAATTTCCTTTTGCCTCTGGAGAATTATCTCGCCTGCTCACAGATATAGGCATAGCCTCTAAAATTGTAAATAAGCAAGTGAATAAGGCTGGTCTCCAAGATATTCTAGGATCAGAGGGAACTGAAAATGTACAGGGAGAAACACAGCAAAAACTAGATGTTTATGCAGATGTAGCTTTCATTAATTATTTCAAGTCTGGTGGATTGGTATGTGGAATAGGTTCAGAGGAAAATGATAACTACTTGGCGTTCGACACAGAGTTGAGCAAGCGAGGGAAATATGTGGTGCTATTCGATCCTTTGGATGGAAGTTCTAACATAGATGTAAATGTGAGCATAGGAACCATATTTTCAGTATTTAGAAGAACTAGTGGTGTGGGAGATCTAGCTAACATCAATGATTTTCTGCAGCCAGGCACAGAGCAGGTAGCGGCTGGTTATGTGATTTATGGCTCCAGTACCATGCTTGTATACACCACCGGCCACGGAGTAAATGGATTCACACTGGAACCGAGCATTGGCGAGTTTTGTCTTTCTCACCCGTTAATGAAAGTCCCTAAAAAAGGTAAAATATTCTCAGTGAATGAAGGTAATTACAATGACATGCAGCCTGCTGTTCAGGAATACATCGACCATTGCAAAGCAAAAAATCATAGTGCAAGGTATATAGGGAGCTTAGTTTCGGATTTTCATAGGAACCTCATAAAAGGTGGTATTTATCTATATCCGAGCACTAAAAAGGCACCTAATGGTAAGCTAAGGTTACTTTATGAATGCAGTCCTTTAGCGTTTATAATAGAGCAGGCTGGGGGCATGGCATCTTCTGGAAAAGAGCGTGTCATGGAGATTAGGCCTGAAGAATTACATCAAAGAATTCCGTTTTTTATTGGTTCTAAAGAAATGGTAGAAGAGGCGTTGCAATTATTAAATGCTGAAGAAGAAGAATCAGTAAAGTAACCTGAGTACTTCTAATTATGATCTAGATTCCATCCATTTAGAAACGTACTTTCCAATAATATCATATTCTATATTGGCAGTATCACCCGCTTTCATACTTCCAAATACAGTTTCTTCGAATGTATAAGGGATAATGGCCACATCGAATTCTCCCGGACGCACATCTGCCAGAGTTAGGCTGGTTCCGTTAACTGTTATAGATCCTTTAGGAACCATTAATTCATCTTGAGCATCATGTAATTTAAAGGAAATGCGCCAGCTCCCATTTTCATCTTTAATGCCTGTGCACGTGGCCATTCCATCCACATGTCCCTGAACTAAGTGGCCATCCAGACGTCCGTTCATCTGAGTGCAGCGTTCTAGGTTAACTTTTGAGTCTTCTTCGAGCTCACCTAGATTACTTAAGTCTAAGGTTTGCTTTATGGCAGTAACCACATGTGAATGGTCGTCTTTTTCTACCACCGTGAGGCACACCCCATTGTGAGAAATGCTTTGGTCTACTTTTAATTCCTTCGAAATTGGAGAAGCTACTTTAAAGTGCACATTTTCTCCGTCATTTTGGATAGATTTAATCGTACCCAAACATTCTATAATACCTGTAAACATGTTAATCTGTGGATTGTTTCTTTCCGTCTAATAAAATGATGTTTCCAGAACGAGTTTCTTCGAATACTCCAGTAAGCCTAGAAGTGAATATGGTTATTTCGTAGAAATAAACACCATCACTAGATATTTCTCCAGAGTCTTTTTTTAGTCCATCCCAGTTAATATTAGGGTCTGTAGTTTCAAAAACAATGGTTCCCCATCTGTTATAAATTCTCAAGTCTATGGAATCTACATAAGTATAAGGAAACGGCTGAAAGAAATCATTAAAGCTATCTCCCTGTGGTGAAAACACATTAGGTAGCTCGTAGTCAGGGCAGCTTTCTGAGCAAATCTCAAAGCTGGCTATGCTTTCATTCTGATTTGGAATCCCTCCTAAGCCTGGCAGTATAGAATCTAATGCAGTCACATAAAAACAGCCTGTTATATTCTCCTCGTTCACGTATTCGAAAGTAGTTTCTGCAGGGTCAGTAATTGTTTCTAAAAGCTCATATTCTGAATCCGTGAATGGCTTGAAATAAATTCTGTATTCTACCACATCATCTGCGCAAGATTCGTTAGGGTTATTCCAAGCTAAACTTACCGTGCCGAATTCACAATCTGCCACCCCAGTTAAATCTGGAGCACAAGGCGCAGTAAGATCTACTGGAGAACTACACACACGTTGGCTGTAATTTATGGTTGGGTTTGGAAGAACGTCTAAAGCAGAGTTAAATGTCCCTTGTTCTATTACATAGTAACAGTACTGCACATTATTAATTAAACCAGTATCAAGGTAAGTGTTTTCTGTGGTATTGGCTAGGAATTCATATTCTGTTCCTAGTTCATTTAGTTTAAAAATGTCCATACTGGTGAACTGCCAACTGTGGTCATTTTGGAGCGTTAGTAGCATCTCATTATCGTCTGGTGTTATAGTAAGAAATTGTGAGCTACTGACTCTGGAGTCTACTGTGTTTCCTGCACTGTCTTCCAGCCTTACTAGGTAGGCATGTGCGTTATCCACTGTGTTTATATCAGTATGAATGAAGGTTCGAGGTAGGGTGCCTATAAATGGTGAAGACTCGCTTTCATAGATGAGATCTGTAACACTGTTAAACCCTTCGCTATGAAACAACTTAAACGTATATGGTGCGGTTAGCAAAATCGTATCTCCCGCCACGGGTGGTGCCCAGTGAATGGTGTCTATTCCAGCACTGATATCTGTTACGCCTATACTCACTTTAGTAATTACCGGTATGATTAGATCTATAGAAGCACACACCTCATCAGAGGCTATACTTTCTGACCCATTTTCTAATAGCGCCACTACCATGTAACATGATTCTGAACCGAAGTCTATGTCATTTGAGTCGTTATAAGTGGTTTCTGAAGCGCTAATGGTTTCTATCAGTTCATAGCCTGTAAATGCAGGAACACCTGTCTCGCAGAATGATGGAACGTAACCGAAGAATCCATTTCTCTTATAAATCTTGTAAGCTATCACTTGTGGGCAGATGTGTGGAGTCCAGCTGAGATCAAAACTTAGTCCATTAGGTTCTACCACTAAGTCTTCTACTTTAGGAGCTATAACCTTAATGCTCACTTCAGAGATATCTATGAGGTTAATAGTGTTCGTATTATCTGAGCCTATAACAAGTACTTGATAAGGAGAAGGTCTTACCTCGCTACACTGAGGTGTCCATGTGAGTTCTGCAGTAGCTGGATTTCCAAAGGTGGCATCGAATTCAGCGAGGTTTTCTAGTTCTGTAATAGGTGCTCCTACAGCTTCTAAAATAACGAACGAGTTATTATCTATACCTTCAAACTCTAATTCTAGGGTTTGTCCTGCTATGACACACGTGTCTTCTATAACTGTTACTACGGGTGGAACGGCCTGGCAGTTTAGAACATTTATCTGCATGTCTCTAATCACGTAACCTACTAAGTTTTGATTTCGGTATTCTTCTATTTTAATGGCTATATTGTATTCTCCGGCCACTACGGGGGAGTCCCACTCTATGGTTCCTGTAACAGGATTTATGGTGAATGTATCTGAAATACCATCTGAACCAGGAATTAAATTCGGTATTACCCAGCTCGGAATATCTAGCCCTTGGAGCCCTTTACAGGGTATTAATGAATATACTAGTGAATCTCCGTCTATATCAAAAGCCCCAGGATTATGCTCCCAAGGGCTGCCAGTACAAGCCTCATCTTTAGCGGGGTACAGTAAGGATACAGAATTATTATGTCCGCCAAATGCTGAAATAGAAAGCATAGATTCTATATAAAACACCTGACTAATAGACTCATCCATGTTAATTACACCACCATTTCTATTAGGATCTTCCATGCTAATTATGTAGTTCCCTATTCCTGGGTAAGTATGAATATCTGTATAATAATTTAACTGAGAATCCTCACCTACACCACTGGATATTATGTTTACACGAGCTAAACTATCTAAAGGAGCTCCTTCTGCTTCATCTCCAAACCGCACTACAAGATGTTCTCTGTCTGCAGGTGAAGAAGATTTAG
>JBGCDA010000087.1:0-8370 GCA_045104985.1 Flavobacteriales bacterium | reverse complement strand
CCTCTAGGCCCCTGATCTGTGATAGTGATACAGCTACTCATAACTGCGCTCATGAAAATCACTGTGGCTAGAGAACCTATTATGTGTTTTAAATTTTTCATGATGTTTGTTTTTATAGTTGGTCTAGTTTAAAACAAGGCTCGTGCCATTTTGTTAGTGGTTTGGTTTTGTGCGCGTTGCAATGGGTTTTCGTGCCTCTCAACTACTAAGTTCTCGACTTCCCTAGAGTTTTTTAGGGTGAAGAAAGCTATATGTTTGTATATAAGTTATCTATGATATTGGTTAGTTATCTGCAGAGGTATTTAGTAAATATCAGATAGAAAACAGTTATCTAGCCAAATAAAGCCTATAATCCATAAACTCTAAAAAGAAACCATGAGAACAAAAATCACCACCCTACTCCTAAGTGCTACTCTGTTAGTACTCTGCGGAAAAAATGCCATTTCACAGATCACTACTTATGCAGTAGATCAAACCATAACCAGTTCTTCTGGAGCATTCACCTTAGATGTGAATAATGATGGCTTTAACGATTACACATTTGAGATTCTTCCATTAGGTAATGATTTAGTGGCCGCTAGAGTAGTTACCCAAGGCAATTCTAAGGTAATGGACAGTTCCACATTTGGATATCCGGATGCTTTAAATTTGGGAGACTCCATTATGGCGCCATACAGCTCAGGAAATGCTGTGTTAGGAACAGCTGTAGGAGGAGCAGGGCTATTTACCGGTGCTGGACTCAAATATTTAGGGCTAAACATCAGCAGCTCTGCCGATAATTACTTAGGCTGGCTTTCACTAGAAGTTACCTCTGGTAATGACACCATAGTATTACATGACATTGGTTATAACACCAGTTCTAACGATTCCATTACTGCTGGTCAAGAGAGTTTAGTAAGTGTGAATGAAATCAACTCTATAGAATTAGACATCTACCCAAATCCATGTAGCCATGTGCTAAATGTAGAATGGCCATACAAATTTAATAACACCAGTTATTCTATTACTGATTTAAATGGCAAACTCATATTAAGTGGCGCACTCACCGCGAGTTTAGATGTGTCTGCTTTAGCATTAGGCACTTACATTATAGTAATTTCAGATGGAACAGCTACTGCTAGAAAGAGGTTTACCAGAATGTAAGTAGTTTTAAGGTCTAAAAGAATCTTGATTAAATTTGGGTGAGGTGAAAGAACGAATACTGAATAGATTCCAAATGGTATTTGTTTACCCAGCCTAGGGTAATTTTAACTTTGCCATGGCGTTATGAAATATGTTTTTAGCTTTACATACCTCAAGCTTTAACCACTAAAAATGAGATAAGTGAAAAAATATTTAATAGTAACGATACTATTTTTATGTTTGGTTAATGTATCTGGTCAAGACCTTAATTGTGAGTAATTTTATAAGGAATATTGTAATAATATTAAATCAGACTACACCAAAATTTATAAACAGTAATTCTTCTGGGTTCCTTGGTTTTATTGTATCAATTGTTTAAGGTGTGATTTAGTCGGCTTATGTCACCATTTCACCTACTCAGTCAACGGTTTTAACCGCTGAGCTGTTTCGGATTCGGACAGCTTCCATATTTCTAACTCGATCATATTTTAGTCTAGATTATATTTGCCCAAATTGAATAAAATTCTAGTCATACAAACCGCTTTTATAGGCGATGCCATTTTGGCTTCAGCTTTACTGGAAACGCTCCATTTGAATTTTCCTAAAGCTGAAATACACATGTTGCTCAGAAAAGGAAACGATTCCTTGTATAAAGACCATCCGTTTTTAAGCCACTTATGGGTTTGGGATAAGTCTAAAAAGTATGGCAGCATGATGAGCGTCATCAAAGGCATAAAGGCAGAACAGTTTGACTGGTGTATAAACCTGCAGCGGTTTGCTTCTTCTGGCATAATGACCCTGAGGTCTGGTGCTAAAGTTAAGAGTGGTTATGCTAAGAATCCATTCAGTAGATTTTATACTGAGCGCTTCAGACACGAAATAGGTGCTAAAGGAGATCAAAACTTTAAGCATGAGGTAGATAGAAATAATTCTATAGTAGCCAGTAGAACGAGCCTATTGGTAAGACAGCCCAAACTTTACCCATCTGCACAAGATATACAGAAGGTAGAGCCATATACCTCTGAGCCCTTCATAACCATTTCTCCAGCCAGTGTGTGGTTTACCAAGCAGTGGCCTAAGGAAAAATGGGTGGAACTTCTGGACTTAAATTCTCATTTAAAAGTCTATGCCCTGGGTGGTCCAGGGGATAAAACGCTTACAGAAGAAATTCTATCCTTAAGTAGTCATAAAAATGCAGAAAGCTTAGCGGGAAAGTTAAGCCTGCTGCAGAGTGTTGCACTTATGAAAAAGTCTGAGATGAACTATGTAAACGACTCGGCACCCATGCATTTAGCCAGCAGTATGAATGCGCCCGTTACAGCCATTTTTTGCAGCACCATTCCAGAGTTTGGGTTTGGGCCTTTGAGTGATGATTCTACAGTGTGGCAGTCTGCAGAGGAATTAGACTGCAGACCCTGCGGACTCCATGGGTTTAAAGCGTGTCCAAAAGGACATTTTAAATGTGCGCAAATAGTACCTTTGCAACGCAAATAAAACCCCAAATGAATTCATTACTTCTGGATAAACATTTAGCCCAAACTACTCCGTTTCCTGTTGGCTTAGAGGTAAGTCATGCCAGTGGGTCATACATTTATACCAAAGATGGAAAGGCATATTTAGACATGATTTCAGGCTTGGCCGTTTCTAACTTAGGCCATGGAAATCAAGCGGTGAAGAAGGCCATAACAGAGCAACTAGAAAAGTATGCGCATGTCATGGTGTATGGGGAGTTCGAGCAAGAAGCTCAGTCTGGGCTGGCAGAAAAATTAACCAGTTTACTGCCTGAAACGCTAAACAACTGTTATTTCGTAAACTCAGGCACAGAGGCCATAGAGGCGGCCATTAAATTATGCAGAAGAGTGACAGGGCGGAGCAAGCTCATGGCATTTGAAGGAGCTTATCATGGCGGAACCACGGGTGCATTAGCCATAAGTTATAATGAACAGAAAAAGTATGCCGTAAGGCCATTAATGCCAGATGTGGCTTTCATAGAGCTTAATAATCTGACTCATTTAGAAAGAATTACTTCAGAGGTAGCAGGGGTGTTTTTAGAAACCATTCAGGGAGATGCAGGCATCAGAATTCCTACACTGGAATTTATGAAGGCCTTAAGAGAGAAATGCACTGCCATGGGGGCCATGTTAGTACTAGATGAAATCCAAGCGGGCATGGGCAGAACAGGCACGCTCTGGGCATTTGAGCAGTTTGGGATAGTCCCAGACGTATTGTGCTTAGGAAAAGCCTTAGGAGCGGGATTACCCATGGGAGCCTTAGTGACTCAACGCAGTCACATGGAAAAATTCACTTTTGATCCTATGTTAGGACACATTACCACATTTGGCGGAAATCCAGTCATCTGCGCATCTGCACTGGCAGGGCTGAATGAGCTGTCAGGGCTTTTAGATACCTCTTCACCAGCAGAAATAACAGGCCTACAGGCAAAATCTGATTTCTTAAAAGATGCCCTAGGATCTCATTCTAAAGTGAAGAAAATTAGAATAAGAGGATTTTTCCTAGCCATAGAATTAGAAACAGCAGAAGAGGTAGAAAAGGCATTTAACTACTGCCTAGCCCATGGCGTAATTACGTTTTGGTTTCTATCGTGTAAAAACGCATTCAGATTAGCACCTCCATTAAACATTTCTATGGAGGACCTTAAAAAAGGCATAGCTGTAATCAAAGATGCGCTAGATCAGGCATAAAAAAAGCCGCTTCAGAAATCTCTAAAACGGCTTGTAATTTCTTAACTGCTCATATTTACTCTGTCCACTGAATAGGAACTACTACTAACGTTTCCCATTTAGATTGATCTGGCTCAGCTCCTGGGTCAGTTATGTAAACCTCATAACTTGGAAAAATAGGCTCCATATTTTGAGCTCTTATGGCACCCATTATTTTCTCATAAGTTCCAGGGAGATTTTCGTAAGGACCTAAATGCACAATCGTCATCGCTTTATGAGCCTTAAAATAATCGGTAATTAAATCTTCATTAGGGGCTATGAGTTCTGAGGTTTTCATAGCTACGACAAATGTAGATTCAGTAGTTTCTAAATTGTAAGACTCTGTAAGAGCTATAGGTGGTTGAACAAGTTTATTCATGGCGTTCATTCCGCCTAAATATTCCATTATTTTTCCGTAAGAATTAGCATAGTCCTCTGCTTTAATGTCTTGCACCATAATGTTGTTAAAGCGTTTTCCTATGTAATGGAATCCATCCATTTCTTGAATTCTCATGCCTGTTTCTACTTTTTTAGGTTCTGTTTTTTTAAACGGATTATCCTGAGCTGCTGATTCTAAGCCGTTTAAGCCTTTTTCATATTGTCCCTTAAGCATAGAGGGCATAACGACATTCATTATTCTACTTATAAATCCGGTTTGATTAGAACTACTAAATGTCCAAGTAACCTCAGTTTCTGCTTCTCCTAATTCCTTGAACATCATGTCACAGGTACTGTATTCTAAACCTTTACCCAAATCAAAACCAATATCCATTCCTAGCTTAGAGTCGCTGGCTTCTCTAATTTCTAATTTACCAACACCACTTTTTTCACCATTCCAAGTATACCAAGCTCCCTCACCTGAGGCATCACCCTCACTATAAGCAAGTTTCATTTCTGGGTCCTCTGCATACCAAGGACTCCAATTTTTCCAATTTTTCAAGTTGTTTACTTGATTATACACAGCTTCTTTAGGGGCTTTTATTGTTTTAGAGTGAGAGATTTCCATGCCTGTAGGTCCCATAAATCCTATTCCTACTATGAGTATGGCCAGAAGAGCCACCAGCACTAGAATTATTCTTAATACTTTCATAATGTTTTCATTTGATTACCTCACAAATGTAAAATATCACGGGTTTGTGTCAGTAGATTTAATTAGATACTTTGCCAACTTTAAATTAGCCCTATGCAAAAAATCGTTTTAAGTATTCTGTTTAGCGTTGCAACGCTCTGTTCCTATGCTACTTCTGTTAGGTTAGCAAATGAAAGTGATTATCAAAATAAGGAGATTCTTCAGCTAGATATAGCTCAAGGAAAGCACAGCATTTACTTGGATAAACATGATTCGTTTATTCTAGACTGGGCCAATGGGAGCGTTTCTACCTCGGACAGTGTGTTCGTAAAATACAATTCAGAATCTGCTGCGTTTCAGTCTAATTCAGCTCTAGTGTTCAGTGATTTTAAGTCTGGAGAAATGAGTGTGGACATATCTACCAGTAATGCAGAAGGGAGAAATGTGCTGGATAAATCCATAGGACTGAAAGTGTTTAAGAAGACGCCATTATTTAAGCATGAAGCCATCACCTTCGGACTGCTCATGCTCATGTTGGCTCTAGTGTTTTTTACCAATGGCCTAAAATCGTGGAGTAAGTTTTACAGATATGTCCCGGCACTATTGCTGTGTTATTTTCTTCCCGCCATATTGAATTCACTGAACATTATTAACGGACAGGATTCTGAGCTTTACTACGTGGCATCACGATTTTTACTACCAGCCTCTTTAGTGCTGCTCTGTTTAAGCATAGACTTAAAAGGAATATTGAATCTAGGCCCTAAGGCATTAATCATGTTCTTTGCCGCTACGGCAGGTGTGGTCATAGGTGGGCCGCTAGCACTATGGATTGTAGGTTCATTCATGCCAGATGCGTTAGGAGGAGATGCAGCAGATGCACTCTGGAGAGGACTTTCCACAGTGGCAGGAAGCTGGATAGGGGGTGGAGCTAACCAAACCGCACTGAAAGAAATAGCCGAATGTCCAGAGAGTTTATTCTCTAAAATGATATTGGTAGATGTGGCACTGGCCAATGTGTGGATGGCTTTTTTACTCTTCGGAGCAGGAATGGATAAGAAGATAAATAAGTTTTTAAAAGCAGATAACACTGCTGTAGAAGCCCTGAAAGAGAAAGTAGAAAACTATCAAAACAGCATTTCTAGAGTAGCCTCACTTAAAGACTATATGGTCATTATAGGAATTGCATTTGTGGCAGTAGGATTCGCTCATTGGGCTTCTAATGGCATTAGTCCAGCTGTAAAATCTGGCATAGCCAGTATGAAAGAAAATGGCTCTGGTGTGGCAGAATACATAGGCTCCTTTGCTAGTGGATTCTTCTGGCTTATAGTTATTTCCACTGCTATAGGTGTGACACTTTCTTTTACCAAAGCCAGAACTTATGAGGGTGCTGGAGCTTCTAAAATAGGCAGTTTATTCATTTACATTCTAGTAGCTACCATAGGAATGAAGATTAATATCAGTGATTTTGCAGAGAGTTCTCAGATAGTAAGCATGCTCATGATCGGTGCCATTTGGATGCTGGTTCACATTACCATTTTATTGTTGGTGGCTAAACTCATAAAAGCGCCATTTTTCTTTGTGGCAGTAGGCAGTCAGGCTAACATAGGTGGGGCGGCTAGTGCACCTGTGGTGGCATCTGCATTTAGTCCTGCACTAGCACCAGTGGGTGTTTTACTGGCCGTGTTAGGTTATGCTGTGGGTACTGTAGCTGCGGTTATTTGTATGCTACTGATGCAGGGAGTCTCGTAGGTTTTTCCGCGTTGCAATTCGTGAGATTCAGTCCTCAAATAAATCCTTACTTTTGAGAGTGTATAAAGTACACTTATGAAGATCAGTTTAACCATTCTATTTGCCCTTAGCTCGCTTGGGATTCTAGCTCAAAGTAATTTTGAGGAGGTGACTCTGCTTTTTGGTGTAGAAGGAGCTCAGGGAAGTAATGGAGTAGCCGTGTGCGATTATGATAAAGATGGAGATTATGATTTTTATGTCACCACCAAGCTTTCATCTAATCAGTTTTACCAGAACCAAGGAGATAGTATGTTTATAGATATAGCTCCGATTCTAGATCTAGATATGAACGACCACTCCAAAGCAGCCATTTGGGCTGATTTCGACAATGACGGTTGGGATGATCTATACATCTCTAATTATTTTTCCGACAGTAAGCTCTATAAAAATTTAGGAGATGGCACATTTGACGATGTCACTTTTGGATCGTTTTTAGAGTCTGTAGGGAGTTGTAATAGCCTGAATGTAGTAGATATTAATCTGGATGGGCTGCTAGATATTTATGTGGCTAACATTAATGCTCCCAATCAGTTTTATATCAATCAGGGAGATTTTGTTTTCACAGACCAAGTAGACGCCTATGGAGTCACCGATGAGCTCATAGCCATGGGGGCAGTATTCTTTGATTATGATAATGACCAAGATCAGGATTTGTACCTCACTCACGATGCCTACCAGGCGTTCATTATGTATCAGAATAATGGAGATGGCACTTTCTTAGATGTGAGTGAAGTTTCTGGAACAGATTTAGAAAAACAAGGAATGGGCGTAGATGTGGCCGATATAGACCACGATGGGGATTTAGATATTTACTTGGCCAATTTGTTTCCAAATGATTTGTTACTGAATAATGGAGATGGCACGTTTACGAACATAGCTATAGAAGCTGGGGTAGATGATAATGGAATGGGCTGGGGCAGTTATTTCTTTGATTATGATAATGATGCTGACCAAGATATATTTGTCAATAACCTCTATGGATTCGGGAGTTATCCGAATCTGCTCTATAGAAATAACGGAGACCTCACCTTTACCAACGTCATAGAAAGTGGTGAGGCCATGGAGGCCCAAATGGCTGGCTATGGATCGGCCTACTTAGACATAGGAAGAAATGGAACCTTGGACATTATCACGGCCAATTCGGGTTTAAATGATGTGAATCAGGTGTTTTTAAACAACAATACTGAAAACAATTGGATACAGATAGAACTTGAAGGCACAGTGTCTAACCGTAATGCCTTTGGCAGCAGGATTTGGGTGCATACAGATTCACTCACCCAGATGGATGAATTGTTAGGAGGTTCTGGATACTGCAGTCAGAACATGATAGCAGAGCATTTTGGTTTAGGAGTTAGAACTTCTGTAGACTCGGTAAGTGTTTTGTGGCCTAATGGTTTGTTCGAAACGTTTGATTCGTTAGAGGTTAATACCATTTACAGAATTACTGAAGGGACTGGAGTAGAAATCGTAGAATTCACTAATAACTCTGAAGAGGAAGAGGAAGAGGAAGAGGAAGAGGAAGAGGAAGAGGAAGAGGAAGAGGAAGAGGAAGAGGAAGAAGAAGAAGAAGAAGAAGAAGAAGAAGAAGAAGAAGAAGAAGAAGAAGAAGAAGAAGAAGAAGAAGAAGAAGAAGACCCACTTCCATGGGAATGGACCACAGAAGCCCAAGAC
>JBGCDA010000086.1:0-9708 GCA_045104985.1 Flavobacteriales bacterium | reverse complement strand
ACTTCCAACTTCCAACTTCCAACTTCCAACTTCCAACTTCCAACTTCCAACTTCCAACTTCCAACTTCCAACTTCCAACTTCCAACTTCCAACTTCCAACTTCCAACTTCCAACTGCAAACCGGAGGCTTCGACATTTCCTCTCTTCGGTCGGGCTCAGCCACCTTCAATTTCGTTTTTGAACTATGAACTAAACCCCTATCCGCTTCATCACAAGACTCTCTATCTGATAGAATAAATCGTCTGGAGCTTTAGTTCGCCATTTCACCTCGTTTAGTGCGCCTCCGGCTACTAGGTAGCTATCTATATCGCCCTCCATAAAATCTTGGAACACATGTTCACGGAGATTCATAATGGCTATCCAGCCATCTGAATCTAATACTTCTTCGAACCATTCTTCATAGTAGCAGTCGTCAGAGTAATGGAAGTTCAGTACGTTTTCGGCTATGAGTATGAATTTATGAATGCCATTGAGCATTAGCATTTCTAAGATGTTCCGTTTGAAATGCATAATGTCATTATGCAGTAGGTCGTTCCACTCACCTATGAGTTCTATGATGGCATAACCTCGGTTATAATCGGCAAATATGATTTTAATATATAATGTGGGAGAACCCATATTATCCCATTGAGGGTGAATGTAATGGTCGTAGATATATTCTGAGCAGTAAAATTCACTGTATTCCTTCTCGTAGAATGGTGATGCAGGATCCTCGCTGCTCACATATAATCCTCTCCAGTTATAATATGGTTCTATTTCATGCATGGGCTGAATCCACTGCTTTTCTAACACTACCGTGAGTTAATAAAAGTTCTTTAGCGGTGTCTGCTTCCACACCTAATTGTTCCATGATCATGCGTGTGCCTCGAGCCACAAGTTTATCGTTGCTTAACTGCATGTCTACCATTTTGTTTCCCTTCACATGACCTAGCTGGATCATGAGTGAAGTGCTTATCATATTAAGAACTAGTTTTTGAGCAGTTCCAGCTTTCATTCGAGTACTTCCTGTCACGAACTCTGGGCCTGTTTTTACCACCACAGGAAATTGTGCAGCTTCTTCTACAGCACTAGTAGGATTACAAACGATGCAGCCAGTGAGTATGTCATTTGCGTTGCAATGTGCAAGCGCACCCACCACATAAGGCGTAGAACCAGATGCCGCTATGCCTATCACACTGTCTAAATTGGTCACCTTATGCTGCAGAAGATCTTTCCATCCCTGCTCTCGGTCATCTTCTGCGAATTCTACAGCTTTCCGAATGGCAGAATCACCTCCAGCTATAAGGCCTACTACCACTCCATGATCTACCCCGAACGTGGGCGGGCATTCGCTAGCATCTACCACTCCTAATCTACCGCTAGTACCTGCACCCATGTAGAACAGCCTACCTCCAGCCTTCATTTTAGGTAGTATGGCAGCCACTAATTGTTCTATCTGTGGTAGCGCTTTTTGAACAGCCAAAGCCACGGACTGGTCTTCTTTGTTAATGTTTTCCAGTAGCTTAGAAGTAGACATTTCATCTAGTTTCTCATAGTTAGAATCTTGCTCAGTTAGCGGTTTCTGCATAGTCTAAAATTAAATTAAATTTCATGCTGAGGTATCACCTGCCAAGAAAATTATAGGCACGATGCAGTGGAGAAAATAAAATCACATTGCAACGCGAAAAGGACCCTACTCAATGGAGCTATAGTCTGTAAACATCCAGCCTCATAGATGCCAGTTTTGCTAGAAATAAGAGTTGAACACAGGGTATTATAAATAAAATTTAAAAATTGCACAGAACTTGCTATGCCCTTGATGTAAATTTATAGAATGTTGGAATAAAGCCAGCGATGTAACGTTTACGCTAGAATTAGTTATATAAATAAATACAGAATTAGCCAAATGATAAAATCTATTCTACTTACCTGCTGTCTGGTGTTCAGCACGTTCTTAGCTCAGCATTCATTCTCACAGGGAGATGAAAAGAAAGGAGGAATAAAAATCGGTAAGATGGCAGCAGCTAGGCATGAGTTTCAGAATAATAATTATAGAGGTGCTCTGCTCATGTATAGAGATATTTTAAAAGTAGAACCTAATAATGCCATGGCTCAGTACAGAAGTGCAGAGTGTCATTATAAACTGAAACGTTATGATTTGGCTCTAAAATACCTAGATAAAGCCAAAGCCAATGATCCAGAAGTGATGAAAGAAATGCAGTTCTTTTATGGGCAAACTTATCATAGAATGGCACGCCTGGATGATGCCATTTCTAGTTTTAAAGGTTACTTAGAAAACGCTCCTAAGCGAACTATAGAATATGAGCTTGCAGAAAGGTACTTAGGTCAGTGCGAGTACGCCCAGCAGCTTATGAAAGAACCGGTACGTGTGGATATACAGAATGTGGGAAAAGAGATAAATTCAAGATTTGACGATTATGCGCCTAGTGTAACTTCCGATGGAAAAACTATGGTATTTACTTCTAGAAGATCTGACACCGAAGGAGGAGAAATAGATGAGAGTAGCGATTATAAATTTTATGAGGATATCTACATTTCTACCTGGGATGAGAAACTTCAGGAATGGACTGATAATGAAAAACTACCTGGGGATGTTAATACGGATAGCTATGATGCGGTGTTGAGCATAGATCCGCAGGGTAACAACATGTTTGTCTATAAAAATGACGCCAAGCTAGCAGGTGATATTTTCATGTCTAAGAAGAACCGAACAAATGGTGAGTGGTATGCACCAGAAAAATTAGACAAGCCTGTGAATTCTAGTTTCTATGAAGGATCTGTTAGCATTACCAGAGATGGTAAAACCCTCTACTTTATAAGCGAACGGATAGGAGGAGAAGGCAGGGGAGACATCTACAGGAGTGAGTTAGATAAAAATGGAAAGTGGGGAAAGCCAAAAAGCCTTGGAGATATAATCAACACAAAGGATGATGAGAAATTTGTGTTCATCCACCCTAATGGTAAAACCCTCTACTTCTCATCTAAAGGCCACCAAACCATGGGTGATTATGATATTTTTAAATCAGAATTAGTAGATGGTGAGTGGGGCACTCCAGTAAACTTAGGTTATCCTATTAATACTGTAAATGAAGAGTCTACCTTTTCTTTAACTGCAGATAACACAAAGCTATTTCTAGCTGCAGAGTATGAAGATTCTGCGGGAGAACGAGACATCTATATGGTAGATGTGAGTAATTATGGTCTCATTTCTAAAGGTTATGAGAAGGGTACTTTTGTGAGCATAAGAGGAACGATTACAGATGATGGTTCGGAGGCTAAGAATGTACTAGTGAAATTTTATAATGCTAAGAGTGATCGTTTTGTGGGTGAGGTAACTACTGATAAAGATGGTAAGTTTAAAATGAACCTTCCTGGAAATGAAAAGTATACTGTAAAGATGGCTTCTAAGAAAAAATCTAAAACTGTAGATCTAGATACTTCAAAAAATGGCAAGGATGGAGTAGCTATTCTTAATTATGAATGGCAACTTTAATGGAAAAAAAGCTCTATGGTTTAATAGGTAAGCGTCTCGATTATTCGTTTTCTGAAACCTATTTCGCTGAGAAATTCTCTAAGCTAGGCCTAGAGAATCATTCATACAAGAATTTTGAGTTAAATCAGATTTCAGAATTGGAAGCACTAATTTCTTCACAAAAAGAATTATGTGGTCTTAATGTTACGGTTCCGTATAAGGAAGCGGTGATGCCATATTTAGATGCATTAGATGAGGTGGCTGCTGCCATAGGTGCAGTAAACACCATAGTTTTTAAGGAAGGTAAATTAGTAGGAAGTAATTCAGATACTTATGGTTTTCAGCGTTCTTTAGCTGCTATGTTAAAACCACACCATGAGCGAGCTCTTATTTTAGGCACAGGTGGAGCTAGCAAGGCCATAGCATATACCTTAAAGAAAATGGGCATAGATTACAGGCATGTGTCTAGAACCCCAGAAGAAGGAGAGCTGGCCTATTCCGATTTAAATGATCTGGTAGTGAGGCATTTTCCACTTATAATAAACACTACACCATTAGGAACATTTCCAGATGTAGAAGACTGCCCAGATATTCCTTATGCGCATTTATCTGAGCGAAACTTACTTTATGACCTCACCTATAACCCTGAAGTTACTGCTTTTTTGAAAGAAGGAGAAGCTCAAGGAGCAGCCACACTAAATGGCTACAGAATGCTAGTTCTTCAGGCAGAAAGAAGCTGGGAGTTATGGAATAAATAGGGTTTATTCTGCCTGTTTGGTCTCTTTAAGCCCAGTAGTATTTTCTTTAAAACTGAAGGCTAACATGCCTAAGCACAAGAGAATTAATATGACACTACCAGCCAAAGAAATGGTTTTTCCGGTGTGATAGGTCTGCGGCTCAAATTTGAATTCTACCAATTTAGCACCAGCAGGAATTTCTAAACCTCTTAGCACGTAGTTGACTTTGACATGGTCTGTAAGCGTTCCATCTATATATGCATTCCATCCAGCAGGGTAATAAATTTCACTAAATATGGCCATTCTTTTTCCATCGGCATTTACGCTGTAGGTAAGATGATTAGGCTCATAACTAGTCAGGGAAATGCCCCCATAATTATCATAACTAGTGGCTAGGTTAGTGCTAAATTTTTCTTGGATTACAGCTACACTATCTACAGCTGTGCTTCCTAAAGCTGTAATTTCTGCATCAGCATCTGGCACTGAATTTAAATCCTTAATAAACCATGCATTTCCTAAGCCACCGCTAAACGGAATAGGACCAGCATTAGGATTTCCTATGATGTATTTAGTGTTCAGCATGCTCAGCATCCAATAGTCACCAGCTATAGGCTGCTGGTTTTGGAGTTGAGTCAAGAGCTGGTTGGTTTCATTTCCTAAGTAGAAATCGATGAGTTCCGAATAGTTTTTCAGTTTAGCACCATGATACCCGCCTATGGATTTATGGAAGTAAGAAGTACGTGCATCACTCCATGGGTTTCCGATGTTCAGTACTCTGTAGTTTGTGTTCTGGTTGAGTACTTCTAATTCTCGTTGCAATACTTCTGAATCATTGAGCCGAGTGTCTCCAGTTTGTTCTTTATAGAGTGCAGTGGCTTCTTTTACTTTAGAGCTGAAGTCTTCAATCCCCTGTTTTTCTTGTGCTAAGATCTGCTTTTCTGCGGTCATGGCAGGGAAAGGCACACGGTTTTGGTTAGTACTTTCAAAGGCTGTTTTACTGTCATAGTACCTATGGTTTACGCTCCACATATCTCCTAGGAATAGCACTCCTAATCCGAAGGCTATATATTTGGCATAATCCTTTTTAAAACTTGCTAGTGCTAAAGCGGCTGCTCCTACTAGAAATATGATTAGACTTCTGGTAAGATCTGCTGTGAAAATGGCTTTTCTGCCAGCTATGAGATCATTTATAATTTTCTGTCCGCCATCCATAGATCTCAGTTGCCCAAATAGAGACTGTTCTCCGTTTTCACCTGTAGATGCGAATTCAAAGATGCTGCCTGGAGAACTGAGTATTAAGAGGTTTAGAACTAAGAATCCTCCTGCTACCATAAAGAATTTTTTTTTGTTAGCCGTTCTATACTCCCCATCCATTAAGAACTTATTTAAGAACAACGCCCCTAAAAGAGGAACAATGAGCATGAGTAAAATCAGCATCATTTTAGTGTCTCTGAACTTGTTCCATAGAGGCACATTATCTATGAAGAAATCAGGCACACCTCCTAGTTTCCATGAGGCTAGTATGGCAATTATTGCAACGCCAAGTAAAGACCATCTAATGCTGTCTTTCAATAGAAAAATGGCGCAAATGGCTAAAAAGAACATGAATGCACCAAAGTAAAAGGCTCCACCTGTACCTAGTTGTTCTCCCCAGTATTGGTTTATGGAATACTGCTTTACAAAATCTCTACCTTGCCTGCTCATAGCGGACGTAGCCTCATTATTTTGACCAATATTTCCGCTTACTCCTCCTTTAACATTAGGCATATACACACTAAACCATTCTCCATTAGCCATGCTGTACTGCAGAATATAATCCTTTCCCAATCCATCATCTGTAGTAGTAACCATTTGGTCTTTTTCTGGTGAAATGGTGAGCTCGGATTCACCACGGGTGGAGTACTTACCGTATTCCGCTGTGGTAGATAATGATCCATAATTAGGAATAACACCTAATAAACCACCTAGAAGAAGAAAGCCGACTACTTTAGGAAGTCTTGCGGTTTCCTTATTTAAAACGCTTCTTATAAGCTCACCTGTGCCTACTATTATGAGCATGATGAACGCATAATAAGTCATTTGTAGATGGTTAGCACCTAGGTGCAGGCAAAGGAAAAATGCAGTAATAACAGCTCCTTTAAGTGCATGCCGCCTGAATGTATAAATAATACCCCCTAACATAGGAGCTATATAAGTGATAGAGTTCATTTTAGAGGCATGTCCAGCTCCTAGATAGATAATAAAAAAACTACTCAACCCAAAGCTAATGGCACTTATGGCACCCACCACAGGATTCACCCTAAAGCACATAAGTAAAATGTAGAAACCTAGCATAGCTTTAAATAGGATGTCTATGGGTCTCGGAAGCCAGAGTTTGTAAACACTGTCTAACGTGTTGACTATGTTGCCATTGTTAGCTATGTAAATTTGATATGCAGGCATTCCGCTAAACATACTGTTGGTCCAGACGGCATCTTGGCCAGTTTTAGCTTCAAAGTCTACTAGCTCATGAGACATACCTTTCCACTGATTAATGTCACCCATTTTTAGCTTTTGTTTACCTGTAAGAGCAGGCGTATAAAACGCTACAGAAATCACCACAAAACTTAAGATGGCTATAATGTGAGGGAGAGCTTTTTTTAAAAGAGTGTTCATCAGACGATTTTAGGTGGGGTTAAAGTTAGCAGGAAACTTGATTTCTGAAAACAGAACTTATCTTACCTATAAGGGCTGCTTTGTTCATCTTCATACATGGTGAGGTAACTGTTATACCGCACCTCTTCTATAATGCCATTTTCTAGGGCATCTATCACTGCACATTTAGGTTCATTTATATGCTTACAGTTGTGAAACTTGCATTCTGGAAGTAGCGCCATCATTTCTGGAAACAGCATGTGAAGCTCTTCTTTTTCTATATCCACTATGCCGAATCCTTTTATACCAGGAGTGTCTATTATGAAACCGCCTTCATCTAACTCATGCATCTCTGCAAAAGTGGTAGTGTGCTGCCCTTTGTTATGAGAAGAAGACACCTCCATAACTTTGATGTCTAGCTCAGGACTAATGGCATTTACTAAGGTAGATTTACCAGCACCAGAGTGTCCTCCCAGCATACTTACTTTATCTGTAAAGCGGTGTTTTAGCGTTGCAACGCTGCTAGCATCTAACGCAGAAATCTTTAGTACTTCATAGCCTATATTAGCATAGATTTCTTCTATTTCATTGGCTTTCAATAGTTCCGGTTCATCGTAATCATCCATTTTATTAATGATAATTATAACAGGAATCTTATAAGCTTCAGCAGTAACTAAAAAACGGTCTATGAATCCATAACTGGTTTGTGGCCTATTTACAGTTACTAAAAGAAAGGCTTGATCTATGTTAGAAGCTATAATGTGGGATTGTTTAGAAAGGTTCACAGACTTTCTAATGATGTAATTCTTTCGGTCTTCGATGGTTTTAATTACCCATGTTTCGTCCTTCTCTTCTTCTAGAGTTACATTATCACCTACGGCTATCGGATTAGTACTTTTAAGTCCTTCAATACGGAATTTACCCCTTATTTGAGCATCTACAATAGAGCTATCTTCTAGCCTCACCTTGTACCATTTTCCAGTAGATTTTATAACAAGTCCTTTTTCTCCCATTTGCGTTGCAAATGTAGTATTTCAGCAAATAGTTGGCATAAGTAATGTTGGCGATTGATTTAATGCGTTTATTTTTCTTTTGTAAGACTTTAGACTTGCACATGATGCTAGATTTAAGATATGACTTTGCCCCAATTTGAAGAAAGTAAGAGTCACTCATTTATAATTCACCATTTATAATTCACCATTTATAATTTACAATTAACTTTGAAACCATGTCTGTAGAAGCAAAAGGAGTAAGTAAGTATTATGGAAAACAGAAAGCCCTAGATGAAGTGAGTTTCAAAATTTCGTCTGGTGAAATCGTGGGGTTTTTAGGGCCTAATGGAGCAGGTAAGTCCACAATGATGAAGATCATAACAGGTTACTTTCCGCCTAACGAAGGTGAGATTCATGTCATAGGATTAGATGCAGTAGAGAAGTCTTTAGAAGTAAGAAAATCTGTAGGTTACCTTCCAGAACACAATCCTTTATACACAGAAATGTACGTCACTGAATACCTTAGATTCGTGGCGGGTATGTATAAAATCAAGAATAAAAAGGAGCGTGTAGAAGAGATCATAAAGACCGTGGGCTTAACTCCAGAGCGACATAAAAAAATAGCCGAGCTCTCTAAAGGGTATAAGCAAAGAGTAGGTCTGGCGCAGGCTCTTATTCATGATCCAGATGTGTTGATTTTAGATGAGCCTACCTCAGGGCTAGATCCTAACCAGCTGGTAGAAATCAGAAAACTAATTAGAGATATAGGCCGAGAAAAAACGGTAATGCTTTCGACTCACATTATGCAGGAGGTAGAAGCCATCTGCGATAGAGTAATAATCATTAACCAAGGAAAAATAGTAGCAGACGCTCCAGTTTCAGAAATGAAAAACATGAGTAATGCTAAAGGGTATATTCTAGAAGTAGAAGTAAACGAGCCTATTTCAGATACGCTTTTGACTTCCTTATCAGGAGTAGAAGCAGTTACTACTCCGAATGGATTGAACTACTCCATAGAAATATCCAGTGCTAAAGACATCAGAGCAGAAATATCTAAAGCTATTTCAGATGATGGTAAAGCGGTGCTTTCCATGGTAAGAAAAGAAAAAAGCATGGAAGATGTGTTTAAGGAGTTGACTAGATAAGGGGAGTTCTACTCATATATCAGAGCAGCCACCTCTAGTTTCTTTTTAATTCTGTACCTCAAATTTCTTGGTTTTATCACTTCTATAGTCTCCCCGAACCCTAAGATCATACGTTCGAGTTCGTAGTTATGGTCTACCCTCAGCTTAATAACAATGCCTCCGCCTCCTTCATGTTCTAGTATCTCTTGAGAAGAGTGAAATGGTTTGGTTATGACATAAGGAGCGTTAGAAGTATCTACTCTCAGAACCACATCTTTTACATGCTTTTTAGGCAGAACCGTAACTCCTATGGTATGGCTGTAGTAGTCATCACCATCAAACTCCTCATCCACATAAGGCACATCTAAATTGTATTCAATGCTGTGAATTCTGTCTAGAGCAAACGTAATAATGTTAGCGCTCTTCTTTTTCTTACCCACTATAAACCATCTGTTGTTATACTCCTTAAGCAAGAATGGATGAAATACGGTGGCTGTTGGTTCTGCTGCTTTAAACGACTGGTAAGTAATAGTCAAGCAGAGCTTTTTAAGAATGGCTTGATACAATACATCTAGGTGTTCCAGTCCTTTCAGGTTTTCATTCTTATCTAAATGTATGATAGAAGACTGCTTGGTTTTCTCTGTGTAGACTTTGTCCTCTAGTCTTTGGATTATCCCGCCTAATTCAGAAAACAAGGAGAAGTCTTTGAACTGCTTCAGCATTTCTACAGTTTCAGAAAGCACATTCAT
>JBGCDA010000085.1:0-8107 GCA_045104985.1 Flavobacteriales bacterium | reverse complement strand
TCAGAGCTGAAATCTAAAGAACCATCTTTAAATCGTTCTGCTCTTAGCAGTTTAGAAAGTCGGTCTAATTCTAAAATTTCAGATTTAAAATCACCCTCAGCACCTTCTATTATTTCTTGTGCTTCTTCATAAGTGAATCTTCTGTCGCTTAAAATTACGGTTCTGCCAAACCATTCCTTTTGAATTTGGGCTTTATCATTCAACTCAAATACTGCTGAAAAACAAAGCTTTTCTTCATGCGGCCTCAGAGAACATAATCCATTTGAAAGTACTTCTGGAAGCATAGGCACCACTCTGTCAACTAAGTAGACAGAAGTGGCCCTTTTAATAGCTTCTTTGTCTAACAGAGAGCCAGGTTTTAAATAGTGTGCCACATCTGCTATGTGCACACCTACTTCCCAATTACCATTTTCTAGTTTCCTAAGAGAAAGCGCATCATCAAAATCTTTGGCATTGTCAGGATCTATGGTAAATGTCACGACATCTCGCATATCTAGTCGCTGGGCTATTTCTTCCTTAGTAATTTTAGAAGGAATGCGCTCCGCATCTACTTCTACTTCTGTTGGAAACTCATATGGGAGACCATACTCGGCCATAATGCTATGCATTTCAGTTTCATTGTCTCCAGGTCTACCCAGCACAGAGACTATTTCACCGAAAGGAGAATCATCTAGATTTTTCCAATCAGTCATTTTCACTACTACTTTATCTCCATTCTCTGCTCCATTTAGCTTCTTAAGAGGAATAAAGAAATCAGTGTGCATCCTATTGTCTGTAGGTTTCACGAATGCATAGTTTTTAGATAGTTCTAGAACCCCTACATACTGATTCTTAGCTCGTTCTACTACTTTTAAGACTCTGCCAGATAGCTTTCCCTTATGATTTGAAATGGCTATTTGAACCATATCTCCCCAGAAGGCGCCTCCAGTATCTCTTCTTCTAACTGGTATATCTTCGTCATATCCTTCCAGAATTACGAACCCTCGTCCGCTCTGGGTAATCTCTATTTTTCCTTCTATGTAGTCTTCTTTTATTTTTTCTAGCTTGAATTTCCCTCTAGATATTTGTTTCATCTGCTTCTTACTTACCGCTTCTAATAGAAGCTCATAAATAAGCATGCGCATTCCCGCGTCTTTAATTCCTAAAGCGCTAGCTATTTGTTTGTGATTCATAGGTGTTTGAGGCTGAGTTGCCATCAGGTCTAGAATCTCTCTTCTGAGGTCTCGCTTAAAAGTCTTGGCTTTTTTAGCTCCTCGGGGTTTATGTTTTCTTCCCATCTTATCCGTAAAAATAATGTGTGTGTTATGTGTTTTCGCGTTGCAATTAGTTGAGTTATACAAACGCTTTATGAATTGTTTGACTAGCTAAGAATCGCTTGTCTTTTCGATTAGAAATAAGGCCTATTTCTGGTGCAAAGGTACTTTTAATTTTCAATAGACCTAATTTGTTAAACTATTTAGGAGAAGAAAGGTTTCAGAATTCAGTGGAATATCTCTTCATACAAAGTGTATTACATTTGAACTTATGAAAGCATATTTTCTCACTAAGAAAGGTTCAGCTGAGGATTCTATAGAGTTAAGAGATGTAGATAAACCCGCGGTAAAAGAAGGCGAGGTGTTGGTTAAGACTAGTCATTTCGGGTTGAACTTTGCGGATGTTATTATGCGCCAAGGTCTTTACAGAGAAGCACCAGATTTCCCATTCATTCCGGGTTATGACGCTTGTGGAATAGTAGAAGAAATAGGAGAGGGAGTTAGTGAGGATTACTTAGGAAAACGAGTAGTCTTGATGTGTAAGTTTGGTGGATACGCAGAATACATTTCTACTAACCTCTTAGGAGTAGCTCTTTTACCAGAAGAAGTAGGCTCTGCAGAAGCTACAGCATTTGGGACCCAATATCTCACAGCTTGGTACATGTCGGTTCACATGCAGAATCTATTGCCTGGAGATAAGGTTTTGATTCACGCGGCAGCAGGGGGTGTAGGCACGGCACTGGTCCAATTGTGCAAATGGAAAGGAGCAGAGATTTATGCGACAGCAGGAAGCAACGATAAGATAGCTGCTTTAGAAAAAGCGGGAGTAAAAAAGGCCATTAATTATAAGATGGAGGATTATGCACAAGTATTGCAACGCGAATTGAAAGGCGAGCGACTTACCGCAGCCTTTAATGCCATAGCAGGTAGTACTTTTAAAAAAGACTTAAGACTTCTCGGTTCTGGAGGAGTCTTTCACATGTTTGGAGCGGCAGAGCGCTCAGGTCAGAAAGGTGGAATGTGGAGTACCTTAGGTTTATTAAGAAAAATGGGGCTACTGCTACCCATAATGCTCATGGGAAAATCTAGAGGTATTATAGGTACAAACATGTTAAAAGTAGCCTCTCATAAGCCTGAAGTGATTCAGCGAGGCTTGGAACACTTGTTAAAATTGCATCAGGAAGGTCATATAAAGCCTCTGGTAGGTGAAGTGTTTAAGCATACTGAAATAAATAAAGCCCATATACTTCTGGAGAATAGAGGGTCTAAAGGGAAGCTTGTAATTGAGTGGTAAGTCTTGAAACTGAGAGTCTGTTCTTTGGAGAGTTTTTGGGAAGCTATTCTGGTATTTGTTATTAAAATGGGTCAGTACGTATTACGCAACTCTTGCGTATTCATTACTTTGTAGCACACATAAATGCTATTAGTATGGATATATTATTTCAAATTTTTGGTTGGGTAGGAGCTCTCGGCTTACTCACTGCTTTTTACTTGAATTCTAGTGGAAAGCTGAGCTCTTTGAGTGCTCTCTACCAATGGCTCAATTTTTCCTGCGCCATTCTCCTTACTATAAACGCATTTTCTATTAGCTCTTATCCGTTTGTGATTATCAATGTGTTTTGGGCTGGTGTAGCTCTTTCCAGCTTGCTTAAAAATAAAAAACCAGAACAAACGTAAAAGGCCCTTCCGTGTAGAAGAGCCTTTTAAATTTATGTGTATTTTCTGTGATTAGAATGGAGCCGGTACAGCCGCTTTTTCTTTTTTATCTAGAGATAAGAATTCGCTCATTACCACTTCAGAAATGTATTTCTTCTCACCTTCTTTAGTTTCATAAGAACGGTTAGATAGTTTTCCTTCTAGAGCCACTTCCGATCCTTTTTTAAGAATCTGCTTTGCTAGTTCAGCGGTCTTCCCCCAGGCCACTACGTTATGCCATGTGGTGTCATCTACTCGCTCACCAGCTTTGTTTTTATAGCTCTCATTAGTAGCCACTGAAATACGTGCTACACAGTTTCCGTTGTCTAATGTTTTTAATTCTACATCTGCTCCTAAACGTCCGATTAATTGTACTTTGTTTCTTAATGCATTCATAATATATTGTTTTTTAATCCTGCACGGTGGCAGGTGGTTTTCGTTATGTCTAGTCCTTGTAACTAAACTCGGTGCAAATTTGAGCACACTTCCTAATCCGAACTATACTTTAAATGCTTATGGTCGTTTATAAGTGATTTTAATCGTTTGATTTCGTTTAAAGTGTTGTTTTAATTGATTTTTTTAGGCATCAAACAAATAGAAAAAATTACTGATTTATTTAAATTTCTAGAAAATTTTTAATTTAAATGAGGTAAGGAGATGGTTCGATGGAAATAAAAACCTATTTTAGTGAAACGAAATGAACAGTACATTTACAAATAACAACTTCTATTTCTTTTACTTTTTTAGTAAGAGCTAGTTGGGGTTTGTAAATACAAAACATATTATATGAAAAGCCCAACTGAAAAGTTTGGGCTTTTTTTATATCCAAAATTTTAAAAAAAGAGTAATAGTAATGATAGCTTTTGAAAGATATTTTAATGGGTACTTCTACAGAAGAAAACAAAGAGCTTAAATCATTTTAGTATTCCTAAAATTTTAGAAGCTCAGTCATTTTAACTGAGCTTTTTTATACCATAAAGAATGAAAAAAATATCCATACAAGGAATAAAAGGTGCCTTTCATGAAGAGGCTGCCAAAACATACTTTAGGGAAGAATTAGAAATCGTTCCTCACCTTACTTTTTCTGAGCTAGTGAAAGCTGTAGAATCGGGTGAATCTGACCTAGGAATTATAGCCATAGAAAACACCATAGCTGGAACCATTCATCAAAACCTGAGGCTGATCCAAGACCATGAGGTGAGAATCAGCGGAGAACAAAAACTGAGGATAGTTCAAAACCTTGGAGTACTTAACGGAACTACCTTAAATGAACTTACCGAGGTAAGATCTCACTACATGGCACTCCACCAGTGCCAGAAGTTTTTCTCTGCATTTCCACATATAAAATTGGTAGAAGTAGAAGATACCGCCCTAAGCGCGCTACAAGTGGCTGAGGAAAATCTTAAAACAGTAGGAGCTATAGCCAGCATAGAAGCCATTAACCACTATGGATTGGATACTATAGAAAAAAGCATTGAGACCAATAAAAAGAACTTCACACGGTTTTATATTCTCGAAAGAACCTCTAGAACAGGTGTTTTAAATGGGACTAAAGCAGTTCTGAATTTCACTTTAAAGCATGAGGTAGGAGCATTGGCTGGTCTTTTATCAGCGTTCCAACGCGTAAATGCTTCACTTACCAAAATAGAATCTTCACCGATTATAGGACAGCCATGGGAATACCAATTCTTCATAGAATTAGAGTTTTTAGCCCCAGATAGTCTTGAGCACATTTTAAATCTACTGCCTGAACACACTGTAAAACATGACTTGTTAGGAGTTTACCACTTGAAAAACCAATTAGCATGAGACCATCAGAAAGAGCAGTTTCTATTCAGGAATACTACTTCTCTACTAAGCTAGCCCAAATAAGAGAAATGGAAGCCAATGGAAAGTCGATTATTAATTTAGGAATTGGCAGTCCGGATTTGGCTCCTCATACAGAAGTTATAGATGTGCTAAAATCAGAAATAGACCAACCTGAAGCCTTTAAATACCAGCCCTATAGTGGTATAGAAGAACTCCGGAAGGAATTTATAGTATGGTACCAGAAAGAATACCATTTAAAAGTAGATGATCTGTTTACATCTATTCCAATGCTGGGCAGCAAGGAAGCGCTGCACTTCCTAGCATTGGCCTATTTAAATCCTGGAGATAAGGCACTCATTCCTAATCCGGGTTACCCAGCATACAGTTCTGCTATAAAACTGGCAGGAGGAATTACTGTGCCTTACTCTTTAACCCAAAAGAATTCTTGGCACCCAGATTTAGAAGAGTTAGACCAGCTGGTGGATGAACACACTAAAGTTATTTTTATCAATTACCCGCACATGCCCACAGGCACTAGAGGTGATAAAGCGCGTTTATCGGACCTACTTCAGTTTGCTAAGGATAGAAAAGTCCTTGTTTGTAACGATAATCCATATAGCCAGATATTGGCCAGAAAGCCGTTTAGTGTGTTTCAGTTAGAGGATGCATTTTCCACTTGTATAGAGTTAAATTCTCTGTCTAAATCTGCTTCCATGGCAGGAGCCAGAATAGGAGTAATGTCTGGAGAAAAATCGTTACTAGAGCCTATTTTTAAGATACAGACCAGTTTTAGCTCAGGTATGTTTAAACCGCTACAGATGGCGGCTATACGTGCATTAAAACGCTCAAAAGAATACTGCAAACTTACCAACCAAATTTATGAACGAAGAAGAAAACTTGTTTGGGCACTCTTAGATGAACTCAACTGTGATTATGATAGGGCTGCCGATGGAATGTTTGTGTGGGCACGGTTTAAAAACCAAAAATCCAGCTATGAATATTCCGACCAGCTTTTAAATCAAAGCGGAGTATTCATAACACCAGGAGAAATATTCGGCACGGAAGGAAACGGATATATAAGAGTTTCACTGTGTGTTTCAGAACAAAAAATTAATACAGCTATAGATAGAATAACCTTAATACAGAAATCATGAATTTATTAGATACATTAAACCCAAACAGAGAGCGGCCTCTGGTAATAGCAGGGCCCTGCAGTGCAGAGTCATTAGATCAAATGATGACTACCGCCAGAGAATTAAATCCTGAACGTGTAGACTATTTCAGAGCAGGAATCTGGAAGCCTAGAACCAGACCAGGATCTTTCGAAGGAAATGGCCAAAAAGCGCTAGGCTGGCTTCAGGAAGTGAAAAAAGAGTTTGGCTTTAAAACGTGCACGGAAGTAGCCAATACGGAACACATAGAACAAGCGCTGAAAGCAGATGTGGATCTACTATGGATAGGCGCTAGAACCACTACTAATCCTTTTGCCGTGCAGGAAATAGCTGAAGCTCTGGCTGGCACGGATAAAGAAGTATTGGTGAAAAACCCTATTAATCCAGATGTAAATTTATGGATAGGAGCCATAGAAAGACTCCAGCTCAAGGGCATAGAAAAGGTAGGAGCTATTCACAGAGGATTTTCTAAATACGAGAAAAGTAAGTTTAGAAATGAACCACTTTGGCAATTGCCAATAGAGCTGAAAAGGAAACAGCCAAACATTCCGATAATTTGTGACCCCAGCCATATCTGCGGAAAAAGGGAATTGATTTTTGGCATCTGCCAAACGGCACTTGACCTCAATTTTGATGGACTCATGATAGAAAGTCATTTCGACCCAGATAATGCATGGAGTGATGCCTCTCAGCAAGTTACTCCAAAGTCTTATAATGAAATTATTCATGAGCTTGAACTCAGTTTTGTGAACCCAGCTTCTAATTCTAATGCCGCACTGGTAGAGTATAGAAACGAAATAGATGACTTGGATAACCAACTTATTCAAACGTTAAAGTCCAGAATGGAAGTGGTAGAAAAAATAGCGGCTCATAAAAAAGAACATAAAATGACGATTCTTCAGACGGAACGCTGGCAGAAAATCTTAGATAAAATTCACGAGAAAGCTCAAGACACCAATCTGGATAAAAAATTCTTGGATGAACTGTTTAAAAGCATCCATGTGAACTCTATAAATCTGCAAGAAAATATCATCAGAAAGTCTTAACTCATCTACATTTGTGTACATGTCTATTTCTATTAAGAACACGCTGAAATTTATAGATTCTCCTAAGGAGTTTTTAGCAGAATTTGGAGTGCATAACACTTTTCTTTTCATAGACGAAAACGTGCACGCACATTTCAAGGAGGAGTGGGATGGTTTTACGTATGAAATAATTCCAGCAGGAGAGGACCAAAAAAGATTTGAAATAGTAGAGAAACTGCTGGCTGTGCTTTTAGAAAAAGGAATAGACAGAAAAGGGACAGTTATAGGAATAGGAGGCGGAGTGGTTACTGATTTAACGGGGTTTGTAGCTAGTATTTACCTCAGAGGAATCAATTTTGGTTTTTTACCTACCACGCTGCTGGCCATGTGCGATGCTTCTATAGGAGGAAAAAACGGAATTAATTTTGGTTCCTATAAGAACATGGTAGGCAATTTTAACCAGCCCAGTTTTATAGCTTTTTATACACCTTTTCTAAACACGTTACCTGAAAGAGAATTCAATAGCGGAATGGCTGAGGTTATCAAGCACGCGATCATAAACAGTGGTGCGTTGCAGATGTTTCTAGAGCAAAATTCTAGATCAGAAATAACTAAAAATCCTGAAAAACTCCAGGAATTGTGTGAGCTGGCTGCAAGCGTGAAAGTGGCCGTAGTAGAACAAGATGAATATGAAGCCGGCTTAAGAAAAAAACTGAACCTAGGTCATACCATAGGTCATGCTATAGAAGCCACCAGCGATTTCACTCATGGAGAATGTGTGGCTATAGGAATGGTATTGGCAGCTAAAATAGCAGTGTTAAGAGGCTCAGCAGAATATGATTTGGTAGAACAGGTAATAGCACATTGCAACGCTTATGATCTGCACACAAACACAGAGCTAAACCCTGCCCTGCTGCTAGAAAAAATAGCCAAGGATAAAAAAAGAAGGAACACAGAAATAGATTTCATTCTACCACACTCCTTTGGAAATGTACACATAGCTCCTCTTTCTATTTTAGAATTAGAAAAGCACTTAACCACCTTAGCCAATGAGTAAAGTTTTTGTTTGTATCAATGGAAAGACGCTAAAACAGTGTCAGGAACAAGCAGCTGGAAAACACAGTGCGGAGTTTAGAATAGACCTCTGCCCCCT
>JBGCDA010000084.1:0-5203 GCA_045104985.1 Flavobacteriales bacterium | reverse complement strand
TTTGGGTAGATGGTTATGGCAGACACTTCTGAGGCATCTTCTATTCCTAAAGGAAATGTTTCTGGGAAGCAGTTTTCTGCCTGCGCATCGTAAAAGGCTTGGACTTGGTCTGCTTTGTCTAGTAAGACCTGAACTGACTCTATATTACTATTATCGCTTTCTCCTGCGAATGCAGTGATTAAAGCTAGCTCCACACATATCTTTTCTCCAGCAGCTAGAGTCATGCTTTCAGTGGCACCAATTTGCCTTCGGTCTCCAGGACTGTTTCCTGCCGTTATCTCATTCCAGTCTTCTGGATCAAAGTCATTATCACCTGGATTGGTTGGGAACATGAAGTTAGTAGGGTTATCAGGATCGTTTCCTGTTTGGTAGCCATCGCCTCCAAATGTTAAGGGGGTGCCATCTTTCCATATGCTGTTCATGTAATTCCAGTAGTGTCCATTAGTCACAGGTTCGCCATTTTGGCCTGTCGAATTGTTATAATACAAATGACTACTCATTGATCGATTTAAAAACTTAACTCCTTGGGCTGGGCAGTTAGAACCATAACCAAAAGAACCACTAGAAGACTCATCAAAAGAATCACCATTATAGCAGTAGTAAATATCCCGCTCTGGAGAACAACCTACGTGATCATCTATTGCTGATCCTAAATCTCCATCCATCCAGTAACCGAACTTAAAGTCTGTAAAATCCTCATCTGAGTCATTTAAAATAGTGTGCCGAACGAATAAGGTTTGATCTATCTCCGCTCCGTCTGTCAAGTATCCATAGGTCATTACTCCTATTTCTAATTTAGTCTCTCCTTCTTCGTAAGCACCTCTTCTAGAACCGCTAAGCAAGTTAAATACCGCTACATCTCCCCTAATATCTGGATAGTCACCTAGCTCCGGCTCATACCATCCATTTTGGTTAGCATCCACAAAGGGAGCCAAATGGCTGGATTCTCCATATTCCACTCTACCATTTCCAGGCCAGTACTGAATAGCCTCTGGCATTATATAATCTGAATTAGAGTAATTGACTAAATGATTTTCAATCTCTAAAGCAGATACTTTCCAAACTCGTAAATACTTGTCTAGATAATTGTTATCGTAATTGCTAGACATTGGTCCCGAATAATATCTTGCCACAGAATTATCGCCAAAGTATGTCGCAGCACTCATCTGAATGTTGTTATCCTGAGTCACTCCGCCTATCCAAGGGCCTGCCGAATAAATTGGAGAAACAGACTCAAATGGATCTACAAAGTAGTTTGCTCTTGAGTTACTTCGATTAAGAAATTGAAATCCTGAAAATAACACTTCAGTCTGAATCTGATTCGTATTAATTGTTTCTTGAAACTTTCCTCCATGTCTTAACCTTCCTAATGAAGCTGTTATATAGTAATCCGATTCAAGTCCATCTGGAGCAGGACCTGTTGTACATGCTATCCTTTCGCCTTGAAAAAAAACCACCTCTCCTAAACAAGGTAAAAAAGAAGGTTCAGTAAGCACTCCGTCTAGTGTCAGTAAATATTTGTCTTGAATAATCAGCCCTTCTGAAATGGACTGCAAATTTCGAATCCCATCTGGCTGGCTCACATCCTCAAAAGAAATATATTCAAATCCTTCTTCTGTCAATTTAACTAGTTTTTCATTTCCGAAATTAAACGAAAAGCCTACATACAACTCATCATTGAAGACAGCGAGACTCTCAGCTATTCCAGAAAAATCGTTCTCAATTCCAAACAAATCAACCCCATCCCATTTGGCTACTGTATTGATTTCTAAATCTCCATAACCAGTAAATTGACCAGCGATAAATAATTCTCCTTCAAACTCAATCATCACATAAGCATCATTATTCAATCCTTCACCAACCTCCTGCCAAGTTTCGCTATCAAACACTGCGAAATGATTTACTGAGTTACCACCAGAAAAGTCAAATTCACCACAGGCATAAAGCTTATCTTGGTACCATATAATATCATTCACTTGGTTATCAAAACCATCGCCCATGCTCACCCATTCTGTGCCATTAAACAGTTTAATGTGTTCTCCCGCTGCAAAGTTTCCTGAAATGACTAGACCTAATGGCGTATTTAACACATCTAAAATTTCATACTCTCCTTCTAACTGAACTGGAAACGGTTCATAGTTAGTCCCATTCCAGTAGCCTATACTGTTCATTTCTTGGCCATTAAATGAGGTGAAATTCCCTACAAACACCAGTTTATCATCATAGATTTCCATGTCGTAAACTTCTGCTTGATCATAAACATAATCGTTTAACGATTGTCCTTCTTCTAAAAGGGGGATGTATCGCTGGGCGTGCAGAGAGCTGTGAAATGTGCTTGTTAAAAGCACTACTAAAAGTGTATAGATTGTTTTCATGGGTAAGGGGTTTTCATAAATGTACGGGCAAATACTTATTCTAGTGGCAAATTGCACCGCTAAAAAAACCCTTAGACTACATATCTAAGGGTCTTATAATGATTTATATAAACAGTTTACTGTTTCACAAATCTATTAGTGCTAATCATAGAGTTGTCTTTCTGCGTAGCAATGATGTACATGCCACTAGCCAGCGTACTAATATCTATCTGAGCATTTCCAGAAACGTTAGCCTCCGAAAGAATGGTTCTACCTTCTAAATCTATGATTACTACATCTACTCTCTCAGAGGTTAAGCCAGAAATGAATAGGCTTTCTGTGGCTGGGTTTGGGTAGATGGTGATTTGAGAATTTAAATTGGTTTCTTCTATGTCTAAAACAAAGGTTTCTGGGAAACAGTCGTTTGTTTGAGCATCATAAAACGCTTGGACTTGGGCTGCTTTTTCTAGTAGGGCATTAACCGATTCTGCCGGGAGTTCTCCCTCGTTATCATTAAAAGCAGTGATATGAGCGAACTCCACACAGATTCTTTCTCCAGCTGCTAAGGTCATACTTTCTGTGGCTCCTATTCCTCTTCTATCTCCAGGGTCATTACCAGCCGTAAGTTCATTCCATGCATCTGGATCAGATCCGTCATCATTAGGATTAGATGGAAACATAAAACTAGTTGGGTTATCTGGATCATTTGCTGTCTGAAAGCCATCTCCTCCATAGGTTACAGGATCTCCATTTTTCCAAATGCTGTTCATGTAGTTCCAATGCTGAAACGGTGTAGATGGATCTCCATTTAGGCCTGGACCGATATTATGATATAAAAAACTCCCCATAGATCGGTTTAAAAACTTAACACCATGGGCTGGAGGGTTTTCTCCGAAACCTAGAGAACTAGATGATGATTCATCCACAGGATCTCCATTATACACATAAAATAAATCCTGCTGAGGTGCACAGCCTACATAGTCATCAATAGGAGTTCCTAGATCAAAATCTGTCCAAGCACCCAACTTAAAGTCGGAATAATTATCTGTGGAATTATTCAAGATGGAGTACTTAAGAAACAGGGTGTGATCTAAATCTGAATCTGCAGTTAAGTATCCATAAGCTAAAACGCCTATTTCTAATTTGGTTTCTCCTTCTTGGTAGGCTCCCCTTCTGGAACCACTAAGAATATTAAATATGGCCACGTCTCCTTTTATGTCTGGGTAGTCTCCTTCTTCTGGTTCGTACCATCCGTTTTGGTTAGTGTCTATAAAAGGTGCTATATGACTAGACTCTCCATGCTCTACTCTACCATTTCCAGGCCAATACTGAATGGCCTCTGGCATTTCATAATCAGCATTAGAGTAGTTAGCTATATGGTCTTCTATTTCTAGAGCAGACACTTTCCATACTCTTAAGTATTTCTCTAAGTACACCTCATCATAACTGTCTGACATTGGGCCAAAGTAGAAGAAGTTATCCTCTCCATACTCTCCATAGGTTTGTGCATTTATTAAAATTTCATCATTTTCTATTAAGCCTCCCATCCAAGGTGCTGCGGCATAAACCGAAGAGACGTTGTCAAAAGGAGACACATGATAATTGGCTCTTCCGGTAATTCGGTCATTGAATTGAGTAGCCGAAAGAGACAAATCAGTACTAATCTGATTTGTACTTACTCCGACACTTAATTCTCCTGAATGTTTTAGTTTTCCCATCTTGGCATCTACAAAGAAGTTCTCTTCTAAATCAGTATCTGTTAGCTTTTGGGAGTTACAATATCTGGTTCCGTCATGAGAAATAACTACCGATAATCCTGGCAAATAGTAATTAATATTTTCTAATCCTTCGTCTGTAAATAAGGCCGTGTCATCTATATCATCATCAAAACTAAAAGAGCTTACAGTGGAAACAAATAATCCTTCTGAGGCAGGCACCAATGAAGCTACTTGACCATCTATATCTTCTGCTAGTATTACAAATGAATCGGCATTATTTTTAGCTAAATACCCAGATGTAAAAGGTATGGATCCGCCTATAAAAAGCTCATCATTAAAAATAGCTAAAGCGTTAACTACGTCATCTAATCCAGTATGAACTGGCTGCCAAGAGTCTCCGCTTAGTTTAGCTATATGATTTAGCTCTGTGCCTCCAGAATATTCAAAACTACCTCCTACGTGTAATTCAGAATCGAATTCTATCATGGCTCGGGCATCATCATCTAAACCTGCTCCTTCTTGAATCCATTCACTGCCATTATAATAAGCTATATGTGATGTAGTGTTGAGGCCAGAATTACTGAATTCTCCACACGCATAAAGCTGATCATTATGCCATATAATGTCTAATACTCTGCCATCAAATCCATCTCCTAGGTTAGTCCATTGGGTTCCATCAAATAATTTAATATTTCCATCTGCTTCAAAATCACCTGAAATAACAAGTCCAAGTGGTGTTTCTAGCACATCAAAAATCTGGTGTTCGGAAGTTAGTGGCACATCAAACGGCTGGTAACTACTCCCATCCCAGTATACTAGTCCGAACATCTGTTCATCGTTCACCATGGTGAAATCTCCTGCTATTAGAAGCATATCATTGTAAACTATCATGTCCTGAACTCGCTCGTTGGGGCCTTCGTAGGAATCTATAAATGACTGTCCTTCTTCTAAAAGCGGAATGTAGCGCTGAGCATGAAGATTCTGAAAAAATGTGTGTGCTAAAAGCACTGCTAAAAGTGTGTAGATTGTTTTCATGGGTAAGGGGTTTTGTACTAATCTACGACTGGATGCAAGTTCTGGAGCAACATTGCAACGCAAAAAAAAGCCCTTAAACTACAAGTCAAAGGGCTT
>JBGCDA010000083.1:0-27612 GCA_045104985.1 Flavobacteriales bacterium | reverse complement strand
CAAAAATTAGCTAATGTAAACGTAGCAAAGTGGTATAAAAGTCAAAGATTTAACATTCAGTAATTAGTCTGCTTTTTCAGTTTCATTCCCTGCTATCATGATGTAGACTAACCCTAAATTCATAGAAGCTTTAATGATGGGCGCTAATCAGGAAATGGCTAGAGAGTTTATGTGGCGTAAATTCCCTACGGACCAGAAAGGGAACATAAGTATTGACAATAAGAACAGGAATTCACACTAATTCAGGAACTCTATGTTAAACAGGTTCTTGTTCTTCTAGATTAAATCCTTTTATCATGGCATTTATTATAATGCCAACCACCAGACTAATGAGTTTAGCTTCTAGGCGTTCTGACAAAATAGGAATGTTTATCTTTTTATTTATTGCTTTAGTAACGGCTTCTTCCATACTTTCAGCCTCATCTGCAGAAATTCCATCTTCTGCATCTCTTATTAATTGATAATACTCATTAGGAAGAAGTTCATAGAGTTTTTCGTCTAATTTTTTAATAAGCTTGACAAAAACCACTAGCTCTTTTTCTTCTCTAACAAAAGGTAAATTAATTACAGCATTCACCTTATGTGCTATAGCTAGTATTTCCGAATCCGAAAGCATATTAGAACCTTTCATGTCTTTGTCTATCTGCTTAAAGTGTCTGGTAGTTAACGTTTTCATTTGCCTGTTTTTTTTATATGGTTTAACTAATTGCAACGCAAATTAGACAGACATCTTTTTCCATAAAAGGTGAAAATTAGGGTGGTTTTTCATCAATTCATGTAGGTTTTTAAGCAAAATAGGTTTCTAACTTTCCACTAAGAATTACGCATAAATTTCAAACTATAGTTACATGCCAGAATCATCGAGTAAAAGAGGAACCAGATTATTAGGACCAGGAGAGAGTGGAGATTTTAGTAGGATAGAGCATAAAGATATCTTAAGCTTTATATCAAACAATTCTTCTGACGTTAATGTAGACAGTCTCTCAGATATAGAAGCCGTGCTAAATGGAACAGGGGGTTTTTCTGGAGAGAAGCCCATTTTAATGTTTCCGCTCAGGTTAGAAACTAGGTACGTAACTGAAAACGGAACTGATAAGTTAAAAATCAGGATTTTTCCTGATGATGTTATAATTAGAAGACATGAAAAAGATCTTACTCAGCTGGAAGCAGATCATGGAGTGCTCTATTGGGAAGCTGTTTTTCAAGCCAATGGAAATATCCAAGAAGAAAAAGAGGCATGGGAAAAGCTAGTGAAGTCTCACGGAGTGGAACGTGCAGCATGGATTAGAAAAGATAGACAGCCAAATAACTGGCCACTTGAAGATGAAACACATAATTCTAATGTCAGTCGTAATGAAGGAATTAAAAATGCGGTTTCAAATGCCATTACTAATACTAAAAGCGCATTAGATGCTATAAACGAGCTTCAGAAACTGGAAGAACTAATAAGTAATGCTCAGCTAGAATACTATAGGGTAGACTTAGAACAAAGCCAAACAGATGAATTAATCCATTCTAGCAATACTACTTATAAAAATTACCTTCAACTAGAACTCGAAGTAATCAATGGATACATTAACCGTGGGTTGGCTTCTGAGTCTATACTAGTTAGAAATAAAGTCTTTTCGGTAAAGGATCAGTTCTGTAAATCTATCAGATTATTTTTAGGAGAATACGAAAAAAACACTGCTATAAATAGTGAGGCAGAAATATTAATAATAGATTTTCAGCAATATACAGAGGATATACTATTGTTTAATAGCGATGTTAAAAACCTTAGCACTGAGTTTATTAATTTAAAAACAGATGTAGATAGAACAGTTCTAAGGCTAAGAGGGTCAGGCAGCATGTCTTATCAGCAGGGAGTAAACTTCCTCTTAGCTGCAGATAGACTATTAGAAGTAGTGTCTAATACATATTACAGCACTGGTGATCCTTATGCCAGAACTCCGAACGGAGATCAAACAGCTCTAAATTCAGACTTTCTAAATTTGAAAACTGCCATAGAAATTGCTAAGGCAGAATATAACTCTTACAGTAAAACGGCTTTAGTGGGAGCCCATTCCAGTTTAGTCTCTGTCATAGATCGGTTAGAAGATTTAAACTTCGAAATGAGTGGAGTAACTACCGATTATACTAATCCTACTGCCACTGATCAATTCTTAGGAACTATAGATTTTAAACTAACTGATGTAGATAAGCTTCTTAAAGGAGGCAGTACTTCGCAGGAATCTATAAATGTAGTAAATGGACTTCTTATAAATTTAACATTAACACTAGGGCGTATTTATGATCAGCAGTTTAATCCAATAGCACAAGAATCTGACCCTACCAAGGGAAGAACTAATGCTAGCACTGATACTATTATGAATGGAATTTTAGACAGCCTATTTGATATATATGAATTAGTAGAAACATACACGCCCACTGCAGGACCTCCAATTCCGTCTACTCCTGATTTTCCTTCACTAGGAACAATCAAAGAGAAAAACTGGACAATTCAAGAATATACGGACATGCTTCCAGATAGACTGGTAGCTGTAGGTTACAAATTAATAGATCCTAATACTAATAATCCTAGTGATGAGGATGATGCCATTGAAAAAATAGATTTTGTTAAGGTAAGTAACCAAATAGCCAATGTGGCTACTGGTTTCTCTGTTCCTACTGATGATGTCAATGAAGATTTATCATTTGAAGTTATAGATGATGAAGGATCTGGAGAGCATACCATTAATGCACACCCAAGCTTAAAGTGGATGACTGAATTCGATATAGCTCTGGCAGATGGCCTAGCTCTAGAAATTATAAATCCTGTAAATTATTACTCTAGAATAGTGGTGTTTGGTGTTAAGGATAAAAATATAGGAGAAAGTGAAGATTTAATTAATAGTCTATTCGAAGATCACCAATATACCGATGGATTATCTCTTTTAGTACCTGATACACCTACAAATAACACTGAAGAGCAGGGTAGTGAATACTCCTCAGATCAGACTAAAACCGATAAAAGCTTTAATGTGCACGCTAATGGTGAACTTTTTCAGCTAACTAGAAAAGATGATCGAAAAACTGATGGACAGCGTTTTTGTGAGGCCATAGGACTTTCTCCTGAGCTGTTTTATAATGTACAAAATGCTGATTCAAGCTACCTAAGAGATTCTTTAAAACTAAGAAAGGTCCTTTTTCCAGGTACTTTAGGCCAGCACTTAGAGGAGATGTGGCATGCACTAATTACTAAGGAAAATCTAGAGGAAATAGAAGAGTATTTCGTGAATGAAGTCTTTCCTATGGGATCGGTGCCAGGTTTCAGAGTAGGAAGCCAACCTTACGGTTTAATAGTAGGGAGTAAATTACATGATGTAAGTGGCACAAGTGGTTCATATGATTTTGTCAATCATAACGGTTTTAGATTTATTGGCGAAGATGACGAACTCTCTAACGGCAGTCTTGACTTTGACCATATAATAAATCAAACCCAGATTATTCATGATGAAGTAGTTGGATCTGATACAGATTATAGAGTAGATTATGATGCTTCAGAAATTAAATGGGACTTGAGATTTGTAGCCAGACTCAGAGAATTTTTAAAACATTTAGAACTTAAGTACAGAGAGATCGCTCAAGAAAACACCAAAAATGTTTATACTGAAAACACTTCTCATTTTTTAAGTGCCACAGGCATAACAGCTCAGCAGCACTTCCTGGATTTACTGAGATTAAGCCCGTATAGTGTAGAGTATTATGCGCGTCCTGCTATAGCTACTGAATTAGTAGAAATGTCATTAGAATATGACACTAACTGGAGCAGTGCATTAGGGAATGAACCTTTCGTTCAAGCTGTAGGATATGAATGGCTTACTTCTATTTTATATGGAGATGTTACACTTGGCAGTCAAACTATACCGAGTGGATTTCCTCAAGGTCTATTTCATAGGCCTACTTTCCCAATTATGAAGCATCTTAATCCTAATATGGTGAATCAGTATGACTCCAATGAATTAGATTTCCTTTATTTTATTAAATCGAATAAAGCATTTTCTAGTAAATATTTGGCCACAGTTTCTAAGCTTGAGGGGGGTATTTCTAAAGATGCATATAGAGATACAGACTCTGTAGTTCCTATTTCTACATGGCTCACAGGTTTAGTAAGCAGGCACCCTAAGGAGTTATTAAGCGAAATACATGAGAAACAGCTTTTCCTATTAGGCGCTAATGGCCTAGAACCATCAAATTCTCTCTTTTATATGGTCATGAGAAATAGTATTCTGCACAAGTATAAAAAAGAAGCATTTAGAATATTAGAGCAGGACGGTTTGTTAGACAGGCAAAGCTTCCAGTTCATGAATATGCCCGAGAATAGGATAATTAAAAAGTTTGATGGTTATGGCTATGAGTGGTTAGAAAAGTTAAGCAGTGACTATGAATATTCAAGTCAGTGGAATGTACTCTTTTCAGCCTTTCATGTGGAACAAATGCTACAGCATTTGGCGTCAATCTTAAACCCGGACTCATATCCAAATATTCTAGGATTGACAGGTAATTATGGTTTTACACAGGCCCCATATACTTCTTTTAATCCTCTTGGATCAATAGAAAGCTTTACTCTTGATGCACATTTGGCTAATCCTGTTTTAGCGAATTTAATGTTTATGAACGGAAACTCAATAGGTGATTTGACTGAACCCTTTAATACATCGCTAAGTGACGCTGATAGAATATACTCTTTAGCAGATTTTCTCTATCAAAACTATGATCAGGATTCAGAATTAAAAGATAGAATTACAGCTAATAATTTAAGAACTCCTCCTTACTACACACTGCAGTCAGGCCCTAATAGTGGTCCGTTAAATAAGATTAATGAGATTAAAGCGTATGTAAATGACCTGGCAAATCAGAGCGAAGACCTTTTAAACTCAATGTTTTCTTCTACATTAGATGTGGCCACTTTTAGATTGGATGCATGGATCTCCGGTTTGTTTTCTAAAAAACTATTTGATCACAGATCACATGAAACTATTATCGGAGTAGCAGGGACTTACTCTTATAATAAAGGAAGCTATATTGGAGCGTATGGATATGTAGAATCTCTTTCTAAGAGAATTTCTTCTGGAACAGAACCTATTACAGAATCATATGGTCTACCAGTTACACCGGAGAACACGACCAAAGATTTAGAAAAAGATGGGTTTATCCAAGGGCTTTCTGTAGATCACGGAATAACAGCAGCTGTGCTCAGAAGCGGTTATTTATCTTCTGTACTTCATGAACACTCTGAACTGACAAATAGAATGGCGATAAGTTTAACCTCTAAAAGAGTCAGAATGGCCTTATCTTTATTAGATGGAGTAAGAAATGGTCAGGATATAGAACATCTGCTTGGGTATAGGATCGAAGAGGAATTATTCAGCTATACAAATTCTGACTCTGAACTAAATGCTCTTGTAGGTAAATTAAGAAAGAAGTTCCCAAATGATTTAGAGACAAGTTCTTCTAACGCTTCTAGTAATTCAAATTACGAATATGGAAACGTTTGTAATGGTTTGGCCATATTAGAGAGTTTGACTTTGTCAGGTCTTATACCAAACCAGAGTCTATCTGAGTATTTATTGAACGATACTGCATCTAAAGAACAGTTGATTTCCGATTTACAACTTGAATATTCTGGCTTAACGGCTTTCAATAACGAATTAGGAGCAGATGCTATAGATAATCTAGCAGCCTGCTTAGAAATAGTCTATGCCAGTTTTGATGCATTTGCTGATTTAGCTATCAGTGAAGGTGTATACCAGATAGTAAAGGGTAATGCAGAAAGAGCCAATGCTTACATGACCATGATGGGAGGTGGCAGAACACTTATAGAACCTGAAATAGTTAAAACTCAAAAAACTGGACTAAGCTTTAAACAAAGAATGGTATGTAACGTTGATTTTGTTACCAGCTATAGTACTACATCTGGCTGGAGTGAGACTACTATTCTAGCAGACTTAAACCCTAGCATAAATCAGTGGCTCCAATCTGTTTTAGTACCTTCAGCTAATACAAAAATATTAGTGAGATATGATTTTGACTCAGGAACTTTAGATGAAGATAATCAGCCTATTTTAACTTCTACAGAACAGGTGATTTCAGTAGATGATTTAAATATCCAGCCTATTGATCTAATCTCTATTCTAGAAAATGATCCTAGTAAAGGGAATTATGTTTTGGATTGCATCATTCATCACCATATTTATCTTATGGAACCTGGGGCGATAAATTTAGAAATAGATCACTCTGATACATCTACTTCTAATGGAACAGACGTAAGCTTATGCATGCTGATTGACTACTATCAGAATCTTTGGAACATGATAGCTCAATCTGAGGCTACCAAGGCGGCCGAATTCTATCATGATGCTAGTAAAGAAATAGATGAAACTAATCGTTCTAACTTTGATTTGGTAGAATTGAGAGCACGATTTGATTCAGTACTAGCCTCTTTGGTTTCTTTAGATTCTGAAATAACTACTTTATTAGCAGGTAATGATAACGGGTTAACTCAGGCGGCTGTGTTTGGCGTTGCAAAGAATCTAGCCAGTCTAGGTATTCCCAATTTATTAAAGAAAAAGACTTATAGTTCTATTGAAGTAAATGATTTAAAAGATCAGATAGCTGCAGTTCAGTTGATCCTACAGGAAAGAATTTCTCGAGCAAATGATCAGCTAACTGAATTAGATTCCGAATCTAACCTAGATGTGCGGTATGGTCTAATCCAAGAATTAGTAAAGAACACCATAGGAAACGGTGCTAAGATTTTCCCTAAATGTTCCTTGTATCCCCCGAATAACGAACCAGCTTTTGATCCTACTATAAATGAAACAGATGGTATAGAAGGCTGGTTAGATTCACTAGAACCTGTCCGCTCTAAAATGTCTATGCTATCGAATTGTCAGCTTTACGGTAGTTCGCTAGAGGTAATAGGAGACTTGGATGTAAAAATGTTTCAGCTCCCGCAAAACACTGATGATGTGTACCAATTTAAAAAGTGGGATGATTCTGAAAATGATCAAGTTACAACACAAGGAGAACGTGTTTCCATAGGAATGATTAACTCTAATAGTTTAACAAACACAAGTGGATTTACGAGCCTATTAATAGACGAATGGAACGAATTCATACCTACTCCTGGAGAAACGGGTGCTGTGTCATTTAATTACGACAGTCCTAATGCAGAAGCACCACAAGCTCTAATTCTAGCTGTGCCCCCTGGAGACAGCAGAAAATGGAACAGCAATGACGTATTACATACCATTTTAGAAACAATAGATATGAGTAAGTACAGAGGTCTTAGGAGTGATATACTTTATGAAGACCCAGAGTTAGCTCAACTACTAGGAGGTGCAACTAGTCAAACGACTGGACCAACCGCCACCGCCACATCACCAGGTGATATCACTAATTATTTCAATGATAGAATTGAAGTGAATTTGGATCTTGTCAATAATAACAAAGAAAAAAATTAAGAATGAGTACAACTAACAATAATGCAGCATCCGGAAACTTTCTAGCCGAGTTTGATCTTCCATTTGTTTCGAGGAATAGACTTGAAGGAAGGCAGATCCAACTCGAGTTTAATGATTCATTGGCTTGTAAAACGTTTGACTCGTTATGGTTTTTAACTCGTCAACATCAGTTTGGCGAATTAAAAGGAGAAGATGCTGGCTCTCCCGTAATAGCCACGTTAAGTAAGACAGAAACTGCTCAAAACTACTATGGTAGTAGTAATGATGTACTTTATGAAAAAGAATTATCAACCCCACCCATTGAGGTGCTAATAGAAGCTCTTGAAATTCAATTTACGATTAAACAAAAAGCCCTTATGGGGAAGCGTTTTTTAGAAATTGTCAATTCTCTAGAAGCCGATTCAAACATACAAGAATCCGTCAAAACGTATGTAATTGATAACTTTGGATTTGAGCAGGCTACTCTGCAAGATCAGAACTCATACAGCACCAATTTTAAAGAAGTTCTGAAAAACTCAAACAAAGAAAGAGCTTCACAAATAGCATTGTTTCAGACACGCTATCCAGATGGTCTTAAAATTTTTCTAGAGATTACCATGGGTGATTCAGCAAGTCTTATATCTGCCTTAGGATCTTCTGCAGCAAGTTCTATTATAGATGATTTTGAGACTTACTTAAAATCCACCTATACCATGCCTGAAGCATTGGATAATTGGGATATAAGGTCAAACTCTTATAAAGGTTCAGTAGTCCTTTCGACTCCTTTAAATTCAAAAGAATCATATGGTTTAAATGACTATAGTTCAGGTAAAACAGATTGGTACTCTTTTGATAGAGATGTAGAATACCTTAACAATGAAACACTAAATACAGAAGAGCCAATAACCAAATTGAATACTGCTATTCCTACATCCGCTAGATTCGCGGGAATGCCACTTCCTAGATGGTGGGAAATGGAAGATGCTAGGTTAGATTATGCTAATATTGAAGCCGAGGGTAATGAGATTGTAAAACAGCTGATATCTGAATATGCGCTTGTGTATTCAAATGATTGGTTTACGATACCTCACAATTATAAATCTGGTGTTAAGAGCAATATAAATGCGGTTTTAGTAACAGATGTGTTTGGGCAAAAAACATTCATCGATAAGCCTAGTCATAAAGGAGTTAGAAAGAGCACTTTAGTTCCTTTAGAACGGCCTTGGGACGAATGGCTCTTTTTCAAACAAGATTCTAGCAAATATAAAGGGAGTCTAACTGCTGATCCTGAGTATTATAATCACTATACAAATGATGAAGTGTTTATGCCAGAAGTTTTAACTTCTGTAATGAGTAGTGAAATTATTGAGCAAGTAAATTTCATAAGAGATGAAATAGATAATAGGGTATGGGCTATTGAAATGAAACTATTTGATGAAGTTTCCAAAACTAAAGAGGGACATGTAGCGAGTTCAGAACTTCAAAAGTATCTCGAAGAAATAATTCCAGTGTTACCTGTTCAAGTAGGAACTGAAGCGCTGCGTTATGTCCTACAAAATGAAGTTCCTAAAAACTGGATTCCATTTATACCAATGAAGCTTGATGAAACAGAATCTAATCGAAATTTTTCATTAGTAAGAGGTAAGACTTTGACTATTTTAGGAAATGAAAGAATATCAAATAGACCTCGATCTAAATCATTATCAAAAGGAATTTCTGCTGATGATTTAAGTCAAACTTCTGCAATGGTATTAAATGCACAAGAAGTACCTAAGGCAGGTGTGATTATTACAGATTTCTTTCAAAGGGTAAGGTGGTACAATGGATCAACCCATCTTTGGTTAGGAAGAAATAAAAAAGTTGGACGACTAGCCGCTAGTAGCCCACTTAGATTTGATACACTAGAAAAGGTCATAGTAGATAATGGACAATTGTAGTTCAATAAACTAAGCCTTCTCGAAGTGCAACTTTGACCAACCCGATACTTGACCTAACATCCAGTTTGCGCATCAGTTGCCGTTTGTTGGTTTCTATTGTGTGAGGGCTTACATTCAGTTTGTCCGCAATTTGTTTAGACGGTAACTCTTGAGCTAGCAAAGCTAAAACTTCTAGCTCTCTGGTGCTTAAATTATATCTCACTTTAAATGGGTCGGTTACATCATCTATTATTGAATTTAGAATTTCGGTGCTAACGTAACTTCGGTTGCTCATTACTGCATAAATAGCGTTAACCAAATCTTCATGACTTGCTGTTTTTACTAAATAAGCATCGACCAATTTTCGACTCATTTCTTTGATAATTCTTTTATTAGAGCTAGTGCAAATAAAAATGATCTTGACGTGTTTGAATTTTTTCTTTAGTTCCCTAAGAGCTCCTATGGTTTATTTAAAGGGTATTTACAGAAATAAATTAACATCTCTGGAGAGAAGTCATTGAGTTTTCTTGTGACTAATTTTAGATTATGTACCGAGTGAATTTCGAAGTGCGAAAAAGTTTCAAGAATTGATAACTCAAATGATCTGTGGTATATTAATTCTCTGTTGAAGACGAGTAATTTATGCATAGGAGTGGCTGATAGTTTACATTAGTTTAATAATTGTAGACTCTACAAATTATTAACGTTGTACAATATAAAAAATTCCTTGTTCGAAAAAAAAAGTTTTTTCTTTAATTAGGAGAAATTTTACTCGAAAATGAGTGCTTTTTTGTTATGAAGAGAAAGTATGGGCTAGTTAAAATAGAGTCGCCATATTATTTTAACTTCTCTAATAATATATGCTTAAACATCAGCATACTACTGTAGTATCATTCAAATAAAATAGCAAAAGTATTAGTGGATCATTATAAGCCCTTTTAAGGAATTGTATTTTGACCAAATTTTATATCTAGTTGCATAAGTGTAGTTGCCCGATACAAATGAACTCAATAAGGAATCCAAAAACTTTTGTGTAAATAGATCTCAGGTCACTACCTTTGCACCGCAAAAAATTAAAAAAGACATTATGGCTGGAAACAGAACATTTACTATGATCAAACCTGACGCTACAGGAGCTGGTCACACAGGGAAAATTATTGATAAAATCATTGAGGCTGGATTTAGCATTAAGGCTATGAAGTGGACTCAGCTTTCTAAAGCACAAGCACAAGACTTTTATGCTGTGCATGCTGAAAGACCATTTTATGGAGAATTAGTAGAATACATGACTTCTGGTCCTATAGTAGCTGCTATTTTAGAAAAAGATAACGCTGTAGAAGATTTCAGAACGTTAATAGGTGCTACTAATCCTGAGGAAGCGGCAGAAGGTACTATCAGAAAAATGTTTGCTACTAGCATAGCAGCTAACGCTGTGCATGGTTCAGATTCTGACGACAATGCTAAAATAGAAGGAGAATTTCACTTCGCTTCTAATGAGGTAACTGCTTAAGCAGATCAATCAATAAAATTATAAAAGCCTTTCACTACTAGTGAAAGGCTTTTTTTGTGGGTTAATGAAACTAATTTTGAAATTATTTCACTATGGCTATCTAACTGTAAAACAGTACTTAGCGTTGAAATTGAAGAGGTGGTAAAATAAAATTTCTTTTTTTTTGAAACCTTCTTAGATCACCTCCGTTATACATAACAAGAGTTTCTTCTTCCATCGATCTAGATGGAGAATAAATAGAATTAATTTTGGTTAAGGTTAAAAAGGTGTTCCAGCGGGAACACCTTTTTTTGTTTGCACCACTTGTAACAATTTTATATAGATGCTTTTATTCTTCTCATTAGGAAACAACCTTTTCTTTCTTTCAAAGGTCTTTATCATAAGACATAAGTAAATACACAGTTGAATATTTTGGTTAAGGAATAAAGTCGTGCTTTGGGCACGGCTTTATTTTTTTAGATAAAGGCTAGCACATCTCGTTTCACCCACACCTTTTGGTTAGTTGCCAGCTTTACCCTGGCCCAATCTCCAGACAGTTCTATCACTTCTAATTTATAGCCAGAGTTCAGCACCGATATGGCGTCTGTAGTTCCACTGGTAGATTCATAAACAGACACCGCGTCAGACATAACTACAGCCTGCTGTTCTTCTAAACTCAGACTGTAAATGGCCATGGCCAGGAAGCACACTGTAATGCCTAAAACCAATGGTCTCAGCTTAGTAACAAGGCTAGAATTTAATTCACTTCTTTTATATAAAAGGTAAATACAGATAAGTACTAGAATTAGACTTAAAACTGCCCAGTAATCCCTCAGGTGTGGTGAAGCTAGGGTGTGTTTAGCCGATTGTATTTCAGAGATGATTAAGGTTTTAGCTCCATTATTGGTTTGGGTGTATGCAGAAGTTAAATTGACATTTAAATACTCATCTGAAGTGCAGTATGTTCTGGCTTTCTCATAATTTAAAATGGCCATGGCCAGATCATTATTTCTAAAATAGCTATCGCCAAGCTTAATGTGATGCATATACTTATTTTCTACCTCTGTGCAGTTCTCTAACAGTGAAATGGCCTCAGGAGCTTCTAAAGAATCTATGTCATTTAAATCGCAGTTAGCTAAGACACACGTGGAGTATAGCATGCTTATGAGTAAGGTATAAACGTTCAGGTAATTCATGATATTTCTAATCGTTTAATGAGAGATTCTGAGGTTTCCAAAAGTTCTTTTCTTCCAGCTTCTGATCTTAGCCTGCGCGCTGCCACTCCCGCGTATTCGCCTAGTTCTAGCTCGGTGAGCAGCGCTTTTAAATCCTTGGCTTCTGCGGTAGGCAATACTTCGGCTAAACCATCTTTACTGAAGTTAGAACGCTCTACGGAGTAGCTACCCACCACATAGTTTTCTATGGCTTGTAAGAGATCTCCTGAGAAATCTGCATTCATGAGATCTGCTTTAATGTTGGCTACTGACAGGTCGAATTCTTGCGCAGGAGTAAGCTGTGGCACCTCTGTTTTACGGGCTTTTCTTTTTTCTTTTATTAAGCGTTGCAACGCGAATAATGCCACTCCAAACCCAATTCCTAGAAGAATCCAATAGAATCTGCTCAGGGTGAACCATGGCTTTCCGTAAGCAGTATCTGAAATAGGGTAAGGGCTAAAGTCGGTGTTTTCTTCAGTAGAAAGATCCACAGAAGTTTCTGCATCTTCCTTGGCCACATTCACTGTAAATGGTGGAATGGTTATGTACTCAAATTGTTCTGTGGTGGAATTGAAATATTGCAACGCTATGGAATCACTGATTACACTGCCTGATGTTTTAGGAACTAAAGTGTAGGTATAGCTCACAGAGCCAGTTTGACCTTGTTCTGTTTGACTAAATGCTTCTTTAACGGCCGGCTGAAACAGATCGTAGTGCTTTTTTAAGGACCTTAATGTAGGAGTGTAAATGGTGTTAAAACTTCCTGTTCCTGAGAGCTTTAGTGTGAGTTCTAAAGCATCTGAATTTTGGGTAGACTTAGGGAATGTGGTGTTTAGCTGGAGTTCTTCAAACACGCCCAAATAATTAGGAGACTTTTCTCCAGAAAGAGGCAGCACTTTTAAAGTTTTGGGGGTGGATGAAACTGAGGTGGGTATATCTTTAGTAGTTCTGTAAAAACCAGTGCTTTTCTCCACCACACGCTTTATAGCTTTTACTTCTATGGAAGGTATGGTATAAGTTTTAGCACTATCTCCGGTAATTTCATAGCGTGCTAGAATGGCATGGTTATACAGTTTTCCGTTAAACAAGGACTGGCCTTGCTCATAGCCATCTTGATCTAAACGCTCTATAAACAAGCCGCTTATGTTAGGTACTCCTTCAGTTTCTACTTTATTAGCTTCTTCGCTGAGGTAAAGTTTTAATTCGGCTATTATGGTTTCTCCTTCAAAAATGGTGTTACTGCTCAATTCTAAAGAGGCTATGAACCGTTCTCTATTTTGGAGGGCAGAAGGTGGCACTACAGAAATGCTGCGTGTAGCAGACCTTATAGTTTTACCATTTACCTGCACTGTGAATACTGGGAGTTCTGCCTTTCCATTATTAATTACGGGCTGAGCGGTATAGCTGAATGTAGTAGTCTTAGCTTGAGTCGCTCTGCCGTTTCTATATGCAGATGCTATCTGAGTAGAGATAGATGGAGATTTAGGATTTATCACCTTAAGCTCACTGGGGTTTCCAGAGATGGAGTGCCCTATAACTTTAGCTCCTTCTACAGAATACTCTATGGTAAACTGCTGGTTAGCTACTACCGTTTCTGGATAAGCCACTTTTATTTCTTGAGCTAGGCTGCACCATGAGCACAGCAAAAAGAACATGGTATGACAGATGTACCTTACCAATCTTTAGTAATTTTTTTGTCCTTAGCTTTTCCTTTTTCCTTCAGCATGTCTTCGTTTAACCTGCTTTTGGTCTGTTTTTCTAATTCATCTAATTGTTTGAAGAAGTCTTCTGCTTGTTCTTTAGACAGTTTAGTACTTTGACTGGGCTGTTCGTCTGGCTGTTCTTGATCTTCCCCAGACTGGCCTTGGTCATTTTCACTGTCTTCAGAATCATTTTCATTGTCTTCTTCACCTTGTTGGGGTTGCTGCTGCTGTTCTTGATTACTGTCTGATTCCTGCTGTTCCTGCTGCTCTTGTTGTTTTTGATTCTGCTGTTGCTGTTGTTGCTGCTGTTGCATTTGCAGTTGGGCCTGAGCTATTTGAAAATTCTCACTAGCCTGAACATCTTCTGGGTTATTAAGGAGTGCTTTTTTATAGTATTCCATGGCCTTAGCATATTCGTTTTCTGAATATTCCATATTTCCTAAGTTGTAAGCCGCCTTAGATTTAAGTTCATCAGAACTAGCTGAAGAGTTTAGCGCGCCTTCGTAAGCTTTTCTTGCTTTTTCAGTATCACCTAATTTCTGGTATGAGTTTCCAAGATTAAATAGGTACTCGGAATTAGGAGATTGTGAAAGACTTTTTTCGTACAGCTCAGCACTAGACTCTAGGGCACTGTCTGTATATAATCGGTAGGCTTCTGCGGCCTGCTCCTTTGGGCTTTGAGCCATTAGCTGATGACTTAGAGAACTTGCCAGTATTATGAAGACTAAAACTCTTAAAACCATGGTTCTTTTTTTTCTTTGATTACAAATGCTCCCATTAAAAACAACACACCAAAGAACAGTGGAATCTGAAATCTAGGTGTAAGGTCTACGAGTACAAAACTACCTGTCTCTGAAGTTTGTTGTTGTTTGATAAAGCGAGTTAAAGGTTTTATTTCAGCTGGCCTAGAGCTACTCAGCTCGAAAAAGTCTCCTCCAGTTTCCGAACTGATAGATTTTAGAAGAGCTCTATTGGCTTTGGTAATAATGGTGTTTCCGTTTTGGTCTTTTTTATACCTGTCTTCAGAAGCGTAATCAGGAATAGGTGCTCCATTCACAGACCCCATGGCCACGCAGCACACTTTTACTCCTTTTTCTTTAGCTTCTGATATGGCTGCCTCCAGTTCTTCTTCATGGTCTTCTCCATCTGTAAATAGCAGCACAAGCTTACTGGCAGAAGACTCGTAATCGAATCCGCTTAGGCTTTCTGTAATGGCTGCGGATAAAGAGGTTCCCTGGGTAGGAACTGTGCTGGTATTGGTGCTTTCTAAGTAGGAGAGGGCTGCACCATAATCTGTGGTGAGTGGCATTTGTGTATAAGCGTTTCCTCCAAATACTACCAATCCTACCACATCTCCACCTAGGGTGTTTATGGTGTTTTTAATAGCTGTTTTAGCCACGTATAATCTATTGGGCATGACATCTTCTGCCAGCATAGATTTAGAGAGGTCTAGCGCCACCATAAGTTCCACACCTTCAGAAGTAGTTTCTTTCATTTCACCTCCACTTTTAGGCGACATGATGGCCAGTATAAAACTGACCATGGCCAGTTTTAGCAGGATAAACTTGAGGATGCCAGAAGAAAAGTTTACTACTCCGAAAGAAGCATCTGTTTCTGACGCTTCATAAGCATCAAGACTCATCCTATGCCATTGGGTCAGAGAGTTTTGTTTCCACCGGTAATTCCAGAGAAAGGCTAGAGAAATAAATGGAGAAAGTATTATCAGCCACCAATATGTTTCATTTTCCCACTGAATGAACTCTAAGAAATCTGGTCTAACGCATAGAATGAAACCAAATAAAACTAAGATGGGCAGCTCCATTATAAACAGCCAGCCTGCTATTTTTTTTAAGGGTGTTATGTGCTTCTTAAAACTCATGAATAAAGAGATTTTAAAAAGAAGGTTCTGATAGAAAATACAAGCATAATTAATGCTATAGCTACCGCCAGAAACTTCCAGTGCGCTTCTGCTTTCTGCTTGATGATTGTAGCTTCGAATTTGGTCTTCTCTAGCTGATCTATAATGTCATAGATTTCTGCCAGTTGCTGTTCATTGATAGCTCTGAAATACTTTCCACCTGTGTTTTCTGCTATGGCATACAGGGTGCGTTCGTCTATGCTCACAGGTTTTTCTCTGTAAAGAATCTGTCCATTCCTGTTAGTATAAGGCATAAGGGCCATTCCTTCTGAACCTACTCCCACGGTGTAAATAGTAATGCCGTACACATTAGCTAACTCGCTGGCTTGTATTGGGTTTAGTGTGCCTCTAGTGTTTTCTCCATCAGATAATAGAATGATGGTTTTACTTTTAGTTTCACTATCCTTTAGTCTATTAACTGCAGAAGCTAATCCTAATCCTATGGCGGTGCCGTCTTGTAAACGTCCGAATTCTATCTGCTCTATGGCGCTAATCACCATTTCATTATCACCAGTCAATGGCACTAGCGGAAAGCTCTCTCTGCCATAGATTACTATTCCGAATCTATCGTTTGGCCTGTCTTTTACATACTGCTTGGCTACGTTTTTGGCCACAGTGAGCCGGTCTGGTTCGAAGTCTTTGGCCAGCATACTCGAACTAATATCTAAGGCTATAACTATATCTATGCCTTCTTTAGAAATATCCTTAGGTACCATCTGTTCCTGAGGGCGGCTTAATGCTAATATGCTTAAAGCTAATGCTGTTAGCATAAGTGCTTTTAATACATCTGGAATGATCTGTAGTAGTTTAGATACGGGTATTGCAGAATTTGAAGATAAATTCAAGCTGCCATAATACCCCTTCTTTTTCCAGAGGTAGTAGGCAGAAAGTAGTGGAATGCAGAGCAGTAAGATTAACCATAATGGAGAAGCCAGTTCATAGTTCAGCACTGTGAATAAGACCAACATGCCTATGGTTAAGTTCACCATAATCAGCTTTGCTATGTCGTTTTTAGACATCACTCCGTTTTAGGTTTTCCTTCTGTGTCATGAATGAAATCTATGACCTCTTTTACATCTTTCAGCACCAGCTCATTTTCTGAGTCGGATGGCAGTTGTTTAGCGAATTTCACCAGATCTGTTAGGGTGAGAGAAACACGAATTTGTTTCTGCACGTTAGCTGGGAAATTGAATTTTTGCAACGCTGAATTGATTTCTCCAGAAGTATTTTCAAGTGCGGAAATATGAAGTTCTCCTTCCAAATATTCTCTGAGCAAGTAGCTGATGGCTGTGTGAAACTCTTTCAATTCGCCTGTTTTCCAAATTTTACTGGCTTCCAATTCAGTAATCTTCTCCTGTGCCACTTCATAAGCTGTAGGCGGTGGTGGAAGATCTATTTCTGGAGTTTTAACTGGCGCTTTACTTTTAGGTGAGAGCAGTTTTATGGCTACCAATACTAATATTAGCACCGCTACTATTAGCAGTATGATTAGCCATTTATCTAATAACCAATCTATCCATCCGTAAGTGATTTCTGTGCTTTCTTTTATGTCTCTTAGTTCCTCTTGTTCAGGGTTTTTAAGGGTGGTGTAAGACGTTATTAAAAAGGCCTCAGATGCATAAGAATTGCCTCCATAGCTCACATTAACTGGTGCTACAGGAAAGTAGCCTGTGGCACTTGAAGTAAATGATATACGCTGCGTCCACACTGTGTTTCCTGAGGCGGCCTCAGAATTACTCACTCTGTTTAAAATTTCTAACCCAGGCGCTATAGAATCTTTAGGAATGCTCCATTCCACTGAGGCTTCTGCTTGCTCTAGTGGAACAGTAAACGTGTAAGTGACAGTGGCTGGCTGACCTATAAAAATAGTATCCCTGTCTAAGCTCATAGAAAGTTCCTGAGCCTGAGAAAAGCAAGTCCCTATTACTATTAATATGACAGTAAAAAGCCCCTTCATTATGATCTGCTAAATAATTGGGTGAGTGTTTTAATGTAAGGTTCACCAGTCATGAGCTGAACGAAGTTTATTCCAGATTTTTTCATTTGTCGTTCCAGTTCAGTTTGTTGGCCATTTACTTTTTCTGTGTAAAGTGTCCTTGCTCGTTTAGAACTAGAATTTACCCAGATGAGCTTTCCAGATTCAGGATCTAAGATTTGAGTGAATCCTACATCAGAAAGTTCAAGTTCTCTATGGTCAGAAATTTGAATGGCGGTGAGGTCGTGTTTTCTCTTTGTTCTTCTGAGTTCTTCATGAAATCCTTCATCCCTAAAATCACTAAGTAAGAATAGAATACTCCTCTTTTTCACCATTTTATTTGCGAACTGAAGCGCCTTAGAAATATTAGTCTGATTAGAGCTAGGTTCTAAGTTAATGAGTTCTCTAATTATAAAAAGCACGTGAGATTTACCTTTTCCTGGAGGAATGTACTTTTCTACCTTATCGGTGAAAAACAGTACACCTACTTTGTCTTTATTCTGAACGGCACTCATGGCAAATACTGCTGCTATTTCAGTAATCAGATCTTTCTTTTTTTGAGTACCAGAACCCACTGAATTACTTCCGCTTACATCTACTAAAATGAGTGCATTCAGCTCGCGTTCCTCTTCAAAAACCTTAGTGTGTGGCGCATTCATTTTAGCGGTCACATTCCAGTTTATGGAGCGTATTTCATCTCCTTCATAATACTCTCTGTTTTCAGTGAAGGTCATACCTCTTCCTTTAAATTTGGAATGGTAGCTGCCACCAAACATTTGTAGAGAAATTTGCCTTGTTTTAATCTCTATGGCGCGTACTTTTTTAAGTAAATCCTTTGCTTCCATGAATGTGCTGGTTAAGGAATTTCTACTTTATTCAGTATCTCAGTTATGATTTGTTCTTGGTTTATTTCTTCAGCTTCAGCTTCATAAGTAAGCCCAATTCTATGCCTAAGCACATCATGGCATATTTCTCTAATGTCTTCAGGAATAACGTAGCCTCTGTGCTGCAGAAAGGCATAAGCCTTAGAAGCTTTAGCCAGTGCTATAGATGCTCTAGGGCTACCACCGAATCTAATTAATGCTTGTAAATGAGGCATTTTATAGTGCTGTGGATTACGCGTTGCAAATATGATATCTACAATATATTGCTCTATTTTATCATCCATATACACTTGGTTAACCAGTTCTCTAGCCTTTAAAATAGCATCTGTGCTCACCACTTTCTTAGGCTTCGGAAATTTAGACTGGTTCATATTTAGTCTAATGATTTTTAATTCCTCCTCTTTAGTAGGATAATCCAAGACCAATTTGAGCATGAATCTATCGCTCTGTGCTTCTGGAAGCGTGTAAGTTCCTTCCTGCTCTACAGGATTCTGAGTGGCCAATACCAAAAATGGTTTAGGTAAAAGGTGAGTGTCATTTCCTAAAGTCACCTGCTTTTCCTGCATGGCTTCCAGAAGTGCACTCTGCACCTTAGCAGGAGCACGGTTTATTTCATCTGCCAGCACAAAATTGGCAAACACAGGCCCTTTTCTTACCGTAAAATCGCTGGTTTTTTGACTATAAATAAGTGTACCTACCACATCTGCCGGCAGTAGATCTGGAGTGAACTGAATTCTGCTGAACTCTCCATCCATAGTTTGAGAAAGAGACTTAATGGCTAGAGTTTTAGCCAGTCCAGGAACACCTTCTAACAGTATGTGTCCATCACTCAGGAGGCCTATAAGTAACCTGTCTACCATATCCTTTTGACCTATTATGGCTCTGCCTATTTCAGAACGCATCAGGTCTATAAATGCACTCTCTTTCTCTATGGTCTCATTCAGCTTCTGAATATCTAATTCATCTGTAGGAGAGTGGTTTGGCTCTAAATTTTCGTTCATTCTTTTAGATTCTCTTTCGGTTAATTATTGAGGGTTAAATTTAATAGGCTCTTGTTAGTTTGAGGGTTGAAAATGTGTGTTTTGCGTGTTAAATGATGTTAAGCTCTGAGTGCTAGAAAGTTGAAAAGAAATTAAGACTGGTTTATAACTTCAAGTCATACACGACCCTGGTTTAGAGGTGTGAGTTCTACATTGCAACGCAGAATCAAGAAACTATGGAATTTAAAGAAATAATAAGCGGAGTGGAAAAATTTCATGACGCTTTTAAGATCGGTAATAATTATGCCCCTACGGTGGAGATTTCTGACGCGGAAAAAGAGCTGCGTTTTAATCTGATGAAGGAAGAAAATGAGGAGTATCTAGAGGCCGCTAAAGCCAATGATTTAGTGGAAGTGGCAGATGCGCTAGGAGATCAGCTATATATTTTATGCGGAACTATCTTAAGGCATGGAATGCAGCATAAAATAGAGGAGGTGTTTCGGGAAATTCAGCGTAGCAATATGTCTAAACTAGATGCTAACGGTAAGCCCATTTACAGAGAGGATGGGAAGGTGATGAAGGGTGAGAATTATTTTAAGCCCAATATCAAAGAGATTTTAGAAATTGAAAATGTGGAGCATTAGTAGAAAGCTGTACAGAAAGAAGTTTTCTTCAAAAGCTTGTCAGTTAGAATTACTGGCGAGCTTTTTTTTAATCTAAATTTAGTGGCTAGTTCACTCACATAATTAGGCCAATAGATGGGCCGAACACAACACATGAAAGATCTAAAAGGTATACTGGTAAAGGCAGGAACTAATAAATCACTTCTTAAAATGCTGAATCCAGCTATGAGAAAAATGATTCCTTTTAATAAGCCTCATCGGTTTAATGTAGAAGAGATTACAAGTGAACGAGTAGTAGTGAAGATTCCTTACAGAAGGTCTAACTTAAACCATTTGAAAGGCATACATGCATGTGCATTAAGTACGGCTTGTGAGTACAGTTCTGGCCTATTACTTCTAAGACATTTAGGCACTAAGGATTATAGACTCATTATGAGAACGCTGCGCACAGAGTACCATTATCAAGGCAAGGAAGAGGTGAATGCCATTTTTGAGTTCAGTAATGAGCGCGTAGAAGCTGAGGTTTTACCACAACTGGCTAAAGAAGGGGTAGTAGACTTGAGCTGTGAGATTAAAGCCTATGATGTGTCTGGAAATCATATCTGTACCACAGAATGTTTATGGCAGATTAAGAAATGGGATAAGGTGAAGACTAATGTTTGATCTGAGGATTGATTGATTTGAAGATTTGACATCATATTAAGAGGCCTATGAATTGGACAAAATTGTTAGTCACTTCGTTTCTGTTGAGTTATTCAGCAGTGTTTGTTTTTTATGTAATTTTTTTTTTTGGTTTTAGATTTCCCGAATTTTGGTTCTATTCTGGTTTATATTTCACCAATCTTGTGACTTTCATCTTCTTTCCTTTTTACACAATTTTTTTACTTTTGGTAATAAGTATTGGAGGTGAAATCCTTCTTTATAATCCAGGGAAGTGCTCCCTGGTCTTTTCTTTTATTCTTGGCTGTATTGTGTTTTTTTATTTTCTTTTGCCGGAGATTCCATATAGAAAATATTTGGAGATGGCTGCAGTTCTAGTTGGACTATTAACCATGCTTTTTTTTAGTCTATTTCTCCTCCGCAAAGACTTAGTACAGTCCTGAATCCATCTCTAGACTATTAAGTAATATGATTCACCAATTAAAAAGAAAGTAATAAGCATACATTAACACGGTTTATCCAAAATATTACGTTAAATATCGAGGTAGGATTTTTTTATTAGGATATTCAATTTTAATCAGCAATTGGCTGTTTTAATGAGCTAAATATTTATCAAAGGTTATTTGACTCGTATTACTACTGAAAACTTTAAGCTTCAAATCTCGAACCTGCCTTGCCGGCAGGCAGGCCTCAAATTTCGAATCTATAGTTCGTAACTCATAATTCGAATCATTCGTAATTACTTGCCAAAGGCAGGAATCGTAATTCTAAATTCTAAAATCGTAAATAGAACCCTATCTTTGCGGACTTTAAAAATCTAAAAACAATGGTGAAAATAACACTTCCAGATGGTTCTGAAAGAAGTTATGATAATGCAGTAACTGCATTAGATGTGGCTAAAGAAATTAGTGAAGGCTTGGCTAGAAATGTACTGGCTGCCGAAGTAAACGGTGAAGTATGGGATGCTACCCGACTCATAGAAACCGATGCTACTTTAAAGCTGCACACCTTTGACTCTGAGGAAGGAAAGTCTACTATGTGGCATAGTTCTGCGCACTTAATGGCCGAAGCACTAGAGGCACTTTACCCAGGAGTGAAATTGGCCATAGGCCCACCCATAGAAAATGGATTCTATTATGATGTGGATTTTGAAGGACAAGAGTTTACAGATAAAGACTTTAAGAAGGTAGAAGACAAGATGATTGAGCTGGCTCGCCAGAAAAACGAGTTTGAGCGCATGGAGATAAGTAAGGCAGATGCCATAGCTTATTTCAAGGAGAAAAATGACCCTTACAAGTTAGAGCTTCTAGAAGATTTAGAAGATGGCAGTATTACATTCTATAAGCAAGGTAATTTTACTGACTTGTGCAGAGGGCCGCATATTCCGCATACTGGTTTCATAAAATCTGCCAAGGTGATGAGTATAGCTGGTGCATACTGGAGAGGTGATGAAAAGAACAAGCAGCTGACGAGAGTTTACGGAGTTACCTTCCTTAAAAACAAGCAGCTTACTGAATATCTCCATTTATTAGAAGAAGCTAAAAAAAGAGACCATAGAAAATTAGGAAAGGAATTAGGCTTGTTTCATTTCTCACAAACTGTAGGAATGGGACTGCCGCTGTGGTTGCCAAAAGGAGCGGATTTAAGATCTAGGTTAGAGAATTTCTTAAAAGCGGCACAGAAAAAAAGTGGCTACTTGCCTGTTATTACTCCACACATAGGGAATAAGAATTTATATGAGACTAGTGGTCACTGGGCCAAGTATGGTGAAGATTCATTTAAGCCAATAGAAACTCCTCAGGAAGGAGAGGTGTACATGCTAAAGCCTATGAATTGTCCTCACCACTGTGAGATTTACAAGTCTAGTCCGAAGTCTTACAAAGACCTTCCTGTGAGGTATGCTGAGTTTGGAACTGTTTACAGATATGAGCAGAGTGGAGAGCTTCATGGCTTGACAAGAGTAAGAGGATTTACTCAGGATGATGCCCATATTTTCTGCACGCCTGAACAAGTGAAGGAAGAAGTAGGAAAAGTGATAGAGCTTGTGCTTTACATATTTAAGATATTAAAGTTTGAGGATTTTGTAGCTCAGGTGAGCTTAAGAGATCCAGAAAACCCTGAAAAATATATAGGTTCAGACCATAACTGGGATCTGGCTGAGGCGGCTATCCAAGAAGTAGCAGACGAGAAAGGACTAAAAACAGTGGTAGAATTGGGTGAGGCTGCATTCTACGGGCCTAAGCTAGATTTTATGGTGAGGGATGCTTTAGGAAGAAAATGGCAGTTAGGTACAGTGCAGATAGATTACAACCTTCCTGAGCGATTTGAACTAGAGTATAAAGGTTCTGATAACGAAATGCACAGGCCAGTAATGATTCATAGAGCACCGTTTGGTTCTATGGAGCGTTTCGTAGCTATTCTGATAGAACACTGCGAAGGGAAGTTTCCACTTTGGTTAACGCCTGAGCAAGTGAAGATTCTGCCGATAAGTGATAGATTTAATTCTTATGCACAGGAAGTAGTAGAATTGTTAAATAATTCCGATATTCGCGCCTCGCTTGACGAAAGGTCTGAAAAAATCGGTAGAAAGATCCGAGATGCAGAGCTGGAGCGGGTTCCGTACATGATCATAGTAGGGGAGAAAGAGTCTGAAAACAGAGAAGTTTCTGTAAGAAGACAGGGAGAAGGTGATCTAGGGGCCATGAAAATCGAAGATTTCACTGATTTAATTCAGAAAGAAGTCGAGAAAATGTTAGAAAATTAAAAACTCAAAGTTATAAGAAGACGAGGCAGAAAAAAGTATTTAGGGCGGGTTAAAACAGAAAATCCGCACAAAATTAACGAGGAGATCAGAGCCCAAGAGCTCAGACTAGTAGGTGAGAATATCACTGTAGGTGTTTATTCATTAAAAGAAGCTTTAGCTCTAGCAGAGGAGCAAGACTTAGATTTAGTGGAGATATCGCCAAAGGCTGTTCCGCCAGTAGCTAAAATTGTGGACTATAAGAAGTTCTTATACGACCAGAAGAAAAAGCAAAAGGAGCTGAAATCCAAGCAGATTAAGGTTACTGTAAAAGAGATCAGATTTGGTCCTAACACAGATGACCATGATTTTGAGTTCAAGCTGAACCATGCTAAGAAATTCCTAGAGGAAGGAAGTAAGGTAAAGGCTTATGTGTTCTTTAAAGGAAGAACCATAGTATTTAAAGATAGAGGAGAGTTATTATTATTGAAATTCATTTCTGAATTAGAAGAGTATGGTGTAGTAGAAGAACTGCCTAAGCTTATGGGGAAGAAGATGATAGTAATGATTAATCCTAAAAAAGGAAAGTAAATTAATAACCAAATAAACAGAAGGCGATGCCTAAAATGAAAACCAAATCTAGCGCTAAGAAGAGATTCAAGTTCACTGGCACTGGAAAAATCAAAAGAAAGCACGCTTTTAAAAGTCACATTCTTACTAAGAAGTCTAAGAAGAGAAAGAGAAATCTTACTCAACCAGGATTAGTAGATAAGAGTGATGTGCGGAACATTAAAAGACAACTCTGCGCTTAAAAAATTTTAAAAGTGTTTTTGTTAAACCCGGGATGTAGTATTAAGTCTTAGAAATAAGCGCTACCTACCAAAAAACAAATTAATTATGCCAAGATCAGTAAATGCAGTGGCTTCAAGAGCCAGAAGAAAGAAGGTCCTTAAAATGGCCAAAGGGTATTTCGGTGCCAGAAAAAACGTATGGACCGTAGCCAAAAATGCAGTAGAAAAAGGACTTGTTTACTCTTACAGAGATAGAAAAAACAAGAAAAGAAACTTTAGAAAACTGTGGATCCAAAGAATTAACGCTGGAGCTAGACAGCACGGAATGTCTTATTCTGTGTTTATGGGAAAAGTTCATGCTAACGGAATAGAGCTTAACAGAAAAGTTTTAGCCGATTTAGCTATGAATCACCCAGAAGCTTTTAAAGCTGTATGTGATAAGGTGAAGTAATTATCTTATTCACGGATATAAAATTAAAGAGGCTGCTTTTGCAGCCTTTTTTTTTGTTTGAAGCTTTTTAGACTTGGCCTAAATTCTTCTTCACAGAAAGTTAAAGCACGGTTTTAGTAGGAAGTCTGCTCTTGTTTTTTTAAAGAAATTATTCTCTTAATTCCAATATTGAACCACATCCAAAGGGAACTTTCGTTAGACTCGTAGGCAGCTCCACCTGGAGAAATTCGATCAGTTTTCCAGAAGTCTTTGGTTAATGAACCTTGAGCAATGATTATGGTTTTTTCATGAACTAGGTATTCAAAGTTCATATTTGTAATCCAGCCAGTATTTGAATTGGACCTCACAAAAACACCAGCAGAAGGACAAATTCTGAACCTATTACCTAAAATCAGTTTCAGAGAAACAGGCACTGTAAAAAGTGAAAAGTTCTCGGCACGGTGAAACGAAGGGTCTAGATTGACTGAAAACTTTGCATTTTTGGGTCTGAATTCAGCGTATGAATGAAGACCAATAGCACCTATTTCTTGATCTGATCCAATTCCACCTCCTAAATTAATATCTTGGGAAAAAGAAAATATGGATATAAAACAAGATGCAATTATTAGATTAAATTTCATAGGATAATGCGCTGGTAATTGAACTTTTAATTTAGAGATAAATTGTTCGATTGAGAAGGTATGTTTGTTTTCTAAAAAAGGATGGAATAATCCCTACTAAAGAAAATTTCACATTGAGTCTAACTAACTGAATTCATCAACGCTTAAACCACCTATCTAATTTTATCCAGCTCACTCAACTCAATAGCAGTCTGAGTAAGATCAGGATTTAGCTCCAGAACTTTACTGAAATCTGCCCTGGCCAGTTCGTATTTCCCCATGTTTTTATAGCTGAGACCTCTATTGTGATAGGCTTCTATATAATCTGGGTTGTGCTCTAAGGCTTTAGTGAATTTTTCCACCGCCTCTGGGTACATATCTGCGTGAACTAAAAGCAAATAGCCCTGGTTAAAATAAGCGGGGAAGGATTGGTCATCTATAGCTAAGATTTCATCATAACGTTTCATGGCTCTATCAAAACGTTCAGAGTTCTGTAAATAGATGCCTAAATTATAATGGCCTTCTATTCTGTTTGGCTGAAGAGAAATAGCCGACTTGTAATACTCTATGGCTAGAGAATCGCCTTTGCCAGCATGCAAATCGCCCAGTCTCATGAAGGCATCATAAAATTTAGGGTTAAGTTCCGTGGCTGTTTGGTAACTGGATATGGCCAGCGCGGTATCTCCTCTGGCTCGTCTTAATTCGAATGTAAGCCCTTTTAGAAAGTAGGCATCAGGAAGTTGTCTGTCTGCATAAAGTGCACTGTCTAGTAGGCCCAAGCATTCATCATGATTATCTAATAACTGCTGTATTTGGGCCAATTTCACATAACACTTGGCATTCTCAGGGTTTTCTTCTACGCATAACCTGTAGGCTTTATTAGCGCTAGTAAAGTCAGTAATACTGTAAAGGATATTTCCTTTTAAATAGTAATCTTCATCTGTAATGGAGTAGGTCATTTTCTGATTCAGGTCTTTGAGAGCTAAATCAGTCTTTCCATTTACGTCATAATATTTGGCACGGTTAAGCAGAGCATTCTCTATATCTTTTTCTTCTTCAATTAGTGCATTTAGACTGTCTAATTCGCTAGCATACGTCTTCACGACTTCAGTCTTAGTTTCTGAAGGTGGCGTAGTACAGCTTGCAACGCTTAAAATGATAAAGAGATAGAGAATTTTTTTCATGGTGCTAAAATAAAAAGTCTCCACCCAATGAGCGGAGACTTTTAAGTTCAAAATGTCTAATAATATCAGTTATTAAGACTTTCTTTTATCTTGTTTTCCAGTTCTTCGGCCAGTTCAGGATTATCTACTATTAAGCCTTTTACAGTATCTCTACCTTGGCCTAGTTTAGTTTCTCCATAACTGAACCATGAACCACTTTTATTAATGATATTCATGTCTACGGCTAAGTCTAAGATCTCTCCAGATTTAGAAATGCCCTGTCCGTACATGATGTCGAACTCAGCTTTTCTGAATGGTGGTGCCACTTTATTCTTTACCACCTTTACTCTAGTTCTATTTCCGATAACGCTATCTCCATCTTTAAGCTGAGTAGATCTTCTAATATCTAATCTAATAGAAGAGTAGAATTTAAGCGCGTTACCACCGGTAGTGGTTTCTGGGTTACCAAACATAACACCTATTTTCTCTCTAAGTTGGTTAATGAAAATACAGCAGCAGTTGGTCTTGCTAATAGAGGCAGTTAGTTTTCTTAGCGCTTTAGACATTAATCTGGCTTGGAGTCCCATCTGAGAATCTCCCATTTCACCTTCTATTTCTGCTCTTGGGGTAAGTGCAGCTACAGAATCTATCACTAATATATCTATAGCACCACTCCTAATTAGATTATCTGCTATTTCTAAAGCTTGCTCACCATTATCTGGCTGAGAAATAAGTAGGTTAGCAGTGTCTACTCCTAAATTTTCAGCATAAAATTTATCGAAAGCGTGCTCAGCATCTACTATGGCAGCTATCCCACCAGCTTTTTGAGCTTCTGCTATGGCGTGTATGGCTAGAGTGGTTTTACCAGAAGATTCAGGCCCGTATATTTCTATTATTCTCCCTTTAGGAAAACCGCCTATGCCTAATGCTAAATCTAAAGTAAGAGAACCAGAAGAAATATATTCTATGTCTTCTACCGCTTCATCTCCCAGCTTCATTACGGTTCCTTTACCGTAAGTTTT
>JBGCDA010000082.1:0-17460 GCA_045104985.1 Flavobacteriales bacterium | reverse complement strand
GCAATGTCAACATGTGAAACTAGATTTTCTAGGAAGTGATATTTTTCTTTAAATTTAATTAGTCGTTCTCTTGCATTCAACGAGGCGAGAGCAATTTCTTTTTCAACTTTTGAAAGGAGTTCATATTGTAAAACCATATTTCCAAACTCTCGTATGTCAATGTAATTTATCATTAACTGCTCAAACTTATCAGCGTTTAAACTGGCTACAGTCAGCTTTGTAAGCGCTTGAAAGTTGAGGTGAGATATTTGATTAGCCGTTCTCGTTTTATTCGGAGAAAGAACTCCACCTTCAAGAAAATAAGATAAAGTTACTTCCTCACCTTCTGGGCTTAGCAAAAAGCTCCTGCAGACGCCATCGTAAACAAAATATTCCTTGTTATTTTTTTTTCCTCTATTTATAAATACATCTCCTTTTTCGTAATTCTCAATTAAAATCAAGTCACATATTAGATCTAACGCCCCCTCAGATACAGGAGATACTTTGTTCACTAATGGTCTTGTTCGTTCTTTAATCTGCTCGAAATTCATGACTATCTTTTATTTGCTACACTATGAAGTAAGAGGAAAACGCCTCTCATGGAACTGTATTAGGTTAAAAGTAGGCATATTCATATGATTAACTCTGGATTTACTAAAACAAGCCGTACTCAGATTTTAGTCTTTATGGGAGGTAATAGGCTAATAGTAAACAGCTAAAGCATATACGATTAGTTCAAAGTAAACTGCCAGCCTTTCTCTGTTCGGTCCATTCTAAGAACGTTCCATCTTATGAGTTTAGCCAAAGTGTCTTCTGCCTTCCACGGTTTTAGGCGCATGATGTTACAGAATTTTCTGAATGAGATATACTGGTTGTCGTTCAGGTAATTGAAGAGTTTTTCCTCTTTAGCCGTAATAGTGAGTTCTTCTCCTTCTTCCTTATTCTCATATTTCCAGAGTTTTATTTGTACACCATTTACCATGAAGTTATTGTCTGCTTTTCTCACATAAGCTCTCCATGAATCATCTTCTAGTTTGGCGAAGTGAGGCTTCTCTTCACTTTTGAGAATGGTGATTTCAAGAACAGCTTTGTTCTCCACCTTGAATACTTTAGAAGTGAATACTACTTCAGGCTTGCAGTAAAGGTCTGCAGCTCCCTGTATCATATGAAACTCTTCTTCTGGTTCTATTCCAGAGATTTTTCCATTGTCTTTAATTCCGATTAAAATACGTCCGCCATGGGTATTAGCGAATGCGACCAGTGTCTTGGCTATTTTCTTGGAGTCATCTATACGCTGTTTAAAGTCTTGCTGCTGATGCTCACCTTGTGCTATGAGTTTGTGAATGTAGACCGACATAAGATGGGTAAATCTACTCGAAAAGAATGAAAATTGTTTAGAAAGAAATGTATATTCATTCTCACATTGTGCATTGACAGATTTAGGAGTGAACTCCTAAAATCGATTTAACTCTGAAGCCCTATGAAAATATCTTTAAACTCCGTCCAGAATTCATCAAGTGCTATGAGCTGTTCTTTAAAAAATTTCAACGCAGGTTCTAAATCTTCATCATGAAAAAAGTTAAGTTCTGAGTTTTCGCTCATAATTCTTGAACAAAATATTCCAGATGATTCTATTTTATAGTCTCTTAAAAAAGTGAGAGGGGGAGAAAAAGAACTTTGCATCACTGCTCTTAGTTCTATAAACTGCTCATAAAACAGCTCTCTAATGCTTTCATCTCTGTGCTGAAGATCTAAACAGAGTCGAGCCCCTTTGCCGTCAAATTCCATTCTGATATAGAGTTCCTTGACATTGCTTTTATAACTGAGCCAGCTGATTTTATTGCCATGCACACCTTTGACCTTAGACATTTCTTCATCTAAAGCTGTCCAAAAGGCTGTTCTACGTTTTTTAAATTCTTCTTTAGGGAGCATGAAATACTGGTATGATTTTAGGTAAAGAATTAATCTCTTAAAACAAACATATAAAATCTCGAATCAAATGAAATCAAAAGTAATCATCTCTCTTTTAGCAGCGTCTGTTTTAGCCCTAGGACTAGTAGCCTTTAAAAATGCTGAAAACAGTTATCCTACAGGAATAGAATATAAAACCGTTACTGTGGTGGAGTCCATAGTTCCTATGGGTTTAGGTAGGTCCAGGATAATAGAAGAAAACGAAGATATCCAATCTGACTTGCTCACTACAGATAGGGTAGATGGAAAGAAGAGTAGCCAAGGGTCAGTGAGAAGGAGAGATATTAAAATAGATAATTTTTCTGAAACTAAGCTGCTTAACTTTTATTCTGGAGTTGGGATTAATTTTCAGAATGTGGCTAGTAATGATGCAGTAGTTACTGATAAAATAAATGCTTTAGGTGAGCAAGGTTGGGATTTAGCCCACGTGACGTCAGGTGTAGAAAGTGACGGAGGAAAAGAAGATGGAAATGGCATTTACATAACCCGCTTAATATTTAGAAGAGCTAAGTAATTCAGAATGGGTCAGTTAATTTGCTGACCTAATTTCCGCCTAGTAGTTTTATCAAGTCAGAGTTCCCTTGAATCTTAGCATGGTCTAAAGCTGAATTACCTTTGGTATCCTTAGCATGAATATCTGCACCATGTTTAATCAGAAGTTTAATCAAGTCTTTTTGCCCAAACGTAACGGCATATATTAATGCGTTAGCTCCCATGGTATTGGTGCTATGCACATCAGCCCCATGTTCTAACAGCATAGCAGCTATGTCTTGGTATCCTTTAAAGCAAACGCCCATAAGTGCTGTATTTCCAGCTGCATCTTTAGTGTTTATGTCTGCTCCTTGTTCTAGAATAAGCGTTGCAATAGATAAATGGTCATAATAAGTGGCCAGAATTAGAGGTGTAGAACCTCTGCTGTCTTTAATTTCTAAAAGAGTGGGTTCCTTTTCGAGTAAGGTTTGTACCTCTTTGTTTTCGCCATTTCGAATGGCAGTAAAGAATTCTGTTAGTATATCCATAGCTTCGCAAGGATAGGGAAAAATCAAGGAAATAGCGACACATCCTGTTCAAATTTAAGCGTAGAAAGAGCACATAAGCAAATTACATTCTTTCAGTGCCTGGCTGGAAACCTTTGTTTGAGATTGTCAATGATCTCGTTCAGGCCATTTAGTTTTATTTCGTAAACAGTTTCTAGTTGTTCTCCTAATTTACCCTTCGGAAACCCTCCATTCCGTTTAAAGTACTCCAAATAAAAATCTGGAAGATCACAAAGCAGAGTTCCCTTGTATTTGCCAAATGGCATTCTGGTAATTACTATCTGTCTCAGCAGATCTTTGTTTGGGAGCATTGGGTAAAAATATGGATAAAATATATTTTTCAATAGTATAAATGAGTAAATTTGTCTTGACAAAATAAGTCATAAATTGAATTTAGGTACTTACATATTAGATTGGAGAAAAGTAAAAGGTATAAGCAGCTTACAGCTTTCACAGGCTGCAGGCATAGATCAGGCGCTTTTAAGTAAGTACGAGAATGGAAAAAGACTTCCTTCAGAAAAACACTTAGCCAAATTAGCCAATGCTATGGGCGCTAATATCTTGGAGATCAGAAAAGAGTTTTTAGCAGATAAAATAGCTAACCTATTAAAGTATGAGCAGCAGCCTAGGGCTATATTGCTGGCAGCAGAAACTAGAGTGGAGTATTTACTATCTACAGATGCACTCATACTGCCTGAGTTAAGCTCTGAGATCTCAGGTCAGTTAGACCGTATAGATGTTTTAAAAGAACAGTGGAACGCTAACAGGCCGCTAAATTCTACACAGCTTAAAAAAATGGAAGAGTATTTCGATACGCGTTACACTTATGAGAGTAATCGTATAGAAGGAAACACCCTCACTTTTCAGGAAACACATCTAGTGGTGGCAGAAGGGTTAACCATAGCAGGGAAGAGTATGAATGAGCATCTAGAAGCTATAAATCATGCAGAGGCCATTAACTGGTTAAAAGAAATGGTGGCAGGCGCAGAGGGTCTTAGCCGCAGAAATGTGTTAGATGTGCATAGATTAATATTAAAGTCTATAGACTCAGCTAATGCAGGCAGCTTAAGAACGGTGCCAGTTATGATTAGTGGTAGTGAACATGTACCGCCACAGCCTTTTTTGTTAGAAAAGTTAATGGAGGAGTATTTTACGCATTATGAGCGTCAGAAGCGGATTTTACACCCTGTTTTACTGGCAGCTGAGATGCATGAACGTTTGGTCAGTATTCATCCGTTCATAGATGGAAACGGCCGAACTTCTAGGCTACTCATGAATTTTATTCTCTTAAAAAATGGCTACACCATAGCTAATTTAAAAGGAGATCATGAGTCTAGAATGGCCTATTATAATGCTTTAGAAAATGTTCAGGTAAATAATAACCCAGAGCCTTTTTATAACCTCATTTTAGATAAAGTAGAGGAAAGCTTGAAAGAGCACTTGGCTATGGTTTAACGGTAAACTAATCTTAATTAAACGACCTACATGGATTCTGTGGGTCGTTTTAAGTTTAGCTATCATCAGCTCACTCTTCTTCCGTCTAATAATCGAATTATTCTAGAACCAAACGCAGCATTACTTTCCGAGTGAGTCACTTGCAGAATGGTAGTTCCTTCTTGGTTTAACTTTTTGAACAAGCTCATAATTTCTAACCCCTGTTCGGAATTTAAGTTTCCTGTAGGCTCATCTGCCAGTATTAATTTGGGAGAAGAGATAAGCGCTCTGGCTATGCCGACAAGTTGCTGCTGGCCACCACTCAGTTGGTGAGGGAAGAGGTCTTTTTTCCCAACTATATTGAACTTGTCCAGCATGTCGGCAACTAAAGATTTTCGCTCTGAGCTTCCTTTCTTTTGGTAGAGTAGTGGCATCTCTATGTTTTCATACACTGTGAGCTCATCTATGAGGTGGTATGATTGAAACACAAAGCCTATGTGCTGTTTGTATAGATTAGCTCTGTGTTTTTCTTTTAGAGTATGCACAGGTTCTTCTAGGAACTCATACTCACCTTCATTAAAATCGTCTAGCATTCCTAGCACATTAAGAAGCGTAGACTTCCCTGATCCAGATGGGCCCATAATAGAAATGAATTCTCCTTCTTTAATCTCGAAATTGATATCCTTTAGAAGAAATACTCTTTGTCCTCCAGAATTCACCCATTTATGTATGTTGTTTAATTTCAGTAACATATTTTAGTTTTTTAATTTTCTTTTAAGCCTTCAGTAGGATTCTGAAAGGCCGCTCTTAATGTTTGGCTAGATATGGTAAGCACTGCAAGTACTATTGTGAGTAAAGCTACTATTATAAAAGAACCCATACTCAGGTTTATTTTATATGCGAACTCGCTGAGCCACTTATTGGAAATTAAGTAGGCTATTGGAGAGGCTATAACCAGTGCTATTCCTACTAGTATGATAAATTCAAAGGTTAGCATGGAAGTGATTTGCATACTACTTTGACCATGCACTTTTCTAATGCTAATTTCTTTTTTTCTACGTTCCGCGGAGAAAGCGGCCAGTCCAAATAGACCGAGGCAAGATATAATGATGGCTAGCCCTGCAAAGTATTTGGCCAGCACCGCTATGATTTTATCGGAGCTATAGATTTTCTGGAAATCCTCATCTAGAAAAGAATAGTCTAAAGTGAACCCAGGATTCATTTCTGCATAGACTTCTTCAATTTTACTTAAAGTGGCTGTTTCATTTCCAGATTCCAGTTGGATCAGCATAAGAGAGGCTAAATTCTCATTAGCCATGTGAAAAAGAGTAGGCCCAACACTTTTTCTAAACGACTGGAAATGGAAATCCTTAACAACTCCAATTATTTGTTTCGGTGTTCCCCATAACTGCACTGTTTTTCCCACAGGATCTTCTAAGCCCATGGCAGCTATGGCAGTTTCATTGAAAATGACACCTTCCAGATCTGTAGCAAATTCTTTAGAGAACGCTCTGCCTTCTGCCAGCTCTAAGTCTAGAGTTTCTATGAGTCCATGTCTCACTCCCAGAGTGTGAAAATCAAAATCGCCACCATCTTCTTTTCCGGGCCAACTAACGTCAGGAGTCATGTTAGTTTCTGATCCTATTATAGTTTGAACTGCCTCACAAGCATTTTTTACTCCAGGAAGCGTATTTATTTGAGCTAAGAAAGACTCAGAGTCTTGTTGGAGTTTTCCATCTTTGGGAAAGTATACCACATGGTCTTTGTCTATGCCTGTGTTTTGAGCTTGAATGAACTCTATTTGGTTATAAATAACTACTACGGAAACTATTAAGATTATAGATAAGCTAAATTGAAAAATGACCAATACTTTTCTCACTCTTACTTCATTTAAGGAACTTCTGAATTTTCCTTTTAGAATGGTTACTGGTTTGAAGTTAGAAAGATATAAAGCAGGGTAGCTTCCTGCCAAAAGGCCTGTGAAAAGAACTAGCACTATTGCTACGCCTACAGTGATAGGAGAGAACAATAAAGTTAATGATTTACCCGTGAGCTCGTTAAATGACGGTAATACCATGAGAACCCATAATAAACTTAGACCAAATGAGATACCTACAGTAAGTATGGATTCCCCGAAATACTGCCAAACTATAGTCGTTCTGCTGGATCCTACAGCTTTTTTCACACCTATTTCCTTCAGTCTTCTAGTAGCATTAGCAGTAGAAAGGTTCATGAAATTTATACAAGCTATAATTAGAGTGAAGAGCGCTATAGCCATGAAAAGATAGGTGTAGTCTATTCTGCCTCCTGACACTTGTCCGTTTTCAAACTTTCCATAGAGGTAGTTACTCGAGTATAGTTTTAAGTATAAATCGGCTTCTACAAATTCGTTTTGAGCTTTACTAAAACCCTCTATCTTTTGGGCAAAAGCTTCTGCATCAGTCCCTTTTTCTAGAACAATATAAGTGGAAGGCGCATTATTAGTCCAAGTGGATGCTCTGCCCATGGCTTCTGCTGAAGTGATGAAATTCTGAAAAGGAAGTACAAAATCGAAGTTTACAGTAGAGTTGGAAGTGGTATTAGCAAAGACGGCTGTGATTTGATTTGAGGCTGTGTTATTTAAGGCACTCCATTCTACCGTTTTTCCCATGGCTTTTTCCACTGATCCGAAGAGGCTTTTGGCTAGATTTTCAGATATAGCTAAAGACGTAGGAGAAGTCAATACGGTGTTTTCATTGCCTTGCAATAAAGGGTAACTAAACACCTTAAAATAATCTTCTCCACCAAATAAGCCTTCGGCCTTAACTGTTTTTCCTTCAATAGTAAAAGGCACTTTTCCATGCCAAGAAGGTGCCGTGCTAGCGCAAGCATACTTTACTTCTGGAAGTTGTTCGGCCATGGTTTCTGCCAGCATATCGGGAGTCCATTCTAGTATTTTAATACCCTCTGCTCTGTCCCATCTGTTAAATACTTGATACAGCTCTTCATTGTTTTCATGGAACTGATCCATGGCATATTCATCCGTAACCCATAATGAGATAATAATAGCACATGCTAAACCAGTAGATAAGCCTAACACGTTTATGATAAAGGTGCTTTTATATCGGACTATATTTCTGAAAAATAGTTTTATGGAGTGTTGTATCATGATTTTAAATTTTATTCCGCTCTAAGATTCTCACTAGGGTTAGAAAGAGCAGATCTCAATGTTCTACCTCCTATGGTTAGAAGAGCTATAAGGAGGGTTAGAAGAGCAGTTTGTATAAATATTGATGGTGTGATTTCAAATTTATAGGCAAATCCTTCCAGCCATTTCTCTCCTAAGTAGTAGGCAAGAGGGAATGCTATTATTACCGCTATGGCTATTAGTTTCATAAAGTCTTTCATGTGCATAGCCGTAATTCCTAAAATGGAAGCACCTAATACCCTTCGAACGCCCACTTCTTTCTTTCGTTGTTCAGTGACAAATGCTACTAAACCAAAGAGACCTATACAAGCTATAAAGATGGCTATAACCATAAAACAAAAAATAACCGTGGAAGCCTGCTGTTCAGATTTATAACTTTTAGCAAAATCTTGATCTAAAAATGAATATTCTAAAGTGGCATTGGGGTTAACAGAAGACCATCTCTGTTCTATCTGGGCTAGAGTTTGGTCAATACCTTCAGAATCTAGATTGGCTATGATATATCTGTTCTCATCCTCTGTGTTAGCAAAGAGGCCATAGGCTCCGATGGGCTCATGTAGACTGTCGAAATTAAAGTTCTTCAGCACTCCTATGATCGTATAGAAGTACCTTGTGTTATCCCACTCTGCATAAATTTGTTTTCCGATAGCATCTTCAGAATTATCGTAACCTAATTCGTTTATAGCTATTTCATTAAGTAAAATAGATGTGCTATCACTAATTAATTCCTCAGAAAAACTTCTGCCAGCGGCTAACTCATAACCTAGCGTTTCTACATATCCATATTCTACACTACCAAACTTAGTATAGGCATCATACTTGTCTGGATTTTCGGCAGAATAGAAAGTATTATCACTAGTTATTTTCTGACCAGGAATAACATCACCCCCAGCGGCACTTTTAACACCAGATAGGCTGAGTAGTTCTGATCTAAGTGCTTCATAGTTATCAGAAGTAGTTTGATTTTTTAAAGATATAACCAGCTGTTGTTCTTTGTTAAATCCTAAGTCTTGATTCTGGATATAATCTAATTGGTTCCATATAATCGAGCCCATTACTATCAGTACAGTGGAAATGGCGAATTGGAATACTACTAGTCCTTTACGAATGGTGCGTGCAGAAAAAGTATTTACCAGTTTTCCTTTTAGAACCCTAATTGGCTTAAAAGAAGAAAGATAAAATGCGGGGTAAGCACCAGAAATAAGTCCCGTAAATAGGCCTAAGACTGCTATCGAGATTAAAATATTAGGGCTACCAAACACAGAGAGTTGCTTGCTTGTAAAGCCATTAAATATAGGAAGAGTAAGAAATACGAGAGCTATGGCCAGAATTAGTGAAATAATACTCAGGATGAGTGATTCAGCTAAAAACTGGAGAATTAGAGTTGATTTATTGGCACCTAGAACTTTTCTCATTCCTACTTCTTTTCCTCTTTTCTCAGACTTAGCCGTGGAAAGATTCATGAAGTTAATGCAAGCAATAATCAATATGAAAATGGCGATAGCACTGAAAATATATATGTACTGTATATTTCCATTCTTGGCCACTTCCCATCGCATTTGAGAATTAAGATAGATATCCTTTACTGGTTGAAGTTTATAGGTGCGCTCCATTTTTAGTTCAGCTAAACTTTCTCCCATATGTCGGTCAGTAAATTCTATGAACTTGGCTTCCAAATCTGATTTGGAAGCACCTTCGTGGAGTTTGATGTACGAATGAAATAAATTATTAGGTAAGAGATTCTCCTGACTTTCTACCCAGCCTCCTACGTCTTCATTCTTCATAGAAAGAAGAATATTTATAGGGATGTGAGATTTGGTATATTCATTATCAATTACACCTTTAATAGTATAGTCTTCTACCACGAAAGGCATTTCTACAGTAAGTACTTTGTTGATAGGGTTTTCATTACCAAAAGTTTTTTCTGCAAACGCTTTTGATATTACTACGGTGTTAGGAGCACCAAATCCATTAGTTAAGTTTCCATTGATAAACTCGTATGAGAATAAATCGAAGAAAGTAGAATCTGCATAATAGACATTTTCTTCATAAGATTGAATTTCAGGATTGGAGGCATCTTTTATAAGAAATTGTTCAACATTAGGATAACGTAATATTCTAGTAGAGCTTTCTATTTCAGGAAATTCAGACATCAGCGTAGAAGCCATAGGTGCAGAAGAGGTAGCCAGTTCTATTCCTAGTGTATTCATGTATAATCTATATAGTCTATCTAAGTCTTTATGGTGTGAATCATAGCTTAGTTCATCAGAAATATAAAGTGATAGCAGGAGGCAGGCAGCCAATCCTATAGCAAGCCCAAAAATATTTATAGAAGAGAATAACTTATTAGAAAGTAGGTTTCTCCAGGCTATTTTAATGTAATTCTTAATCATGATTTTCTGAGTATCGGTGTTATTCTGAACGTAAACTTTTTACAGGGTTTTCTCTAGCAGCTAGAATGGTCTTGCTGCCTATAGTAAGCGTTGCAATGAGTGCTGTCAAAAAGCCTGTGAGTAGAATAGAAACAGGTGAAAGAGCTGTATGGTATGCGTAAGTCCCTAACCACTTACTCAGCATTAGATAAGACAATGGAGCAGCTATTAAAAAAGCGATTAGAATGAGCTTTAGAAAGTCTTTCGTGAGCAAAATGGCTACAGAACTGCTAGTGGCTCCAATTACTTTTCTTACACCTATTTCTTTAGTTCGCTGGCTCACCACCATTAGAGAAACTGCAAATAAACCTATGCAGCTAATGATGATAGCTATGAGTGCTCCAAATGTTATAAAGCTAGTTAGAATCTTTTCTTTGGTAAATAACCGTTCTACGTTTTCATCTAGAAACGATCCTAAAAATTCTGCCTCAGGCTCTAGTGTTTTCCAAGTACTTTCTACAGTTTCATAAGAAGCTGAAAGATTTTTTGGTGCCACTTTAATGTAGGCATACTGAACATCTCCCCAAGCTTTTTGAGAGCTATATAAAAACATAGAGATGGGCTCTATTTCATTAGTAAGATTTTGGAAATTATAATCTTTAACCACTCCTATTATAGGATATACCACATCGTTTAAGTTGAAAGTTTGTTCTAGAGGGTTCTCTTCACCTAGTGTGGCAGCCATGGTTTCATTAATTATGACTCCTAAGCTATCTGCTCCATAAGTTTTATTAAACGATCTGCCTGATTCCATATCTAAATCTAAGGTTTCCACATAGTCATAGTCTACTACTAAAAGGTGAGTGGAGAGCGTTTTTTCCTTAAAGCCAAATCCTATTTGTGAGGTAAACATACTTCCGTCTTCTCCTCTTCCTAAATTATTACTAGAAGCAGAAACACTGATAATTCCTGTTTCACTCTTTAGTTGATTTCTTAGTAGGTCAATAGTTTTTTTAGGATTCTCACAGCTTCCTATTGGGAATGTAATTACTTGTTCTTTATTAAATCCTAGATCTTTATTTCTCATAAAATCTAGCTGCTTATTAAAGGTGAACGTCCCTGAAAGAAGGAAGATGGCTATGGTAAACTGGGAGACTATAAGAACATTTCTAGCAGTATTATTTCTCTTGATTTCTAATTTTCCTTTAAGTGCTTGGAGTGTACCTAACTTGCTCAGTAGAATGGCAGGATAGCCTCCGGCTATGAAAGTAAGTATCAGCACAGAAATGCAAGACCAGAAAAACACCTTAGGAGTAAGTAAATAAGTCAATGTTAAATCAGACCTGAGCATTTCGTTTAAAGTTCCTAAGCACATATGGCTTAGTATAAGACCTAGAGCTATGGAAATGATGAAGGTAAAGAGGCTCTCGCTCCAAAACTGAATGAACAACTGGCTTTTTAATGCCCCTAGTGTTTTTCTCATTCCTATTTCTTTCAGCCGTTTAAGGCCAGAAGCCACACTCATGTTTATGTAGTTTACACAAGCAGTAAGTAGAATGAGTAGCGCCATTAAAAGGAGCAGATAAATTTGAGTGTTTTGAATTACCAATTCTCCGCTGTCATACTTGCTCAGTTGCCTGTTTTTTATGGGGTTTAAGTGAAGCTGGAAATAATTGCCATAGGCGTTAGCTTCTGCTCCCTGTTCCTTAAGATATTCTATGTATTCTGCATTGTGTCCTTCCGAAAATCCAATAGAATTAGTTTCGAATGCAGTAGGGGTAATCTCGGGTTCTAGCTGCACGAAAATCTCCATGTTTTCATGATTCCATTCGTTCTTATAATCTTGGTAAAGTGGGTGATTAGCTAATAGTAGCAATCCGTCAAAAGTGATGCTGCTAGTGGCAGGTAAATCTACTAGCACGGCAGATATGGTGTGACTAGAGTTTTTCATGCCATATGCTAGATCTATTACTTCTCCCACCACATCTTCTGTACCGAATATTTTTAGGGCGGTTTTCTGAGTAATGACCACAGATTCTTTGCCCTTAAGTGCATCGGAAGATTCTCCAGTTAAAGTTGGAAAAGTGAACATGTCTAAGAAAGATGAATCTACATAGGTCATAGACAAACTGAATTCATTGTCGCCATGCTTAGCTACTGGTTTAGCAGCAGTCATGCGAGTCAGATTCCTGATTCCAGAGACTTCAGCCTTTAGAGAAGGCCCGCAAGGAATGGAAAAGGTAGTGCTCACCTCTTTATCAGTTGGGTTCTGATCCTCAGAATAAAGCTGGTACAGAGAGCTTGCATTTTCATGAAACCTATCATAAGATAGTTCTCTGACTGCGGCCATGCTGAGGAGTATTGCAACGCAGAAAGCAAGCGAAAGTCCTACCACGTTAGAACTAGTAAACACTCTGTTTTTAATGAGGTTTCTCCAGGCTATTTTAATGTAATTCTTGATCATGATCTCATAAAAATTTAAACAGGTTCTATTCGTTTTTTAAAGTGTTTACTGGGTTACTTAAAGCGGCATTAACTGTTTGCCAGCTAGCTGTAATAAGACTAATTAGAATAACAGAAATGCCTGATAAAATGAATATCCACCAGCTTATAGATGTTTTCATAGGAAAGTTTTCAAGCCATTTATTCATAGCATAATATCCTAGAGGTGCTGCTATTACAAAGGCTATCCCAATCCAAAGAACAAAGTCCTTGTTGAGCATTTTTAGAATGCTTATAACATTGGCTCCGTTTACTTTACGAATACCTATTTCTTTTCTCCTCTGAAGACAAGTGTATGAGGTTAAGCCGAAAAGTCCTAAACAGGCTATAAATATTGCCAGGATTGTAAATAGGGTGAATGCCTTGGCAAATAGACGATCTTCGGTGTATTGAGCTTCAAACTTTTCATCTAGAAAGGTATAGTTGAAAGTGCTCTCAGGAAAAATACGATTCCATGTACTTTCTATATCTGTAAGAGCAGTGTGAATCTCAGATTGAGAAGTTACATGCTCTTCAAATTTCACCAACATGTTATCGCTAGTAAACCCTTTTCTATAAATTATAGGTAGAACAGGTTTTTTAACTCCAAACTGATGATGATCTTTTACAATTCCGCTAACTATCCAGTCGTTTCCCCAAAAATTAAGACTCTTATTAAGAATATCATCTGGAGACTGAATTCCATATTCTTTCATCCACTTTTCGTTAACTACAACCTCGTTACTCCAAAGCTCAGAACTAATGAAATTATGACCAGCCTTGAAGTCAATGTCTGTTAAGGCAAAAAAGTTGGAATCTGCAGCAAAAGTGTAAAAGATTCCATTATTATTTTCTTCTCCATTCGGAAGTAAAATTCCTCTAGTAGAAGAAAGGTTATCAAAAGCATCTCCTGGATAGGTGCTAGAAGAAGAGGTAATTTTTACAAAGGTTTTTTCATTTAACTCCTTTTGTAGAAGTTGATAATCTTGTACCAATACTGAGTCTGGTTTATCGCTGATTAAAACTCCATTTAAGGAGATGAGGTTATTCATATCTACACCAGCAGTTTGCTTGTCTAAGAAGTTCATTTGTTTAGTTACCACAAAAGTTCCTATAAGAAGCACTATAGTGGCTACAAACTGCGTGATTATAAGTCCCTTTCTAAAACTCAATCGAGAACTATTCACTTGAATCTTTCCTTTTAACGCCTTTACAGGATTATAACCACTGATAACTATAGCCGGGTAAGCTGCAGCTAAAAACATTCCGAAAAACACGACTGAAAGAATAAAAATTATGCTGTTCACATCTGTTAGAGCTAAGTCCAAATCTATTCCGCTAAACCCTATGAGTAATGGAGATAAAGCCAAGCAAATAAGTAAAGCTATGATTAGAGATACAAGATTTAAGACAAGAGACTCTAAAATAGACTGAGAAATAATCTGTGTTCTTAAAGCTCCAGTCACCTTTCTAATGCCTATTTCTCGAGCTCGCTCTAGAGATTTAGAACTTGCCAGATTCACATAGTTGAGCCAAGATAGAATTAAAATGATGTAGGCTATAGCTGATAGGAATTTAACCCTTGACGCACTGCCATTTGCTTCTATTTCATAAGGTTTACTAGATTCTAAATGAATGTTTTCTATTGCTTCTATATTGTGTCTTTCTTCGTTATCTGCATCTCCGACATTTACTGCGAAAATTTTATTTCTTAGTTTATCAATATTAGAATTCTCTTTTAGCGTTATGTACGTGTAGAAGTTGTTCATATTCCAATTAGGTCTGTAGTCATCTTCAGAGAAAATTGTCCATGTTTTTTGCGTTGCAAAGGAGATTAAGAACGTAGGTTTGAAATGAGAATTAGAAGGAATATCCTCAATAATCCCAGTAACTTTTAAGCTGATTTCTTCTCCACTAGAAAAGACTGAGACAACTTTTCCAATGCCTGATTCTGTGCCAAAAAGCTTTTGCTCCAGTGTTTCAGAAAGTACCAAAGTGTTTGGCTCTTTGAGCGCTGTTTCTCGATCTCCTTCTATAAGATTGTATTTGAAAATATCCAAGTAAGATTCATCGGCCATAGCTCCTGAAAGTTGAGTCAGAAGTTGATTATTGATATCGAAGGTTACTTTTTCAAAATAGTAAAGAGTTGTATGACCTAAGACTTCAGGAATTTGTTCTGTTAAAGTCGGACCAGAAAGATTATAAGTCTGAGCATCTCCTGCTTCAAATGTATCTCCCTCTTTGTAATCCATGAAAACACGGTACACGTTTTCGGAATTCTCGAAAGTATCGTAGCTTTTTTCATAATTAACATAAATCATTATGATAAGAAATGACGCCACACCTACTGCCAGTCCTCCAATGTTTAAGAATGAGTACAGCCTGTTCTTAAACAGATACCTAAGAGCGATTTTTACATATAATTTAATCATGAGATAGCAATTTTATTCTGAACGTAAACTTTTAACTGGGTTAGCTATAGCCGCTTTAATGCCTTGAATACTTACGGTTAAAATCGCTAATACTAAAGCGGCAGCTCCTGCCGTAATAAAAGTTTGCCAGCTTAAATCTATTCGATAGCTGAACTTCTGTAACCATAAGTTCATGATGTAATAAGCCATAGGGAAAGCAAGAATTAAGGATATAATTACAAGCCGGGTAAAATCCTTATTAAACAAATACGTAATGTTGATTATACTAGCACCAAGGACTTTTCTTACACCAATTTCTTTTCTTCTTTTTTCTGCTAAAAATGCTGCTAGTCCGAATAAACCTAGGCATGCTACAAATATGGCTAGAATACAAAAGAACAGGCCTGTTTGTGCAGTTTTTCGTTCGGAATAGTAAAGCCTTTCTAAATTCTCATCTAAGAAGGTTAGCTCAAAGATGCCAGTACTTACATTTTTTTCAAATACTTCTTGAAACTGAAGAAGTGCAGCTGAAATGTCAGGGTTTGAACTTCGTAGGAGCAAGTGTGATATGGACTCAGAAGGCCTGTTGTGAAATGCATAGGCACCTATGGGTTCATGTAAAGATTTGAAATTGAAATTATCTACTACTCCAATCACATAAGCGTTTCTTCCAAGCTGCATTTCTACTCTTTTACCCAAAGCCTCCTCAGAGCTATAACCTAAGTATTCTATAGCCTCTCTATTAAGAACTACTTCCACCAGTGTGTCACTTTCTAGTTTCACTACAGGAAGAGTGGTTCCTGCCATCAAGTCTAGCTGTAAGGCATCTATAATTGAATCATCTGCTCTATTGGTATTGATGCTTATGCCATGTTTATCATTATCATTTTTCAGCAGAGTACGTCCGCTAACGGTTATCCCAGGAAACCCTTGAGCCAAGGATGCTGAGGACACATTATTTAGTTTTTCGTACTCGGTTAAAAGCCTTTCTTTTTCTGAATGTGGTAAAGCTGCTACGTTGATAGCCACTACATTTTCAGGCTGAAAGCCTAGTTTTTGATTTTGAACAAATTGGATTTGTTGAAAAATGACGGTTACACCAATAATTAAAACGACCGAAGCTGCAAACTGAAACACAACTAATCCTTTTCGTATAAAAATAGCACTTCCGCTTTGTTTCATAGTAGGCTGTAGTAGGTTTTTAGGCGAAAAGCGCGAAAGATAAAATGCAGGGTAAGAACCTGCTAATAATGTGGTCACTAGCCAAATCAGCAACAGGGAAATAATGAAAGAAGGGTTTAAAATGAATGTGACATCTAAATAATAATCTGTCAAAGCATTTACAGAAGGTATCGAAAATATGACAATGATTATACCAAGTAAAAGAGAAATGAAAGTTATGAGTCCAGTTTCAGCATAGAACCTAAAGATTAGGCTCTTAGGTGTAGCTCCCATGGTCTTGTTAATTCCTACATCCTTAGTCCTTTTTTGTGATCGCGCAGTAATGAGATTCATATAATTTATACAAGCGATAAGCAGAATGAGAATAGCTAGAAATGTAAGGTTTTGGACTTCGCTTATATCTCCCTTGCGAGATATGTACGAATCAGTATACTCGCCAGAGTATAAATGAACTTCATTTAACGGTTGAAGTGAAAATGAAAACCACTGTTCATCTTTGGGTATATTTTTATCCAGAACCTTTTGCATACTTTGTTCTGTGTCTTCTGAATTGGCTTCATTGTTCAGTAGCACAAAAGTTTCGAAACTGGCATTGTCCCAAGTTGGATTTTTACCATAATTTGTTGAGCTAAATGAAGCTATAACATTACAGTCGAGAGAACTATTTTTTTCAAAGTCCTTATAAACCCCTGTGATTTCTATCTGAGTCGTATTATCCACTGTTACGATTTGGCCAATAGGATCTGTATTTCCAAAATACTTCAGTGCTGTAAGTTCTGAAATGATAGCAGTGTTTGGTCTGACAAGAACAGATGATTTTTTTCCCTTAGTAAGTTCTATATCGAATATTTGAAAGATCTCACTATCGCTCCAATACAGATTGTCTTCTTTGAACTTATCCTCATTGGCTATGACAAATGCAGGTTCACCAAAATTATGTTTGAGTAACCTAGCAGCACTTTCAACGTTAGGAATTTCGGTGTTAAGCGCAGGTGTTAGTGCAGAAGGAACATTGCACCAAACTTCAGGATTTTCATCTTCAACATGAAGCAGAACCCTATAAATGTTGTTAATGTTACCATGCATTGTATCAAAACTTTTCTCATGCATAGTGAATAAAAAGAGAAGAAGAGAGATTGCTAAACCTATGGCAAGGCCAAAGATGTTTATAAATGAAAACACCTTGTTTTTTCCGAGGTTTCTCCACGCTATTTTGATGTAATTTTTAATCATGAGAGAACAATTATTCTGAACGTAAACTTTTAACTGGGTTAGCTATAGAGGCTTTAAGTGCGTGAAAACTCACTGTTAAAATGGCTATGACAAAAGCTGCACCTCCAGCCATTAGAAACATCCACCACTCAAGAGAAATTCTATAAGCGAAGTCTTCAAGCCAGTAGTTCATA
>JBGCDA010000081.1:0-18166 GCA_045104985.1 Flavobacteriales bacterium | reverse complement strand
GGCTGCAGCGAGCTAAGCTCCTTCAGCGTAAGTGCCTGCTTGTTCTTCTTGAACCCGTCTTTCAGTTTGAACCTGTGGTAACGGTCGAATATTTGGTGGTCTGTATAGCAGGCCACATTCAGATTGTTGTCTATAAACCCTTCATGCAGTTTAAACGTCATAGGCGTAAAATCCACCACACGCTCTGTATCTTCAAAAATGCTGTAAATACGCTCTATCTGCTGCGGGTTATCCGAAAGAATGTAATTCTTCAGGCCACGTTTTTTGTTGGCATTTAGGTTCTTAGCCAGTAGCTCAAAGTTTTTATTGAAACTAGGCTGAGGTTCGGTGTTGAATTCAATATTTTCTCCATTAGCGTAATGAAACTTATTCCCAAATTCTACTACCTTGAACTTCTCCAACTGACTTTTTAAGTCTATAGCTTGCATGTAAATTTCCTCAGGAGCAGCATGCTTGATAGGCCCATCTAGTTCCTTAAAAATGTCTTTAGCGCGATCTAGATATTTGTCCAGTCTGGCAGCAGCCAGTTTGAAATCGGTCATCCACACACAGGTATCTTCAGGAATAAACTTGAGCAGACTTTCTCTGGTTTCCATAATGGTTTTATCTCCCACATTAGGAATAATTGTGGCAAATTCCATCATGCCGCTAGACAACTGAGAAACTGGGTCGAACTTCCGAATAGACTCTACCTCATCATCAAAGAATTCTATTCTATACGGCTGGTCAAATGAAAAAGAGAACACATCTACTATACCTCCACGCACAGAAAACTGCCCTGGCTCAAACACATAATCCACCTTCTCGAATTCATACTCTATGAGCATTTCATCTATGAATTCTATGTCTAACTTGGCATCTTTCTTCACTGTAAAGGTGTGCTCGGAAAGTTCCTGCTTGGTAACTACCTTTTCACTCAGTGCCTCAGGGTAGGTGATGATGAGTTTAGGAGATTTAGAGGTGTTTATTTCGTTCAGCACCTCGGCACGCATGGCCACATTGGCATTGTCTACACGTTCTGTATCATAAGGAACCTTAGCAGACCTGGGAAAAAACAGAATGTTCTTTTCGGTCTTAAAAATCTCCTGAAGGTCGTTCATGAAGTAGGCCGCTTCCTCTTTATCGTCTAAGATATAGAGTTGAGTATTGCCTAGGTTTTCTGCTACGGCAGAAGCTATTACAGATTTTACAGAACCCACTAATCCCCTCAACTGGACTTTTTGTCCGGCTTTATTTAAGTGCTGAATGAGTTCTGATACTTCAGCGCTGGAGGCATAAAAATCCCTGAATTCCGATAACGTCACGTGCCTTTATTTAGGTCAGTAAAAGTAAGATTTGCGTAGCAATGGAAGGTAACGGAAAGGAAACGGATTTTAGGGTTTACTAGAATTGAACTTTCGGTATTGGTGGAACTAATTCTGTAGGGATTCTTTTAATTAACCGCCCATGGTGACTCACGAGTGTGGCTTTTGATGCCCTATGCCATGGCAACTTGTACTTCGGCTCTTTGAAAAAAAAAATACTTTCACATCACTGGGCGGCACTTGAGCCTGAGCCCTTCTCTTAATCTAGAATCCCACTCATCTTTTAAAATACTTAAGACTATACTGTTTCTTCTGGAACCATCGGTTCTAAATCCATTGCTACGCAGAACTCCTTCTGCTGTGCACCCTATGCCTTTCATGGCAGTTATGCTCTGCTTATTATCATGGTCTGCTCTGAACTCTACGCGGTGCATGCCTAGCGTATCGAATATGAATGCTAACATTAAAAATTTGCAGTGCCTGTTTAAACCAGTACGTTGAAATTGTGAACCATACCAGGTGTAGCCTAGCTGAACGCACGAACTTTCTGGCTGAATATCGTAAAATCTGGTGCTTCCTGCATAGGTCTGTTTAGTTTTATCGTAAATGGCAAAGGCATATGCCGTCTTGTTTTCTCGTGCCTGAATAGCCAGATTAATATAATTCTGCATTCTCTCTTCACTATCGGCAGGCACTAAAGAATGCTGCCACAAGTGAGGTTCGTTTAGTGCAAACCTTTTCAAATGTGCCAAATCTTCCTTAGCTAAAGGCGTCAAACGGACGTTTTCATTTTCTAAAATATGCTCTGTGTCGAATATAAAGGACATGACGTGGAGTTTTTGTGCTTCTGCGTTGCAATTTATGACCTAATCGGCAAACCTTTATTCAAGAGGTGGATCTGTGCTTCTAGACTCTAGAGTAAAAAGACCAATATGGTTACTTTAGTAAAATGAAAGAAAGCATTGACCTGTTTGAAAAATTGGTGGCGCAAGTGCCTGAGGCATCTTTAGGTCAGATGTTTGGTAAACCCTGCGGCAAGCTAAATAAAAAAGCATTCGTAGCGTTCTACCAAGACCAGATGGTATTTAAAATAGGTAAAGAAGAAATCGCTGAGCTTCTGCATAAATATGAAGGAGCTCAAAACTGGGATCCTTCAGGAAAAGGAAGGCCCATGAAAGACTGGATTCAAGTCCCTGCGGAATTTTCTAATCATTGGGAGGGATTGGCTGAGAAAGCCATAGGCCATCTAAATAATGCTTTGTGAAAAAGGCCCTTAAAATATTAGTCCGAATTCTCTGGTTTGTTTTACTCACTATTGTAACACAGATAGGAGGTGTAGCCCTAATAATTAGCCATTTACTGAGTAAATCACTAGGGCTAAAAACAACCCTTAAACGACTGATTCTCTTCATAGTGGTCTATACTTTTCTTACGCTGCTCATAACCCCATGGATAGCTCCTATGTTTGGTCGTGAGCGCGTGAAACACACTGAACTTATTAGTCCAGCTAACTACATGACTGTTCTTCTGAATAGGAATTACGTTAGACCTGAACTTAACCAACTGTTAGGAGAAGTAGAAAAAACCATTTCTAAAACAGGAATATCTATCAGTTATCTGGATGCTAATTTTCCGTTTATAAACAAATTTCCGTTACTGCCTCATCTCAGTCATAATGACGGTAAGAAGCTAGACTTGAGCTTAATCCATGAATCTAGTTCAGGTGATTTTTCTGATAAGCAGCGGTCTATGAGTGGTTATGGTGTTTTTGAAGGGCCTAGGGCTTCTGAATATGATCAAACTCATTTCTGTAAAGAGAAAGGCTATTTTCAATACGACTTTTCCAAATACCTCAGTTTTGGAGAAATTAACGCTCACCTGAAGTTCTCAGAAAAGGGGACTAAAATCCTACTCCAAGCACTTTTAACTCAGAAAAGACTTAGTAAAATATTCATAGAACCACATTTGAAATCTAGACTAAACTTAGCTCATCCTAAAATACGATTTCATGGATGCGGAGCGGTAAGGCATGATGACCATATTCACCTTGAAATAAAATGACTTTAGGTTTCTTTGATTTTTATCCAATAATTACTCGGTCTTCTACTTTTGGAGATTTGCTAAATCAGGGCAGCTATTATTTCATATTTAATGGAGGTAATCTCTTAGTTTTATTCGCATTTTTTGTGCTTTCTTTCACCCCTTTTGCTCGTGCATTTAGGAGGAAGCACATGGTTTATTCGGTCCTTTTGGCTATGGTTATCATGCTAGTTATGTCCTTGGTAGAAAGACAATTCTCAAGCATGAGGCTGTCTAATATCCTCTTAGAAGTGACTTATAATTTCATAACCATTAGTCTGAGTTACTTCATACTGTTTTTCATTCCCTATTTCACTGGAGAACGTCTCACAGAAATAGAAACCGTAGCTAAGTTAAGAGCGCTACCAGTCATAGAACAGGTGATTTTTTTGGCACTACTTTTCGTGAGTATCTTTTCTTTCAAGCACCTGGCGTATCTCCCTGTGGTGGTGTTCACACTTCTGTATGGGATACATCTTTTTTTTAAGAGTAAACATTTGCAGCCTCTTCCTTTAAAGTATGTTCTAAGAGATGCTATCCCTCTGGTCATTATCATCCTAGTTGGTTTAGGAATTTCATTTATAAAAGTGAGTAGTGTGGTGTGTAATATCCCAGTTATAAGAGAGTACTTCACCTGCCCGTAAACTTATAAATCTGTATTTTAGTAGGTTAATTGTGGAGTTATTTTGAACAAAAGATCTCATACTTTTAGAATTGCCAAACCGAATCATGAACAAGCTGATTACATTACTTTTTATCCTTACCGCTTTCCAGCTGAAAGCCCAAGATGAGCTGAAGGAACTCATGGTGGCGCATGGGAGATTTACCATAGGTGCCTACTTCTCTCCTGAAGCAGCATATAGATCATTAGAAAACACTGCAGATAGTGAGCAGTTTAATCAGCTCGTAGAAAGGAGGAATAATTCGGAGTCTCCAAAATTTGGTTATACCACAGGATTAAGTATCGCTTATGATTTGAAGAACAACTTTAGCTTAGAGTCTGGATTACAGCATTCTAATAGAGGTTTTCAACACAAGATTTCTTGGTCAAATCTCATTACCAATAATATAATAGATGATAGGTATGGATTTACGTATAACTCCTCAGAAGAAGGAAACATAGAGACTATTAGTTTTATTGATAGACTTCAATATTTGGGCATTCCCATAAACTTAAACTATGTGGCAGGAAGGAAAAAGCTCAAATTTATCTCTAGCATAGGTGTCACCGCGGAATACTTGTTTAAGGCTAGTTCAGTAGTAGTGAAACATTATGATGACAAACGCCCAGAACGTGATGCTAGAATTGAAGAAGGATATAACCGATTTAATCTTTCTCCTCAAATCTCATTAGGTGTAGAATATCAATTTAGTGACCAGATGAGTCTACGCGCCATGCCCACTTTTAGAGCTGGATTAATGCCTATTATAGATGCTCCTGTAACTGGTTATGTGTATAATGCTGGCGTTTTGTTTGGGTGGTATGTGAGGGTTTAAAAAAATTAAAGACTAAATGAAAGAGGTTCTGTTGTTTTTTAGCGCAGTTTTACTGATGTATAGCTGTGCACTAAAGACTGAAATTACTTCAAGGAATCTTGAAATAAGCTATGATCCTCTAGAGGATTATGAAAGTTTTTTCTTTTTAGAAGAAGATACACTTACCTCTAAAGACACTGTTTACATTGGTCAAATAAGAACTAATAATACTGGATCGGCATCGAATTGCACCTTTGAAAAGGCCAAAGCTCTAATTATAACTGAAGCTCGAAAATTAGGAGGAAACTGTTTCATACTTACTCAGCATAAAGAACCAAACGGTTTAAATTCAATGTGTCATATACTCAGTGGAAGAGCGCTGAGATTAAAGCATCCAGAACTTTATGAAGCTGAAATAACTTGGCACCCAAAACGGAAGCTAGAAATTCAAAACTTCAAAGGTCCTATAGAAAATAGGCCATTTCAAGCAGCCACTTATTCCTTTACACGTTACAAAATAGAAAACGTAAAACACTTTAAGAAAGAGTATACATTGAAGGTGAATAGCGTCTTTAACTGTGAAATGTCTTATTTCAAACCTTCTTTTAAGCCTGATGCTGTGTTATCTCACGAACAATTGCACTTTGACATTACAGAACTTTATACCAGAAAGTTAAGGAAGCTAATAAAAGAGAATAAGTGGACTTACGTTGAGTTAATGGAAAATCTTGATTCTGAAGCTAAAAAACTTTGGGTAGATTTAGCTCTCTATCAAGATCTGTATGATTCAGAAGTCTATGCTGATCATACCAAGCAGAAACTTTGGACAGAACGCATACAAAATGAACTTATCGAACTACAGGACTTTGAACATCCCACCATTATAATTCGGTATGAATAAGAACTGGACTAATATGAAAATGTTCAATACACTTTCAGATAAATTGGCTTGATCTTGAGGCTATCTGCACACATTGCAACGCGCTAAAAGCTCCAATCCTTTTTCCAAGTGTCTATAATATCTATGGCAAATTTAATTCCCGTGGTAGTAGGCGTTTTATTAGAGTGTGCCACCACTCCATACACACCAAGTTTTAATCTTCTGCGGGCACCTAACTTAAACACCCGTTCTACTCCAGCCAAAAGCTCTGCATGTCTGTAGTCATCATCCTGAAGCCACATGCCACTAGCGCCTGCTACAGTTCTGAGTTTTAACTTTTTTATGAGCGGGAAATTATTAATAAGCGCTCCATTAAAGTGATGAATGTAGTGGCCTTCTATAAACCAATTAGTGGTTACCAGAGAGGTGTCTAAAAACTGAAAAGACCGCAGCGGCTCGCTGAACAGAATAGGATCTGACTGGCGGATTCGCTTTTTATCCATCTCAAATAACTCATTAGTTTTAAAAAACTTACCTGCCACTATGTTGTATTTAGAATAGCCAATAGTTCCGAGTGGCACGCTCTGAGTAATTCCGAATTCTAGCAGGTCAAAATTCACATCGCTAGACAGCACTCCTTTCCAGCCGTGGGTATAATCCGCATAAAACGTAGGATACTTACTGCCTAAAATCACCTTGCGTTTAGGCTCAGTCATATACATCTGCTTGGGTGTAAAAGCCACTGAAAACTGAGTAATTACTGCCTGATGGGCTTGAAAATCGTAAAGCTCATCAGTGCCTATAACATCATCTAAAAACTCATCTGGCTGCACTAAATCTCCAAGTGGCTGGCGGTTTCTCCAGCTCACATTAGCCCCTACATATAAACCATTTACGAGCTCTCTATGGTGGTTAAAATACACACTTTCATTCTGAATGTAGTTCACTAAAAGCAGCTGACTCAGGTAGGCATCATATGGGTTAATAGATACAAATCCACGATTTACTCTGAAATCCGTCCAAGCACGTTTCATGGGGTTAGTAAGTGCCCTAACGCCTAAACTTCCGTTTAGATGCCCAGTTCTCAGACTCATATTGGCGTAGCCGTTTGCCCTCAAGTATTTCTGACTTTCATACCTTCTACTGTAACTGCCTCCTGGCCCTAAGCGTAGGCCATCCACTAAGGAATAGTCTAAGAAATCTACTATAGAATTCACGAACACCTCCTGCTTTTTCTTGTAATTCATAAACCCTACGCCCTGCCAGAGCACTTCTAAAAGTTCTATTTTATTTCTAGCGCGTTGCAATGAATCTAAATACTCAGGGCTTTTATGAAATGCTTCTATGCTATCGGTCATATGTATGAGCTTCTGCTCCTCTGGAGTTAACGGTTCAGGCCTTAGCCCAGACCAGTATGTAGAATCACGTTCTAAAGCTTCCTGTGTAGTTACCCCTACCTCCGAACTAAAAAATTTCTTCGGGAACTCCACATTAATCTCATAATTAGAATATTTGATAATGGTTTTTCCTTCAAATATTTTATACTTATTGGCCTTGCTCAAATAATTAAACTCCTGATTACTGATTAGCCATGTGCTGTCTGACAGGTTTTCATAAGACTGTTCTAAAGTTACGTCATCATGAAACTTGAGTGCATCTTTCGGAAGCTCCAGCAGCACTTTTCTAATGTTCCATAAACCATCGTTTATCCAAATGGTGCCTTTTATAGTAGAGTTGGTTTTTTTTCGTGGCGTGATTTGAATTTCATACACTTTCTGTCCCTGAATAAAGCTGGTGTGAACTAACTTGAACTTGTAACTCAATATAGCTGTGCTGCTCACTGGCGAAATGAAAGGCATTTCACTGATTCCTTTCAGGCTCACTAAATTTTCATAGAGATTAAAATTGGTCTCATGCAGCCTAGGAACTAAAAATCCCGATTTGTCTCCATAAGCCTGATAAGCAGTTCTGAATTCTTTGGTTTTATTGGGGTATTGAAAATGAAAGTCTACATCCATTTCTAAAAAACTGACAGAATTTTCGGGAGTCTTGGGCTCCAAATCAGCGTCCATGGCTAACTCATCTGATGGCTCTCCTTCAGCGTCTAACTCGGCATCTGGTTTACGTTTCTTCTTCTCCTTAATGATCTTTTCTTCACTGGCTTTTAAGTAGATGTGGTTTCTATAGGAATCTATCTGTTTTAGGAATTTTTTTCTATTATCCTGAGCATTTTTAATGATGGCATAAGCTGGGTCTCTTCCTTTAGCTCTTATCACCGCTTCTTCCAATTCAGTATCTGAGAACTTTAGATATATATTTCTTACTGTGGCATTATCTCCTACATCTATATTAATGCGCTTTTCTTCATAACCTATGCAGGAAATAAGCATGTCATAATTTCCAGGATTTACATTCATAGAGTATTTGCCTTCCGAGTTAGAGTTAGCTGCCACATCAGCCTCAGGAATGAACAGATTAGCAAATGGTACTGGATTATTATCCTCGTCTAACACATACCCTGTTACGCTCTGACCATAAATAACAGTCAAGCAGAGCAGTGCTGCTGCAGTTAGTAAAAAGTTGAAAAGGTTAAACATTCGGTAATATGACGCACAAGTCTCGCTTTTGTTATAGAAATAGCATTTTTTATTCTGCTTTGGGTGTTTTTAAATTGGCATTCAATATCTTAAATTTAAAAGGTTTATTTAAGTTTGTAGAAAACTCGCTTATGAAACTCCTCCATGTCCTTTTAGCTATTTTACTAATCATCTCTCTTGGCAGTTGTGAAACCACAGAAAAAGCCGAAGCTTGTGCAGACACTTTTTTCCAAGAAGTTATAGCTGGAAAGCATGAAAGCGCATCCAATTATTTAGCAGATAAACCATTAGAAAAGTTCAATAAAATAGAGGTGGTCAAGCTTCTTTCCATTAACCCAGAGCAAGGAAAACTTCTCAGCGCATCTAAAAACACAGGGTTTTCTACTAACATTCAAAATGGTGTTTCTACGGTGCAGATGCCTTATGAACTCACTTATGAAAACGGCACCATTACCTATAGTGTAGTAGTGGTAGATAGAGGAAACGGTATGAAAATAGAATACCTTAACTAGGCCTCTTCACCATCTTCTTTTTCTTCCCTTCAAAACTCACTAGATACACTCCTACGAAGATGAGCAAAGCACAGCCCGCCTTGGCCCAAGTGAGGTCTGCTCTAAAATCGTTTAAGCCTAGGTAGAAAAACAGAAAGGTGAATAGGATCACCAGCGTGGGTTGAAGGTAAATGTAGACGCTCACTGTGGTAGAAGGCAGATGCTTTAACGCAAAGATGTTCATGAGGTAAACTAAGAACGTGGCCATAACTACTACAAACCCAAACGCGAAGAAATTATTTCCCGTATACTGACTCCAATCCACCTCAAAAAACTGCGACATGCCAAACGGTGCTACCAATACCCAACCCACTGCAAAAGCCCAGAATAATACTGTAATAGGTTTATAATGAACCATGAGCGGTTTCACTATAATTAGATAAATGGAATATGAGGTGGCATTAATTAAGACGAATAAATCTCCTTTCCATGACGAACCGCTGCTTCCAGCAGCGCTTTGGCCTAAATATATGAGTGACATGGCACCTGCAGCACCTATAAACACTCCAGCTACTTTTCTAGAAGTAATGCCTGCCTTTAAGAATAGTGCGCTTATAACCAGTACTATAATGGGGACAGATGTAATAATCAATGCAGAATTCAATGGAGACGTAAGATTTAATCCATTAAAGAAAAACAACTGATTTATACCCACACCAAAAACTCCGCACAGCGCCACTCTTAACCAATGCTCTTTCTTTATTTTCTGCACTCCAGAGAGCAAAAGAATGGGTAAAAATAAAATAAGCGCTCCCGTGATTCTAGCAAACACGAACCCTGAAGGCTGAATCAAATTAGGCATGAGCCCTTTGGCTAACAGGTAATTAGCCGCATAAGTGGCTGCTACACTGAATAAGGCCAGATGGCCTAACTTTTTAGAGTCCAATCAGGTAAGTTTTGGCAGCTTCTACTATTTTCTTAGCAGATCCTATAAAAATCTGATCGTCAGTTAAAATTACCGGCCGCTTTAAAAAGGTGTATTCTTCTAAGATGTATTTCTTAAAATCTGCTTCTGAAAGATCCATTTCATTTAGTCCCATAGACCTATACTTCATGGCTCTTTTGCTAAAAAGCGCTTCATAACTTCCCGCCAGTGCATACATCTTTTCTATCTCTACTTGGGTAATGGCCTCTGATTTTATTTCTCTAAACTCAAATCCCTTTTTCTCTGGCTCTAGATCAGAAATTATTCTCTGACAGGTGCTGCAGTTACCTAGGTGAAATACTTTTTTCATGCTCTAACACACTTTTAATATGGGTTTTTAAACTCTCGAAATCTCTGTGGTATGAATCTGTGCTATCCACTTCTAAATCGCACTCCATCTTATAAGGCTGCAGAAATTTCTCATCTGCTGGCTTCACATGATGTTTCCACCTGTAGCGCACATCACTTTCTGGGTAACCTCGCTCTGTTTCATCTCTGTCTATCCTTCTCTGCAGTCTCACCTCAGAATCTGCATCTACAAATACTTTGTAGTCCATCTCTGCTTTGATCTTATCGAAATGAAAAATGAACAAGCCTTCCACAATGATAATTGGCGCTGAATGCACTGTTATTTCTTTGGCAGTGGCAGCATCATTATTAAATGTGTATTCTGTTTTGGTGATGCTTTCTCCGCGTTGCAACGCTAATAAATCCCTATAAAAACGAGCATTATCTATGGCTGTGGGTAGGTCAAAATTAATGACTCCATTTTCATCTACATACTGCTCCTCTCTATCTATGTAGTAATTATCTTGGCTTACCAGAGCCAGAGAATCTTTATAAGGCGATGAAAACAGATCGTTTAGCATGCTGGTTTTTCCAGAAGCGCTGCCTCCTGCTATGCCTATAACGTATGGAAATTGGATGTTCATAATCTGCGCGTAAATATACTTCACAAAGGTTAGCCGCAGAAAAGTTAGCCACTCACTAAACATGAGAACTTGGCGTTATATTTGGGTAATTCTTACCATGAAAAAACTCATTCTCATAACTGTTCTCGCGCTAGTTTATTTAGCCACCTATGCACAAACTTATGTATATCCTGGAAGAACACTTATTTATAATGAAATTCTCTGTTCTGTTAATGGTGGGCATGTTCTACCGGAGCAGAGTGTAATGTGGAATGACGCCATAGTAACATGCGATAACGATCACATTTACAATGGGTTTTCTACTTCACCTTTCGAGGTGCTTTACACTTTTGAGGATGGAAAGCTTTACTTGGGCGACAGTATTTTCACTTCTGACATTATGTACACGTGGAGTAACGGCACCATTTATAGAGGTGATTCTACTTTTCCTATGGACCGTTTATTCAGCTATAAAAATGGATACGTGTATTCAGAAGAGGGCGAAACCGTCTTCGATATTCTCCTTACCATAGAAGGAGATTTATCTGTTACTGAACTATTCGGGGTGCTGCTGGCCTTAGAATATATCTAGTGCTAGGCTGGGATTAAATTGAAAGTATATCCTTCCATAATCTCATTAGCTAAGAGCTTCTGACAGGCTTCTGTTACTTTTAACCTGGCCTCGTTTTCGTCATTGGCAGCTATATCTAAAGTAATATGCTTGCCTATTCTCACATTAGTAATTTCTTCTAACCCTATGTTTTTCATATTACTAGACACGGCTTTACCCTGAGGATCTAAAAGCGCTGGAAGCGGCATTACATCTATTTCGGCTTTGAAGTTCATTCTTATTTACTTAAACTATTATTAATGACTGAAACTATGAGGTACAAAATTATAATTATTGGTAGAGCTATCAGCATATTTCCTGTTATAGTTGTTAAGATTATTAGCGTTAGCACGCTCAGCACTACCAAAAGCCATCTCCCGTGGTTTCCTTTCATTCCATAGCTTGAAAATTTTAACGCTAGCATTTTATAATTCATTACTAGCCATACCGCAGATACTCCACTTAATACCAGTACTACCCATATATTATAGACTTCTAAATACTCTAAGAGAAAAGGCATTCCTATCCAAAACAGCGTATTAGCGGGAGTAGGCACACCTATAAATGAATCTGACTGGTCTGTACTAATATTAAAAATGGCCAAACGCATGGCGCTCATTAGTGTTATTATTACTGGAAATAATACTAGCCAATTAGTTCCTAGCCCATTTCCATAAGAAGCATCAAAATCACTACACAAGCTCATGGCTATGAGCCCAGGCACTAGTCCAAAGGTGACCATATCTGCCAGACTGTCTAACTGTTTTCCAAGTTCTCCTGCTACGTTTAGTGCTCTGGCCACTAACCCATCTAAGAAATCAAATCCTGCCCCTGCTAGCACTAAATATGCCGCAGTAGTATAATCTGACTCTCGGATGATAGCTATACAGGCCAGCACTCCACAGAATAGATTGGCCAGGGTGAAAAGATTTGGGATGTGTTTTTTCATTTGAAGGTGTAAAACTAGAAGAATAATTTACTTGATCTATATTTAGCTCTTAAGGTTCTTCACTTTTCATTGAGTAACTTGATGTAAGATTCCTAGGACATGGCTAATACCAACCCACCCAAAGCCCGTCCGAGGAGGGGAATATTCTTTGGAGTGCTATTACAGGCTTGGGGTTTTTTTTGTGTCCAGCCCATTCGTTCAAGATACGCTTGGCGAATGTTCTGCCAATCTTAGATTACTGGCGTGATCTGGATTTCGATTAATGGTGATTCTACAAAAACCAGCGCTAGCGCGCTTTGGGTTTTTTTGTGTCCAGCCCATTCGCTCAAGCTACGCTTGGCCAGTGTTCTGCCAATCTCAGATTACTGGCGTGATCTGGGTTTCGATTAATGGTGATTCTACAAAAACCAGCGCTAGCGCTTTGGGTTTTTTTTGTATCCAGCCCGTTCACTCAAGATACGCTTGGCCAGTGTTCTGCCAATCTCAGATTACTGGCGTGATCTGGGTTTCGATTAATGGTGATTCTACAAAAACCAGCGCTAGCGCGCTTTGGGTTTTTTTGTGTCCAGCCCATTCGCTCAAGCTACGCTTGGCGAATGTTCTGACCACAAAAAAACCCAGTGCTTTCGCACTGGGTTTTCTAGAGGTCTCGACCAGATTCGAACTGGTGTAGATGGTTTTGCAGACCACTGCCTAACCGCTCGGCCACGAGACCATTTTTTAAAATTGGATTGCAAATATAATCATTTGCGTTATATCCAATAAGGTTTACTCTATTCTCTCAAATAGGTTTCTAAATTCTTTGATTAATTCCATATTGCAACGCTAAATGTAGCAATCTGTTTCTTAATCCTCTAACCCTTCTACAAAGCCTACTACTTTAAATTCTGTTCTACGGTTTTCCTCATGCAGTTCATCACTGCAGGTTACCCCATCTTTACAATTATTTATAAGCGTGGTTTCTCCATAGCCCTTAGAACTCATACGACCTTTATCTATGCCTTGAGCTATGATATAATCCATAGCCGCTTTAGCCCTTCTCTGAGATAGCTTTAGGTTATATGCATCACTTCCTCTGGCATCTGTATGAGATCCCATTTCTACTTTTATGGTAGGATTATCTATCATTAATAATACGATTTTATTGAGCTCTAGTGCTGCATCAGGCCTAATGAAAGACTTGTTATAATCGTAGTAAATGTTCTCTATCTTAATTCCTTTTCCTAGCTCTATGCGCTCCATAGTTAGATCTATATACCGCTGGATTTCTAACATACCAGGTTCTACACCTACTGTGCTAATTTCTCCCGTTTTAGTAAAGAACCCTTCTTTTTCGAACTTTACATCATACACTTTTTCACCATCTAGGTTAAACTTCACCGAACCATTAGTTCCTGTGGTTTTAACCATTCCTTCTCCTGTTTCTCTGTCTGTAAATGTAACTTCGAAACCTTCTAATGGCTGATTAGTGTTTTTCTCTTTAATGCTTCCTCTAGCTCCCCATTTCATTTCTTCTAATGGAATCTGGCCGAGACCTATGTCTCCTTCATCTACATCACAAGGCACGTTATCATAAGCATAATCAGTCCATCCTTCTCCATTGTCTACCTGAATTTGATAACCGCATATCTCTGGATCTAGCTCGAATTTAAATGTGCCTTCTGGCCCCATTAGTTTAGATTCTATTTCTTTTCCAGTATCATCTAATAAGCGCACTCTGGCTCCTAATAAGGCATTCATTTCTTCATCTGCGTTGGCCACAAAACCGCTTACTGTTAACGCTTTTTTATCCTTCATAAAGAAGTGGTAAATGTCATCATTTCCTTTACCATTAGCTCTATTTGAGGACACATATCCCTCGGTTTTTTCAGAATTGGCTATGAAACCAAAATCATCTTTTTTAGAGTTTAATGGAGCTGCCAAATTTTCTGGCGCTGAAAACCCATTGGCATCAGCTTTAGCTTCGAAGACATCTAAACCTCCCAGACCTAAAAGTCCGTCTGAAGAATAGTAAAGCGTGCCATCAGCATGAATGAATGGAAACATCTCATTTCCTTCTGAGTTAATTCTATCTCCTAAATTCACTGGCTTAGACCAAGCTCCAGATGTCATTTCCGACTTCCATAAATCTGTACCGCCATATCCACCAGGCATATCAGAAACGAAGTAAAGTGTTTTTCCATCCGCGCTTAGTGCAGGATGCCCTACCGAATACTCATCACTATTAAAAGGAAACTCCACTGGGTCTGACCAGCCTAGATCTGTTCTATTAGAGCTGAGTAATTTTAGTTTTACAATGTCATCACTAGATTTATTCTTTTTATTATTCACATAATTATTTCTAGTAAAATACATGGTTTTTAAGTCCTTAGAAAATGCCATAGGCCCTTCATGAAACTTAGTATTTACTTTTTCCGAAAATGGAAGCACCGTTTCTAAACGGCCTTCATTTCCTATATTGGAAGAGAACAGATTTAAGAAAGGTTCATTATTCCACTTGTGGTTTCTCTTGATACTTACTCCTAATAAATCTCTATTAGAGACAAAAACCACTTTTTTATCTCCATAATACATCGGAGAAAAGTCTGCTTGACTGCTATTGGATTCTTCATTTCTTAGCGTAAACCTATCTGTAGGAACGGTGAGTTCCTCATAGTAGTTTTGATTTCTAACATGAGCCGCAGCTCTGCTGTCTGTGGCATCTAGTTCATTATACTTGGCCATGTACTTACTGGCTTCCATATAATTACCAGTTCCTTTAAGCACTTCTGCATAGCGTAAGTAGTCTTTAGGTGCTGGACTGTTCTTTACAACTATTGCATACCATTTTTGAGCATTTTCAGGATCTCTCATTTGGTAGTAGCTATCAGCCATTTGCTTAGCTACTTTGCTGGAATCTACGCCTTGTTCTAAAATACTATTGTAGTACTTTACTGCTTGGGCATAAGCCAGTTTATTATACAGCTTGTCGGCTTTTTTAATTCTACCTTCTTGGCCTAACATTGACAGCACACTGAAGCTCAGCGTTGCAATGATTAAAATAGTTCGTTTCATTATTATCAAATATTAGTTCTGGTTAGAAATATCTAGGTGAAAGAAGTTTTTCGCTCTTGAAGAAGAAATCATAACTCAACATGAGCTCATGAGATCCGTTATTTACAGTTTGTAATTGAGACAAAGTATAGTCATAAGAATACCCTGCTCTAAGCTGATCAGTAATCTGATAAGATCCTAAAATACCTACAGCATCTCCAAATCTGTACATAGCACCTAACCACAACTTATCATCTATTAAAAAGTTAGCCGTTAAGTCCACAGATACTGGAGCATCTCTCACTACTTTAGTCATAAAAGTAGGTTTGAATTTAAGCGCTGGACTAAGATCAAACACATATCCTCCCATAAAAAACAAGTGTGTTCTTTCTTCTCCTCTCAGGTCTTCTACCTCACTACTCAAATTATTCTCTAATAACTTGGGAGCTGATAGTCCCAAGAAATAGCGGTCTGCCCAGAGGTAAGCACTGGCCCCGAAATTAGGGAGAAACCTAGTAGAAATATTCTGTGTAAATGCCACATCTGCGGCTTCTGTGTTTTCTAACCCCTGGAGATCCGCAGATAACAAATTACCACCAGCTTTAACACCAAATGCTAATCTAGCAGTTTCATTCACTTTAAATCTGTAGGCTACATCTGCAAATATAGAAGTGGCGTTAGTAGGCCCCACCTCATCATTTATTATGGTTCCTCCTACTGCTAAAGACTCATTTCTAAGTGGCGAGTGTATAGAAAGGGTTTGAGTTCTGGGCCTGCCATCCATACCCATCCATTGTTCTCTGGCTAAAATAGTGGCATTTAATGCGTCTCTTGTTCCAGCATATCCTGAATTCACAGTGAGTGGATTAAAGAAATACTGAGTAAACATTGGGTCTTGCTGACCCAGGCCTTCTGTGGCAGTAGCTAAAATGCTTACTGCCGCTAAGAAGATGTATATTAAATTTTTCATGATAATACGTATCAAGTTAATTTTTCAATTTAGTTTCTAGTGATATAAACATATCCTTGTAACACTTCATCCTCATCACTATCAGGATTTAGGTCTAAGAGGTAGAAGTAAGTTCCAGTAGGCAGCAGATCTGCTCCGTTTCTGTTTCCTACACCATTCCATGCATTTTCGAAAGGTTCTTGCTTATAGACCTCATTACCCCATCTATTAAATACTAGAATAGAAGCATTTGGATAGGCATTTAAGCCCTCTATTATCCATTGGTCGCCATCTCCATCACCATTAGGTGAGAATCCTTGTGGAATAAGAACTTCATCTGTGCATGATACAGGATCACATGGGTCTAGTGGATCTGAACCTTGCGCTATCTCATCCCCATCATTGAGTCCATCTCCGTCTGTATCTGGATTTAAAGGGTCTGTTTCTATGCCTTCGTCATATTCTCCGTTACCATCTAGGTCTTCTTCTCCATTTGTGAGACCATCATCATCACAATCTCCATCTGCTATGGCGTAAGGGTTAGGATCACATGGGTCTAGTGGATCAGATTCATCTCCTGAATCGGCTATACCATCATCTCCTAATACTTCATCTCCATCGTTTATTCCATCTCCATCCGTATCTGGATCTGAAGGATCTGTTTCACCATCGTCTACAATTCCATTTCCATTGGTGTCTTCTTCTTCATTTGTAAGACCATCTTCATCACAGTCTCCTCCGGCTACAGCGAATATGTCTGGATCACATGGGTCAAGTGGATCACTTCCTCCATCTATTTCTTCTCCATCATTTAAGCCATCACCATCTGTATCTGGGTCTGCTGGATCTGTTTCATTGTCGTCTACTTCTCCATTTCCATTGGCATCTTCTTCTCCGTTAGTTAGACCATCATTATCACAGTCTTCTGTAGGTACAGCGAATACACTTGGATCACATGGGTCGAGTGGATCTGTTTCAGTATCTACTTCCTCTCCATCATCAATTCCATCATTGTCTGTATCTGCATCGAATGGGTCTGTTTCACCATCGTCTACTATTCCATTACCATTGGCATCTTCTTCTCCATTAGTTAAACCATCACTATCGCAGTCAGCTAAAGGATCTCCAGCACCTACAGGATCGCATGGATCTAGTGGATCAGTGTCATTTTCTATTTCCTCACCATCTGTGAACCCATCTCCGTCTGTATCTGGGTCGAGTGGATCTGTTTCAGTATCTGGATCGTATTCCCCATCTCCGTCTAAATCTTCATCATCATTAGTTAATCCATCATCATCACAGTCTCCATCAGGAAGTGCGTATGGGTTAGGATCACACGGATCTAATGGATCACTTTCACCTGCTATTTCATCTCCATCATTAATTCCGTCACCATCGGTATCTGGATTATTAGGATCTGTTTCAGTGTCTGCATCATACTCTCCATTTCCATTTAAGTCTTCTTCATCATTGGTTAATCCATCTTCATCACAGTCGTTAGTTCCTACTGCGAATACATCTGGATCACATGGATCTAATGGATCTGACTCATCTCCTGAATCTGCTATGCCATCATCTCCTAGAACTTCTTCTAAGTCTGTTAATCCATCTCCATCTGTATCAGGCTCTGTAGGGTCAGTTTCAGTGTCCACATCATATATGCCGTCTCCGTCTAAATCTTCTTCATCATTCGTCAATCCATCATTATCACAGTCTCCTTCACCGATGGCAAATGGATTAGGATCACATGGATCTAATGGGTCACTTTCACCATTAATTTCTTCTAAGTCAGTCAGTCCATCATTATCAGTGTCTGGATCTAGTGGGTCTGTCTCAGTGTCAGGATCATAAACGCCATCACCATCTAAGTCTTCTTCATCGTTAGTTAATCCATCTAAGTCA
>JBGCDA010000080.1:0-6345 GCA_045104985.1 Flavobacteriales bacterium | reverse complement strand
ACTTATACTTCTACAGATGCTAACGTAGATATAGAATCTATTTCTGTGGATATTACTGGTGGGATAGATTTAAATGGTGAAACTTCTGAAGATTTTAATGCTCCAGAAGTACTAGAAATAGACACGGAAAACCCTACGGTTGTTTCATGCGAATTTATAGAAGGCGACTTCAATGAAGCCAGTTCTGGTGAAACAGCTTCTTTAGAAATAGTATTTTCAGAAGCAGCTATCCAGACTACTCCTACATTGAACTTTGTTTCAGATGATCCACTTGTGAACTCTCTTACATTAAGCACTACACAGCCAGAATGGATGGATGAAACTTCATACATATTTGCCTTTGAAGTGGTAGATGCTGATGAAGAGTTAGACGAAATGGCGTTACAAATTTCTGATATTACTGACCTCAATGGAAATGCAGTGGTTCTTAGTGATGTTTCTATAAATTCTACTATAGATACTAAAGCTCCAGAAGTAATGAATACTGCAGCTAATACAGTGCTTATTAATGAATCTACTGCAGATGATGGTACATTTAGCATAGAGGTGAATTATGATAGCACATTAGATCAATCTGCGGTACCTACCATTAGTTTCCCTAACGATGATATTTCTGCCACATTACTGCTAGATGAATTGGCTTCTGACTTTACTACAGAAAGTAGTTACACATTCGTGTTTAATGTGACTGATGCTGATGTAGAATTAGCAGATATAGATATCTTGGTAGAAGGAGCTGTAGATATGGCGTCTAATACTGCCCTAGCCTCTCCTACTGCAGATTTATTTAGCATAGACACCCAAGCGCCACTTCTTATTTCTTTAGTGCCTAACCTTACCTTGTTAAGTAATCCTAATCTAGGTGTTGCTACATTTAGTGTAACGGCTACATTCGATAGTCCAATAGACCAAACCAATGTTCCGGTAATTACTTTCCCTAATGAAGATGCTTCGGCCTCTGTACTGTTCAATGCTGGCATGTCTACATTCGTGGATGATAATGCATACCTATTTGTGTTTGATGTCCTAGATGATGAAATAGAACTAGAAGACATAGACATTATGGTTACTGCTGTAATGGATAACGCTCTTAACTCTTACGTGGAAGAGATTAATGCAGATGTATTTAGCATAGACACTAGAGCTCCAGAGCTAGACAATTTTACATACAACGTAACCGTAATTTCTGAAGATGAAGATGGTACTGCTTTAGAACTAAACATCATATTCGATGAGCCAACAGATGAAGGAACGCTTGAGCTATTAGCTAGCCCGAGTTTACCAGCTTCTTTAACATTAAACCCTGGCACTTGGCTAAGTGCTACTGAGTATGCCGCGGTGTTCGACATTACCGACCAGAACGAGGAAGTAGAATTTAGCATTTCGGTAACTTCAGTAACGGACGTGTTTGGGAACAGCTCTGAATCCATTGAAATTACTCAGGTTATAGATCTAGACAATAGAAACCCAGAAGCCACAGCCACTGTAAATACAGAAGACTTAACTCTAACCAACGCTGGAGACGGATTCTCAGTAACAGTGCAGTTCGATGAGGAAATGGATACTGCAGTGATTCCTCTACTGACTTTCCCAGATGAAGACCCTACAGCATCTTTAACGCTTAATCCTTCTTCTGCTTGGTCTGGAGATTCATATGTGTTTGATTTTGATGTAGACAACTTAGAACCTATTCCCTTCATAGACATAGAGATTTCAGGTGCAGAAGATGCGTACGGAAACCCTATGGCTTCCACACAATTTGCCGATTACTTTAGCTTACAGTTAGATACATTCTTAGTGGTGAATGAACTGGAAATTCAAGACATTAAGATTTATCCTAACCCAATAGATGCTGGAGACAAGTTCATTATAGAAACTGAGCAAGTGAGTCAGTACGAGCTAGTGCTTTACGACATAAATGGAAGACAGATTCCTGCAAATTGGAACCAAACTGGAGACGCTACTATAGAAGTGTCTACGTTAGGTCTGGCCTCAGGTAAATACTTCATTAGATTATTAGGAGAATACACTAATACCGTCCTTAGAATAGAGGTTCTGAATTAGAACTGTTTCTTATATCATATTTAAACCGCCTTGAAAGTTTGTCTTGGCGGTTTTTTTGTATCCACCATTGTCTATTCTTATGATAAATAGCTCAGGGTAAACCCTGAGTTATTTACCTATTATAACGTATTTCAACCATTAGAAGTACATCTGAAATTTGTTCTATCATTTTAAATCAAAAAACATGAAACAGATTTTACTTTTTTCAAATACCAATAACCTAATTAAAATTAGTTTGTGTGCGGTGCTTTTTATGAGCGGTAGTTATCTTTCCGCTCAGGAATGGAACTGGGCAGCCTCACATTCTTCTGCTGGGGCAGATGAAGCTCCGTATGTGGCCACCAGTCCTTCAGGAGATGTCTATATAGTTCAGACCTACGAAGGAGCTGCTACAGTAGGAAGTGATAACTATCCTGCAGCAGAGGAAGATGGACGTGACTTGCTCGTAGCTAAGTATGATGCTGATGGAGTTTACCAATGGTCTAATACGGTTAACAGTCTAGGAGGAGGAAATAATCTTTTCGCTTCAGACTGGCCTTCTGGAATTAAGGCGGATGATTCCGGAGTCTATGTCATAGGGAGCCATGGAAGCACTTCTGACTTCTTTGGTGAAAGCAGAGAGAATTACGAATTCTTCATAGCTAAACTCAGTTCTGATGGAGATTTAGTATGGGATGTATCTACTGAAGATGTAGGTATTATTCATCAGTATAAGCAAATAGAATTTTCTTCAGCGGATAGGCTACTCGTATCTGGCATTTATGAAACAGTAGGTGATGAGGTGGTAATAGGTGGTCAAAGCATCGGAGATGGAGGTTTTTTGTTAGAAGTAAACACCTCTACCGGAGAAGTGCTTAGAGCAGCGGATGAAATCCCGTTTAGGATAGACCAATTAGTAGCTTACACTGATGATTTAACTGCAGTGAGTAGCTATTATGAAGGAGCTCACCATGTAGGAATGGTAAACTTAAGCACTGGTTTATTAGAGTGGTCTTATGAAACTACAGATTTAACTAATGATCCCAGAAGTAGAAGTTTAGGCATGTTTGTGAACGATAGTGATGAGATAGAATATGTGTTCAAAGCTGGAACCAGTGATGATTTAGATTTTGGGAATGGAATGATCATAGATGGGGGAAACAATGACCACGGTCTGTTAATGAGATTAGACGGTGATGGAAATGCTCTTTATACTTCTAGGTTATTTGACCAATTCCAACAGCCACAGAATTTCCAAGATACCGTAGCTATCTTTCAGCGCCCTTTTACACCTAGGAAAGCCATAAAAGACAGTGAAGGAGGATTCTATCTCACAGGCACATTAATAGGCCCTAGAACACTAGCTAATGGTCTTGTGCTTACTACTGATGAAGGATTCAATGCCACATCGGCTAAAGATGCTATAGTTATGAGGCTGGATTCAGATTTTACCATTTCAGAATTCGCATCTCACACTGGAACAGCTGTTCAGGATGGATATGACATAGCTAGTTCCTTAAATGGAGATGTGGTCATGGCAGGAATACACACCGCTTCCATGTTTGGGCCAGTAACTTTTAATACCGCTTTTGGCGAAACGGAATTGCCACTTACAAATGATGGACTTTTTGATGTATTTGTCACAAGATTAAGCACAGGAGAAATCACTAATGAAGATGACCCGAATTCAGTCTCCGAGTTCGATTCAACCATGAAAGCCCAAGCTTTTCCTAACCCAAGCTCTAACGGAACTTTTCAATTTTCTAGGAAGCTCAAAGGAATCACAGTTCACAACCAAACTGGACAAATGGTATTTGAGAGCCATGACCTGATAGAAAAATTAGACTTAAGTGGATTGGAGAGCGCTATTTACTTTGCTTCTTCAGAGAATCAGCACTTCAAGTTAATTATAGAGTAGATGAATGGCTTAAAAAGTAGATCGAATAATTGTGTAATGGGGCAGTCAAAGGTTAACTTTGACTGTCTCATGAAACACTATTTGGTTTTATTTTTTCTCCTGGTGGTACAATTTTTTACCACTGCTCAAGTGCCAGATTCGTTATTTAGTAGTGCCAGAAACCCCAATTTATCTATAAAAGAACGTGTAATACTGTATGATGAAATCGGGTATCAAACTTCGCATTTTGATTTTGAAAAATCCCTGCTATATGCAGATACTGCGGTCCAACTAGCCAGAAATGAAGGAGATTCAGCTCTCGTAGCATTTGCCCTAAATGGAAAGAGTGTACCCTATTTAAGAACAGGAAAATATACTCAAACTAAAGCTGTTCTTAATGCAGCTTTAAAAGCAGACACTTCTGATATTAATCTAACAGCTAGAATAATTGGAAAATTAGCTAAGGTAAATCAGGAGCTTGGTAACTGGGATGAGGCCATGAAGACTTACATGCGCTGTTATGAAATTTTCAAACAGACTGATGACTCCAGAAATTTAGGGATTGCTTGTAATCATATCTCCATGCTATTTATAAGGCAGGATAAACTAAATGAGGCTGAGATCTATATTAGAGAAGCCATAAGGATCCATAAAAAAGATGACGATCTGTTTAATTATGCATCTGCATGCAGCTCCCTCTCTCAATTGTTTGAACAGAGAGATGAACTTGACTCAGCATTGTTCTACAGTAAGCTAAACACAAAGCTAATTCGCGAACTAAAAAGAGAACCTGAGCTGGGAGGTGCTTTAATTAATGAAGGAACCATTCTGTTAAAACAGCAAAACTACAACCAAGCTATGCCGGTTTTTCAGGAGGCTTATGACATCGCTGAACATATAGGTGATAAAAGCGATATCATGTTCGCCTCTAAAAATATGGGAGCCATACACTATCTGCAAGGAAAATATAAAGAGGCTAAACCTCTGCTGCTCAGAGCAGCTAAAATAGGAGAAGAAGGGTACTATGAAAAATTGATCAATACATTCCAATTCCTTTCAGACATTTCCTTAATAGAAAACGACATAGAAGCTAGTAAGTCTTTTAGAGATAAATATGAAAAAGGCCTTCAAGCTAAATATGATGCTGAAGAGGCTAAACAGTTGGCTACTTTGAACACCAAATTTAAACTGGCTCAGCAGAAGGCACTTATATCTGAACGAGATTTAGAATTGCAACGCGGAGAAACAATTATGGCTCGGCAACACACCCAAAATGTTATTCTTATAGGTGTACTAGTCCTATTAGCATTAGTCAGTTTGTTTTGGTTCTTTTGGAATAGAAATAGACAAGAATTGCTTTTGAACAAGACTATTTACGCAGAAAGAGAAAAAGGTTTTGTCCAGGTGGTAGAGGCCACAGAGGCCGAAAGAGACCGCATAAGTAAAGACCTGCATGACGGCATAGGCCAGCAGCTTACAGCACTCAGACTAGCGCTAAACTCGCTAAGTAAAAAGGTGGGTCTAAAACATCAAGAAGAAATAGACACCGTGCTGCACTCATTTAGCCGATCTGCGGAAGATGTGCGACTACTCTCTCACCAAATGATGCCTAGAATGCTAATGAATTTTGGCCTACCAGAGGCTATGGATGATCTGTTAAAAAACAGCTTTTTACATGTAGAAACCAGTTATGAGTTTGATCACCGAGGTATGGAAGAAAGATTGGATAAAAACGTAGAAATAGCAGTTTACAGAGTCATACAGGAATTGATTAACAATGCTTTAAAGCATGCAGAAGCCTCTACCTTTAGCGTGCAATTAATTCGGTCTGAAAAGAAATTAGCCGGATTTATATCTGACAATGGAAAAGGCTTCAATTCTCAGAATTTAAGCGAAGGTCATGGACTTAAAAACATGAAAAACCGTTTAGCACTTATTAATGGAACTATAGATATAGATTCCTCTCCAGGAAAAGGAACATCAGTCTCACTTTCAATACCACTTTCTTAAAATGGCTATCGATATTGTCATAGTAGATGACCACGAATTAGTGGCCAATGGCATAGCCAAATATTTTGAGGATAAGCCAGAATACAAGGTAATAGGAAAGTATTATTCGCCACAGGTAGCGCTTGAAAAAATAGAACTACTTCAACCAGACATCGTTCTTTCAGATTTAGACATGCCAGGTTTGAATGGGTTGGAAATGATCAGCGTTGCTAAGCAAAAATCTCCACAAACCAAGTTCGTACTTCTTACCATGCACTTGAGTAAGCAACTTTATCAGAAGGCCAAGCAGCTAGGAGTAGAAGGCTACTTGCCGAAAAGCACGGATGAAGAGGAGCTTTTTATGTGTATAGCTCAACTGGTGAAAGGAAAAACCTATTACTCTCAGAAGCTGATGG
>JBGCDA010000079.1:0-58689 GCA_045104985.1 Flavobacteriales bacterium | reverse complement strand
ATCTCACTCACACTCCCCCACCGTAAAAGAAGTCATGCCAGCAGCTTCTGCATAACATGAATTAGAATACGTATTCCCATCGCAAGCACAGACTGGTGCATAGATGTCATTACAGTTCTTAGTTTGTCGAGCGAGCTTTTTACTATGGCAGCCGTCATCTTTTCCGCAGTTAGATAAACATAAAGTTAGCAATAGACATAGGGTTAAACTGATGGACGTTTTCATAAACTTGGCTTTTAAGAATGATGCTAATTGAAAGAAGAGGGTTGCAGTGGAGTGCCTATTTACAGTTCTGCCATCTTTTTTAGCCACCCATTGCAACGCTTACCCTCACTTCTGCATCTTACTTCTAAACCCAGTATCATGAAGGAGCTATTATCTCTTACTTCCCTATTTCTTGCTTGTTTATCATTTGCCTCTGCTCAGGTCATTCCTAACGGAGACCTAGAAACATGGATAGATTCTCCAGGCGCATGGTCTGAAGTTCCTGCTGGTTGGATTACTCAAAACGGCCAGTTATTTCAATCGGCATTCAAAGAAACCTCTGCTTGCGAAGGAGAGTTTGCACTTAAACTTCAACCCATGGCGGGAATAGAATCTATTATGGGCGCAGCTACTTTAGAATTTCCTACAACTTCAATTCCACCACAGCTTAATTTCTGCGTGAAAACAAACATAGAATCTAACGATTTTTTTACCGACACATGCCGCGTTATCATCTCCTTTTTTAATGCTGGAAATGAGTTTTACTCAGAGGAATGGGTAAATTCAGTTAGCATTACAGACTGGACAGAAGTTTCTATTACACTAAACCAAATAGAGCCACTTATGGACAGCTGTCATATAGAAGTTCAAGCCTCTTACCCTGGCATAGGATTAGGAAGCGGGAGTTTGAATACTTGGATAGCCGTAGATGATTTTAAGTTCAGCGAGGTCAATAATGTCTTAGAAAACTCTGGAGATTTAGAATTGAATATCTATCCTAACCCGAGTTCAGATGGCTTATTTACAGTGCAGTCTTCTGAAAGGCTTTCAAACTTTATTCTATTGGATATTTTAGGCCATGTAATCTTAGAAGAAACCAATATTAACCAGTCGTCATTTGCTTTGAAGACAAATCTTTCTACTGGCATGTATTTTCTCCAGTGGAACGGACAGACTAAAAAAGTGATTGTCGATTAAGATAACTCTAATACTAGCCTACCATAAATACTCCTTTATACCCTTCTAAATCGAGAAGATGTGCTGAGTAAACCTCTGTAGATTTAAAGGCTATCCTTAGTTTCTGATCAGAGACAAGAGACACTGCTATGTCTTCTGAAAAATTTACGTTACGTTCTTTGACCTTAAACATAGCTTCTTTAGCACTCCAAATCAGCGTATAGTCTTCTACAGAATTAGCCCAAGATAGTTCCTCAGCGTTGCAATATTTATGTTTTATACGTTCTACCTTCGGCACTATTTCCTGAACATCTATGCCTACTTCATTACTGCTATGAGTTATTATAGCCACATACTCTTTAGAGTGTGTTAGAGATATTTTAGGCCCCTCTGGGTAGTAAGGTTTCCCATGTTCCGAGTAAGACAGGCTCCAGCTGAGGCCCATTTCCTTCATAAGTGCCCTGGCCACAAGCCACTCAAGCTTACGAAGATCATGATTAAAAGAACGGTACTTTTCTCCAGCTATGAGATCTGGAAACCAACACTCTAGTTCTGAAATTGACTCTTCTACTTTCCACAGTCCTATGGTAGCTCCCGTGTAATGTACATATATATCTAGGCATGGCATAGGAGCGAAAGTAAACCGAATTTAGGAATTGAGAACATCTTGAATTCTATTTCTAAGCTAGAACTATGATAAACCCCATGAATTGGGCATATCACAAGATTATATCTTGAAATGTATCGTTTTTTAGTCCAAAGGGAATTCTGTACCTTTGCAGCGCAAAAAAAAGCACTTATATGAGTACTCAAACAACAAAAAACACCCTTCCTTACAAAGTGGCTGATATGTCGTTAGCTGAATTTGGAAGAAGAGAAATCGAATTAGCTGAGGCAGAAATGCCAGGTTTAATGTCTTTAAGAGAAGAATTTGGCGAATCTAAGCCACTTAAAGGAGCTAGAGTAGCAGGATGCCTTCACATGACTATCCAAACGGCTGTTTTAATAGAAACTCTAACAGCGTTAGGAGCAGATGTAACATGGAGTTCATGTAACATTTTCTCTACTCAAGATCACGCTGCTGCTGCCATAGCTGCATCAGGGGTTCCTGTTTACGCTTGGAAAGGAATGAACGAGGAAGAATTCGACTGGTGTATAGAGCAGACCTTATTTGCATTTAAAGATGGTCAGCCATTAAACATGATTTTAGATGATGGTGGTGATTTAACAAATATGGTATTCGATAGATTTCCTGAACTAGCGGAAGGAATTAAAGGACTTTCTGAAGAAACTACTACTGGTGTTCACAGACTAGTAGAAAGACAAGAAAAAGGCACTTTATTAATGCCAGCCATTAATGTAAACGACTCGGTAACTAAATCTAAGTTCGATAATAAATACGGATGTAAAGAATCTTTAGTAGATGCTATAAGAAGAGCTACAGATGTAATGATAGCTGGAAAAGTAGCTGTAGTAGCTGGATACGGAGATGTAGGTAAAGGTTCTGCGGCTTCTCTACAAGGAGCAGGCGCTAGAGTTATAGTTACTGAAATAGATCCTATTTGCGCGCTTCAGGCGGCTATGGATGGTTTCGAAGTAAGAAAAATGAAAGATGCTGTGCCTAGAGCTAACATCGTAGTTACAGCTACTGGAAATAAAGACATACTTACTGGAGAGCACTTTTCTATGATGAATGATAAAACTATCGTTTGTAACATAGGCCACTTCGATAACGAAATAGATGTGAACTGGTTAAACACTAATCACGGAAACTCTAAAGTAGAAATCAAGCCACAAGTAGATAAGTATACGGTAAACGGAAACGATATTTTACTATTGGCAGAAGGTAGATTAGTAAACTTAGGATGTGCTACTGGTCACCCATCATTCGTAATGAGTAACTCGTTCACTAACCAAACACTAGCTCAAATAGAGCTTTGGGAAAATTCTGATAACTACGAGAATAAAGTTTACATGCTGCCTAAGCATTTAGATGAGAAAGTGGCTATGCTTCACTTAGCTAAAATTGGCGTGGAGTTAGAAGAACTATCTCAGGAGCAGGCAGATTACATTTCTGTTCCTAAGAACGGACCGTATAAGCCAGATCATTATAGATACTAGGCACTTCGACTTTCTTAGTTAAACTTTATCAAGCTTAACTGAGGCTCAGTGTCCTATATAAAAACTTAAACCACTCAGGAGTTAATCTTGGGTGGTTTTTTTGTGCGTTGCAAAATTTTTGGTTCATATCATTAGTTTTACTCTTTATGTACAGCGTTTATGTCATAGAATTATCAAAGCGTGTCTTTAAGGAGAATAAAAAATTTCGTGAAGCCAATCCTCAATTTTTTAGCGACCTGCAATGCCTTTATGTAGGCATGACTAGTAAGAGTCCTAAAGAACGTTTTGAACAGCATAAAAATGGGGCCAGAAGTAAAAAAGGGCATAAAATTTCATCTAACCTAGTAGAGAAATATGGGCTTTATCTAAGGCCTAGTTTGTACAACCATATTAAGAAATTCAAGACCAAGGCGGAAGCTGAGAAAATGGAAAAAGCCCTGGCACTGGAGCTTCGGAGAAAGCGCTATGCGGTTTGGTTTAATTAAGAGTCATAAGAATAATTCTAGATCCTAATTTAAATCTTTAGACCAAATTCAATATCTACTTTAATTCCACCACTACTTCATTCTTACGGTTCACCATCTCGTATGGGGCGTTATAACCAAAGAAGTAAAACTTATTAGTATATTCTAATCCGTTTTCATCAAGAGCTTTAAGCAATTCATTTTTATAGCTTTCTATCTTCTCATCATTAGCCCAGCCTCCAAAGGTGATAGCAGCCATACTTCTAGCAGGTACTTCTATAAACTCTATATCTGATGCGTTAGGCTTTGGCAGATCCTCCTTCTTCATATCTCTAGGAACCATAAACATCATGGTCATGGAATCTTCTAAAGACATGGACACCGGAGAGGTCATAGCTATTTTTTGTTCTGTTTCGTTTCCTCCGAAAATATATCCTGCCAAAATAGAAAAGCCTTTTCCCGATGCTTCTTGGTAGGCATTTGTTTCGAGCTGCACCGAGGTGAATAAAGTTGGCTCATAATTTCTTACCTCGAAGGTATCATAGGTTTTTTCTAATGCATAACGGTAGGTTTCTATTCCTTTTTGTGAACTCATAGCAAAAATTTGAACAGCAATAAAGCCTAAAACTAATACACTTATGATAATAATTACGACTTTCATTTTCTTCTGATTACATCTCTAAACTTACTACAGTCATTAAAAAAGGTGTAACAATTTTAAAACTCAAAGGACAGATATGTTAGAACATAAGCTCACTGCTGTTTTCATGATTAACCTATGATGCTAGAACCTCACATCAAGACTAATTAAATACTCTCAATATATTTCCAAGAAATTGGGTGTTATACTGCTTTAAGGGTTGGTCTGCTGGGCCTGAAAGTACACTGCCGTCAATAATTATCCATGTGGATTCACTGCAGGGGTCTTCGATAGTAAACCCATCATCTATAACAGAAACTTGACACCCTTCATTTACTTCATAAGGTGCATGCCTATCGTAAGCTGAAAATTGGTCAATATTATTTCTGTAAATTAATATGCCTCTACTTCCGCCAGATAAATATGTCCAGCCCGTAGGAAAGCTTAAATCAAAAAACTGAGGTTCATCTATATTAATGGCGAAATCTACCTGAACTAAAGGCACAATGCTATCTACTTCTCTGCAGCCTCTGCAGCTGCTCAAAATTAAAATTAATGCTATGTAACCTATGCGTTTTAACATCTGTATTAAAGTAGCTTTTTAGGAGTTCCAGCTATAAACTCTTTGAGGTAAAACGGCTCATAATATGCCAAGCTCTCAAATTCTTTATCTGAATACTTTTGCAACGCTAATTTACCCATATTTCTTGCACTACATTCTAAGTCTATAAGTTCTACTTTTACTTCTAACAGCTCCAAGCATTTTTCTGCACCATCTCCGAAGATGGCTATGCGTTTATGAGAAAACTCTGAGAAACTATTAATATCTATAACCTTAGCGGACGTATCTAATTCCTGATGTAACTCGTTATTGAATACTCCACAATAGACTTCCATTCTTCTAGCATCTAGCATAGGTATGTAATAGTTAAAACTGGAATCTATAAAATGAGCAGCATGCGCTAACTGAGATAAACTCGGCACGCTAATAAGCGGAATATTCAAGGAAAAACAAATTCCTTTAGCTAAGGCTGTGCCTATACGAAGACCTGTGTAAGATCCTGGGCCCGCACTTATGACTACAGCTGCGAGCATCTTTCTAGAATCATCTGCTTGGGCCAAAACCTCTTCTACAAATAAGGCCAGCTTCTCCGAATGTATATAGCTTTCGCTAGATTCTTCTTTTACTGTTATGCATTCTTCTCCTTTAAATAAAGCCACACTGCAGTTTTTAGTAGCAGATTCTATGCATAGCAAAAGTGGTGCGGTCATTTTTTTTCCTTTACGCTTATGCCAGTTCCATTTTTCAGCTTCTTAGACACAGCATCATAAGGACCAATTATGATCTGGTCGTCCTTGGTTATTCCACTTTCTATTTGATAGTATTCGTCATCTTGAATGCCGAGTTCTACCAGTCTCACTTGAGACTCATCTCCTACCTGAACGAACACTAGAGTGCATTCCTCATCATCTAAGGTATCGTCCGAATCGTCATCTGACTTGTTATCTATATGCGTAGTATCAGTTCTAGTGGTTACAGCTGTAATAGGAACAGCCAGTGCATCATTAATGTAGTCTGTTTGGATATCTACATTAGCACTCATTCCTGATCTAAATGGAGAGAAACTATCTGGCTTTCCAGAAAGCAGGTCTCCATAGCTATCTTCTAAGATTCTAATTTTTACAGAGAAATTAGTGACTTGATCTGTGCTCATCAAACCCGAGTTAAGAGCCGTGTTGGCTATCTCTGTGACTAGTCCCTTAAACTTTCTCTCAGGGTATGCATCTACTTCTACCAATGCTGTATCCTGAAGTCCTACTCGTACTATATCACTCTCATTTACGTCTACATCTACTTCCATAATACTGAGGTCACTTATTCTCATAAGTTCATCTCCTTTCATCATTCCCGTTCCTAGTATGACATCTCCTTTTTCTATAGAAAGTGCTGTTACTATACCATCTTGAGGAGCATAAACTACTGCTCTACTTAAATTTTCTAATGCTTCATCTTTAGTAGCTTTAGCACTAGTGATGGCATAATTAGCACTTTTAATACTTTCAGAAGCTGCTTCTTTTTCTGCTCGAGCTACCTGAAACTGACTAGTGGCATTCTCAAATTCACTCAATGAAATGGCTCCGCTTTCGAATAGAGATTGGCTCCTCTTAAATGTATTCTCCGCTAGAACATATTGTGCTTCAGCCTGGGCCGCTCGGGCTTTGGCATTAGCCAAACTTGCTCTAGATGAACTCAGGGCAGCATCTGTTCTTTGCAACGCTGTTCTGAATAATTCAGGATCCACCTTTAGCAGAAGATCTCCTGCTTTAACTTGGTCTCCTTCTTTTATGGCTAGTTCTATGACTTGACCATTCACTTCAGAGAAGATCTTTACCTCTGATTCAGGTCTAATTTTTCCGCTGGCGCTCACTGTAGAAATAATGTTTCTCAACACAGGTGTTTCTACTTCCACGATCATGCTATTTCTGTCTTTCTTAGTAAGGATAGCCGCTATGGCCAATAGCACAAGTAGTCCTAACACAATCCAAATGGCTCTGCTTGATTTTTTCTTTTTAGCCATAGTTCTAATTTAAAGAAATGGTTTTGCCCTGATAGAACTCTAAAATTTTCAGCCTGAATATGTAGTCATATTGGCTTCTTATCTTCTCAGCTATAGCAGCATCTCTGAGACTTCTAGCTTGAGCGAAATCCACACCATTAATAGCCTGTTCTTCAAATCTTATTTTGGCATATTTAAAGGCTTCTTCTTGAGCTTTCAATGAGAGGTCTGCAGCCTGATACGTTTTATATCCAGCGCTAGCATCAGCATAAGCACTTTCTACAGTTTGCTGTAATTGGTTCTTAACGTTCAGTACATTTAACTCGGCATTTTTCTGATTAATTTCTGCTAACTGAATATTAGTGCGGTTAGAAAACCCATTAAAAATAGGAATATTTAGACTAAAAAATAAACTCCTGTTCACGTTAGTTTCTAATTGATCAAAGAATGGGACTGTTTCGAAATCTTCAAAATTTGGTGATAGAGTAAACACAGGAGTATTGGTTCCTTCTACTGCCCCTATAATTTGCTCACTAAAAGTAGGATCTCCTATTGGAATCTGTCTAGCGCCTGAAAAACCACTCCCGTAATTGAAACTGGCGGCTAATCTAGGCAGCCTTCCTCCTTGGGCTATTTTGTAGCCTATTTCCGCATTAGCTATTCCCAGCTCTGCACTTTTTACTTCTGGAAAATTAGAAACTGCATAGTTAATGATGGACTCCTTATTGGGTAGGGTGAATTCTGGAGCAGCATCTTGAGGAGTAGCTACAGAAAAATTGGCTCTATTCTCTTCTGGTAATTGAATGAGCTGAACTAGGTTCAGCTTAGAAATGGTGATGTTATTTTCTGAAGTTATAACCCTAGATTCATCTTGAGCCACTTGGGCTTGAATTTGATAAAGATCAGCCTCAGGAACTTGACCTGCCTCTACTAATAATTGAACTCTTGCCAGTTGTTTTTGACTTGCCTCTAAGTTGGCCAAATTAGCCGCGTTCAGCTCTTGATTAAACAATACACTCAAAAAGGCATTGGCTATGGCCAAGGCTATAGCGTTTTCATTGGCTTGCAACCCCAGTTCTGCAATTCTTAAATTGAGCTCCGATTGCTTGATTCTGTTTTGTAACACCATTCCATTAAAGAGGGTTACACTAGAACCTATGCCGAAACTATTAGATTGAATTCTATTTGTAGCAAACTGGTTAGTGAATGGGTCTATGGTTTGACCCCAGTTATATCCATGACTACCACTAGCATTTAAAGAAGGCAGTAAACTGGCTTTAGACTGTAACAGGTTAGCCTCATTCCTCTCAATATCTAAGGCATTCTGATTTAAGGAAATATTATTCTCTAAGCCTACCTGAATGCACTGCTCTAAAGTGTAAACGTTAGACTGAGACCAAGAAGTTAAACAGAAAAATAAAAGGGTAAAAACAGAGATACTCCGAACCATAATTTTAATTTGAGGTTTAGAGCAAACATAATTAATAAAGAAAGTAGACTGGCGAGGCACCGCCAAACAATTGTTAAATGGCTGTAATCAAGATTTGAACTCTTCTATTGGCTTCATTTTGCCAATCGGTTTGAGGATCTGGATACAGCATTTCTGTATTCCCTCTACCTTGAACACTGAGTTTTTCTTCATCCACGCCTAATTCTATAAGGCTTTCTACTACAGCTTGTGCTCTTTCTTCTGAAGCCTTTTGATAAAACTTTCTAGACTTAATGTTATCTGGGCCATTTACATGACCTATGATGGCTATACTAATCTCCGGATTCAAATCTAAAAATAGCTTGATCTCTTTAAGCGCAGATTCGCTTTTATGATAAATGGCTGTTTGATCTCCTAAAAATGTAATGTCTCTAACGTCTGTAGTTAACCCCACAGAAAGAGGCTTAAGTGTAATATCCTGCACATGAATTTGGTTTTCATCTGGCCAAAACTTATCACAGTAATACATGTAGCCTTTTTTGATAGATGAAACAGTATACAGTCTATAATTATTTATCTCAAAGGTGGTATCTATAATGTCTTCGAAAACTACTTGCCTTCTAGGATTTAGACCGTTAATGTAGATATCAGCAGGCATCAACTCTCCAGATTTGGCATGAGCTACCTTAATGTTCATAAACTGTTTACCAGTAAATTTCTCATTGTCTGATATCTTTTTTTCTTGCGTGAATTGCGCATTGACGAACTGAAAGAATCCTAAAGAGAATGATATGCTAAGTATAAAAATCTTTTTCATTACGTCTTATTTTACTGAAATTCCACAGAAAAGGTTATAGATTTTCACCGAAAACTTAATTCTGAATTATACAAAAGTGGTTCAGCCAGTATATCAGGAGTAATAAAACTATTTTCTTCTTCTAAAAAAAATCGTGAGAAAAACTCCAAATAAGATATATGGAATTATCAGTAAGTACTTTATTCCATTATTTAAGCCTAAGCCTACAGCATTTCCAGACTGATCCGAAGCATCCTGAGCCACCTCTTTACACATTGCACATTGAGCCTGTACATCTAGACTGAAAAGACTAAAAACAATTAACAGGGCTAAGAAAAAACCTATTCTCTTCATATCACTCAAAATTAAAGATTAAACTCATAATATGGAGAGATCATCAAATAAACTATTACACCTGTAGCAGTAACATACAGCCAGATGGGATAAGCAAATTTCACTATCTTTTTATGCGATTCTATTTGCCCATTTAAACCTCTTAAATAACTGATGAGTACCAGAGGCACTACCACACCACTAAGTACAATGTGTGAAATTAGAATAGTAAAGTATAATGCTCTGTATGGCGCATCTGTAGGATATCGGGTGTCTGGAAAACTAAAATGGTATGACACGTAACTCAGAAGAAATAAAACTCCAAGCAATATAGATCCTGTCATCAATTTATTATGAAGTCCCACCATTTTATTTTTTATGGCCACTAGTGCCCCTATCAGAAGAAAAAATGTAGTCCCATTTATTATGGCATTAAACATAGGTGCGTTTTCCAAAAAGGATCTTACACCAGGACTCATATTAGTAGGTTTGGGTATAACATAAAGCAGAGCCACCACCACTGGAATAACTATGCCCAACATAATGATCACTTTTTTAGTTCCTACGTTAGTTGCCTTATTCATTTTCTAATGCTTTAATGTCTTTAAACAGCCTATCCATCTCATCTTTATCTATGCCATCATAAGATCCTCTTATGTGCCTATCAGCATCTACTAGTATAAGCTGTGAACTGTGTATAATTCCATCTTGGTAAGCAGCGTCTCTATCTACTGCTAAGAAAAACCCTTCTTTACTGAGCTCATCGATATACGCCAGTTCTCCAGTGGCAAATTTCCAATAATTCAAGTCAGCACCCTTCTCAACGGCATAACTTTTTAATGTCTCAGGAGTATCCGTTTCAGGATTTATAGTTACTGAAAGAAACCGGACTTGCTCCATAGCATGGTCTTCCTTTAATCTGCGTTGCAATTTTTCCATTTCACTAGTCATAATCGGACAGATGGTGCTGCAGGTGGTAAAGAAAAAATCCACAACCATAATTTTTCCATCAAACGTTGAGTACCCCAGGCCTTCACCATCTTGATCTGTTAGGTAAAATTTAGGAATCTGATAAAATGATGTATCTCCATCTAGCACTGTTAGAGGACCAAAGAAAGGCAAGACCTTTCCCAACACATTAAACCCACCATTATTAAGTGCTTCTTTAGACTGTTCTTTGTTCAAATGAGATGTGCTTTCGCTTGGAGAATCAGAAGTGCAGCCTATTAAAATTATTACACTAAGGGTTAGAATGAGATTTTTCAGCTTCATAATTAGCAATGTCTATTTCTTTTCTTAGCAGAGCCATATCTTCTATGGCATCATTCACCATTTTCTCAGCATTGAGATTATACCTTCCTCTGATTTGTCCTTCAGTATCGATAAGTACTGCTAACGATGAATTGTCTATGTTTTTAATACCAAGACCTTCTGAGATGAAAGATTTCATTTCTTGCTCAGAATCTGCAGACAGGTAGAAATAATTATTAGTCTCATCAGAATTCTTAGAAATCCCATCCATATATTCCTTGAGCTCAGTTTTAGATCTGACTATTCCATCAGAGTTAAGACCTACTATCTTAATGTTGGTTTCATCTCGGTACTTGAAATTGGCCGTTAATAAACGCTTGGTTATAACTGGAAGATAAATCTCATTTTCTAAAGAATACGGTGCCATTAAATAAATGTCATCATCTAAGGTCTGATTATTAATCTCTCTTCCATCATGGTTGGTAAACTTAAAATCGGGAATGTAATACGTCTTTCCTAATTCATTACTAGTGCTATCCAACACTAGTAACTCTGAAGGATGGTAATAAGGAAGCGTATTGAACTTGTGATCTAATGCTAGGCCAAAAAACAATAAGAAACCCAAAGGAAAAAGGAAGATCATAAAAATTAAAAGTGCCTTTTTCATTTGTCTATTTGTTTTTAAAGTTAACTGCCGAGGTACTTAGAGAGCATTCCAGCTATATCAGAACCTTCTCTAACTAAGATTATAATAAGGTAAACTGCGAAGAGCAGATAGGGCCCTAAGATGACCCATTTCAAGTTCTTTCTCTCATCACCCAAATGCATAAACACTAGAACGATGAAAGCCGCCTTAACCAAAGTCATAATTATAAAAGACCATTTTACTGCTTCCCACATTCCATTATCTTGCTTAATAACTCCACCTAAAAACACTTCTAGAGCTGTTATGGCAGTTAATAAGATGGTTACTTGAATGATTTTTTTTCTAACCTTCTTTCCTTTAGCCTCATCATGATGTGCACCTAGTGCATAGCTATCATTGACTAATAAATCGTCTCTTTCCATAATGTTCTAAAATTATACTAGGTAAAAGAATGTGAATACAAATACCCAAACTAAATCTACAAAGTGCCAGTAAAGACCTGTTTTCTCCACCATTTCATAATGGCCTCTTCTATGCATTACACCCTTAATTACCATGATTAGTACTATAAGGTTAATTATGACTCCTGAAAAAACGTGGAATCCATGAAATCCTGTAACGAAAAAGAAAAAGTTAGCATACTGCTGAGGCCCATATTCATTAGAGCTCAAATTAGCTCCTACTGTTTCTGGTAAATTTTCGTTTTTAGCTGCTAATAATTTCTGAATATCGTCCTTACCTTCAACAGTTACGATGGTAGTTTGAAACTTATTTAGAAATAAGATCTCTGGAGTGTGAGCCTCATGTGCATGATCTTCGCCAGCATGTTCATCGTGATCTGCCCCTCCCATTCCGCTTACTTTGGAGGTGTATTCTGCATGGTCATGTCCACTGTGATCGTGGCCGTCATGCTCGTGAGTATCATGCGCATGAGCATGATGACCATCATAATATACTTTTCCGCCTGCAGCTAACTCATATTGAATAGTTTCTCCAGACTGATCTATCCCTGTAACTATTACAGCATCTTTAGTAATGTAATACCCTCCTGAACCGTGGATAAAGTGAGACCATTCCCAAGCCTGAGACCCTAAAAAGAAAAACCCTCCTACTACAGTCCAAGCTAACCATTTAGTGACTGCAGGCCTATCATTTCTATGGCCTGCTTCTACAGCTAAAACCATGGTAACTGAGCTCACTATCAGTAAGAAAGTCATGAGTGCTACATAAATTAAAGGATATCCTGTTCCTAACCCTGGAAGTGCTTCAAACACTTTTTCACCAATAGGCCAAAACCCATCTAACTCTCCAAACACTCCAGTTCTGAAAAACCCAAGTGCTATCAGCAGTCCACTGAAAGTTAGCGCATCGGAAACAAGGAAAAACCACATCATCATTTTACCATAGGTAACACTGAATGGGGACCTTCCTCCGCCCCAAAGGACGTCTTTATCTATCTGTTGTGTAGCTTCACCTGCCATGGTCGATTGAAATTAGACTGCAATTTTAATAAATAATGAACAAAAAAGCATACAAATACAGCCACAATATTCCCATAAAGTGCCAGTAAATACCTTGTGTCCTTAAACTTAATACGTTCCCATTAGAAAAAGTTCCAGTGGCACTTCTATAAATGTTGATTATCAGATAAATTAATCCTAACAATAGGTGAAAAGCATGAAATGCTATAAACAAGAAAAGTATGCTCGTAGAGTTGTCTTTCTGCTTTTGCATTACCTGAGTTACAGGGTCTAATCTTTCTGTGTCTGACGCTTTATAAAACTGTCCATTTTCTAAAATGACTGGAACAGAATTATAAGTGACCATGTAGTCTTTATTATACTCTCCTTTTATATCACCTATAGAGTTATGAGACACGAAAAAGCCCATGTCATTTAATTGTTGCCAACCATTCCACTGACTCATAGTAAATGCCACGCCTGAAATGAATGTGAGTACTAGCAGGCCTGTAGAAATTTTATGATTTCCTTTTTTAGCATACATACCTGCTAGGATGAGTAAAACACTGGAAATAACTATAATTATATTACTAGTTATGAGCCCTGACACTGGCTCTGGATGAACCCAAAATGCCTGAGGTGCCATTACTATGTAAGCAGAGGTAAATGCTCCGAACATCATAACTATGGCGAAGATAATTAGATACATAAGCATCTTTTTAGTTCTCTCCTTCACCTCTGGTTCATGACCTTCAAACACATTCACTTTCTTTCTTACATTCTCGTTTTCTGCTGAAAGTGTTGCTTCTGACATGATTATGTGTTTTAAATTTTATCGAGTACGAATAGAATTTGTACTACGGGTAAGTATATAAATGAGCCAAACATGACTGTTTTGGCATGACTGTCTTTTAGGGTAATGGCAAACCTCAGTGCTGCTAAAAAGAATAGCACTCCTAAAATTAATGTGCTGATTCCTGCTATGTTTCCTATCATAGCTCCATCATTTCCTATAAACCATGGAATGATACTCACAGGAATGAGCATAAGGGCAGAAAGGGCTATATACCAAGCCGTAAAGCGTGTTTTACCTAGATTGAATGGAAGCATTTTAAACCCACCCTTATCGTAATCTCCTTTAGCTACCCAGGCTATAGCCCAAAAATGCGGAAACTGCCACATCCATTGCAACGCGAAAAGCAGACCTGGCTCTAAACCAAATGAACCGCTGGCAGCCACGTAACCTAGCATAGGCGGTATGGCTCCTGGAAATGCTCCTACGGTAACGTTTATGCTATTTACTCTTTTAAGTGGCGTGTAAAGAAAGACATAGCTGTACAATGCCAGCATACCTAAAATACCGCAAAACGGGTTCAATAATGTCCAGAGGATGGTGATTCCAGCTATGGATATGAACAAACACCAAATAACTGCTGCAGATACTGATAGAGAACCAGAAGGCAAAGGCCTGTGTTTAGTTCTATTCATCAATGCATCTTGGTTTCTCTCCCAGATTTGGTTAAAACCATTAGATCCTCCTGTGAGAAGCACTCCTCCAAGCGCTAATGCTAGAACTTCTGCCAATTGTGGGCTAGATGTACCCATAAAATATCCAAGCACCGCTGATAGCACTACTAGGAATGATAGCTTTAGCTTCATCAATGCTGCCAAATCTTTCATGCTAACTGCTTTAGATGGGCTGCTTATGGATAAATTTATTTCTGACAATAGTTTTATTCTAGAGCGCAAAAATACTTCTTTAGTTAGGAATAAAGGTCAGGATTTTATCAAAAGTCTTGCACGAAATTAGGCACGTAAACATCACGGTTTCTACTGAGGAGACTACTCATATTAGAGGCTAACCCTAATCTAAACTGATGCTCGGTATGTGTATTAAAACTGTTCTTAACATGCCTAACTACATAGCCTAAACTCATCCAAAGTCTTTTTTTCCGTGTAAGCGGTCTCATTACATTTACATGACCAAAGTATGAATGGTGTGTGTTTCCCTGCCCTATGTAGTTCCCGAATGGCTTCAATGGTGAGGCGTATGATCTAAACACATTCCCTCCGTAATTATCTCCATCTCTATCTCTTCCATAAAAGGCCCAATTAAATCTAGCAGCACACCTCCACTTCTTAACGTTAAACTCTGCGCCACTGCTCCATTCCATAAAGTTAGTCCCTAAAGGATGGGCTAAAGATTGGTTCAAGTGCCCATAGCTCTGTCTGGCGCTTCCGTGGGTGTATGTAAACGGCCGAGCCAGATTAAATTCCGAATATGCGGTTAAACCCTCTACATAATTCTTAGCCTGAACTCCTATTTGCAATCCTACTTTATTAGCCCACCACCCTGAACCTTCTCTTACTGCAGAGAGTAGAAACTCATCCAAGAACATCTGTCCATACCACAGAAAATGTTCTTCTAACTGAAGTCTCCCTGCTAGGCCCAGCAGCACATTATCTGCTGAACCTTGGCTAAACTCCACAGGGCGGTAAAAGATAATGGGATTCAGGTAATTGGCTTCAAAACCTCTGTTACTCAATGTATCTGAACTCTGCCAAACTACTGCTTCAAATAAAGTGAGCGAAAACGACTCGCTGACCTTGAAATCTATGGCGTGTAAAGCGGTATACTTAGACTGAGCGTCATTTAACTCTAAGGTTTCATTAAAGTCTCTCTGCTGAGAGAACAGATTCACATATTTAATGCGCCACACATCTGTGGTGAGTTTTAAGTATGGATACGGTGCTGCATTATTTCCTAGCACTAGAGACCTATGTCCGTTTCCCCAAAAGTGAGCGCTGTTTCCTATTTCAGCATTGAAATGCCTAGAAATTTGCCAGTTTACATTCCCTGTTATTCTATGTGCTAAATAGCCTAGGTCATTTCGCGTTGCAACGCTAAAACCAGAAATAACACCAGTACTGTCTATGAAATCGGACATGTAGTTTCCAAACTCTCCCTGAAGCACTTCTGCCCTTAGTTTTAAAGATAAATTCCTCTTCTTCAGTTCGAATCCTGTATTTAAGTATGCCGTGGATAAGGCCTGAGCATTTTTTTTACTGGAAACGCCACCAGAGAGAGCATAACTGATGCTTGGCTTAAACTGAAGGGTGGAAGGTTTGGGCAGAAGATCTATTTGTGTAGAGCCTTTTTCAGGCTTAGCTATGTGAGTTTTACTGGATTTAGGCCAGAAAAAAGACTGATCTATCTGTTCGTCAACATCTTGTGCATTTGTGCTCAATGCCAGTGCTAAAAAGGCTATATATGCGAGCCACTTCATTATTAAGCTTTTCTACTTCTCTTATAAAGAAATAGGCACTGCGTGAGACCAAAAGCTGTCAAGCCCACCACTAGTAAACTCCAATTTGGATAGTGAACCCTACTAAAAGCTGCTAGAAAAATGATAAATATGCTGAACAGATATATTATAAGCACAGTTTTTTTATGGCCTAAGCCCAGATCTAATAGGTGATGATGCAGGTGGTTTCTGTCAGCACTAAAGGGAGAGTTTCCTTTTAATGCTCTTAGAGTGAACACCCTTATGGTATCTAATAAAGGAAATGCTAGAATAGACATAGCTAAAACTGGTTTGCACACTGAACTGGCCCAATCAAAAGTTTCTAATCCCTGCTGCTCAATCATCCCCGTAGCTAACACATACATAATCAATCCTATGGTGAGAGAACCTGAGTCTCCCATAAATATTTTAGCGGGGTTAAAATTGAACACTAGAAATCCCAGAAGAGCTCCTGCAAGAGACATAGCCAAAATAGCATAAGGCAAATTTCCAATGTAAAAATTCCATACTGCAAATGCAGCACTAGCTATTAAGCCCACACCAGCCGCTAACCCATCTACTCCATCTATTAAATTAGTAGCATTCACCACTACTATGTAAACGAATATGGAAAATGCTGCACTTATGGCAAAGGGCATGTCTCCATCCAAACCAAAGATTCCCTGTAATGAGGTAATTCTGATATCTGCCATAAAGACTAAAATGCTTCCTACCAGTAAGTGAGCTATAAGTTTCTTAGTTGGGCTAAAGCCTATAATATCATCTTTAGTACCTACAAAAAATAAAATAAATAAGCAACCTACTATGTATTGGAAATGGTGTATAGCTTCTTTGACATCAAAGAGTTCTCCTATTCTGCTGGTAGGGAAAAATAAAGAAAATGACAGGATAGTTCCAGCGAAAATCATTATTCCACCGATAGTTGGGATGCTTTTTCTATGCACCTTCCTATCTTCGCTAGGCTCGTCTACTAAGTGTTTAATCTTAGCTACTTTAATGAGAGATGGCGTGGCCACTAGCACCACCATAAAGGAGGCTACAAATGGTAAAAGAAGTTCTATCACAGGATGGATATTTTTCTCAAGATATTAAAAATCAAACAAAGTGTCTACCACCGATGTACTCATCCCTATCTGGATTACTCCAGAAGTATACTCATTTTCAACATTTTGAGTGCGGTTTAAATAGCCGAGTGTAATGTTAAAATTCGTTTTAGGATTCATCAAGTATCCGGCTACAAAATTAAGGGTGTTTCTTTTACTATCTGCATCTATCAAGGTATATGTTACTGAACCGTTCCAGCGGTTATTTCTATACATAATTCTGGAAATAAACTCTTCAAAATTAGCAGATAGTGGATGCCCTAGATTTTCATTAAAATGAGTAAAATCTACTAAAGAGTTTGCCTCCTGAACGTTTCTAGATTGATTGTACTCCAGATTCACTCTTAATCCATTTAGAAGTAGATTATTCACTCTCACTCCTGCCTGAAAACTTTGTGCACCTATTAAGCTTTGTGCATATAACTGAAGCTTAGGTGAAGCCTTGATTAACAAATTAGCTGCTATTCTAGACTGATGGCCTGGAGAATCTTTAATGACAGCTCCTAAAAATGGAACTGGCAGATAGGCGGTATATTCTAATGGCAAAGATCCTGTATCATCATCATATCTGCGCCAAGTATTTACTTCAGCCACAGACAGCTCTAAATGTCTACCTAGTAGGTAGCTGATATTGGAAAATGTGGCCGCCTTTCGTTTAAATAGAGATTCTGGCACCTCTCCTAATGGTTTTCTCTCTAGAGTTTGGAGTCCTGCTAAACTCCACATCACTTGTAATTTTCCTTTTAACAAGATGATGGTGCTTTTTAAATGAGGATAGTTAAAACTCTGGTGACTTAAAATATGAGATCTATATCCATGGCCTATGAACTGCTTTCCATGACCAAAAAATAGATTCAAATTCTCTGCAGGGTAATAACTCAGCCAGCCATTAGAAACGCCATAATCGAACCCAGAATCCTTAAAATCTTTATGTCTGCCCATTCCTGGAATTACTAATGAAGAGTCTGCGTAAGCTCTCTGCCAGGATGGTAAAAACACTATGTTTTCCAAAAAACTGGTACTGAAAAACATACGTTTTCCGATCTGGCCGTCTATTTTAAATCCTCTAATATTTCTATATAGATTAATGGTATCAGAATAAGCTGAGGTGTCTGATAGTTCAAATCCTTTAGAAAAATGAAACAATGGGTTTACGGCTAACTTAAAGTCAGGTTCTTTTACTGATATTAGATCGTCTCTAAATAGTTTGGCCTTGGCTACACTATAGTACTTAGCTGAATCTTCAATGAAGAAGCTATTCTGAAGCTGAGAGCTCTTAATGCTAAAAGGCAGTAATGAAGAATGTGCTAAGGAATCTGGTGTTCCGTAAACTTCCCTTGCCTCTTCTATGAAGTCTTGCTGTAAAGGAAAAAGGTCTGATTGGCCTGTGGCTTCTGAATGGCCTAGAACCGCAAGCAGCAGTAGTATTAACCTATTCAGATAATTCAAGCGTCTTAAATTCTTGGTAAACTGAGGCTATTCCTTCCTTTAGTTCTATAGTGTGTTTCCAGCCTAGTTCATGTATTTTAGAGACATCCATGAGTTTTCTTGGGGTTCCATCTGGTTTATCTGTATTCCAAACTAATCGTCCTTGAAAACCTACGGTTTTGGCTATGGTTTCTGCCAGCTCTTTAATAGTTACATCAGTGCCTGTGCCTATGTTTACAAACTGTTTTTCATTATAACACTCCATTAAGAACAAACACGCGTCTGCCAGATCATTCACATGCAGAAACTCTCTCATGGGAGATCCTGTTCCCCAGCATTCCACTTCTGGCACTCCACTTTCTTTAGCCTCATGAAATTTTCTAAGAAGAGCAGGAAGCACATGGCTATTATTAAGATTATAATTATCATTAGGGCCATATAAATTAGTAGGCATGGCCGAAATAAAATTAGCACCATACTGATCTCTATAAGCCTCACACAGTTTTATGCCTGCTATTTTAGCTATGGCATAAGGCTCATTAGTAGGTTCTAACTCTCCTGTGAGCAAAGCATTTTCTGTGAGTGGCTGAGCAGCCAGTTTAGGATAAATACACGAAGAGCCTAAAAATAACAACTTAGATACGCCAGATCTATAACTAGAATGAATCACATTGGATTCTATCATCAAGTTATCGTAAAGAAATTCTGCTCGGTAAATATTATTAGCTTGTATGCCTCCTACTTTGGCAGCGGCTAAGAATACAAATTCTGGCTGTTCGGCTTCAAAAAAAACACGAACCTCATTCTGATTTCTTAAATCTAAATCAGCAGAAGTTCGTGTAATAATATTTGTATATCCTTTAGCTTCTAAGGCTCTTACTAGTGCAGAACCTACCATGCCTCTGTGGCCGGCCACGTATATTTTAGCGTCTTTATTAGAAAAGTCTTTCATTGCCCTAATTATGGATCGAAATTACTTCTTCTCAGCGGCACTTAAACCTCCTCTAGGAGGAAATATGCGCGCTTATTATTTTTAGCAGCTTGCCTACCGGTAGGAAGGTAGCAACGCTAAACCATAGCTTTTACTCTACTACAATCTTTTCAGTGTATACAGAGCTGCCATCTAAAATGCTAAGCACATATACTCCTGTACTCAGTTCTGTAACTGGCACAATGTGTTTCTTTCCTACTAAAGCAGAGGTGTAAACTGTTTTACCAGTTACGTCAGTAAGCTGAACAGTTAAGTCTCTATTCTGAGAATTGTCTACAAAAAGGTTAAGCTGGTCAGATACGGGGTTAGGGAAAAACCTTACTTCCCAAGCATTATTAATATCCTCTACACCTACTGTTAACTCACTCCATCTTTTAAACCACTCTTGGTAATAAAGGTTAGCTATTCTTTCATCATGAACTATAACTGTATTTTCATCGTTTACATTTTCTGCGGATGAACTCCAGTTATGAGAGCCGGTAACTACCTGAGGATCTGACTCTGGGCTGGCATGATCTATAATAGCATACTTGTGGTGGAGTGAATACTGAACACCCTCATGACTTTCTATGTCTACACCTTCATCTATTAAAAACTGCGCGTCAGACCCTGTTCCACTGGTCTGTTCTATCATTCCTCTAGCTACTAAAAGGAATAGGTTATCCTCTTCTGCTATGGCTTCTGCTAATTGATCTCTAGTGAGAACTAGTAATGCAAAATCTAAATCCGAATCTGCACTAATAATAGCTTCTTCTATAGCATCTGTAGTGCCATCTGTAGGGGAGAAATAAACCTCTACTGGACTTCCGCCAACAGTATAATTTTTAGGCGTATTATTCAGCTTATCTGCACCGAATTTACTATTACCCAACAATGGTTGTGGTCCTGGTCCACCCCACATTTCTTCAAACTCCACTTGATATCCTCTACAGATAGATTGATCTTGGAAAATGATAAAGTTATTAAAGTCGTCCACAAAACCATTCGTGGTAAAGTTAGTAGACCCGGTGATAAGCACACAGTTATCTGCATCATTTGCATCTATAATTACAAACTTGTTATGCATCCCTGAGCCGTTATCATCTTGACGTTCTAAAATCGGAATATTAGAATTAAGCTGTCCGAAGCCTATGTTATTTGTAAAACCATGACTTACGTATCTGATCTGAACACCTCTCTCATAGGCATCATTAACTGCACTCATTACCGTAGCGTCATTATTATTATAAACAGCTAAATCCAATGTTTCTTGAGCTCTATCTATATATGCTGCTATAGTATCGTTAGAATAAATTCCTAAACCTATGGCTTCTTCTGTGGTAGCTACGGACGTATCTACTGAACCAGTGAAGTATACGAGAATTTCTCCTGAGGACTCACTAATGGTAACAAATGAAGAAACACTAGATTCTACACTAGAATCTTCATTAGAAGATACTGCAGAAACATAGTACACTGTGCCTGGTTCTAAATCTGTGAGTGTTACCTCATGAGAAGTAACATCTGGTGTTCCAGTAATAGAATTAGAGAGGTTATTTGGATCAGTTCCGTAAAACAACTCACTAGAGCCTGGGGTATCAGTTAGCCAGTTAACAGTTATGGAATTTTGTGTATGCTCACTTTGAGTCAATAAAGACACTAGATTAATACTAGAATCTGAAATTAAATCTTCTTCATCTCTAGGAAGTAACTGGTAACCTCCAAACCCATCAAATGAGAATTGAGAACATATTCCTCTTAGGCTGATCTGACCTGCTGGAATTATTGTTCCTTCTAACACGCTTCCAGCTCTTATGTAAATTATTCCTTGTTCACCCTCGTGAAGAAAGGTGTAAGTGCTATTCCCCGCAAAAGTGCTTCCTCCATCAACAAACTGTGCTCCTTCAAAACTAACTAACTCTCCTTCTACCCCTTCATTAAAATCTCCAAGATCAATGAACTCAAAATCCGGTGAAGTATTTCCAGAACTATTTATGTTGACAGCTGTAAGATTAGGCCCTATTTCTAATAATCCATTAAATTCTGTGATTTCTCCAGTTACCGTAATTTCATCTCCACGCTGAGGCTCAGTAAAACCTTCCCATGAACCTATGTAAACCGCTATACCTGCCGTTCCATCCTGCATGTACCTTACTGTAGATCCCATTTCGGCTCCGTTGGTAACTATACCGGTGGCTGTAACTACTTCTCCTACATTATAATTATTTCTAAGGTCTGCTATATCTGTTTGAGCATAGCTAAGAAGAGCTATAGATAGGCAAACTAGTGTGCTGAGTATGATTTTCATAAATGAGTAATTTTAAAAATTAAGTGTGGCAGAGACGTTAAAACGTGTGCCTTGTAAAAAGAATACAGCGGTATTTTCTGGAGCAAATGCCCCTTGTTCAGAATCAAGACCCACAGCTCTATCATCATTCATGGTTCCATCTGAAATAGCTTTAACATTAAGAATGTTAAATACGGAACCTCTTAGGTTTATTCTATTGGTTCCTCTAAGTTTGACTTGATAACCTAAATGAAAGTCAAGCATTCCATATGAAGGTAACTGCCATGAGTCCCTACCTGCATCTGCACCATTTAAGCTAATAGGATCGAAATTAGCAAAATGCCTATCAAAGTATGTGTATCTTAGTTTCACATAAGTACCCCTTTTAAACTCGTATCTGATCATTCCTCCTAACTGTGTTTGAGCAGCATCTCCTACATGCACTCCTTGGGCATCATATGCTTGAGAAACCTGCTGTCCATTTTCGAGCACAGGAGCACCGTTATCATAGAAGAATCTTACTGTATCCTTTGAGTCCCAGATCCAATCTCCTAGAGAAACTATTCCTTCAAGAGTTAGTTTTTTTGTCAGAGCATATGCAGCCTCTAACTCGGCACCCATATGACGGGCGTTCATCCCGTTTATATTGGCACTAATAAACTCTTCAGGATCTAATGGATCTACAATAGATACCCCTCTATTAACTGGTCTATTCTGCCAAGTAGTATAATAAGCGTTAAGGTTCACATTGAGCGGTCTAGTTTTAAAGCCATAACCTACCTCAAAAGCTTGAATGAGCTCATTTTGAATGTCGTTGAATAGCTTGTTTCCAAAATCAAAAACATTTTGGAATCTAGGTGCTCTATCTAAGTATCCTAAATTCACATAAGCATTATGCTTTTCATTTAACTTTCTGTTAAAACCTGCTTTTACTGTATAGCCTCCTTTATAATACCAGTCAGTGGTTTGATATTCCAATTCGGGACTAGCAGGGGTAAATACTTGTCCATTAGGGGCTATTACCTCCACTGCTTCGGGGGTTGTAGCGTCATCTCCCCAAAAATAAATTGGTGAAATAGTTTCACCATCCACAACGGTGGTTTTAGGAATAATGTAATCCTTTCTTTTATATCTGGTCATGGCGTAAGAACCACTTAAGAATCCAGACCATAATTCGTTTTTATATTCTACCTGGCCAAATAGACCACCCCACTCTACAAATGCATCGTTGTGGTAATCTATTATGTCTCCCTCTCGTTTTACACCGGTAGAAGAATTTGGATTATTGGTGTCAAATAGATAATCTGCCCCTAATAAGTCATACACTATTCTGTAGTGCTCTCCTTTATAGCTTCTAGCATCTATTCCACCCGAAAAAGTCACTTGATCACTCTGCTTGTATGTGAACGTAGAAAGTAGTCCGTACCAGAAGTGATTATTTACACTAGCATTTATAAAATTTTGAGTAGCTGCATGCTCGGTAGTTGATATTCCAGGAATTATAGTAGGATCTTCAGATACAAAAGGTGTAGGCTCAAAAGCATAACCCGTTTGAATATCATAAATAGACTGATAGTCTGGGCCTCCATTAGCTATAAGTTCATCATTAGAAAATGATCTATCTAATCTAGTGCCTCCACCATTACCTATAGAAAGGTAAACATTATTGGCCAATGAAAGCTTATCATTTATTTTCCAAGAATGCCTGAATGAAAACTGAGGTTTATGGTAGTAATTCTTTCTGTCGTTTAATGATTCTGTTTCTTCATTTATTTTATTGCCATTTGCATCTAAATCATATCTAGTTAATTCACCTACTGAGAAATTATGACCTATACCAAACTGATTTGTAGTCAGCGCTATACCATTGTTTTCTGCTGTTTGCGCATCGAAGGAGCTAACGCCAGCTCTTACGGTTCTTTGACCGTGGCTCTGAGGCGCTCCGAAACCACTTAAGGTTAACACATGATTACCCAGAGCTTTCTGAACTTTTCCATAATAGAAAAACCCTTCAGTAAAGTTTCCGTCTACCCAACCATTACCTTGCTTATATGATCCAGCTACTGTGAATCCCCAACCTCCTTTGAGTCTGCCGGAAGTATGACCGAAAGTTGTTCTCAGAAAACCAGCATTAGCTACTTCTTGCTTGATCTGCGTAGCTTTTTTCTGTTCTATTCCCTTGGTGATGATATTTATGGTTCCGCCCACAGATGGAACTGCAAGCTTACTTATTCCTAATCCCCTCTGGACTTGAGTAGTTTGCATAATAGCATCCAAACCAAACCAGTTAGACCAGTACACCCAACCATTTTCCATATCATTTACAGGAATACCATCTAGCATTACGGCTATATTCCGTTGATCAAATCCTCTTATCGTTATTCTGGCGTCTCCATCTCCACCCCCTTGCTGAGTGGCGTAAACACCTGGCGTAGTATTTAAGAGCATAGGGATATCCTGAGAAGCCAACTCCTCATTTATTGTTCTTATGTCTATGTTAGAAAACGCTACTGGTGTTTCTCTATCTATGGCAATATCAGCCTCTACTACAGCTTCTTCAAGCTCAGTAGAATACATTCCTACGTCTAGTCTTTTGGTCTCCTTTTCGAGTTTTAGGTTTACCACCTGGGTAGCATACCCTACAAAGCTGAACTCTACTCTGTAAGTACCGTAAGGCAGACTGAACGTATAATTTCCATCTAGATCAGCAGATATGCCCTGACCAGTTCCATAAAAAACATTAGCCATGGGCAAGCCCTGATCGTTAAGGGCATCATAAATCTTACCTGATACTTCGCAATTTTGTGCGTTGCCATATGCTACCGAAGTCAGCATTGCAACGCACAGAAAGATGCCGTGAATAATTCTCATAAGAGCTTAATAATATTATTTACTTCTTGATTAACACCTCATTCACTTCTACTCCAGACTCTAATCTGGCTTTAATGTAGTAAGTTCCCGCTGGAATCTCCGTTAGATCGATATAGGCAGACTGAACGCTTCCTAAAACCTCTGATCTGAAAGCCTGCCCAGTTAAACTAAACACTTCATACTGAGTGATAGCGCTAGTAGCTGTAATGGTCACAAATCCATTTTGAACTGGATTAGGGAACAATTTCAGTTGGTTAATAGACTCTAATTCGTTTACACCTACCATTCCCGCATCACAGTCACAAACATGCCATCCTAGACTGGTAAATGTATTGGCTGGAAGTGAGTCATATTCATTTAGTATCGTGAAAGTAGAAGGGTTGGTAGTATAACCTTGCATAATATTAGCTTTTCTAATTAGCGTGTGGTCTTGTGAAACATATGCTTGCTCACCATTGGAATCTATATATCCTCCCCAACCATCTGCATTCACTGAGTCACCAATTTTTCCAAACACATCTACTAGTGCATTTCCACCATCTTTTAACAAAGCGATAGCATCGTTACCATTAAAGTACATTGCCTCCACTCCATCATTATAAGCTGGATTGATGAAAGCATCTCCAACTAGTTCTAGTTCATCCCAAACTGGTGCTTCAAAACTGGTTCCATCTGGATCTCTCTTATCTATTACCACCACATATGAATCGAAAGGCTCTATAGTTATACCTTCTAGATAGGTTACGTTTCCTGGCTCTGTGTTTCCGTTTTGGAATCTAACTAATCCATATTCTGAGGCATCTACAGCTTCTGATGTAGGGTTATAAATCTCTACGGCTTTGTTATTAGACCATCCTTCTACTACTTCTGATATTAGCAGATCTGAGCAGTCCTGAGCTTGAACAGAAGAAAATGCCAAGGTCATAGCTACGGCTAAAAGGGTAAATATTGTTTTCATTTCGAATAAATTTTATTAGATAAATTTTCTGCAAAATTAATCATTCTCTTGACAGTAAACCTCACTGTTACTCCCATAACCTAAAATTAACATTTGAATGTTTATTACATCTTAATATAAACCAATATTTCCTTACAAAAAAAGTAACCTAATCCGCTGAAATGGAGTATTAAGCTATACCAGAATTGTGTACTAAAATCAATCAGTTTCTGACTTAAAACTGGGTAACATGATTATCTGAACGACTAGCTAATGTGTTTAAGTAGAATTATTATAAATGAAACTATCAAAGCAGTATGCCTTATGGCACTGGCTCTGCTGCTATCGTTTACTAATGCTTTTAGTTCCTCTCATAATGCAAGTCTTAACTTAATTGGAAATGCAATAACACCACTTACTTACACCTCTCCTCCTGCCAATATAACTGCGTGTGAAGATGAAACCGTAAGTATAGATTTAAACATTTCAGGTGTAGCTCCATTCACAGTAAATTATCAAATTACAGATGCACAAACTGGTGTTAGCGCCCCAATAGAAACCCTGATTCTAAATGATTTAGAACTTTGGGAATTTATTCCTAGCACGAATTCGACTTATGTCATTACCGAAATTTCCGACAGCTCGCCTACACCATGCGTAATTAATCCTATGGATGCCATAGAAGTTTCTATAAGTGAGAATACTCAGGTAAATTTATTAGTAGAACCATATTCTTGTCCTGGAGGTATGGCTTTTATAGATTTTAAATTTGAATCCTATACAGGTCCTACTTTCGATATTACGTATGTTACTCAGGAAGAAGGAGGCCCACTGTATAATACTACCATATCTAACATAGATCTGAGCTCATTAGGAACAGATAGTACTTATACCGAACTGATTAGTTTTTCGTTTAACACAAATACTACATTTAGCTTGGTGAGCGCCACTGATTCTGGTAATGGATGTGTAACTATGCTACCTTCTAATTCTTTAGAAATGGAAGTGGCACCTGTTTCTGAGGCCGTTCTTTCAGGAATGGGTAGTGTCTGCTTAGGAGAAGATTTAGACATGACTTTAGATCTTTCTGGAATAAGCCCATGGGTAGTGGTTATAAGTAGACCAGAGAGCATCACTGATACTACTCTTACAATATCTAACTCACCATTTACCTATTCAGATTCTGAAGTAGGAGTTTATAACATAGTGAGCATTACAGATTCCGTAGGATGCACTGGAACCACCTCTGGTTCTGCAGAACTGTTACAGCTAGATTTACCATTAGCCAGTCTCTCGGGAAGTGGTATTCTTTGCAGCGGGCAATCAGCTGAGGTAGACATAGTTTACCAAGGCTCAGGACCTTTTGAAGTTACCATTACAGATCCTGATGGTCAAGAGATTAACGTTAATAGCGGAATAATAGAGGGAGATAGTTTATTATACGTTTCTTTATCAGGAGATTATGTAGTTACCTCTGTGTCTAACTCTGAATGTATTAATACTGCACCTTCCCAAGTGTTTATGGTTACAGAAGTGTCTTCTCCAGAGGTTTCACTAAGTGGTTCAGACTTCATTTGCAACGCAGACAGCACCCAACTTTTTATCACAGTACTTAATGGATCGGCACCATTTAATTATACTTTAGAAAATACAAATACATCAGAAACAGTGATTCTGAATGAGGTTTCCAATCTAGACTCTATTTATGTGCATAGTTCAGGAGAATATATTATTTCTGGAATTACGGATGCTCACTCCTGCATAGGCATATTTTCCTCGGCATTAGAGTTGACTGAACGGATGCCGCCAATAGCAGATGCTGGAATTAACGAAAGTTTCTGTAATGAAACTGAGTTGCTTTTAGGTGCTACACCTAATGACTCTCTTACGTATGAGTGGACCTCTAGCGATACTGATATTCTAGATATGAGCACCCTTCCTCAGCCTACAGTATTTCTTCAACATACTTCAGCAGCAGATTATTTACTAGAAGTTTATTTAAAGGTATATGATGGTTTCTGCTCAGATAACGACACCAAGGAAATTAGCATTCACCCCACACCTGAGGTGAATGCAGGAGTAGACCAAAGCCTATGCTTCGGTGAGAGCACAACTCTAAATGGCAGCGGAGATGGCACGTTAACCTGGATAAATGATGGAAATCTATCCGACTATTCGGTTGCTGCCCCTGAAGTTCTGAACACCACATCTACAGATACATTCACATTAGAAGTAGAAAGCACTACTAATCCTGGATGTACTGCCAGAGACTCTGTAACTATTTCTATCCTTACAGAAATAGAGCTCACGATGAGCTACACGCCCGAGTTGTGTTTTAACGAGTGCAACGCAGAACTTCTTGTACAAACCTCTGGAGGAGAAGGAGAGCTTAACTCTTCACTCAGAAACAGTGCAAATGTAGAGGTAAGCCCAACCGATTTTAATACTTTATGTGCCGATACATATACTTTCTCTGTAGAAGATGAGAATCTCTGTTCTATAGACTCTGTGTTCACAGTAAATGGGCTCCCAGAGTACTTCATTACTGATGTAAGCGCCATTAATCCAGTATGTTTTGGAGATGAGACTGGTGAAATTACTGTTACGGCCAGTGGTGCGTTGCAATATTTTCTTTCGGCAGATTCTCCTCAAGTTTCTCCGAATTTTAATGGGTTAGCCTCAGGAATTTATGACATTCAAGTAGAAAACGCTCAAGGCTGCAGAGCAGATACCATAGTAGAGCTCACTTCAAATCCTGAGTTTACACTTACTACTAATTTTTCTGAGCAGACTGCCTGCTACGGAGATGTGCTAAACTTTCAAGCCACGGCAGACGGGGGTGTGGGAGATTATGTTTACAACTGGTGGCCAGAAAACACCCCATTCGATACTAATTCTAGTTCAGTAGACATGAATATTACTGAAAGTCTCATAGTACAAGTTTCAGCTATGGATGCCACTGGAGAATGTTCTACAGATACGTTAACTATGGAGGTTATTCTTCCACCAACTATCAGCTCAAGCTTTATCCAGGACAGCATAGAAATATGCCGAGATGATGAACTAACTCTTAGCTCCAATCCTACTGGTGGTGCGGGCACGCTAAACTGCATTTGGAGTAGCGCAGGAATGCAGGATATAGAAAATTGCAACGCCACTGTAAACCCACTAATTACTACTTCTTATATGCTCACCATTACTGACGGGTGCTCTTTACCACTTACAGAGGAAGTTACAGTTATAGTTAATCAACTGCCAGTGCCTGAGTTTACGGTAGACCTAAATACGGGCTGTGTGCCTTTAACAGTAGAGTTTACAGATAGTTCTGTGAATGCTAGCGGTGAAACGTGTTCTTGGAATCTGTCAGACGGCAGCGAACCTTTGAACACCTGCGGAAATTTTAGCCATACGTACATTAACTATGGTAGTTTTACTCCAAGCTTAACACTTACTTCCGCGGAAAACTGCTCGGCCACATATATGTTAGCAGAGCCTATAGAAGTGCATGAACCTCCACTGGTAGATTTCGAATGGAACCCTATGCCTGTAACTACTTTGGATACTGAAGTACAGTTTTTTAACCAGACCGATAATGGTGAAACCTTTCAATGGGAATCTACAGGACTTTTCTCTAGCAGTGAGATGAATCCAGAATTTGAATTCCCACCTAATGTAGCAGACTCCTATACCGTATGCTTAAACGCAGTAAGTGAATATGGCTGCGAATCGCACCTATGCCAAGTTTTAACCGTAGAGAGCACAGTGCTAGCGCACATACCAAATGCATTCTCACCTGATGGCGATGGCTATAACGAAATATTCACCCCAGTGACTAACGGTGTTTCTGAAAACGATTATAATTTTAGAGTCTTTACCAGACAAGGCACCATAGTGTTCGAATCTAACACGCCTAATGAAGGGTGGGATGGGTCAGTTCAAAACTCCGACTTCTTTTCTCCAGATGGCGTTTACACATGGGTATTAAATGTGCGAGGAATGGACAGTTCTAAAACAGAAACTTTCCGAGGGCAGGTTACCGTGCTCAGATAGCTTTAGTAAATCATAACTCTAGTCTGAAGTACACGTTCTTCATCCAAAACCACATCTAGCACATAAATTCCAGCCGCTAAATCTGGAAAATCTGCTGCGTAATACCTCAAATCATCTTCTGGATTATCTAGTATTCTGTGCAGATATAAAGCTCCTGAAGCATCTGTCATTTTTATTTCTGCCGTGCTGAATTCATACTGACTGAGATTTATAGTAAAGTTACCATTGGCAGGGTTTGGATACACTCTCAGGTCAGAAACATCATCTGAAGGATCTAGCTCTTTAAATACATAAAACCCAGTTTGCCTGTCAGAGATTAAAATCCTGTTAGAAGGTAGTACATCTATGCCCCATGCACCTCTTCCGTTTATTTCTTCCTCTAAATGAGTATCAAAAAAAGCGCATCTAAACGGATTACCTCTATCCTTAGCATCAAATACCTGAAGACCATCATAGTAGTGAGATACATAGATCTTATCTCCTTTCCATCTTAGATTATGCGCCATGGTACTAGGGTTTCCTCCACTGTTAAAAAGGCTTACCACATTCATGTCATTAAAATCTTGGATATCTACTATTTTCATGCGCATGGAAGGTGTTTCATCTGCAAAGGCATAGTACTTTCCATCATCAGACATCCATCCAGAATGATTATAACCTTGATCTTGGTAAGAATCCATAAAAGATAATATTTGTGGATCAGAACCATTCTGAAAATCGAAAGCAAAAAACCCTTGATTAGCCGCGTTTAGAAAAACAGTATCTCTTCTAGCATACACATCATGCACATACTCTATTTCAGGAATCTCTCTTAAATCATAAATTAACTCAGGATTCTGAGGAGTTACAGAAAGATCAAACACCAATAAAGGATAACTGACAATAGAGTCGTTTACTCCTACTTCACCTCTGACTCCAGATAAATAAAGTTTTTCACCATATTCATCTACAGTAACGTTATGTGCAGTTACTACCAGAGAGTCATCATCTAAAACCATCTCTGCACTAGAAGGAAGGTTACTCACATCTATAACTTGTAATGAGCTAGACCCTTGGTCGCAGACTGCATATAAGTAACCTTCAAAAAATGCGAAATCTCTATGCACTACAAACTCCTGAAACGCTCCCGGGAAATAGCCCACCTCTTTCAGCTCATTATTCTGTGGCAAATGAAAAATATGAGTCCCCATTGTAGAACCTATGGCACCAAATTCTTCACCATTAACCGTGAATCCTAAAACATCATTATACTTGGCAGATCCGTTAAAAGGAATATCTGCTTGATCCCAGTGGGCCAATATTTTGATATTCTCAGACTGTTGAGAAAACACCGAATGTGAAAAAACAAGGAATAATAGAGACAGAAGAGTTTTGAATTTCATGTTCGGGTAACTTAGAATTCAAATGTAATAATTAACACCTATTAAGATATTACATTTGACCACAATCCGATTTATGAAATACTTCCATAATTTAGTCATTCTCTCAGTTCTACTGCTATTTTCGTCAGCTACTTATTCTCAAGAATTACCTAAGTGCCGTACTTATAATGCATTAGATATGCTACTAATGAAATATCCAGATCTACAGCACAGAATGAGTGAAGCGGATGAAGAATTAGAGCGAGAAACAGCAGAATTTCTACAGAGTAGATCGGGAAGTGATGGGCCTGAATATTTAATCCCCGTGGTTTTTCACATTATCCATAATAATGGTCCTGAAAATATTAGTGATGCACAGGTTCATGATGCCATGGAGGTACTTAATAGAGACTTTAATAAAGAAAATGCAGACACAGCAGATGTAGTAGAGCAGTTCCAAGGTATTATAGGAGATACCAACATTAGATTTAAACTAGCACAGTTAGACCCTAATGGAAACTGTACAAACGGTATATTAAGAGTACAAGACGAGTCTACTTATGATGGTGATAGTGACATGAAAGACGTGAGTCGTTGGCCTAGAGACATGTATCTAAATGTTTGGGTATGTAATAGCGCAGGTGGAGCAGCAGGGTATACGTTTTTACCTGGATCAGTTAATGGATTTTTTGGTCAGCTCATAGATGGAATTGTTTTAAGATATGACTACACAGGAAGAATAGGAACTAGTAATGAGAACCGAAGCAGAACGCTCACACATGAAGTAGGGCACTGGTTAAACCTAAGGCACACATGGGGAGGCACTAACGAGCCAGGATTGGCTTCTAACTGCCAGTCTGGAGATAATGTAAACGATACTCCTAACACGGTGGGCTGGACCAGTTGCGTGCCTAATGGTCAGTCCTGTGGAGGTCTAGATAATGTTCAAAATTACATGGAGTACTCTTATTGTTCTAACATGTTTACCACTGAGCAGTCTTTAAGAATGAGAGCAGCCTTAAACTCACTCACGGCAGAACGCTTTAACTTATGGCAAGACGAAAATTTAACTGCCACAGGTGTGACCGGAAATCCTGTGCTATGTGTAGCAGATTTTACCGCAGAGCAGCAGTTTGTTTGTTCAGGCACACCGGTTAATTTCATAGACCAAAGCTATAATGATCCTGCATTTTATGTCTGGGATTTTGGAGATGGAACAGTAATAGAAGGCACTGACCTTACTAACCCGTCACACAACTACACCAGCTCAGGAGATTATACCGTAACCCTGACTATTTCTGACGGGAATACAGAAATCACTGAATCTAAAACTAATTTTATTACAGTTTTAGATAATTCTGAAATAAACCTCCCATTTATAGAAGGGTGGGAAGCCTCTCTAGAAAACATAGAAGCTAATGACACTTGGGAATCTATAGGAAATTCTCAGTCCGCCAACTGGGAATTGACGAATAATGCTTCATTCTCTGGCTTAACATCTGCTACTATTCAAAATTTAAATAACCTAGAAAATGATGAAGATGAACTGGTAAGTGCTACCATGGATTTTACAGGTGCTTCTGAAATTGTGATCAACTATAGATATGCCTTCGCCACTACATTACAGCCTTCTGATGATCGGTTAAGATGTTACATTTCTAACGACTGTGGTTTCACATGGTCTCAACGTTCTATACATAGAGGGTTTACTGATTTGCCTACTGCTACACCCACTTCAGATAGCTTTGCTCCAAATGGACCAGACGAATGGGCCAGTCATGAAATCATAATAGATGATCAGAACTATATAAGCTCTTCATTCAGAGTAAAATTTAGATTTCAAAATTTTGGTGGGAACAATGTATATCTAGATAACATAAATATAGGCACTGCAGCACAAGTAAATGTGGGAGAAATAAACCCATTAGAGCTAGAGCTTTCTCTATACCCTAACCCTACTGGAGCAGATTCTCAGTTAGAGTTTTTCGCGTTGCAACGCTTAACTGACTGCAAAATAGAAATCTACTCAAGCACAGGAAGACTAATTTCATCCATTTTTTCTGGAGACCTTACTCAAGGGGAACACCGTTTTCCGGTTTCAGGAGCTGAGTTAGCCAAGGGAGTTTATGTAGTGCGCATTCAAAGTGAATTAGTCACTGACCAAAAGACTTGGATCATTCGCTAAGCCTTCAGTTTATTAGCATGCGCATGTAGTATGCTATGCTTATAGTATTATCATCGTTTTCACTCTGCCTAATTTCAGAGACCGAAGAACCTATAGAAATTACTTGGGATGATTTATCAGATGTAGAATATGAGGAGGTTTATTCAAAGAGTATCGATGCACACTACACAAAACCTATCTTTGGGAATAGAGCTTCATCACTACATGGACAACTTATATCGTTAACTGGATTCTATACCAAGTTAGGCACTACCTACAATTTACTAACTATGAATACTTTGAATAATTTACACTGTGGAAATAGATTGAATAATGAATTACATGAAATAATTCAATTAAAAGGGTTTGAAGTAAAAAATCTAAACCTGGGAAATGAAATCACTCTTACTGGAAGGCTCATTCTTAACAATTCTGACCCAACTCAGATGAACTAAATTTTGGCCAAAATAAAATTCTGTACAGGGCAGCTAAGACACTTCGATAAATACTTAGGGCACCACTTTCTTCTTCGGCAGTATTCAGCACCTTTTAACTTCGAATCTCAAATTTCGAATCCCTTAGCTACTCATCATAACTCATGACGTCATGCCCACCTTTTAGTAGGTACTGATCTCTTTCAAAAAGCTTTATGTCTTCGTCTACCATTTCTTCTACTAACTGCTGTAATGTGTAAGTAGGTGTCCAGCCTAATTCGTTTTTTGCCTTAGTAGCATCTCCTACTAATAATTCCACCTCTGCTGGTCTGAAATATTTAGGATCTACTTCTACTAGGGTTTTTCCAGTTTTAGCATCTATCCCCTTTTCATTTTCTTGGCTTCCTTCCCATCGGAGTTCTATGCCCGCTCTATGAAATGCCTTTTCTACAAATTCTCTTACCGTTACCATTACTCCTGTGGCCAGCACATAATCATCTGCCGTATCCTGCTGCAGCATTCTCCACATGCCTTCTACATAATCTTTAGCATGACCCCAATCTCTTTTAGCATCTAGGTTCCCTAGATATATCTTCTCCTGCAGTCCTAATTTAATTTTAGCCGCTGCACGGGTAATTTTTCGTGTTACGAAGGTTTCTCCTCTCAGTGGCGACTCGTGATTGAACAAAATTCCATTACAGGCATAATATCCATAAGCCTCCCTGTAATTCTTAGTGATCCAAAACGCGTAAAGCTTTGCCACGCCATAAGGACTTCTAGGATAAAAAGGTGTAGTCTCCGACTGTGGAATTTCCTGCACCTTTCCGTATAGCTCAGAAGTAGAAGCTTGGTAAAACCGTGTTTTATTCTCTAACTTACAGATTCTTATGGCTTCTAAAAGTCTTAAGGCACCGGTAGCATCTGCATTGGCAGTATATTCAGGCATATCGAAAGATACCTGCACATGACTCATGGCTGCTAGGTTATAAATTTCATCTGGTTCTATTTCCTGAACTAGCCTAATGAGGTTAGTAGAATCTGTGAGGTCTCCATAATGAAGAAATAAATTCACCTCTTTTTCATGCTGGTCTTTATACAAATGGTCAATTCTATCTGTATTAAATAGAGAAGATCTTCTTTTTAATCCATGAACTTCATAACCTTTCTCTAGTAAGAGTTCAGCTAAATAGGCTCCGTCTTGGCCAGTAATTCCAGTAACTAGGGCTTTTTTCTTCATGGGACAAAAGTACGGAAGTGGGGTGAATCTTTCTCTGTTAGCGTTTCTTATCAGTTGGCGGTTTTTATGCCATGCCTATCTACAGGTGCGCGGTTTTCAGTTTTCAGTTCATTGTTCAAAATTCTGTCACCTGAAGAGATTCGGCAATGCCGAGTTACAACCATCTGCATTCAGCATGGTAGATTTAAATCTCTTAAATTTGGAACAGATGTTTCATACTTTATTAAAAATACTGACACTGGCCAGCATTACCCTTTCGTGTGGCGACCTACCTCAGAAAGATGAAACGGCTCATGATGTCATTATCACAACAGATACCATGACCTATGCCACAGTCTCTAAGGAGCTTTCTATGTTCAATAGCTTTCAGGCAAATTTGATAATTGGAGAGGACACGATTACTAGCCAAGCCCGAAAGGATTTTGTCATTCCTCCGCTAGAAAAGCTTTTAGAAAATCAGAGGTTTACTTCTGGCAGATGTAATTCCTTAAGGCAAGCCAGCTTTGAACAAGATGACGATTTTAATTATGGCTGCTACTACATAGCTTCACCACACATAAAAAATCGAAACCCTATTGTGGCCAAAATCTTTGTAAGATTCAAATCGCTGCCTTGGAGGGAAAATGATCCTGAGCAGGAAGTTATGGCTATTATTATAAATAACAAGTGTTATAATCTTACTGAGCTAGAAATTCAAGTCGGACAGGACGGTTATTTGACTAGGAGTATATATTCGAATGCAGAAAGTTCTGAGTATGGGTATAAGTTCAATTTAAAGTCTTCGATCATTAATACATTTGCACCGCTTAATAGTATCAGCTCAATCGCAATTATTAAAAAAGAAGGACTAAAGAATATAGACTCCTTTGAATATGATTTTTTTGGAAATACAAACTAAAAAACAATCACTTACAAAGCAAAGCCTAAGAAGAACTATATCTTCGAAGAGATAAACTATCAAACCATGAATTACAAACTAGAATTTAAACCTCCATCTGCAGCTCTGTGAGGTGCTGATAAATGCCATCTTCTTTAGCCAGCAGCTCCTCGTGAGTTCCTTCTTCTTTAATCTCACCTTCCGAGAGTACTAAGATCTTGTTAGCATTTCTAATGGTAGATAATCTGTGGGCTATAATAATACTGGTTCTGTTCTCCATTAGGCGGTCTAAGGCATCCTGAACTAGTCGCTCGCTCTCAGAATCTAGAGAGCTGGTAGCTTCATCTAGGATAAGTATTTCAGGGCTTTTAAGCACAGCTCTAGCTATAGCTATTCGCTGCCTTTGTCCTCCAGAAAGCTGTACTCCTCGCTCTCCCACCATGGTATCAAACCCTTCTGGAAACTGCTTTATAAAGTTCAGCGCATTGGCTTTTCTAGCAGCTTCTGTAATTTCTTCTTGGCTGGCTCCAGGTTTACCATAGGCTATGTTTTCCCCTATGGTTCCACCGAATAAAATCACCTCTTGAGGCACCAGAGCCATTTGATTTCTGAGCTCCTTCAGTCCTATTTCTGAAGTGGGTTTGCCATTGAATCTTATTTCTCCTGAAGTGGGTTCATAGAAGCGTTGCAATAAAGAGATGATAGTACTCTTCCCCGATCCTGAAGAACCTACCAGAGCTACTTGTTCTCCCTTTTTCACAGAAAAATCTACCTTTTTCAGCACCTGCACATCTGGACGCGAAGGGTACGTAAAATCTACATTATTAAATTCTAAAGCTCCTGTAAGACTCTCTTTGACTTTGGTATCTTTTAAAACCACATCCTCAGTATCTAGGTCTATGATGTCCATTACAGATTCTATGGATCCGATTCCGCGTTGCAACGCGCCAAACTGAAATGCAATACCTGCTATAGAACCACCTATGATTCCTGTGAGTAATATGAAGGCTAGAAAATTCTCATTAGCGAAACCTTCCGTGCCCTTAAGTGCCGCCCCTTGGATAATAACCACACCTATGGCTCCAAACATAAAAAACACTATGAAGGTAGAAAGTAATCCACGGCCTATGGCTCCTTTCATGGCGTTTTTACGCACCTGATTTATGGCTTTAAGATAGCGGTTAGTCTCGAAGGCCTCGTTAGCAAATGATTTTACACTAATGATGCCTGTGAGCGACTCCTGAACTATAGTGTTACTCTCTGCCACAGCATCCTGAGTGGTTTTACCCAGCCCTTTAATGTATCTCCCGAACACTACCGCTAGTATGGTAATGATAGGCACTACCGCCAGCATAATGAGTGTGAGTCTAGTAGAAACAAAAAATAAGACCACTACTCCCATAAGAATCATAAGCAACTGCCTGAGCAGTTCTATTACAGTTAGAGAAATGGTCTCCTGAATAGTGGTAATGTCTGAGGAGATTCTAGAGTTCAAATCACCCACTTTACGTTCATTAAAGAACTGCATAGGCATGTTAATCACCTTATTAAACGTGTCCTTCCTAAGTGAAAGAATGGCTTTTTCCGAAAACTGTGCAGTCACATAAACCCTTAAAAATGAAATACCACTCTGAATAGCCAGTAGTCCGAAAAGTAGATATACCCATGGTGCCAACTGACCTTCTGGCGGTTGAAAACCAAAGTATGACATGGCCTCTGCCATAAAAGAGGACGCAGAAGGCATATCTGATGGGCAGTCGCAGTCGCTCATGGTATCTGTTCCAGCTATCTGACCTAAAATACCAGTAATAACCAGTGTAAGCACTGCAGAAATACTGAGTAATAAAAGAGTCAGAGAAATCATTCCTCTGTGAGGCTTCAGATAGGCAAAAATTCTTCTGGATTTTTTCCAGGACTCTTTGGTTACTTTCTTTTTCTCTTCGTCCTTTTCTTTTTCGGCCATAGGGAACTTAATTTTTAGGCAAAAGTATTGCGTATGAGAGACGCTAAAAAATGTTTACCACTTTTTATGTAATGCTTCTAACTATCTGATTTGACTATAACTTTTAGCCAGCCATGGGAGTAAAAGAAGTACTTTCGTGATTAAGAAGCCTTGTAGTTAGGCAGTTTAAAGCGAAAAATCTTCTAATTTTTAGGTGCTAATTAATTTGAACTAAAAATTGTGAGAAAGAAAAAAACAATTTATCTTTGCGCTCCCGTTTAAAAATGGGTTAATACAAGAAGTTATGAAAAGAACATTTCAACCAAGTAATAGAAAGAGAAGAAACAAGCACGGTTTCAAAAAGAGAATGTCTACAGCTACAGGTAGAAGAGTGCTTAGTGATAGAAGAAGAAAAGGTAGAAAAAAGCTTTCTGTATCTAGCGAAAGAAGACACAAAGGAATAGTTCATTAAGCTATTAGGTTAAGAACTGTTTTACTAAATAGACCATTAAAAAAGGGAGTCGCTGAGCGTCTCCCTTTCTTTTTGCTGTTAACTTGCTTTCTAGCTAAATGTTTATTTAGCAAAGTAGCTGAGTCTAATATACGCAGGCTTTCTGCATTTTCATGTAGACTGGTCTTCTACAATTTCTGAATTTTATACGTGTGAGTCATTGATTTTTAGGGTTAAACGAGAAGTTGTTGTACTTTAGGTACCGAATCCTACTCTACCAATGAAATCAACACTACTCTCTTTTACCCTTCTTTTCTTTCTCACAGTGTCTCACGCTCAGAACTGGGCTCCTATTAATTCTACGGAGCAGTTTAATTATTCTTTAGGAGATACGGAGGTTATTACTCATTCTATTAAAGTAGATTCTACCCATGTCATAGAAGGTGACTCGGTTTTTTATTTGAATAGAGTGATAGCTCCATGTGATTCATGTATTGACTCAGATGTTGAAAGTAACTTATATTCTATTGGCTTTTTCGAAGGAGGTGGGTTGACTTGGGAGCGCAATCAGCCTCAGTATTTAGGTTTAGAGGTTATGACTAATGGGGAAGACTGGGTATTTTCTGATAGCGTTATGAATTTTACATTAAAACCTCAAGAACCAATTCTAAGTACATGGCAGTTCTCTGAGGGTATAAATGCTTTAATTACAGAAGAAACTGAGCAACTCGTATTTGGAGAATTAGACTCCATAAAGTTTATTTATCTGAGTGGAGGTCAAATTATTGAGCTCAGTAAAAATCACGGATTACTAAGTTTTCCTGACCTGGCTGGTAATGATGAATATGTCCTGAAAGGAATCGAAGAAAGAGAGCTAGGCACTGCGTTACCCGATTTTCATAGTGTTTATGACTTTGAAGTAGGTGACACGTTTCTGTTCCATGAATACTCAAGAAGCTCTACTGATTCTCCGGGACAGCCAGACTACAGTGGCTATAGTTCAAGTGGCCTCAAAAAGCAAACGGTAACTGAAGTTCTAACCTCTGAAGATTCGGTAGTAGTTACTTACAACATTCTTAGCACTGATACTATTTCAATTTCTCAATATAGCTCTACCTTAAATGAGAATTTTGTGCCAGTGTCTACTTCAGTTAGCTATCAAACAGACATCTCTATTCAAAATATCATTTATACCCGTGAAGAGTACGAATATCTAAATAGAATCCCTCTTAGCTCCGATGGTTCCTCTTTTAGTTTTAAGTACGATATTATTGAAGATGAGAGAGTAATTCAATATAGAAATGGATACAATGTTTTCGATTACGACTATTCTTCAAGCGATCAATTTATGAAGGCATATGATCTAAATTATTCATTCGAGGAAGGCTATATCATTAGTGGAAATGAACAACTATTACAGCAGTACATTTATTCATTGTTCTGGTCTCCAGAAGTTGATTTTGGGTCAAAAGCATATTCCGATGGATTAGGAAATATAAGCTCAAGCGGAAGTTCATACGATCCAGGTTATAATAATGGCAGTAAAATTTGGCCTAGTCAATCGTCAGACTATTTATATAAACTTCTCGCCTACGAAAAAGCCAATGGACAAACAGGTGGCACCATGCTCTCTGACAGTGAAGTACTGAGCGTATCGGAGAACGAAGCATTTGCTACCAATTTAGAAATTTACCCAAACCCAGCTTCAGAACACATAACCCTAGTAAGCACTAATCAGCTCGCTTCTGTCTCTGTGTTCTCCCAGATAGGAGAAGAGGTATTACAAATTAATCTTAACGGGAACTCCCACAGGTTAAACATAGAAGGCTTATCATCAGGGGTATATGTAGCGAAAGTTACCTCCAAAGATGGGAGGAGTTATTCCGAAAGGTTTGTTAAAGAGTAGAATGGCCTAAACCTCAACGATCCTACCCTCTCTCAAATAAACCAACCTACCAGAGACAGGCTGAGTAAACAATTCTGAAAGCAGCGACACATAATTGCTCACTTGGTCTGCATGTTTCACATCTGGTACGCCTGTTTTATAGTCTACCACCACCACTTCATTCGTAAATTCCATTACTCTGTCTGGAATGTACTCATTTCCTTCAGAATCTATTAAGTGGCGTTCATTAAAGACCTTTAGAGGCTCATTAAACCACCGTTTCCATTCTTCATTAGTGCTCAGTTTTTTAAGACCACTCATTAATTCTTCATCAGCCAGGTGTTCTTTCAATTCTTCTAAAGTGGCACCCCAGCTATCTGTGATTTTTATCTCAGATAGCATCTTATGAATGGCAATTCCTAGTTGGCGTTCAGTTAAGCTATCCGAATCCTCGTTAAGCGGCTGGTTACTGAACCTAAATGCCAGTCTTTTTTTCCAATCATAGGTTTTTAAGGAACCAGAAATAGTTTCTACCTCTTCCACTAATTCTACCTTTCTAACGCTCTTATTGGTGAGCTTTCCAGATGTGAAAACCTCCGAATCTAAATCATGTCCAAACACATTTTTAAACACTTCTAAAGTGGGTGTTTTCAATTTATCATTGGCATCTAGGCCTATTACAAATAAATTTTGACTGGCTCTAGTTAACGCCACATAGAGAATATTTAACCCATCTAAAAATTTCTCGGAAGCCTCATGTTCTGCAGTCGCTTTAATCAAACTGTACTTCTCATCAAGTGCTTGATGTTTTTTATTCCTTTCACTGAAAAAGCCACCATCCTTATAAAGCGCATACTCCAGTGGTGTGTCTAATCCATCCAAATCATACCATATCTGGCCAGGCATTCCTTGAGAGAAAGGTTCAGCATATATCACCACAGGAAACTCTAGTCCTTTAGATTTGTGCACGGTCATTAGCTTTACACTGTGCTTATCTTCTGCTGTGCTTAAACTCAGCTTCTCATTATCCTGCCAGTATTCTATGAATTCCTTAATAGAGTTATGCCCTCTTCTGGCTGCATGAAATGTTACATCTAGCAGCGTTTCTAGATAATCATCTGGCTGCTCATTTAGTTTGAGGTAGGCTATTATGCGCTGCAATGCGTCAAATGCAGAAAGACGACTCCATGCCTCTACATCTACCTTACCCATTAAGCCTTTCAGATATTCCCAAATCTTAATCTTAGAATGAGTTCTTTTCTGAGGCGTGGTATATAAGTCCAGAAAAGACGGATGAAGCAGTAAATCTGGCTCATTCTCACCCCAGATTTCTAGTAAAGTAAACAGCTGTGTATTGTTAGAATCATCTTGAGGGAAAGCCACCGCCTGAAGCAAGCCCATGGCCAATCTCACCTTCAAATTGTTTTTTAGCAGCAGCCCTTCTTGTGAGCTAGTTTGCACATTATGCTGGTTTAAAAATGTGGCTATCTCAGCTAGTTTTTTATTCTTTCTAGTAAGAATAGCTATATCTCCTAAATCAAAATTTCTGCGCTCAGCCTGTTGGATGATGCCTAGAATTCTTGCTAAAAACTTTTCGTTTTCATCCTCATCACTTTTTTTCCCGAAGAGCTGCACCTCCACATAGCCATCACTTTTATCTATAACTGGAGTCTGCTGCATGCCAGCATACATGGCCTTACCCGTGGCAGATAGCTCCGAATCAAACCCTTTAAAAAACGCATTATTAAATTCTACCACTTCAGATGAAGATCTAAAATTTCTAGATAGATTCTCTACTTGAGCGGCTCTTTTCAGTTGTGCCTCAGACTCTTTAGATAAAAAATCATCTGGCTCATAAGTCATTTCTGGAAGCGTGGCAAATAGCTTGAAATCTCCGTTTCGCCAGCGGTAAATGGCCTGCTTACTGTCTCCTACTATCATAGCCATGTTTCCATTAGCCAGCGTGTGTGATATGAGCGGCAGGAAATTCTGCCATTGGGTTAAAGAAGTATCCTGAAACTCATCTATGAGGTAATATTTATAGCGTTCACCTAGCCTCTCATAGATAAATGGCGCAGGATTATCCTTGACCACATTTTGAATAATCTGAGTAAAATCTGAAATTAAAATGGTGTTGTTTTCTTGCTTATATACTTCGAATCTCTTTTTATAATCTTGAATAAGAGCCAGCAAATAGCAATTTTTCACCAACTTAGACACTACACTATACTCATCTAATAGAGGAATTAATTCTGACATTAGCCCTAAAACCTCATCATTTACATGCTGATGGTCTGAAGAACTAGAAAGCTTCTTTCCTGTAAAAATATTTTCTTTTTTTAAGCAGGTGAGTGGAGTTTTTCCATAATCTACTAGCTTATCAAAGTTGTCTTGAATGATCCAGTTTCTGAGATGAGTGGTTACATCATCTAGCAAAGGATTAGACTTAGACACTAGCTGTTCTTGCCTCTGAAGGATTTCTTTTTTAAGCTGTTTCGCACGCTGGTCTATGGCATTTCTCACCTGTTTAAAGTCTTCAAACGACTTGGCAGATAGGCGCCCCAAGCTGGCAGTAGCTTTTTCGTCAGTATTATTCTGGAAGAAACTCACCAGCTCTGTTTTAAGCCGCGTAGATTTTTCTTCTTCTAGCTGGAACGCTAGAAAATTCTGCAGTGTGTCTGAGAGGTTTTGATTTTCTCCCATCTCCCTGAGTTGGTCACTCACCACTTCGGTAATGACTTTTTCTACATCCATTTCCACCTCGAAATCAGTACTCAGCTTTAAATCTCTAGAAAATGACTTGATGATTCTATGAACGAAACTATCTATGGTCTGAACTGAAAAATCTGAGTAATGGTGTAGAATATGCTCGTGCATGAGTTCAGCTCTGCGTTGCAACGCTAAGGCAGAAACACCCACGGCATTTAGAATTTCCTTCACCTTATCGTTCTCTTCTGGAGATTCTGATTCTGAAATTTCTCTGAGCCACTCCAGAATTCTGGATTTCATTTCTCTAGCAGCCTTCTTAGTAAAAGTTACTGCTAGAATACGTTTATAAGCATGGGGAGATTCTGATTTTAAAGCGAGCTTTAAATATTCTCTGGTTAGGGTATATGTTTTACCGCTTCCAGCACCACTTTTATATATCAAAAATAGGGAGCGCAAGGCTCCCCAAATTTGGCAATTTTCAAGTTAGTATTAGGCAATTTTAGTCAGTACTTTCTAACAGTGCGTTTAGAAAGTGTTTAATGTTAATCCAATCTACCGAAGTAGAAATCTGGATTAGGGTATATCGACCTAAAAACCGTAGGTCAATGTTTTATGAGTATCAAGCATGTTGGATAAATCCTTGCCATCTACTTTATTATCGTGATTGATGTCGGCCGCTGAGGCCTCATTAGTTCCGAACTCTAAAAGAAGTAATCTGAGATCTGTACAGTCTATGCGTTCTGATCTGTTAATGTCTCCATACTTAAACACTACTTCCTGGTAATCGACTATGCCATTACAGTTTCTGTCTGTGCCTTTAGCAGTAGGAGTAGCCCCAGGATTTATTCTAAAATTTAAATCGTTACAGTCTGTGCCTCCATGTTCGTAAGACAGATATCCGTCTCCATCAAAATCTTCGGAAATAGACCTGGTTTGAGAATGAGCAGAAGATGCCCAGCCTAATGCCAGCATAACTGCTGAGCAAATAGATAGTGTTTTCATTTTCATTTAATCAAGAATGATTAGATTTAAGAATACGGAGAGTGTCCGTTTTAGTTGCACAGAACCAAAGATTATTAGCGGAATAAAAGGAGTAGACCATAGTGTTACGTGTGAATCACCTCAGAAACCACTTGAAAATCAGATTAAATCTATTTTTCCGAAAAGTGATTGAAGTCATGTTTTGTTCAGTAATACTAGTTTACTTTTGCAACGCAGATGAAACTCATTTCACTCATATTAGTTACTGGTATCGTGTTCGGCCTCTCGCTAAACAGTTTTATAGTAGCGCACTTCGAGTACAATTATGATTACATAGTTACAGAGTTATGTGTAGAAAAAGATGTAAAGGATTCTTGTTGTAAAGGGTCTTGTCAGTTAAGTGAGGAGCTTTCTAAGGCAGACCAGTCTTCCCATAAAGAAGATGCTTCTGCACTTCCTACTCTAGAAGTACTGAACTGGTTTAAAGCTGAATCTAGCTTTAAGCACAACGTTACTAAGATTAACCTTACAGAAAAAGTGCAATGTCCTTCATTTAATCTCTGCTCAGGAATTTCTAATTCCATAGATCATCCTCCTAGGGCCTAAAGCTTAAATAAGGCATGCATGAATCTTTTATGGTTATGCACCTCTAAAGTGTGCCTCTTAGCTTAGAAGCACCAGAAAAATCAATAGCATAAATATTTAAAATACGTTTATGAAACGGAGTTTACTCTTGTTTCTAATGGTATGCTCATTTTCTATCACTCAGGCTTGTGATATCTGTTCTGCTTCTAGCAGAATAAGACCGAATGACTTCAAGCATACCATCGGATTACATTATAACCAGCGACTGCTCAGTGGAGAAATCCCTTCTGGTCTTAAACATTTAGGTCACTTAAATGGGCTTTACTCTACAGATTTATTGGAAGAATCCTTTAACACCATAGAGCTCAGAGCTCGGTACAGGTTGTCTAACAGACTGGCCTTATTTGGCATTATGCCATATAAAGCTAATGTTAGAACTCAAAATGGTGATGTGAGAGAACTGAGCTCAGGCATAGGAGACCCTATAGGTTTTGTAGAATACAGACCTTTTCTGCCTAAGTCAGAGAATACCATTAAGTTCATGACTAACCTCAGGGCTGGGGTTAAATTCCCTTTAGGAAACACCACCGCCAGGTATCAGAATGAATTATTAGATTACGACTTTCAGCCTGGTTCTGGAAGTTATGATTTCCTCCTAGGATCGGAGTCTTACATAGGCACTGAAAACTTAGGGTTAGTCCTCTCCCAACTGTATAAAAGGAACACAGCAAACTTGAGCGAGTTTAAGTTTGGTGATTCTTACATGGCACTAGCCATGGTGGCTTACAGGTGGAATAAAGATCAGTTTAGTTTTTCTATTTCTTCTGGAATCCAGCACGAGAAACAATGGATGGATGAGGAAGGTGAAAAAATATATGAGGGCACAGAACGCACTATTAATTCTGCAGTCCTTCGCGCAGACTTCACCTTTGGAAACATAGAGGTTTATGGCATGTATGCCGCGCCCGTTAACCAGCGTATAGAATCACTCATAATACTGCCCTCAAAACACAGTGTACAAGTAGGGCTTAATTACCTATTAAAGACAAAATAAAAAACAGATGAACAATTTTTTAAGACTTACCGCTCTAGCATTTCTTAGTGCTATATTCTTCTCCTCTTGTGAGAAGGATGATGATGAAACTCAATGTGAGCCTGCAGTTATCGCAGAGAAATCATTATCCCTAGACTTCGAATTCAATGCGGCAGATGCTCCTTTTCAGTATGACGAGGTATATACCATAAACGGTATAGCAGTTTCTTTCGATGAAATTAGATTTTACCTTTCGGATTTTGTCCTTCATGATGATGCTGAAAACATGGAATCTATAGAAGCATTTTTACTTTTAGATGCCGGTGCTTCAAATAACACTTTTACTATAGGAGAAACTGAATTGGACCATATTCATGAACTTCACATGCTGCTCGGGTTAAATGATGTGGTGAATCATCAGGATCCTATAGTGGCAGATGCTCCATTAAACGATGCCTCTATGCACTGGGGCTGGAACCCAGATGCTGGATATAAGTTCGTAAAAGTAGAGTGTATGGCAGATACAGATGCAGATGGCACGCCAGATAGCGCAGTTTCAATGCATGTAGCCACAGATGCCCTGAGCAGAGCGGTAGAGGTGGAAGTGCACCAAAGTGGCGAAAACAATTCCAATGAAATAGCACTAACTGTGGATATTGAAGATATTTTCGAAAATATAGATTTGAGCACCGTGGGAACATCTCATGGAGGCACTCAAGTAAATGGTGCACTCGCTACCAACCTAGCTGGCGCATTCGATTTAGTAGATTAACCATAAACCAAAATAACACCCTCTATGAATTTATACTAATGCTATGAATTCGTAGGGGTTTAACTCTAACTTTAAAGGCATGAAAAATTGGTCTAAACTCTTACTGATATTGGCACTTTCACTAGCACTTTTTAGCTGTGAGGATGATGAAACGGAAGAGTGTGTGGCAGCACCTACCTCTAAGGTGCTGGTTAAATTTATACCACAGTGGAATGGTGAGCCAGTAGAAGATGGCGCAGAATATCAGGATCATTATGGAAATGAACTTTTACAATTCAACTTTAAAGCTTTCATCTCCAATTTAAAACTCATTGGAGAAACAGGTGAGGCCGACTTATCTGAAATAGAATTATTAGCTCTGGGGGATGGCATGGTAGAATTAGAATTTGACGTTCCCGCAGGTGAGAACTATACCTCGCTTTTATTTCACACAGGGGTTCCTCCTGAATACAATGTAGATTACGATCCGAGTAGCTGGTCTAACTCTCATCCATTAAGTGTGCAGGGAGCACAGGGCATGCACTGGAGTTGGAATACAGGGTACATCTTTACCAAGTTTGATGGCAAGGCAGACACTTTAGGTACCACTTCCCCAGGTTATCTTTATCCTTTCTCTTTTCATGCTGGAGCTGATGAGTTTTATACGCCTCATGATTACCCCCTAAACATTGCAACGCTAGAAAACGACACTTCAACAATTACATTTACCCTGGCTATGGAAACCCTTTTAAATTCTGCTCATGACATAGACATAAGAGAAGATGGAGAAACACACACTGGTGGCGATTTTGACTTAGCACAGCAGTTTACAGATAATTTTAATGCCTGTTTTTCTCTAGAGTGAGATTAACCATAACCATAGCACTCATTTTTCTATTAGTTTACTCTTGTAAGAAAGCAAATTCAGTTCATGGAGAAGACATAGACAGGCCTATTAGTTTAGAATTACCAGACCATTTTCCGCCTGTGATATTCCCTGAAGATAACGCACTTACTGAAAAACGTATAGAGCTAGGCCGAAGATTATTTTATGATACTAGACTCAGCAGGGATAATTCCCTTTCTTGCGCTTCATGCCACCTCCAGGAAGCCTCATTTACAGATCAGCTAAACGTCTCTGAAGGAATAGAAGGCCGACTTAGTCATAGAAATGCGCCTACTCTAGGAAATGTGGCTTATCAGTCCCGATTATTTGTAGAAGGAGGCGTACCTAACCTAGAAATTCAAGTGCTTTCTCCTATAGGGGATCCGAATGAATTCGACCATGATGTGAACATCATAGAGGCCGATTTAAAGGCGGACCCTTTACTAAATTCACTCAGCCAAACGGCCTACAACAGGAATATAGATATGTATGTGGTGACCCGAGCCATAGCCAGTTTTGAACGCACTATGATAACGGGAAACAGCAAGTATGACCACTTTTTGCTCGGGCAGGCTCAACTTACTTCTCATGAAGAACTGGGCAGGTCATTATTCTTTGGCTCTGAACTCAACTGTAGTACCTGCCATGATGGCCATAACTTTACAGATGGTAATTATCATAACATTGGGCTCTATGAAGAATACGAAGATGAAGGGAGATTCCGAATAACCAACGATGAAAGTGACAAAGGCAAAATGAAAACACCATCTCTCCGAAACGTTGAATTAACTGCACCATACATGCATAATGGCAGCATAGAAACTTTAGATCAAGTATTAGAACATTTTATTTCTGGCGGAGAGAATCATACCAATAAGTCACATTTAGTTGTACCTTTAAACTTGTCAGCTGCTGAAAAATCTGCACTACTGGCTTTTTTAAAGACCCTTACAGATTATGAGTTTATTAATAACCCTAAATTTCAACCTTTAAATTGAATAAACCTCTTATCATATTATTCTCAGTAGTAGCAGTTTTCGCGTTGCAATGCAAAAAAGGATTCGATAATGAAAACAACTGTGTAGATGTGGGCAGCGCCACACCTTATGAGCTAGATATTCCACCCTTTTTTCCACAGATGGATATTCCTGCAGATAATCCGCTCACGGTAGAAGGAATAGACCTTGGAAGACATTTGTTTTGGGAAAAGAAGCTCAGTGAAGACAACACACTTTCATGTGGAGGCTGCCATTTTCCCGAACATGCGTTTTCTGATCCTGCACAATTCTCTATCGGCACCCAGGGATTACCAGGCCCGCGTCATACTATGCCATTATTTAATTTAGGCTGGGCACAAGATTATTTCTGGGATGGAAGGGCACTAACCCTAGAAGAGCAGATTTTAGAACCCATTCCTCACCCGTTAGAAATGAATCAGTCTTGGCCAGACGCTATAGCCAAACTGAACGAAGACAACTTTTATCCGAATAAATTCAGAGATGCTTTCGGAGGCACAGAAATTACTAAAGAAAAAGTAGCTAAAGCTATAGCACAGTTTCTCAGAACCATGATTTCTGCTGGATCTGATTATGATAAGTACAGACTAGGACAGTATGATCTAACACCACTAGAAGAGCTAGGGCTTGATCTTTTTGTAAGAGAAGGTGGTGACACTGCCAATGTAAATGACGGCCAAGGCGGAGCAGATTGTTTTCACTGCCACGGCTTTGGGAATATGCAATTCACAGATTTTCTGCCTCATAATAATGGATTAGATTCAGTCTTTACAGATTTAGGCTACGGTGGAATCAGCGGAAATCCCATAGAAATGGGACTGTTTAAAACACCAAGTCTTAGAAATCTGGCCTACACAGCCCCTTACATGCACGATGGCCGTTTCCAAACTCTAGATGAAGTCATAGACCATTACGATAGTGGAGGCGTACCCAGCACTACTATAGATCCTTTTATGAAATACACCACTGGAGGCCTTACTTTGAGTGATTTAGAGAAGCAAGCTTTAAAGGCATTTTTAATGACGCTCACAGATGAAGAGTTCATTACTAATCCAGATTTTATGGATCCACATTAGATTAAATACTCCCACTTACTTTTTTGTCTAGAAATTATTATGGATTGTTGAGGAATAATCCCTCACGGAATCAGAAATCTTTCAGCTAAGGACGAACTGGCTCTACTTAATTTAATTTTAAACTCATACATTTACTCCACCCTCGACTGTGCTTTTGGTAATAGCCGAGTTAAATTAGTTATGAAAATTTAGCTTCAGTTGAATATCGTAATAATCTAAAATGGAAGAAGCACATTTTTTAAGTAACATATTTAAACCAGAAAACTTTAATTCGAACGATTTAGAATTAATATTAAGTCAATTTGAGGAAGTAGAGTTTAAGAAAAATGACTTACTCATAGAAAAGGATAGAGTGGCTAATTACTATTACTTTCTAGAATCTGGTTATTTGCGCTCGTACACAATAGATTTAGATGGGAATGATATCACCACAAAATTCTTTATTCAAAATGATATCGTAATAGATTGGTACTCTTACTTCCTTAAAAAACCATGTAGAGAGTCAATTCAGGCAATTACAAGCGGAAGATGTTGGAAGATAAACTTCAATAACTTTATGAAATTATTCAGAATAGAGTCTTTTAGAGAAGTCGGAAGAACCAGATTAGTGAACAACTACTTTGAATTGAAAAACCATTCAATTTCTGTGATAGCTGATCAAGCTAAAGAAAGGTATTTAAACTTAATTCAGGAAAAACCTTCCATAGTTCAAAACGTGCCTCTAAAACACATAGCTACTTATTTAGGTATCACAGATACTTCTCTGAGTAGAATTAGAAAAGAAATCACTTTATAAGATCAGTTATGTTTTCAAACCAAGTTCCCTTTATATTCTCATTAGTATTTCTCTTAGCTTTTACGTTTCCTATAGTAATGGTAGCCCAGCTGGCTAGAAAAGGTGAAATTAAACGAGGGTTTGAAATGGTTCTAGTCTTCTACGCCATTTATCTAAGTTCGGTAGCCTTAGCTAGCCTCAATGGTTTTTTTGATGATGTAATGCTCCCACCAAAAATAGTTCTTACTACTACGTTGCCTTTCGCTATTTTCATAACCTTTATCTTTAGCACCAAGGCTTGTAAGAGGGCAAATGCCATTCTTAGACTTGAAGAATTAGTAGGAATTCACCTGTTCCGACTTATAGGTAGTACTTTCCTCATACTTTTGTTCTTTGATCTACTTCCTCCTCCCTTTGCACTTGTGGCTGGTATAGGTGATGTTTTAACTGCCATCACAAGTGTTTTTGTAGCCAGGGCTATCCGTTTAGAAAAATCATATGCTAGACGCCTCACCTACTTCTGGAATACATTTGGCCTTTTAGATATTCTCATCACATCTGCTATGGCTATTATTTTCACTAAAATCAGCATAGATAATGGTGTTCAAGGAGTAGAGGTTTTAGCAGAATTTCCTTTTTGTTTCATTCCTGCATTCGCTCCCCCTACCATAATATTTCTTCATCTCCTTGTATTTAGAAAACTTGGCTTAGAAAAATAAGTCCACTATCATTTCTTGTCATAGGCAAAGTTTTATGTGTTTAGCCCACTGTAATTTTGGGGCATTGTTTAACACTAAAAAGAAAAGAAATGAAAAACGAACAAGTATTTATGATGGTTTTTAGGTACAACCCTAATACCGAATTCCAACCAACTCCTGAGCAAATCAATCAAATGAGAGAAGATTGGGGAAGTTTCATAGGAAACATTGCCATCAAAGAAAAATTAGAAAGCACTCATCAATTAGGTTTTGAAGGAAAACAAATTTCTCCTGATTCCACTGTAAAAGATGGAATGTCAGTTATTGGTAATATGATTATAAGTGGTCAGATGATTGTTAAAGCCAACTCTCTAGATGAAGCTGTAGAAATGGCTAAAGACAGTCCCATTCTTAAAATGGGAGGCACTGTAGAAGTTCGAAACATTATTCCTATGGAACACTAAACTTTAAAAAAAATGAAAAAGATGATACTTATAATAATAGCAAGCGCACTAATTCTGTTTTTAGGAATAGGGTTTTACAAAGCAAGTGAACTAAAGCACATTCACATTCAAAAAAGCGTGTTTATAGATGGTGATATTTCCACTGTATTTAACAAAGTTGTTTACCTTGAAAAGTTCCCGGAGTGGTCTCCTTTTTATGAGGCAGATCCTTCCCAAAAAACCAAGGTTAAAGGAAATGACGGACAAGTGGGTGCCCAATTTCATTGGGAAGGCAACAATGGAAAAGATCTAGGTTATCAAGAAATAAAAGAGATCAAACCCTTGGAAATGATTCGTATGGAATGTGATATACAAAAACCATTTAAAGCGAATCCTACTTTTTTATACACTTTCTCTAAATCGGAAAATCAGACTATGGTAACTCAAGACTTTAAGCTGGATTCTGGTCTCATCGAATCATTTTTTATGTGGCTCTTTGGAGCTAAAAGTGACATGGGAAAAATGAACGCTCGAGGTTTAGAGCTTTTGAAACTAACATGTGAAAAACACTCCTAACGTATAAGATCTTTGTCACAGATTATTCGTTTATTAGCTACAAAATTATAGTCAGGCCTGCCTAAAGATGGGTCTGACTATAATAATTCTGGATCTCCCTAAACAAGTCTTCTTAAAACAGAATATAGGCCACTAAATTGAGTAACTGAGAATAGTAAAGATCATTAAGTCATAAAGCAAAATAAAGGGTGGCCCTGAGATATGATCTAATGCAACTCGAATAAAGATTCACCCTTATAGATTTCCTCTTCACCCTAAAATTAATCTCATTCACCAAAGCTTATCCTTTCATTCCTTTGATTTTACTATTATTGATTTCAGAGAATGACATTTATAAAAAATAGCAAAGTATGTCTATTTTTCAGTCTTGTACTGATAGAGCTCAGCATTGATCTCCAGGCACAAGACTTCGAAGAATTGGATGATCAAATCGATTCACTTCATATTCTATCTCAGCGTTATCCTGATAGTAGTTTGAAGATCATTTATCCTTTACTTGATAAGACTCTACAAAACGACTGGAAGAATAAAGAAGGGAAGTTGCTGGCAATCAAAGCTATTGCCTTCGATTTGTTAGGTAAGTATGATAGTGCCTATTTAAACAATGTCAAGGCGCGGAAAATTTTTAGAGAACTCTCAGATCAAGAGGGTCTTTCTTTGGTGCATAGTAACCTTGGTATTCTAGAGTTTAGTCGTTCTAATTACGATAAGGCTCTAGAATATTTCAATGCCTCTTTGAAGGCAGATCTAGCTCTAGGTGACAGCTCGGGTGTTGCCGGGACATTGGTAAACGTTGGAATTATAACGAGTTATCTTGAACTTATTGACTCTTCGCATTCCTGCTATTTTCGTGCTGCTAATATTTATCGACAATTAGGAAATCCAATTGGTGAAGCTATGGCCAACTCCAATCGAGCTAAAATTTTGGTGTCACAAGGCGATTTTGACAAAGCCGAGAGCATTTACTTGAACGTTATCCAAACGCTTAATATGCAAGGGGGTAGCAATGAATCTATCATAACAGCTCAAAACAGTCTAGCTACAGTGTATAAAGAACTTGGAAAACTAGATCTTGCGGAGCAACACAGTCGAAAAAGCATCACCTTGGCAGAGTACCATCAACTTCCAGAAAGACTTATGTATTGTTATGAAACGCTTTCTGAGGTTCTTTCTAAAAAAGGAAAAGATAATGAGGCTTTAGGATACTACAAATTATACGTTCATACTAAAGACTCTCTATTCACTAAAGAGCGGGAGGCTCTGGTAGCTGACATAGAGTCTAAATATGAACTAGAAAAGAAGGAAAAAGAATTGACGTTAAGCAAGTTGGATGTTGAAAAAGTTGAATTGGAAAAAGAAAAAAAAACTTCACAACGAAACCTTTGGATCGGCTTTAGTGCAGTGAGTATAATTCTTTCCTTGTTCATCTATCAGCGTTACAGAAACAGGACCATTCAAAGTCATCTCTTAGAGGAGCGAAACAAACTCAACACTCGCCTTATAGATCAACAGACAACCTTATTAAGTGAAGCCCATCATCGTATTAAGAATAACCTTCAAGTAATCAGCAGTATGTTGAGCATGCAAATTGATCATGTGGATGATCCTCAAGCAAGATCCGCTCTTCAAGCATGCGTGGATAGAGTCGGTAACATTGCTTTATTGCATGAGAAGTTGCAGGTTGGTGAAGAACAAAAAGGTATTAATCTTAGAGAGTACCTTAATGATCTGGTGAGAACCTTATCTTCTGCTTCAGGAAGGGAAAATTGTGCTATAGATCTAAATATAGAAAATGTGAAATTTCCCATTGAAGTTACCCTACCCATTGGACTCATAGTTAACGAATTGGTAACCAATAGCCTGAAACATGCCAAACCAATTGATGGGGAAATGCATATCAATGTCAGTTTAGTTTCCTCGAAAAATGATTATGCTCTAATAGTTAAGGACAATGGGTGCATTACCAATGAAGAACTAATTTCTCGACTTGATCAGTCATTCGGTTGGAAAATAGTAAAATCCTTTAGCCGTCAAATAAAGGCTACTTATGAGATAGGAGAGTTACCTGGAATGGAAATCTCTATCTTGTTTAATATTAAAAATTCAGAATCATGAATAGAATTTTAATTATAGAAGATGAATCCTTGATTGCAGACCATCTGCAAGAAATATTAGAAAAAGCCAAATATGAGATCGCAGGATTAGCCTCTTCTGCAGATGAAGCGATTGAGTTTTTAAAACAAGATCAGGATATCGATATGGCGTTATTGGATATTCGACTTAAGGGAAGAATGGATGGTATTGAACTCGCTCATCTATTGCAAAGCAAATTTGGAACTCCCTTTATTTACATTACAGCTCATTCTGAGGAATCGACCATGGAACGACTCCTTTATACCCACCCTTCAGGCTATGTCCTTAAGCCTTTCAATGAAAACCAGATCTTGGCTCAACTCCAAATCGCTCTGAATGCGGTAAAACAGCAAAATAGGCCTTACGACAAGCTAGATGAATATTTATTTATAAAGTATAACCATGGTTTCACTAGGATCAAACATACTGACATTCTATATGTGGAAGCTAATGATAATTATACCTTTATGCACACGGAAGAAAAGAAATACCTCCTTCCGCTTACCTTAAAGAAGCTAACTCAACGACTGGAACATTATGGATTCATTCGTATCCATAGATCGTATACGGTAAACCCTATGAATATTGAGTCTTTTCGAACTGGAGAAGTTTGTATTCACGGAATAGATTTACCGGTTAGCGAGAAATATCGACATTCGCTGGAGAATAAGCTCCCCACTTTATAAATGGCATTTACTTTAATAAAGTCCTACTTCACTAAATTTCTTTAACTATCGAATGCAAGTAGCGGTAAACCTAGCTGAACCAATACTTCATATAATGTCAAAAAAAATCACCCTTATTATGGCAGCGTGTATAAGCGTACTCTCTGCTTTCTCACAAATCCCAGTTTGGACCGAAGGCTACGGCTCGGGATCATTCATTCTAAACATCAATTCTTCAGAACTAGGCTCTGATCAAAAATTTCTCATTTCAGGAGACCTCTATGGTAGCATTGCATTTGCACAGAATTACACATTAGGCAATGAAACTATATCTACTCCTGCTCTTCCATATCAAGGAGGTTGGAGACATGGATTCTACGCCAAATTAGATACTAATGGCGTTATCTCAGATGTAAATTTTGCAAGCCCACCCACCGATGAACAGTATGTTGACCATGTCAGTACCTTGTGCGCCTCACAGGATAATACAGGTAATATTTTTGCTGGAGGCAGCACCAATAGAAATACGAACATTTTTGGCAGCTCAACTGGAACAATACCTGGAGGGAATAGAGACGCCTATGTATCTAAGAACGATGCTAACGGCAATCCTTTATGGCTAAAAGTGTTTGGAGGAAGTGTGATAGACGAAGTATATGCCATACAGTTTTCTGATGACGGCAGAATATACGTAGCTGGCACTTTTCGTGGAGATTGTGATTTCGATACTATTCAAAAAACTAGTACAGACGGATGGTCTGATGGCTTCATTGCAGAAATAGATACTGATGGAAACTTCCTTTGGGTAAAATCCATTGGCGGAATTAATTCAAACTATACCAAAGAATTAGAAATAGACTCTGAAGGTAATCTCTACACAGCTACCACTTTCGTGGAGAACTATGAATTAGAAGATGGAACGAGTTATACAGCTCCTCATGGAATACCTGGTGTTGTAATTATAAAAATGGATTCTGATGGAAATACTCTATGGACAAATCATTCATTTGGGACTGCACTAAATGTTTATATGGATCCAGTGGAAATGAAAGTATCTGATGATGGAAAGGTATGGGTTGGGATGCAACATGGAGACATGTTTATTACACAAGAAGGTGATGAGTATCCGCGTCTGAACTCATATAACGCCACCTGTTTGATTATTGATACGAACGGAACTACCTACAATGTGATCGCTCCTCAATCTGAAGAAAATACCTGGTTTACAGGAATTGGAATGGTTGGTGATGGAATGATGATGCCTTCCATGAGATTTGAAGATAACATAACTATATCTGGAGAAGAGATCACTAAACCAGGTAATAACATAATTCTGCCTGTGATGACAGCCAATGGAGACATTGATGGTTACGGTACAGGTAATAACTTGGGTTCTAGTACTTATCTTCACTTTCAAAGTGAAAGTCTGTATGTAATCAGCACAATAAGTGGTAACTCTAATAGTATTGAAGGTATGAATTTCCCGAGTGGTATGAATATAGGAATGGCTAAATTAATTGGTAATAATCAGCCTGAAATTTTCACAGAAACTCTAGAGGTAGAACAATGTGCTGACGCGGAGAGCTTTAGCTTTCATTTCAATGTAGAAGATCCCGAGCATGAAGAATTCACATTTAGCGCAGAATCAGAAAATAACCTAGTGGACATAAATTCTTTGGAGGTCATCCCAGGTTTCGGGGATGGTGAATTCATTGCTACAATTGATGTTTTGAATACTGAACACACCTCCACTGAACTCACTGTCAAAGCAAACGATGGTTATAGCGATGGTGAAGTAATCCTAAACCTCAATCTTATGCCAACACCAGAGTTGAGTTTGGAATCAGAAGTCGTTATTTGTCCAGGAGATGAATTTATACAAAATGCTATTAGTAATGCAGAAGTAAGCTGGAATAATGGAGTGGATAACGGAACCACTTGGTATCCAGAACAGAGTGCTTCTCTAACTGTCACAGCTATAAACGCTAATGGCTGTATAATAAATGCGAATCTAGACCTTACGGTTTATCCAGTGGCTGATCTCGAAGAAGTAAGTGATTACAGCCTTTGTCTCGGCCAGAACGTTTTGTTGAACGCGAATAGTAATGAAAGTTCCGTGATATGGAGCAATGGTGTAACAAATGGGTCATCATACGCTCCTCAAGCCACTGAAGAAGCTACGGTAACCGTCACTTCTATTCATGGTTGTGAATCTTCACAAACCATAGATATTGTTGTTCATCCATTACCTATAGTTAATGCTGGGGAGGATATTTCAATCTGTTTTGGAGAAGCTACATCATTGAATGCCACACACAACGGAGTCATTGGAAACTGGAACCAACAAGTAATTGATGGAGTACAATTCACTCCAGAGGAAAGTATGGGTTATACTTTTGAAGCTACTAACGAGTTCTCATGCGTGGCTTCAGATGAAGTCTTTATTGAAATAAAGGAACTTCCGGTCATTTCAGAACTAAGTGATGTGGCTATTTGTCAAGGTCAAGGAGTCATCCTAGAGATTATTCATGATGGAGCTTCCGGAAGTTGGAATGATGATTATGAAATAGACCAGCAAGTATTCCCAGAAGATTCTCAGGAGTTTACATTCACTGCTATTGGAGCGAACGAATGCCAAACACAAACTAGCTTTATGGCAACAGTTCATGCCAATCCCGCTATCGATATGCCTTTGGATACCGAAGTCTGCGCAGGTTCGGAATACCTCTTGAATGCTATTTCTGATGAAGACATAACTTGGTCAGATAATTATTCTAACAATAGTTCTATCATTGTGAGTAACAACTTAACTCTGGAAGCAATAGCTACTAATAGCTTTGGTTGCGTAACAACAGAATTATTAAGCATAACCGCGCTGGAGCTTCCCTTTGTAGATGCTGGTCAGGATATGTTCGTTTGTCCTGGTGATGGAATTATCTTAAATGGATCGGGTGATGGAATGCTGGAATGGAATGTTGGTCAAGAAAATCAAACTGAATATTTCCTAACGGAAGAAGAAGTATTGGTCTTAACTGCCACTGCAGCAAACGGATGTGTCGCTCAAGACGAAATGGTGGTGGCATTGCATGCCCTTCCTGAAGTTGAACTGAGCTTTGAGAATGGCGTACTTACAGCCACTGGTGCAATGACTTTTCAATGGTACTTTAATGGAGAGCTGATTTCAGGAATCGAAGCCAATAGCTTCGAACCGTTAGAGAATGGTGAATATCAGGTAATTGGCTATTCTGAAATAGGTTGTTCTAACTATTCAGAAGTCATGGATCTTACTATCTCAAGCATAGATGAGAAAAACCCAGCTTCGCAGTTCGTATTTTACCCGAACCCTGCCTCAGATCATGTAATTGTTCAAGCAGATGGGGACAATTCTCATCAATTAGAAATCTTCAATCTAGAAGGCAAGCTTATTCTTTCTGAAAACTTGAATTCTGGCAAAAACAGTGTTCAAATCAGTCATCTAGCCAGTGGAGTTTATGTCATGAAGATGGGGCTTCTAACAAAAAGGATTATAGTTAAATAAATATTTAATCGGCAGTGTTTTAAACCACCTTCAATATCTTACTTGAAGGTGGTTTTCTCTTCTCACACGATTATTACTAATGGGTAATACTTCAACACCTTATTTCACTCTAAAACCCTATATTGAAATGATCAATTTTTTCTTTTCTGAAACCAGATCTGCACATGTACACTTTAAAACCTTTAATTGAGTATTAAATAGAGTTCAAAAAAAAGGGTATTGCACTGAGCAATACCCTTTTCTAATTTTTTATAACTATAATATTCTATTCTGCCAGAATAACTACGTTATTATTTAAAATTTCTACTGTTCCACCATTTACTTCGAATAAGTAGTCACAATCTACAGCACTACCTAATCGCTCTTCTTTAACTTCTTCAGGAGTGCCTTCAGCTTTTATTCTAATGCTTCCTGCACCTAATGAAGTAATCAATGGGGCATGATTATCTAGAACTCCTAATTGTCCGTCAGATCCAGGAATCTGCACGTAAGATGCCTCTCCTAAGAATAACTTAGTTTCTGGTGTAAGTATTTCTAATTTCATAAGTCTTATGCTTGAGCTTCTGCTAACATTTTCTTACCAGCTTCCTCTACCTCTTCTATGGTTCCTTTAAGGTTAAAGGCAGCCTCTGGGTACTGATCCATTTTACCATCTAGGATCAT